>CAYRHN010000004.1:0-286742 GCA_964424115.1 uncultured Anaerolineaceae bacterium
AGTTCGCATGGATTTCTTTTCTGTCACCTCTCAAGGTGGCAACTTAGGTTAATTAATCTACTCAGGAAATATTATTCTTATTGTTATCGACCAGGGAGGGAAAATGCCCCATCAGATATCGCGGGGAAATTGGCAGCGTTGGATCATCAGCTTGATCCTGGTTTTGGGGATCTTTATCGCGCCGCGCCAGGTGCCGTCTGTCCAGGCGGCGGAAGGACCGCGAGCCTCGGAAGAAGAGGCGATCAGTGGCCTGCACCAGCCCGAAACGATCAGCGCATCGGTTTTTCACACATGCGGAATAAAGAGCGATGGTTCCGTGATGTGTTGGGGGCAGAACGATTATGGAATGTCCACTCCGCCGGACGGCGTTTTTTCACAGATCAGCGCGAGCAATATCCACGCCTGTGGTCGAAAGACGGATGGCACATTGGCTTGTTGGGGATATGATAATGGAACTGGGCTGGCCACGCCGCCGGAAGGTTTATTTAGGCAAGTCAGTGTAAATTCATTCTACGACTGTGCAATAAAAAACGACGGGACGATCTTTTGCTGGGGCTATGGGGGAGACGATTACCAATGGTTGGATTCGCCCCCGCCGGGAATTTTCACTCAGATCAGCGCTGGATATGCCCATGCTTGTGCAGTCAGAAGCGACGGAGTTGCGGTTTGTTGGGGGCATAATGATCATGGGGAAACGGCTGCTCCCAACGGCAGTTTTGTTCAGGTTAGCGCCGGCGGATATCACAGTTGTGGAATCCGAAGCGATGGCGCGGCAGTATGTTGGGGCTCGAACGAATATGGAGGCCAATCTACCCCGCCAACCGGTAGATTTGTTCAGATCAGCGCGGGATACGGTCATACCTGTGGGATCCAAACTGACGGAGTATTGTTGTGTTGGGGAGCAGTCGGTTATCGACCTGATGTGACGATCGTACCTGCAACGCTGCCCGATGGCAGTCTGGGAGGTTGGTATTCCCAATCCCTCATTGCCAGCGGAGGAACTGCACCCTACAGCTATACCCTGATTTCTGGCAGCTTGCCCGGCGGTTTGACCCTTGGCCTGGATGGCCTATTGAGTGGCATTCCTGATTCCAAAGGTGTGTACACCTTCACCGTGCAAGCTGTGGATTCTTCCTTTCCCATTGGCAGCAGGAAAGAATACACACTGGTAGTCGAGAATATCGCTCCGGTTGCCTACTCACAAGCGCTGAACACTGTAGAGGATACCTCTTTGCCGATCACTTTGACGGCCTTGGATGCGGAAGGAGATCCACTAACCTGGTCTGTCGATGCACCCGCGCATGGCGAGCTGAGCGGCATAGCGCCGGAGATCACCTATTCCCCCGCTCCGGATTACTTTGGCTCGGACAGCTTCACTTTTTATGTCAATGATGGATTGATCGACAGCGCAGTTGCTACGGTGTCCATCACGATCACCCCGGTCAATGATTCACCGGTTGCATTGGACGACGCCGGGGTGGGATATTTTACAGATGAAGACACGGTGTTTACCACGGGGGATGTAAAGGCGAACGATCGAGACCCGGAAGGGGATCCATTTCTTATCACGGGGATTGATACCAGCATGACGTCTGGGCAGGCCGCGATCCCGAATACCACAGGTACTCCTCTGGATTCTAGCTTTGATGAAGATGGCAAGGCGACGACTGATTTTGGCGGTTATGATCAAGCGTACGGCGTGGCAATTCAAGCAGATGGTAAAATAGTTGCAGTTGGATTCAGTAATTCGGATTTTGCGGTGGCGCGTTACAATATGGACGGCAAATTAGACCCACGATTTGATGGAGACGGCAGGTTGATCTCCAATTTAGGTCAATTGGAAAAGGGAAAAGCTGTGATTTTGCAGGGGGACGGTAAAATATTGGTGACAGGCTCTTATTTTTATTGGGGTGGCGATGATTTTGTTCTGGCACGCTACAATCAGGATGGAACCCCTGATATCAGCTTTGGTAAGGATGGTATGGTGCTTACCAACCTTGGCGGCCATGATTTCGCACAGGCATTGGCCTTGCAGATGGATGGCAAGGTCGTGGTGGCTGGCTATTCGCAACGGCAAAGCAATCTTTATGATTTAGCCATAACGCGTTACAACACGGATGGCGCACTGGATACCAGCTTTAATGGCAACGGTAAGGTAATTACCGACTTTGGGGAAAGCGAGTACGGCTATGCAGTGAAAGTGCAGGCCGATGGAAAGATCGTTGTAGTGGGTTCTTCCAATGGAAATTTTATTTTGGTACGCTATAACACCGATGGTACTCTGGATCTTGGTTTTGATGGTGATGGCAGGCTAACCACTGATTTTGGATCCGTTGAGGATGCGTTTGCTTTGGGTATACAAGCAGATGGGAAGATTGTTGTGGCGGGTTCTTCCAATGGTAATTTTGCCCTGGCGCGATACGACTCGGCTGGTAAGCTGGACCCGGGTTTTGATGGTGACGGGAAGCTGACCATTGATTTTGGCGGAAGCGATTACGGCAAGGCGATAGTCTTACAAGCGGATGGGAAGATCGTTGTGGCAGGCTATTCCAATGGTAGCTTTGCTCTGACGAGGGTTAACGCGGATGGCTCTCTGGATCTTTCATTGGATAGTGATGGCAAGTTGTTTACTAGTTTTCCAAATCCTAGTTTTGCTCAAGCGGTAGCGTTGCAGGCAGATGGCAAGATCGTTGTGGCGGGTTATTCCAATGATAACTTTGTACTGGCACGGTACAATCCGGATGGTGTGTTGGCATTTGTCTACAATCCCAATGGGCAGTTCGAGTATTTGGGTAACGGCGAGTTGGCAACAGATACCTTTACTTATACGGTCAGCGATGGGGCGCTGGACGCGACCGCTACAGTAAGAATCACAATTGCTGGGGTAAATGATGCGCCGCAGACATTTGGCCAGTCGTTGAGCATGATTGAAGATGTGCCTTTGATGTTCACTCTGGCAGCCTTAGATAAAGATGGCGATGGGTTGAATTGGAGCGTCGTACAACCGCCCAAACATGGGACTTTGAGCGGCATAGCGCCCAACTTGATTTACACGCCAGAATTGAATTTTTATAACGTGGATAGTTTCACATATAAAGTAAACGATGGGGTGGCAGATTCCAATCTGGCTACTGTAACAATTGTTGTGAACGCTGTTCAGGATTATCCAATGCCAGGGGATGATAGCGGTGTGGAATTCATCACAGACGAAAACACATCGATTGTTACTGGGAATGTGATGTTTAATGATCTTGACCCGGATTATGAACCAGTGAAAATAACTGGTTTCGATAAAACCGGGTTGCGTGGCCAAGTGGTGCATAATACTCTTCCTGGCGGTATTTTGGATCCTAATTTCAGCGGGGATGGTAAAGTGCTTGCTGAATTAGACTGCAATTCCTACATTTACGGAGTTGTTGAACAGCCAGACGGAAAGATCGTGACAGGCATGCAGTGCGGGTACGATTTAGGTGTGGCTCGTTATAATGTCGATGGAACCCCGGACTCTAGTTTTGATTGGGATGGGGTCACAATTACCGACATGGACACCAATGCTTTTATCCGTGATGTGGAATTGCAGGCGGATGGAAAGCTCATCATTTTGGGTCATGACAATGCGGACTTTCTTCTTGTCAGATATAACCCAGATGGGTCAATAGACACTGGTTTTGACGGTGACGGCAAAGTGCGTATTGATATACCCAATTCAGTGAATGCCTATGCTAGTGAAATGGCATTGCAAATAGATGGCAAGATTATCGTGGCTGGATATTTGAAAGTCGACACTTACGATTATCGCATTGTACTTGTGCGTTTCGATTCGAATGGCCAGCTGGATGCTGGTTTCGATGGAGATGGTATTGTAATTACAAAGTTGGATGGTATAAGCAAGATCTATTCGCTCGCTTTACAGGAAGATGGCAAGATTGTTGTGGCCGGTGAAAATTATTTTAACTCTAAATATAATTTTCTTACTCTACGCTATAACCCAAACGGCACATTGGATACGAGTTTTGATGGGGATGGATGGAAGATAACGAGTTTTGGTAGTCCCGATCATGGTAAAGCTGTTGCTTTGCAAGCCGATGGAAAAATTGTAGTGGCTGGTTATAGTTGGGGGACTAAACAAGATTGTTCCATCGTGCGATACAATACAGACGGAACGTTAGACACAACCTTTGATTTTGACGGAATGTTAGAAATCCAGTATGGTTTGGATTGCCAGGTTACCGCATTGGAATTGCAGCGAGATGGAAGAATATTGGTGGCTGGTATTGATAATATTGTTGGTGATTATGGATTTGTTCTAATGCGGTTAAATCCCAATGGCTCACTGGATACAAGTTTCGATGGAGATGGCAAAGTCAATACTACGATTGGAACTGGTGATTTTGCTGATGATATTATTGTGCAAAAGGATGGAAATATCCTCATGGGAGGATATGGTATGGGACAAGATAATCGGTATCACGGCGAAATGGCGCGGTATACACCTGGCGGAGAGGTTTTTACTTACGATCCAAACGGCCAATTTGAAAGCTTGTGTGAAGGTCAGGTAGCAACGGATACCTTCACCTATACGGTCAGCGATGGCGCTTTAAGTGCCACTGCCACGGTGAAAATCACGATCCTGGGTGTCCACGACGATCCGCAGGCAATGGATGACGCCTATTCTACCGATGAAGATATTCCATTGGTAATCGCAGCGCCGGGGGCATTGGCGAATGATATGGAAGCAGATGCGGATAGCGTTCATTCGGCACTGCAGAGCGGTCCGTTGCACGGGAAGGCAGTTCTGATAGATGACGGAGCGTTCACATACATTCCGGACGAGGACTTTAATGGAATTGACAGTTTTACCTATTTTATGGTGGTCTTTCCGGCTAAATCCTGGGTGGATGTTGCTATAGTGACCATCACGGTCAACCAGGTCAACGATGCGCCAACAACTTCTGGGATTGTAGATCATGAATGGCTCGCTCGTGGCTGGCACAGCTATGACCTTTATACTGCGTTCACGGATGTTGACGGCGATTCCTTATTCTATTCTGCCACTGTGAATGGTTCTCCTTTGCCGGCCTGGTTGAGTATTGACTCGGTCGTGGGCACATTAAGCGGCGCGCCCGGGAACGAGAACGTGGGTGTTTATACCGTCGTTGTCACTGCCGCAGACGGTCATGGGGAGACCGTCGCTGCTCCGTTCAACCTGACCGTGGCGTTAAACCCCTTCCTGACCTTTTTTCCTTTAATCGGGAATTGATATTCACGCCTTTTATTAACTGCTTCGGCGCGAAGAGGTAAAGTCGATAAAAGGGCTTCTGAAATTTCGCAGTTTTAGAATTTATAACCCTTAGCGCCTTTTTGCGACTTTGCGGTAAGATCTTATTGAGAGGATTATTGAGAGTGCAGTAAGTCCAACAAGGTAGGCATAGATGCCCACCTACGGATTCGTTTCGCCGACCGATTCCGCCTCCAAGTATGTTAGAATTGCTTTTATGATCTATCTGGCATCCAATTCTCCCCGCCGGCGCGAGCTGCTGGCCTTGCTCGGCCTGCCCTTTGAGCGCAAGGCGGCGGAGATCGACGAGACGCCCCTGCCGGGCGAGGAGGCGCGCCCCTACGTCCAGCGCCTGGCGCGCGGCAAGGCCCAGGCCGCCGCGGCGCTGCTGCCGGACGGCGGCGTGATCCTGGCCGCGGATACCAGCGTGGCCCTCGATGGGCACATCCTGGGCAAACCGGCGGATGCCGCCCAGGCGCGCTGCATGTTGGGCGACCTGCGCGGGCGCACCCACCAGGTCTATACTGCCCTGGCGCTGCTGCGCAAGCAGGATGGGAAGCTGGTGGAGGATGTCTGCCTCTCGCAGGTGTGGATGCGCGCCTATGACGACGAGGAAATGGAAGCCTATATTTCCAGCGGCGATCCCTTCGACAAGGCCGGCGCCTACGCCATCCAGCACAGCGGTTTCCACCCCGTGGAGCATTTCCGCGATTGTTACGCCAACGTGATGGGCCTGCCGCTTTGCCACCTGGCGCGCGCCCTGCGTAAATTAGATCTTCAAGCGGCTGCCGGCCTGCCGCAGGCCTGCCAGGCAGCCCTGGAATATACCTGCCCGGTCTATTCCGCTATCCTGGGTTCGGAACGTTGAACCCCGGCGTGTTATGGAGAGGTTGGTTATGAAGTTTCACAACGTACTGTATGCTTTCCTGATCCTGGCCCTGGCCGCGGGCTGCGCGGCGCCCTCCGGGACGGTTTCCACTACATCCACGGCAGCCGCCGATACCCCCACGGCGCCGCTGCCCACCCCGCAGGTGCTCACCACCCGCCCGCCGGACGCCCGTTCCGCCGCCCAGGCTTACCTGGAATCCTGGCAGGCCGAGACCTACGACGGCATGTATGACATGCTCACCTCGGTCGGGCAGTCCGCCATCACCCGCGATGATTTTAATGCCCTCTATAAAAAGACCGCCATCAACCTGACCCTGAAGACGCTCGATTTCGAGATCCTCTCCAGCCTGGTCAACAACCCCGAATCCGCCCAGGTGGCCTACCGGGTCACTTTCCACACCGCCATGGTCGGCGACATCACCCGCGACATCACCATGAACCTCTCCCTCGAGGGCGGCGTCTGGCGCGTGCAGTGGGATGACGGCCTGATCATGCCCGAAATGCACAACGGCAACCGCCTGGCCATGCAGTACACCATTCCCTCGCGCGGCAACATCTACGACCGCCAGGAGAACGCCCTGGTGGCCGAGACGGATGCTTATTCGCTGGCCATCTGGCCGGGCAAGATCGAGAGTGAAGGCGGCATGCTGCACGAGCTGGCCAGCCTGACCGGCAAGACCACGGCCTCTATTAAAGAACTGTACCAATATGCCGGGGACGACTGGTATATCCCGGTGGGCGAGGCCACCGCGGCCGAGGTGGATGCCCGCATGAACACCATCGAAAGCGTGGGCGGGATCATCCTCAACCGCTACACCACCCGCTATTATTTCAACGGCGGGATCGCCCCCAACGTGGTGGGCTATGTCCAGCCCATTCCCGCCGAACAGATCGACCAGTACCGCCGCGCCGGTTACAGCGGCGGGGAGAAGGTCGGCATGGCCGGGTTGGAACTGTGGGGCGAACAGTACCTGGCCGGCCAGCGCGGCGCCGCGCTGTATGTGGTCGATTCCACCGGGCAGATCGTCACCCGCCTGGGGCAGACCGACGCCCGCCCGGCCAAGAATATTTACACTACCCTGGATAAGACCCTCCAGCTCAACGCCCAACGCGCCCTGGAAGGCTTCAAAGGCGCGATCGTGGTGGTGGAGCGCGATTCCGGGCGCGTCCTGGCCATGGTCTCCTCGCCCGGCTTCGACCCGAACCTCTTCGACCCCAACAACAGCAACAGCAGTTGGCTGCTGGGGGACGTCTTCAACGCCGAGGAAGGCCGCCTGATCAACCGCGCCGCGCAGAGCACCTACCCGCTTGGCTCGGTCTTCAAGATCATCACCATGTCGGCTGCCCTGGAAAGCGGTGTCTTCAAGGTTACCGATAAATACGAGTGCGGGCTGGAGTTCACTGAACTGCCCGGCGTCACCCTCTACGACTGGACCTACGATAAGGGCAAGCCGGCTTCCGGCACGCTCACCCTGCCGGAAGGCCTGATGCGCTCCTGCAATCCCTGGTTCTGGCATATCGGCCTGCTCATTTACCAGCAAAAGGGCGGCCAACTGCTGCCCAACATGGCGCGCGGTTTTGGCCTGGGCTCCCCGACCGGCATCGAGGGTATCGATGAAAATCCCGGCAATATCGCTGATTCCACCTCCGAGGGCGATTCCGTGCAGCTGGCCATTGGGCAGGGTACTATGCTGGTCACCCCATTGCAAGTAGCCACCTTCGTGGCTGCGGTGGGCAACGGCGGCACGCTCTACCGTCCGCAGATCATTGAAAAGATCGCCGACCAGGACGGCAACGCCGAATCGGCCTTCGCACCGGTCGTCAACGGCACCCTGCCGGTCAGTACCGATACGCTGACCGCCGTGCAGGACGCCATGCGACTGGTGGTAGCCAACCCGCGCGGCACAGCTTACCGCACCTTCGCGGGCGTGGGTGTGATGATGTACGGCAAGACCGGCACAGCTCAGAACTCGACTGGTACCCCGCACGCCTGGTTCGCCGGGTATACCGACGCCCATATCGCCGGCAAGCCGGATATCGCCATGGTGGTGCTGGTGGAGAACGGCGGCGAAGGTTCCGAGATGGCCGCCCCGATCTTCCGCCGCGTGCTGAACTATTACTTCTTCAACACCCCCGGCCCGCTCTATCCCTGGGAGTCCGATTACTTCGTCACCAAGACGCCCACCGAACTGTACACGCGCACGCCCACCGAGGCGCCCGCGGTGACCGAGACGCCCACACCCTAGGCAGGGATCGGCATAAAATATATGGAGATCGGGCGCCTGACCTGCGTGCGCAGCGGCTTCTACACCGTCCAATGTGAAACGGATGAGGTGATCTGCCGCCCGCGCGGGCGCCTGAAGCTGCTGGTCAAGCTGGGCGATGTGATGGCCATTGGCGACCGGGTGGAGATCAGCCGCCTGCCGGACGGCACCGGCATGGTAGAGAACGTCCTGCCCCGCACGCACGAGCTGGTGCGCCTGGCGCCCATGCCCCGCAACCGCGGGCAGTACCGCCAGGTGCTGCTGGCCAACCCGGACCAGATGATGCTGGTCTTTGCCTGCGCCAACCCGGCCCCGCACCTGCGCATGCTTGACCGTTTCCTGGTCATTTGCGAGAAGCAGGGCATCCCGCCGGTCATTGTGGCCAACAAGGTCGACCTGGTGGGCGAGGAGAAGGCGCGCGAGCTGTTCGCCGCCTACCCGTCCCTCGGCTATCCGCTGCTCTTCACCTCGGTGCGCGAAAGGCGCGGGCTGGATGAACTGCGCGCCGCGCTGGTCGGACGCCTCACCGGGCTGGCCGGGCCTTCGGGGGTGGGAAAATCCAGCCTGCTGAACGCCATCCAGCCTGAATTGGGCCTGGCGGTGCGCGAGGTCTCCAACGGCGGCGAACGCGGCATGCACACCACGGTGGTGCGCCGCCTGTTCCCCCTGAATGAGGGCGGCTTCGTGGCCGACCTGCCTGGCCTGCGCTCGCTGGCCCTCTGGGATACCGAGCCGGAAGAGCTGGACGGCTATTTCCCCGAATTGAGCCCGCTGGTGGAGCTCTGCCAGTTCAACGACTGCAAACATCAAAATGAACCGGGCTGCGCGGTGCGCCAGGCCGTCCAGGACGGGCGCGTCCACCCGGCCCGCTATCAATCTTATCTCCGCCTGCGCTTTGGAGGAGAAGATGACTAACTTTCTTCAGGATCTGCGCATGAAACCAACTTTCATTATCGCTGCGGCATTATTGCTGCTTTCTGCCTGCCAGGCGGCTCCCACTGCTGCGCCCTCGGCCACCCCTACGGCTGCCGAACCGACCCCTCAACCCACTGCCACGTTCACCCCCACGCCCGAGCCGCCCAAATCCCTGGTGGTCTGCATCGGGCAGGAGCCGCAGACGCTCTATATGTATGCCGGCAACTCGCGCGCGATGTGGAGTGTGCTGGAGGCGGTCTATGACGGGCCGATTGATATGCGCGGCTACACCCCTGTGCCGGTCATCCTGGAGAAGCTGCCTGCCCTGGCCGACGGCGACGCGTTGGTTCAGCCGGTGGACGTGCTGGAAGGCCAGGCTGTGCTGGACGCGGACGGCAATTTTACCTATCTGAAGGCCGGCGCGCGCTACCTGCCCAGCGGCTGCTCCTCGGACGCTTGCGCGGTGACCTGGGACGGGACCAGCCCGGTGCAGATGGACCGCCTGCAATTGACCTTCAAGCTTCTTCCCGGCCTGCTCTGGTCGGACGGCGCGCCGCTCACCGCGGACGATTCGGTCTATTCCTTTGAACTGGCTTCCGACCCCGACACGCCGGTCAACAAGCGCATCGTGGAGCGCACCGTTTCTTATACCTCCCCGGATGCCGTGACCGTGCAGTGGCAGGGCATTCCCGGTTATTTCCCGCAGACTTACGAGGGCCTGTTCTTCTCGCCCCTCCCGCGCCATACCTGGGGCTTGCTTGGCGCAGCCGACCTGCTCAAAGCGGACCTCTCCAATACCACCCCGCTGGGCTGGGGGCCGTACGTGATCCAGGAATGGGTCAAGGGCGACCACATCACCCTGGCGCGCAACCCCAATTATTTCCGCGCTGCGGAAGGGCTGCCCGAGTTCGAGACGCTGGTCTACCGCTTCCTGGGTGAGAACGCCGACAGCAACCTGGAAGCGCTGCTGGTGGGCGAATGCGACATCGTTGACCAGACCACCCTGCTGGAAGACCAGCTTGGTCAGGTGATCGAACTGCAGGGCCAACGTCAGCTGTTAGCCTTCGTCGGGCTGGGACCCGAGGTGGAACAGTTGGTGCTGGGCATCCGCCCCGCTTCCTATGACGACGGCTTCACCCCCGGCAGCGACCGCCCGGATTTCTTTGGCGACCTGCGCACCCGCCAGGCGATTGCCTATTGCCTGGATCGGGCGACCCTCATCGCCTCCCTGCGCTCCGGGCAGGGACAGGTGGCGGTCGGCATGGTGCCGCCGGCCAGTCCCTTCTATCCCTCCGACCTCTCCGCCCTGCCTTACGATCCGGCCCAGGGCGCCCGCCTGCTGGACGAGGTGGGCTGGAAGGACAGCGACAACAACCCGGATACCCCGCGCGTGGCGCAGGGCGTGGCGGGCGTGCCGGACGGGACGCCTTTCGTGATCGAATACGCCACCAGTCAGGCCTCGCTGCGCCTGAAGGTGGCCGACCTGCTGATCAAGTCCCTGGCCGGCTGCGGTATCCAGGCCAACCTGAACAGCTATAACGTCAGCGACCTGTACGCGGCCGGGCCGGATGGGATCCTCTTTGGGCGCAAGTTCGACCTGGCCCAGTTCGCCTGGGCGGCGGCGCGTTTGCCCTCCTGCGGTCTTTACGAGACCGGCCAGGTTCCCAACGCGGCCAACTCCTGGCTGGGCGGCAATATCACCGGCTTCAGCAATGCCGAATACGACGCGGCCTGCCAGGCCGCCCGGGCTTCCCGTCCCGGCGACGGCAGCGACCCGGTGGCGCTTTACCAGCAGGTGCAGCGCATCTTTGCCGACCAATTGCCTGCCATTCCCCTCTATTACGACGTCAAGCTGGCCGCCACCCGCCTGGATGTGTGCAACTTCTCCCTGGATGTCAGCGCCCGCAGCGACCTGTGGAATTTAGAGGCCATCAGCCGCAACTGTCCGTAGCTGTTTTGGCTGGTTGGCAAGGGCCAAGAGCATGGAAATTGTGATCAATGACCTGGGGATCGACATCTTCCCGCTCGGGATCGCCTTGCTGGCCCTGGCTCTCCTGGTTCTCCGGCGGCGCGGCCACACCTGGCCTTACCTGTTCTGTTTTGCCCTCTTCTGGGTATACCTCCAACTAGCCCTGAAGGAAACCTTCTTCCCGCTGCAGATCAACGGCACCTATGTGGAAGTGATGCGCCAGGAGCCGCTTGAGTCGCACATCAACCTGGCGCCGTTCTTTTTCCGCTACGGCTTGAACCAATACCTGCTGCTCGGCCTGCTCCAAAATCTCCTCCTCACCGTCCCCTTTGGTTTCGGGATCAATTTCATTCAGCGGGTGAGACTGCGCAAGGCGGTGTGGCTTTCTCTAGCGGTCGGGTTGGGCATCGAGAGCGCCCAACTGCTCCTCTCGCTGCTGCTGGGATATCCTTACCGCGTGATCGACATCAACGATGCCATCCTCAACCTGGCCGGCTTCTGGTTGGGCTACGGCTTGTTTAGGCTCTGCGCCTGGGCCTACCTGGCCGTGTTGGAGAAGCGGCATCCCCGTCCCCTGGGTGCGTGGGATTTCTTCTATCGGGTGGCTGATGGGGGAGAGATAAAATAACAGGGTGTTGTTTTTTTTCGCGCGTAGCGCGAAAAAAACAACCTGAAATTCTGAGCGGGCGACCGGATTCGGACATCGTCCCCGTAGGGGGCCAGTGAATGTCTAACAGGTTAAAAAGAAAGAGCGGGCGACCGGATTCGGACCGGCGAATGTCAGCTTGGAAGGCTGATGCCTTACCACTTGGCGACGCCCGCTTGCTGCCAATAATTATAAACGGAATTTCGCATCTTGAGTAGGCGTGCGCAAGCCGAACCTTGCCAGGTATGTTCATCCTCCAAAGGAAGGACAAACATACCCTCCTGGCTATCCCCGTTGTTAGGGCGCGCGGGGCGTGGTAGAATCAAAATGATATTGGATTTTTGTCAGGAGGTTGAGTGTTATGGAACAAGAAATTGCCACTTTTGCGGTAAAAAAGGGTCTGGCGCAGATGCTGAAAGGCGGCGTGATCATGGATGTGGTCACCCCGGAACATGCCAGGATCGCTGAAGAAGCCGGCGCGGTGGCGGTGATGGCGCTGGAACGCGTTCCAGCCGATATCCGCGCCAACGGCGGTGTGGCGCGCATGAGCGACCCCGAATTGATCCTCAAGATCATGGACGCGGTGACCATCCCGGTGATGGCCAAGTGCCGCATCGGTCATTTTGTAGAAGCGCAAATATTGGAATCGCTGGGTGTGGATTATATCGATGAGTCGGAAGTGCTCACTCCCGCAGATGAATCTTTCCACATTTACAAGCACCCCTTCAAGGTGCCGTTCGTGTGCGGCTGCCGCAACCTTGGCGAAGCCGCCCGCCGGATTGGCGAAGGCGCGGCGATGATCCGCACCAAGGGCGAGGCTGGAACCGGCGATGTGGTCGAAGCGGTGCGTCATGCCCGCTCGGTCTTTGGGCAGATCCGCCAACTGGTGAACATGCCCGAAGAAGAAGTGATGAGCTTTGCCAAGGAGTTGGGTGCGCCGTATGAGGTGCTGATGGAAACCCGCCGCCTGGGCCGCATGCCGGTGGTCAATTTTGCTGCGGGTGGGATCGCCACCCCGGCGGATGCCGCTTTGATGATGCAATTGGGAGTGGACGGCGTGTTCGTTGGCTCCGGCATCTTCAAGTCCGGCGACCCGGCCAAACGCGCTGCGGCCATCGTCAAGGCCACCACCCACTACCAGGACGCCAAGATCCTGGCCGAGGTCAGCCGCAACCTGGGCGAACCGATGGTCGGGCGGCAGGTCTCTGCCATCCCTGAAGGCGAACTGATCGCCGGGCGCGGCTGGTAATCGTCGGAGCGAAATAGCATGAAGATCGGTGTTTTGGCGCTGCAAGGCGATTTCATCGAACATCAAGTCATCCTGGAAGGCCTGGGCGCCGAGGTAGTGCAGGTCCGGCTGGCGGACCATCTGGAAGGCTTGAGCGGGCTGGTCATCCCCGGCGGGGAATCGACCACCATCGGCAAGCTGGCGGTGGATTTTGGCCTGTTGGAGCCGCTGCGCGTCTTTGGCCGCGAACATGCCATTTGGGGCACCTGCGCCGGGGCGATCTTTCTCTCCCTGGACGCACGCCGCAAGCAGCCCCTCCTGGGGTTGATGGACATCACCGTGGAACGTAACGCCTTCGGACGCCAGGTTGATTCCTTTGAGGCAGACCTGGACGTGCCTGCACTGAAAAGCGTTGATCCTTCTGGGGCCGCCTTCCACGCTGTTTTCATCCGCGCCCCGTTGATCGAAGCGGTCGGGCCGCGCGCCGAGGTGCTCTGCCGCATGGCGGACGGGCGCATCGTGGCTGCCCAGCAGGAACGCCTGCTGGCCACCTCCTTCCACCCCGAACTGACCGGCGACGCGCGCTTTCACCGCTATTTTATGGAGTTGGCAAGATAGAGATTCGCTCGTTTGCCTGGTTTGACCTCCCTGCATTGTTCCGTTACCGGCACGATGTGCTGGTGATGGATACTGTCCGGGCTTTGACGCGCGGGAACCTGAGCGGGTGGTCGGTGCTGATGACCCAATTGCACCCAGCCCGCGAGTGTTTTACCGCCGTGCTGGAACCCAACCAGGGTCCACCGCGCCTGATCGGTCAGACGGTTTACCGCCCCGGTCAGCGCGCCGCGCAGATCTCTTACCTGTTGCCTGGCAACGGCGGCGGGCTGCCGGAGATGCCCGGCCTTTTGGAAGGGCTGGCCTGGCAGGCTGGCCGCTGGGGCGCGCAAATGCTGTTGGCAGATGTGGACGAGCGTTCGCCCTTTTTCGAGGCCCTGCGCCGGGCTGGTTTTTCAGTCTATGCCTGGCAGCGGGTCTGGCAATTGCCCGCCCCTTGCACAGCCGGGCATGCGGATCTGTGGCGCATTTCCTCCGGCGTGGATGCACTGGCTGCTTACGGGCTTTACCAGGGATTGGTGCCCCCCATGGTGCAGCGCGCTGAGTCCTTCCCCCGTGCACCCGGCGCGCGCTGCGCGCACCTGGCCTGCCGCCAGGGCGGTGAATTATTGGCCTATGTGGAAGTGATCGAAGGCGGGCAGGGAATTTTCTTGCAACCCTACATCCACCCGCAGGCCGAGCAGGTGCGCGATCTGCTGGATGGGCTGGCTGGACTGCCGCGCTGGCAGGGCCGCCCGGTCTACCTGGCGGTGCGTTCCTACCAGGCCTGGCTGGAACCGCTGCTGGACGAAATGCAGGCTGCTGCCGCCGCGCGCCAGGCCCTGCTGGTCAAGTACCTGACCGCTGCTGAACGGCTGGCCGATCCGGTGCGCGAGGCGCAAAAGGCCGATCAACCGGCCGCTCCGGCTTATAATATAACCAAGTGAGAATTTTCTTATGACGCAGCGAAGAATTACCGACGATTTGCATATTTTGATGAGTGTCATCCCTCCCCGCGTGGCGGAGGAAGTGGCGCGGGTGAACAACAGCGACAGCCTGCTGGAGATCATCCTCGACCTTGGCCGCCAGCCGGTGGCGCGCTTTGTGGATGGTGAGGTTCCCCTCTCCTCGGAGGAGGTCGGCCGCGCCGATATTGACTTTGTTGTCGAGCGCATCGGCGATTTTGACGCGGACAACCGTGCCGGGCTGGAGCGTACCCTGCACCGCATTTCAGCCATCCGCAACCGCCGCGGGCACATCGTCGGCCTGACCTGCCGCGTGGGACGCGCGGTCTACGGCACCATCGATATCATCCAGGACCTGGTGGAATCGGGCAAGAGCCTGTTGATCCTCGGCAAACCGGGCATCGGCAAGACCACCATGCTGCGCGAGGCTGCTCGCATCCTGGCCGAGAGCAAGCGGGTCATCATCGTCGATACCTCGAACGAGATCGGCGGGGATGGGGATGTGCCCCACCCTGCGGTGGGCAAAGCCCGCCGCATGCAGGTGCAGACCCCTGCCCTGCAGCACGAGGTGATGATCGAAGCGGTTGAGAACCACAATCCGGAAGTGATCGTGATTGATGAGATCGGCCGCGAACTGGAAGCCGCCGCTGCCCGCACCATTGCCGAGCGCGGCGTGCAATTGATCGGCACCGCCCACGGACGAACCTTGGAGAACTTGCTGATCAACCCAACCCTTTCCGACCTGGTGGGTGGGATCGAGTCAGTCACCCTTTCCGACGAGGAAGCCCGCCGGCGCGGCACGCAAAAGACTGTTCTGGAACGCCGCTCTCCGCCTACCTTCGACGTATTGATCGAGATCCAGGACCGCGATACGCTTTCCATCCACGCAGATGTGTCTGAATCGGTAGATGCGCTGGTGCGCGGCTATCCCATTCCGCCCGAGATCCGCCGCCGCGATGAGGACGGCAATATCCATATCGAGAAATCCTCGCGGCCTGCCCGACCCGCCGCCAACAACCCCCGCCGGGCTTCCTTTGGCGAGACTACCCTTCCCTTCCAGCGCGCAGAACCCGTGGAACGCGTGGAACGTGGAGCGCGTCGCGCTGCCAAATCGTCCGATCGGATCTTGGATGAGGCCGAGGAAGAAGAGGAACCTGCCGGGATCAATCAGAACCTGAACGTCAGCCCGCTGCGTATCTTCCTCTATGGGCTCTCGCGCAATCGCCTGCTCCAGGCTGCCAAGCGGCTGGGTTTGCCGGTCATCGTGGCCCGCGATATCGAAGAGGCCGATGTGGTGGTCACCTTGCGCACCTACTACCGCAGCCGCCAGCAGCCGATCGTGGATGCCGAGCAGCGCGGCTTGCAGATCTATGTCTTGCGCGCCAATACGGTCAATCAGATGGAGCAATCCCTGGCGGAACTGTATAACATCCCGATGGAGCCCGAACCCTATAATATGGACGCGGCCTCCAACCAGACCCGCGTTGCCATCGAGTCGGTCTTGAACGGGCAGCGCTGGGTGGAACTGCCCCCAGCTTCTTCCGCCATCCGCCGCATGCAACACGAGATGGCCCGCCAGGCGCAGTTGGTCTCGCATTCCTACGGCAAAGAACCAAACCGGCGCGTGCGCATTTTCCGCGACTAGCCGGTCATTTCAGCACGGGAGGCTAAGCCATGTTCATCACCCTGGAAGGGCCGGAAGGCAGCGGAAAGACCTGCCAGATTGGCGACCTGGCAGCGTTCCTGCGCGTGCAAGGTTATGAGGTCATCACCACCCGCGAGCCGGGCGGCACGCCCATTGGCGACCAGATCCGCTCCGTGCTGACGCAATTGGATAACACCGCCATGCACCCGCGTACCGAGATTCTTCTCTTTTGTGCCGGGCGCGCCCAGCATGTGGAACAGCTCATTCGCCCCGCCCTGGCAGAGGGAAAGGTGATCCTGTGCGACCGCTACGCCGATTCCACCCTGGCCTACCAGGGCTACGGGCACGGCGTCTCGCTGGATACCCTGCGCCGTTTGCTGGAATTCGCCACTGGCGGCTTGCAGCCTGACCTGACCTTCCTCCTGGATGTGCCGGTGGAGCAGGGGCTGCAGCGCCGGCGTTCTTCAGGCGGCGAATGGAACCGCCTGGATGCCTACGCCTTGGCCTTTCACCAGCGTGTTCGCCGCGGTTACCTGGAAATGGCCGCTGCCCAGCCGCAACGCTGGCGCGTGGTGGATGCTGCCCGGCCCATTCCGGATGTACAGGCAGACCTGCGCCGGTTGGTGTTGGCGAAATTGCAGGAGAAATAGGCCGTGCGGCGCGGGTGGAGTGCCTGCCTGAGCGTATTGTGGATCGCAGTTTTAACCGCTGGCTGTGCGCCTGCCGCTACGCTCACCCCCTTGCCCACGGTAGACCTCCCTCCCACGCCGCTTTCCGCCACTGAAACCCCGCTGCCGTTCGAGATGACCTGTACGGTCATCTCCCAGGCGGTGGAAAGCACGCCGGCATCGCTCTTTCCCGCCCCTTCAGAGACGGATTGGAGCCTTGGAGCGCAGGACGCGCTGATGACTGTTATCGAATATGCCAGTCCGCGTTCCCCCGCGGCTGCTCAGGTGAACACCACCCTGCAAGCCTTGTTGCAAGCTTACCCGCAGCAATTCCGCCTGGTCTTGCGTCCCCTGGCGGATCCTGCCGACCCGCTTGCGTTACTGGCTGGGCAGGCATTGGAAGCTGCGGATATGCAGCGTCGGGTGTGGAATATGTATGACACCCTCCTATCCCGACAGGCGGATTGGGCGAATCTGGATGAAGCAGCCCTGAGAACCTGGCTGGTTGAACAGGCTGCCGGATTGGGGATGGATGCGCAGCAGTTCGCCTCCGATCTGGATTCGAACGCGGCAGCCCAGCGTGTGTTGGATAAACAGGCCCAGGCGGCTGCGCTGGGCGTGCCGGGGGCGCTGCTGCTGCTCGTCAATGGGCAGATCTACCAGGGCGCGGCGGATTATTCCAGCCTGGAGGCGCTGCTGCGCCTGTTCGACCTGCAGGCGCGCCAGTACCATGCCTGCCCGCCCACGGTCATCGATCCGCACAACACCTACATGGCCGTTCTGGAGACCGAAAAAGGCCGGGTGGTGGTGGAATTGTACCCCGATAAGGCTCCCCTGGCCGTGAACAGTTTCGTCTTTCTAGCCCAGAACGGCTGGTACGACAACACGACCTTCCACGTTGTGGTCAAGGATCTGTTGGTGCAGGGCGGCGATCCCAGCGGCACCGGCTACGGCAATGCCGGTTATGCCTTTGCCAACGAATCCTTCCCTGATCTGACCTTTGACCGGGCTGGCATGCTGGCCATGGCGGATGGGAATAATTCTAATAGCAGCCAGTTCTTCATTAACATGTCCCCCCAGTCGGATTGGAATGGGCGGTATACCATTTTTGGTCGGGTGTTGGAAGGAATGGACATTCTCCAGGCGCTCTCTGAGCGTAATCCTGCTGCCCAGTTGAACCCGCCCCCCGGAGACCGCCTGATCCGCGTTGCGATTCGCCAGGGGAATTGACAAAATCGATTATAATCAGGCCATGTACGCCCAAACGGGCGTTTTATTGGTAGTAACTATCTTATGCTGAAGAAAGGAATGAGCATGAAACGTTTTTTGTGGCTTTTAATCCTGGTCAGTATGCTGGGATTGGCAGCTTGCAGCGGTAGCCCGACTTCCACCGCCACCACTGCGCCAACTGCTGTCCCGGCTACAGCGGAACCTGGCAAAACGCCTGTTCCAACCACCGTTCCGGTGGCGCTGGGCAAATTGGGCGATCCCACTGCCTGCAATGTGGTGGGTATGCTGCCCGATCCTAACCCGTCCCTGCCCCCCGTCAGCAATTCCGAGCATGTGCAGGGAAATCCCGACGCGCGCATCACCATTCTGGAATACTCCGACTATCAATGACCGGGCTGCGCTGCCCTTGCTCCCGTGTTGGAGCAACTCCTTGCAAAGTATCCCAATGATGTTCGTTTTGTCTACCGTGATTTCCCGCTGAGCATTCACAACCTGGCTTTGCTTGCTTCCCAGGCCGCCGAAGCTGCCGGCCTGCAGGGCAAATACTGGGAGATGCATACCGCGATCTTTGAAAACCAGGGCACCTGGAGCGCTATGGACGAATCGGCTGCCCTTGCCTGGTTCGTTGATGAAGCTGGTCAGTTGGGCATGGACAAGACTCGCTTTGAAACCGACGTTCAAAGCGACGCGGTCGTGTCCAAGGTCAAGCAGGCTCAGGCCGACGCTGTCAACCTGGGTTTGGGCGGTACGCCGACCGTCTTTATTAACGGTCTGTCCTATAACTTCCAGTATATCCCCACCGTGGATGAGTTCTCGGCGGTGATCGAGCAGGTCTTGGGCGTGCTGTCCTTAGAAGACAAGGCCTACAAAGCCTGTCCGCCGGTCGTGATCGATCCGGCCAAGAGCTATACCGCCACCCTCAAGACCAGCAAGGGCGATATTGTCATCAATTTATTTGCTGACAAGGCGCCCCTCACCGTCAACAGCTTTGTCTTCCTGGCTCAAAATGGCTGGTTCGACAATGCTCCCTTCCACCGCGTGATCGACGGCTTTGTCGCCCAGGGCGGCGATCCGAGCGGCACCGGCATGGGCGGTCCCGGCTATGAGTTCGCCAACGAGATCGTCTCTGGCTTGAGCTTTGACAAGGCCGGCGTAGTGGGTATGGCCAACTCTGGAACCGACACCAACGGCAGCCAGTTCTTCATCACCCTTGCCCCTACCACAGACCTGGACGGCGGCTACACGATCTTTGGGCAGGTCACTGATGAGAGCATGGCTGTGGTCAACAGCCTGACCAAACGTGATCCTTCCTCCGGCACTACCCTGGCGGATCCCGACCTCATCCTGTCTGTCACCATTACCGAGAAGTAACATGGATCTTAGTTTTTGGATCGATTTCATTCTTCACCTGGATAAGTACCTGGATGCGATCATCCGGACGTACGGCGCCTGGACCTACATGATCCTCTTCCTGGTCATCTTCATCGAGACCGGGTTGGTGGTCATGCCCTTCTTGCCCGGCGACTCGCTGCTCTTTGCTGCGGGCGCTTTCGCGGCCATTGGCTCGCTCGATCCAGTTCTGCTCTTTGTCCTGGTGGAAATTGCCGCGGTGCTGGGTGACACGGTCAATTACTGGATTGGGCATTACATCGGGCCGCGCGCGTTCAGCGGCAAGGTGCGTTTCCTCAAGAAAGAGTATTTGGACCGCACCCAGGCATTCTACGACAAGTATGGTGGCATCACCATCATCCTGGCCCGGTTCGTGCCGATCGTGCGTACTTTTGCACCCTTCGTGGCGGGCGTGGGGAAGATGAAATACGGCCAATTCTTCCTGTACAATGTGGTCGGCGGGATCTTGTGGACGGAGTTGTTCACGTTCGGCGGATATTTCTTTGGAAACATCCCCTTCGTGCGCGAAAACTTCTCGCTGGTAGTGATCGCGATCATCCTCATCTCGCTGGTTCCTGGAATTTACGAATTCCTGCGCAACCGGCGCTCCAAAAAGAGCGAGCCTACCGCCACCCCGGAAGCTTAAAATTTCTTACGGTTCAAACACATCCCGAAGCTCCTTCGGGATGTGTTTTTATTTCAACCAGATCTGTCCGTCCGGTCTCTGGCACTTTGCCTTAAAGTGCGGTATAGTTGCCCCGGTAGGATCAAAGGCCGGAATTCCGGCGGATGCTTTAGATCTGGCGTGTGGAGGAGAGCTTTTGAAGGTCTTTCTAACCGGCGGGACCGGTTTTATTGGAAAACATCTGGTTCGCAGGCTGGCTCAAACCGGCCATCAGGTGCGTTGCCTGGTGCGAAATCCTGCCCGTGCGCGCCATATCCAGGATGCCGGGATGGAGATAGTGACGGGTAATATCACAGACTATCCATCTCTGGTGGCTGGCATGCGCGACTGCGACGCAGTGATCAATCTGGCGAATTTATATTCGATGTGGGAGTTGGACCGTTCAAAATTCCAGCGGGTGAATGTGGAGGGCACGCGCAATGTGATGCTTGCAGCCCTCGAGGTGGGGGTAAAGAAGGTAGTCTATCTCAGCACCGTGGCAGTATATGGTAAGCCAGATGAAGAGCCAATCCGCGAAGATTCTCCGCACGGTAAGCGTTGGTTCAGCGATTATGGGCGTACTAAGGCCGAAGGCGACCGTCTGGCCTGGGAAATGCATCGCCAGCGCGGCCTGCCGCTGGTGACGCTTTATCCAGGCATTGTGCTGGGCGCAGGTGACGACAAGGCCAGTGGTGTCTATATTCAGACCCTCCTTCACCGCAAGACCCCCACCAGCATCTTTAACCGTTCCAAGGAAACGTATGTGTATGCCGGAGATGTAGCCGAGGCCGTCTTGCGCGCCCTCGAAAAAGAGGATAACATAGGCCAAAAATACCTGTTGGGTAAGGAAGTGCTGAACGGCCTGGAATATGCACGCCTGATTTCTGAGATCTCCGGCGTGCCGCTGCCGCCCTTCCGTTTTCCCGACTTCATTGTGATGTGCGCAGCCTATTTGTTGACCGGGATTTCTGCGCTCACCCGCCAGCCGCCGCCCTGGGGCCTTTCGGTGGATGCGGCCTGGACTTTGAAGAAAGGCTTCGTTATTGATGGCAGCAAGGCCGAGCGTGAACTGGGCTTGCAATATACCCCAGTACGCCAGGCGCTTATTGAAGCGATAGAATCATATGGAATGAGGAAACATGGCAACTGAACAAGAGATCATGCAGGCACTTAGCCAGGTGATGGATCCGGAATTAGGCCGCAACCTGGTGGAATTGGATATGATTAAAGAATTGCAGATGGGTGATGACGGCAAGGTGGCCTTTACCATGGCTCTCACTATTCCCGGCTGCCCGCTGCGCGACCAGATGGCAGCCCAGGCGCGCGCCGCCCTCCTGGCACTGCCGGGCATCAGCGAGGTGCAGATCGGATTCCGGGCGATGACCGAGCCGGAGCGCCAGGCGGTCTTCAGCAAGACCGGCCAGCCGCGGCTCCCTGACCTCAGCCAGATGAACCGCATCCGCCACATGGTGGCAGTGATGAGCGGCAAGGGCGGGGTAGGTAAGTCCTCGGTCACTGCCATGCTGGCGGCAAACATTGCTCACCGTGGCCTCAAGGTTGGCGTATTGGATGCAGATATCACTGGTCCCAGCATCCCCAAATTGTTCGGCCTGCCCCCGGGTGGCCTGCGCGGCGGTGAACAGGGTATGATGCCTGCGGTTACCAAAGGCGGGATCAGAGTGGTCTCGACCAATTTGCTGGTCGCCAGCGAAGATACCCCGGTTGTCTGGCGCGGACCGATGCTCAGCGGCGCCATCCAGCAGTTCTGGCAGAATGTCCTTTGGGGACGGCTGGATACGCTTTTGATCGATCTGCCGCCGGGTACCTCGGATGCCACCCTGACGGTGTTAAACAGCTTGCCGATAGATGGCGTGATCATGGTCACTACCCCGCAGGATCTTTCGGCAATGGTGGTGCGCAAGGCGGTGCGCATGGTGCAGCAATTGGGTGTGCCGATCCTCGGCGTTGTGGAAAATATGAGCTTTTACCGCTGTCCGGATACCAGCAGCCCGCACTATATTTTTGGCCCTAGTCACGTGGAAGAGGTTGCGGAGGTTGCCGGCGCACAGTTATGGACGCGCGTTCCAATCGATCCCCAGATCAGCTTGATGTGCGATAGCGGCCAGGCAGAGCAGATCCTCCTACCTGAGATCCAGGTATTGGCCGATCATTTATTACAATTGGAGCCGCGCCCAGGTGTGGCTCGCAAGGTGTGAACCGGAGGTAAAGTGGGTCCAAGCCGAGAAGTCCAGCGAAGCAGGCTGCAGCGGGTCATCCGCTTCTTGATGCGTCATCTGACCCATCTGGAGATCCAGGGGTTGGAAAATGTGCCCGTCAGCGGGGGCATTTTGATAACTTTGAATCACCTTAGTTATGCTGATTCGGCTTTATTGTTCATGTGCCCCACCCGCGAGGATATCACTGCCTTAATCACCGACAAATACAAAACGCATCTGGTTATTCGCTGGTTTGTGGATACCGCAATGGGCATCTGGATCGACCGCGAAAAGGCCGATTTCACCGCCTTTCGCCAGGCGATTGATGTCTTAAAGGCCGGCCACGCTCTGGGGATTGCGCCGGAGGGAACGCGCAGCAAACAACACTGTTTGGCTCAGGGTAAGCCCGGCGCTGTCTTCCTGGCCTTACGCACCGGCGTGCCGGTAGTGCCGCTGGGCATTTGGGGCTCTGAGACGATCTTTAGTGACCTGTTGCATTTCCGCCGTCCAAATATGACGGCCAGGTTTGGCAAACCTTATGTCATTCCTCCGCTGGAGCGCGAAAACCGCGACGAGGCGATGGCAAGAGCTACCGATGAAATGATGTGCCGCATCGCCGCCCTGATTCCGGAGAATTACCGTGGATATTATGCCGACCATCCGCGCTTGAAAGAATTATTGGAAGAACAATCCAATCAATAAAGCCGAGTCATCGTTCATGTCCGTGTACAAATGCGGCCACTGCGCTCATGCAAGGAACGCAGCTCAAAGGCAGATACCTTTCTTGCGGGGTCAGGTTGTCTTTGAAATCTGAGCCGATTCCGCC
Source organism: uncultured Anaerolineaceae bacterium (assembly GCA_964424115.1). Classification (GTDB taxonomy): domain Bacteria; phylum Chloroflexota; class Anaerolineae; order Anaerolineales; family Anaerolineaceae; genus CAYRHN01. Next base: position 23,386 of record CAYRHN010000004.1, read on the forward strand.
TCCGCAAAAAAAAGAGTCTTTGAGACAACTCCCCTGGTAGGAACAGATTGGGGGTACAAAGGGATGATGGCGAATTCCCAGCGCATTAATTGTCATGATCCTGTTTAGCGTTCTCAAGGACTTGTTCCCAGTCATGGCGGATCCCGCTAATCCCATGGTCGGCCTCTACACCGTTTTGATCGTCGCCGCCACGTTTGCTTTGACCTATTTGATCTATAAAAAACTTATCGGAAAAGCCCCGCCTCCCAAGTAATGTTTTTGCTTTGATAACCCGGATTTATTTTCCCCGGTAAAACATGGGCTATATTTCTCCCTTTTGTGGCATTTTACCAGCCGTTATGGTATATTTATCTCAACCAACGGAGGGTCGCGATGAAAGAACGCATCCTGATTATCGAAGATGATGAGGGGATCGTAAAGATCCTTAAACGCAGCCTGATCTATGAAGGCTACCAGGTAGATTCAGCCTCGGATGGAGAAAGCGGCCTGAATATGGCTCGCAACCTGCATCCTGATCTGGTCATTCTGGATTGGATGCTGCCCGGCATTGACGGACTGGAGGTTTGCCAGCGCCTGCGCGCCGGTGGAGGTCTGCCCATTCTCATGCTCACTGCCAAGGATGCTTTGGAAGACCGTGTGCAGGGGCTGGATGCTGGCGCGGATGATTATCTGGTAAAGCCCTTTGAATTGGATGAGCTGTTGGCACGAATACGCGCCTTGTTGCGCCGTACTATGCCGGAGCGGACTGTGACTATGTCATTTCAGGATCTGGTCTTGGATACCTCCACACGGCAGGCAACTCGCTTTGGCCGTGTCATTTCACTTACCGCCAAGGAATATGATTTGTTGGAGTTGTTCCTCCGCCATCCTCGCCAGGTGCTCACCCGAGATATGATCTTCGACCGCGTCTGGGGCTACGATTTTGGCGGTGAGAGCAATGTTTTGGATGTTTACATTCGCTATTTGCGTCAGAAATTGGAGAGCAACGGGGAACCCCGCCTGATCCACACTGCCAGGGGAGTGGGGTACGTTCTGCGCGAGGAGCCTTAATGTCGCTGCGTCTGCGCATGACGCTGATATACAGTGCGTTAGTGGGGGCCATCCTTTTACTGGTGGGGTTTACGGTTTATGGATTGGTCAATCTTGTCCTGACCAGTCAGGTGGATGAAAGCCTTCAGCAATCTTCTAACCATTTTGTCACCGCCTTGCGCGTGTTGCCTGACGGCACCTTTGATGTTAGCGAAGTAGTCAGTCTTCACCTGGGAGAGAATTACTTTGTCCAGCTTTGGGATACCAACGATAACCTGATTCTCAACCGCCCGGCGGAGTTCGATACGGTGTTGGATCCGGTAGGCCGGGATGCCGGACAGCCCGTGATCAGCACGGTCAAGTACGGCGATGTGCGCCTGCGCGTCATCAGCATCCCTCTCCAAACCGGTCGGCGTCCGGTGGGCGTGATCCAGGTCGGTATCAGCCTGAACCTCTTGGAAGTGACGCAAAGCACCCTGGCGCGCGTTTTGATCCTTATCTCGCTCGTGGCGGTGGTGATCGCTGCCCTGCTTTCGTGGTTTATCGTGGGGCGCACCCTGGCGCCGCTGGCAACCGTTACACAAGTGGCTACCCAGATCACCCATGCGGATGACCTCTCCCGGCGTATCCCCACTGCGGGGGCTCGCAGCGACGAGGTGGGTACATTGATCCAGACCTTCAACCAGACTCTGGAACGACTGGAACAGCTCTTTGCCACCCAGCGCCGCCTGATGGCGGATGTCAGCCACGAATTGCGCACCCCTTTGACCGTGATCAAGGGCAATCTGGGATTGATGCGTAAAATGGGCTGTGCCGACCAGGAATCCCTGGATAGCATTGATGCCGAGGTGGATCGACTTACCCGCCTGGCTGGTGATTTATTGGTTCTGATGCAGGCTGAGACAGGTCGCATGCCGCTGGACAAACATCCTGTGGAATTGGATACTATTCTTATTGAAGTTATGAAGCAAATGAAGGTGTTGGCAGGCGAACGGCTGCATTTGGAGTTATTTGAGATCGACCAGGTTCAGGTGCTCGGCGACCGCGATCGGCTCAAGCAGGTAATGCTCAACCTGGCGGCTAACGCTGTGCAGTACACCCCGGCAGGAGGCAAGGTCAGCCTGGGGCTGCGCAAGGAAGAGAGCGAAGCGGTTTTAACCGTTACCGATAACGGCCCGGGAATTCCAGCCCAGGATTTACCGCACATCTTTGAACGCTTCTACCGGGCTGAGAAATCCCGCACGCGCGGCCACGGCGCCGGCTTTGGTTTGGGACTTTCGATCGCGTACTGGATTATCCATAATCACGACGGACGCATTGAGGTTGACTCGCAGGAAGGGGCGGGTACTACATTCCGGGTCTATCTCCCCTTGATTTAACGACATTGCGGACGGTCTCCCGTCCGCAAGTCCAGCGTTTATACAGGCCCGATCCTCAAAAGGATGCGGTAAGCCGTCCCGGGCTTACGAAATCCTTTGATGGTCGGACGTGGAATGGTCGTTAATTGTAGGGCGTCCGGTGACGCTGTGGTAGGTGGGCTCGGGTCGTCCGGCCGGGCTGACCTGGACGGCTGCCGAAGGACGCACCAGCGAGGAGGCCGGGCGGGGCATGGCCATGCTGGCCGGGCGCAGGCTGGCGGTGTTACTTGCCGTGCTGCCCGTCAGCCGGTTGACCGCTGCGCCGGTCTGGGAGACTGCTGTCCGGCGGTAGGTGGAAGGCCGCCCACCCATCCCCAACACGCGCTCGGCATTGACCGAGATCGAGCCGATGATCAGGATGCGAATCACCCATACCATGACGGCCACAAAGACCGGCACGACCGTGTTGAGCGCGTCTGCGCCAACCACCGACTTGCTGACCACGTTGTGATTGGCAATGGCCATCGAGACGCCCCACCAGGTCAGCACGGCGTTCATTGTGGCGGCCAGCAGCCAGGCGGCAAACAGGTACCAGACCTGCTTGGGTTCGTCGGCGCCCTGCTGGGGGGTGAAGATGCGCGCCACACCAGCGAAGTCGATCCCGCAGAAGGCGACGGCGAGAATGGTAGCCCAGGACATGCCGGCGAATTGCAGATCGCCAAGCAGGTCTTTGAGGGCGTAATCGGTGGTGGAATAGTTGAACATTTCAAAGGCGATCAACGCCACCAGGATGATCAGCCCCAGCCAGATGCCCGGACGGGCACGCAGGCGAGAGATCAGTCGGGTAGGGCTGAGCGCGGACCGTGTATCGGATATATTCATGGGGGACTCCTTTCGAGTGAAGCCGAAAAATTCCATATCAACCAGAGATAATCCGATTATAGAACATTTATTCTATTAAGTCAAGTACCTATTCTTAAAATATTCATGGGCTTTCGCGCCGAATCAGGCTGCAAAAACCCATGAACATGAATTTCCTCGGTTAAAAAGACCAAGCCACGGGGTGAGGGGGGCACCTCGCAGCTTGGCAATTTCAATAATATCATACCCGCTGGAAATATTCAAGCATGAATTATCCAAAACAAGAAAACTCTCATCGAAAATTAACCTGATTTCTTCAGAGAAAGGTAGAATTAAACCTGATAAGCGCTGCGCGGCGCAATTCTGACACAATAAGGAGTTGAGTATGCAAGCATTGAAGGAGCGTATTCTTGCCGAGGGTAAAAACCTGGGTGGGGGGATCCTCAAGGTGGACAGTTTTATCAATCACCAGGTTGATCCGCAGTTGATGGATGCGTGTGGGAGGGAATTGGCACGCCGCTTTGCCGGGCTGGGAGCCACGCGGATCCTTACGGCTGAGATCTCAGGTATTGCCCCGGCGTTGATGACCGCGCACCATCTCCATCTCCCGGTGGTGTATGCGCGCAAGACCAAGCCGATCACCATGCCGGATGCGGTTTATTTGACGATCGCACCTTCGCATACCAAGGGGCGCATGGTGGAGTTGATCGTTTCGCCGGAATATCTGGGGGCCGGTGAGCGTGTGTTGATTATCGATGATTTCCTGGCCTCGGGCTCCACCATCCTCGGTCTGGTGCGTCTGACTCAGGCTGCCGGGGCTAAAGTGGTTGGAATTGGCGCTATGATCGAGAAGTCCTTTGAGGGCGGCCGTGATGCGCTGGCTTTCCTGGGAGTGCAGATTGAATCGCTGGTTTGCATCAATGCGCTGCCAGATGGCCAGATCATTTTTGCGGATTGATACCATGCCGGATGCTATCGCCATCTTAGATTTTGGTTCGCAATATTCACAATTGATTGCCCGCCGGGTGCGGGAATTGCAGATCTACTGCGAGCTTTTCCCCTGGGATGCTCCCCTCGAAAAGGTGGAAGCCATTCATCCCAGGGGCTTCATCCTGTCAGGTGGCCCCGCTTCGGTGTACGATCCCGGCGCCCCCGATCTGCCGACTTACGTGTTGGAATCCGGCCTACCGGTGCTGGGCATTTGCTACGGTATGCAGGCCCTGGCACATGCCCTGGGCGGCAAAGTAGCTCCTGCCGGCGCGCGGGAATACGGCCCGGCTGTGGTCGATACCGTCGCATCCAATCCGCTTTTACCGGAGGGCAGTTATCCGGTTTGGATGTCGCACGGCGATCGGATCGAGAGTCTGCCGCCGGGATTCCAGACTCTCGCGGGCAGCCCGCATAGCCCTGTGGCGGCCATGGGCCACCTGACCGATCGGCGTTACGGGGTGCAGTTCCATCCCGAAGTGCATCATACCCCCGGCGGGCGAGCCATACTCCGGCGCTTTGTGGTGGATGTGTGCGGGGCACGTCCGGATTGGACACCCGACTCGATCATCCAACAGGCGGTGGAGCGCATCCGCAAGCAGGTGGGCGGCGAACGGGTCCTTGCAGCGGTCAGCGGCGGAGTGGATTCAAGCGTCGCAACCGCCCTGGTGCACCGCGCCGTGGGCGGACAACTTGCGGCAGTATTTGTGGATAACGGTCTGTTGCGCAAGGATGAACGCGAGCAGGTGGAGGCTGCCTTCCGACAGCACCTTGGCGCGCGTCTAGTGGTGGCCGAGTCCGCCTCACGCTTCCTGTCCAGTCTGCGCGGGGTGACCGACCCGGAGACCAAGCGCCGCATCATCGGTGAGACTTTTATCCGCATTTTCGAAGCCGAGGCGCGCGAGCTGGGCCAACCGCATTTCCTGGTGCAGGGCACGATCTACCCGGATGTGGTTGAATCCAGCGCTCCTGATCGCGCCCAGGCCGAGCGCATCAAGACTCATCATAATGTGGGTGGCCTGCCGCCGGATCTACAGTTTGAGTTGGTGGAACCGCTGCGTTATTTATTTAAAGATGAAGTGCGCGCGGTAGGTGAGGCATTGGGATTGCCCCCCGGCCTGGTTTGGCGCCAACCTTTCCCTGGTCCTGGCCTGGCGGTGCGTTGCCTGGGTGAGGTGACTGCCGAGCGCCTGGAACGCCTGCGTGCCGCCGATTACATTTTCACCTCCGAGCTGGAAGCAGCTGGATTGCTGGGCCGCCACAACGAGGCTGGTGCTATTTCGCAGGCATTCGCGGTGCTGCTGCCGGTACGCTCGGTGGGAGTGATGGGCGATCAACGCACCTACCAGGAGGCCGTAGCGCTGCGTGCGGTCAGCACAGAGGATTTTATGACCGCCGATTGGGCGCGCATCCCGGCCGATTTGCTCGGGCGGGTGTCCAACCGCATCGTTAACGAAGTCCAGGGCATTAACCGGGTGGTGTACGATCTGACCAGTAAACCACCGGCGACGATTGAATGGGAATAGATGGTAAGAGCCCTGTTGCACGCGAACTTGACAAATCGATTACAATAATAAGCATGGCAGAACCTGGTTCATCTTGGCCCCGGCGGGTGGGGATGCTCCTCCTGACCGCCGTTCTGGTGTTAGGGTTGGCGGCTCCGGCGTTGGCGCAAAACGCTCCCGGGTTGGTAATCTCCTCGCCAGACGTGAGCGCCTTTCCCGAGGTCAGTTTTTACCTGGAAGCCTCTAACGAATCAGGTACGGCTTTGGTGGATGTGAAGGGGGAGGAGCTGACTGTGATTGAGGACGGGCAAGAACTACCGGTGGATTCGATCGAACAGATCCAGCCCGGCCTTCAGATTATCCTGGCTTTCAATGCCGGCGGGGGCATGGCATATAGCTATCAGGATACCACGCGCTTTCAGTTGATTAAGCAGTCCTTGTTGGATTGGATTGCGCGCCAACCGGCTCAAGCCCCTGACGTGTACCATCTGATCACCAATACCGGCGAGCCGGTCAAACGTTTGCAGAGCGCGGCAGCTGTCTTTTCGGCTTTGCAGGTGTACCAGCCGGACCTTTTGAATGCTTTTCCTGCATCCAGTACGCTCACCGCTGCTCTGGATACGGCTGCCGAGCCGTTGTTAGCTTCTAATATGAAGCGTTCGATCCTATTGATCACCGCTCTGCCAAAGGGGGAAGCATTGGATGCGCTGGCAGGGCAGATTGAGCGTGCCGCGCAATTGAATGTGCGCGTGAACGTTTGGCTGGTAGGCGGCGAGGAAGTGGGCGAATCTTTCGCGGCCGCTCAACTTCAGGAACTGGCATCCCGTACCGGTGGCAATTATCAATTCTTCTCCGGCCCTGAGGGATTGCCCTCTCCCGAAGATTACCTGGCGCCGTTGCGCTATGTTTATCAGGTGCATTACCGGTCCGCCATCACTCAGGCCGGATCGTATGTGCTCAAGGTGGTCCTGCGCCGTTCCGGACAGGAGCTGCCCAGCAATGAACGCACCTTCCAGGTGCTGTTTTCGTTGCCTTCCCCGATCTTTCTTAACCTGCCCGGGAGGGTGGATTTATCCCTCCTCTCCCTCGGTAAGGATTGGCAGCGCTTTTTCCAGGCGGCTCCGGCCACGGTGCCGGTACAGATCTTGATTGAATTTCCAGACGGAATTAACCGTGCGGTGCAGCAGTCGCGCCTCTTTGTGGATGGCGCCCTTGTCGCAGAAAACGATACCGCGCCCTTTGACCGCTTCACCTGGTCACCGGAGCCGGCCACCCAGACTCGCATCTATAATTTACGCGTGGAAGTGCAGGACGAACACGGGCTGGTTGGCAGCAGTATTGAAACGCCCCTGGAAGTGGGTCTGGCGCAGGTGGTTTCCGTGCCCTCACTGCTCACCCCGTTGGAAGAGATCTTGCGCATAGCTGGAGTGGTGGGAGTGCTGTTCCTCTTGGGGCTGATGGGCTGGTTCATCGCCCGCCGCGACCGACGCAGGGAAGCCGCCCAGGCCAGGGCTGCATTGGCTGCGCGCACCCGTCCACTGGACCGTGGATCGGTGGAGCATATGCCGCTCTTCAGCCGTGGCGCTCCGGCTCGCCTGGTGCGCTTGAATGAAGAGGGTAGCCCCTTGCCCGGCAGTCAGATCCCACTCCAGCGCCGCGAGATCACCCTTGGAAATGATGCCCACAAGGCCATGCTGGTCTTTGATTCTCCCACTGTTGGTGCCTTGCATGCTCGTCTCAGTCACGACGGCGCAGTTTTCTTGATCGCGGATGCTGGCTCTGTGGCGGGCACCTGGCTCAATGGGCGTCTGGTGACCGGTAAACAACCCCTCCAGCATGGCGACTTGATCCAACTCGGTCGGGTGAAGCTGCGCTTTGAATTGACCCAGGTAAAAAACTTGCCACAAGTTCAAGTTTTACCGTATACTGAACCTAAATGATTCGTGTAACGCATACCGAGTTCCCTGCTGTTGCGCTCACTCATCCCGGCATGACCGGCAAGAACAATGAGGACCGTTTTGGTGTTTCAGCATTTCAAATAAAGCCTAATGATCCTACGCCCGTCCTGCTGGCTGTGCTGGCTGACGGTATCGGTGGGCATCGCGCCGGGGAAGTGGCGGCTGGAATAGCTGTGGAGCAGGTAAGCAGCCAAGTGGCAACCTGCGACGGCAATTTCTCCCCTACCCAGGTGCTGCACAGCGCCTTCTTGCAGGCCAGCCAGCAGATTTTCAATTATGCCCAATCCGACGAGAAACGGCGCGGGATGGGTTCCACCTGTACAGCCGCCTGGATCATTGGGCGCCGCCTTTACACGGCCAGCATCGGCGATTCGCGCATGTATCTGATGCGCGGTGGGGGCATCCGTCAGGTAACCACCGATCACACCTGGGTTCAGGAAGCCATTCAGCATGGTATCCTCAAGCCGGAAGAGGCCCGCGGACATCCCAACGCGCATGTCATCCGCCGCTATTTGGGCTCGCCCCAGCCGCCCCAGGTGGATTTTCGTCTGCGCCTGACCGGCCTGGAGACCGATGCCCAGGCGGGGGCCAACCAGGGCATGCTGCTGCAAACTGGCGACCGTCTGCTGCTCTGCTCCGACGGGTTGACCGACCTGGTCAACGACGAGGAGATCCTGGCGGCCTACCAGAGCCAGCCGTTGGATGCCGCCACCCATTATCTGATTCAGCTCGCCAACCAGCGCGGAGGGCATGACAATATCACCATCCTGGTGATCGAAGTGCCGCCTTCGCGCCAGGCGCAAAAGAAGCGCACTTCTGCCTGGGTCTGGATCGCCCTCCTGACCGTCCTGCTGGCGGTGGGCGCCCTCGCTGCCTGGCTGCTGTTGGGGCAAAGAACACCCCCCGGCGGGGCCACCCCGACCCCGCCTGCGCAGGTCACCCTCACCCAGCCGGTCGGGACCCCGGTTTCCACCCCTCAACCGGGCCAGGCGACCCTCACCCCCACCCTCCGCCCGGCCGTCACACTCACTCCGCCGGAATCTAATCTGATCCTTCCCACCCCCGGTGGCCCCACCTACACCCCCTGGCCGACCAACACAAAAAGTCCGTAAGGAGCTTACAGCCAACAGCACACAGACTTTTGTCTGTTTCGCTGGGCCAATAATCCTCTTTTATTCTCTTTGCGAAACTTCGTCACCCTCGCTTTCTTTGTGTTTCAAATAAAGAACGCATGGCCCCTTTTGACAAACCATTCACCTTGTGCTACAATCCTTCCCGAGGTATTGTTTTGGGGACAAAACGGTGCCTGAACGAGTACTGACCCAATGATCATTCGATCTGCCCCGGTCGGGAAACTTACCGGGGCAGTTTTTTATTAAAAGAGGAAAGATGTCAAAAAATAAGTTAAGGATTGTTCCTTTAGGGGGCTTGGGGGAAGTGGGCCGCAACATGATGGCCTACGAATACGCCGGGCAGCTCCTGGTGGTGGACGCCGGGCTGATGTTCCCGGAGAACGATATGTTGGGGATCGATTACATCATCCCCGATATGCAATATTTGCGCTCCAAGCGCCAGCAGATCCAGGGGGTGATCATCACTCACGGGCATGAGGATCACATCGGGTCCATCCGCCATTTGTTGGAGGATATCCAGGTGCCGGTCTATGCCACCCCGCTCACCCGCGGCCTGATCGAGGTTAAGCTGGCCCGCCAGGGGCTGGGTCAAAAGGTTGACCTGCACACCGTGCAGGCCGGCGAAGTGGTCCAGATCGGCATTTTCCGCGTGGAGCTGTTCCATGTCTGCCATTCCATCCCCGACGGCATCGGCCTGGGCATCCAGACCCCCGCCGGGTTGGTGGTGCACACCGGCGACTACAAGTTCGACCACACCCCGGTGGACGGCCGCCCGACCGATTTTGCCAAGCTGGCCGAGTTCTCCCGCCGCGGCGTGCTGGCCCTTCTGTCCGATTCGACCAACTCTGAGCGCCCCGGTTGGACGCCCTCCGAGCGCGTCATCGACGACGCTCTCGACAAGGTCTTCCGCCTGGCACCCGGCCGCATCATCATCGCCAGCTTCGCCTCGCTGGTCTCGCGCATGCAGCAGGTAGCCAAAGCTGCCATTCAGTACAAGCGCAAGCTGGCTTTTGTGGGTCCCAGCATGGTGGATAATGCCAAGATGGCCCGCAAGCTGGGCTACCTGGAGATCCCCGATTCCCTGCTGGTACCGATCGACCAGGCTCTCAACCTGCCTGACAAGGAAGTGGTCATCATGTGCACCGGCTCGCAGGGCGAGCCCAGCTCGATCCTCGGGCGCCTGTCGGCTAATTCCTATCGCGGTTTTGATATCCAGCCAGGTGATACCGTGGTGCTTTCATCCCATCCCATTCCCGGCAACGAAGAGACCGTCTACCGCACCATAAACCGCTTGTTCGGCCTGGGCGCGAATGTGATCTATGAAGCCATCGCGCCGGTGCATGTCTCCGGGCACGCCAGTCAGGAGGAGATGAAATTGCTCCTCAACCTGGTCAAACCCAAGTTCTTTATCCCCATCCACGGTGAACTGCGCCAGCTCAAGCGCCATGCCCAGATGGCCCGTGAGTTGGGCATCCCGGACGAAAACATCCGCGTGGTGGAGAACGGCCAGGTGATCGAGCTGACCGAAGATGAAATGACCCTCGGCGAGAAGGTTCCTTCAGAATATATCTTTGTGGATGGTTCTGGCGTGGGCGACATCGGCCCAGATGTGATGCGCGAGCGCGAGGAGCTTTCGCGTGATGGCGTGATCACGGTCAATGTCCTGCTGGATAAGTTCACCAACAACCTGATGGGTGAGGCCCAGATCCTCAGCCGCGGTTTTATCACTAACAGCGAGTGGGAGAATATCACGGTCCAGTTGCGCAAAAAGATCGGCGAACTGGCCGGGCGCAGCAGCACCAACAGCGCCCTGCAGAAAGATATGGAGCAGGCGGTGCGTAATCTGATCTTCTCCGAAACCCACCGCCAGCCGGTGGTGCTGGTCACGATCAATCGTGTGTAATCAAAATGGCGGCCGCAAGGCCGCCAAATTTTTTAAAAGTCGTTTACCACGGCTTTAACAGGTTTTCACGAATTTTTCTTGGACTTTATCCGTGTTGATCCGTTTTATCCGTTGAATCCGTGTTAAGAAGGACTATTTTTCGACAATCTCAATCGTCAGCAGCTTGACCGCCGGAGCGCCGCGCTGGGAAGGATCGCGGGGAGGGATGGAAAGCAGGACATCGATGCCCTGCACCACCTCGCCAAAGACGCTGTGTTTGCCGTCCAGCCAGGGGGTGGGCACGTGGGTGAGGAAGAACTGCGAGCCGTTGGTACCTGGCCCGGCGTTGGCCATCGAGAGGATCCCGGGGCGGTTGTGCTTCAGGCTGGGGTGGAACTCATCGCCGAACTTGTAGCCGGGGCCGCCCATGCCGGTGCCGGTTGGGTCGCCGCCTTGCGCCATGAAGTTGGCGATCACGCGGTGGAAAATGGTGCCGTCGTAGAAGCCCTGGCGGGCCAGGAAGACCAGGTTGTTGACCGTCTTGGGCGTCTTATCGGCGAACAGGCGCACAACAATGTCGCCTTTCTCGGTCTTGAAGGTAGCGGTATAGCTTTTCTTTGGGTCGATCTCCATCTCTGGGGGTTTGGACCATGATTTTGCGGGCATAGGATACTCCTTGGTTAAAATCTTCACCACAAAGGCACAAAGCAACAAAGGAGCGTAAAGTTTTTAAGAGAAATGCCGCTCCAAGTTTGTGGCTGAAGGAAGTATAGCATATAAAAACCTTGTCCGGGTTTTCTTTGTGTTCCTTTGTTTCTTCGTTACTTCGTGGTTAAATTTTCGGGCAAATACAGCGTCACCGCGTCGCCCTGGTCGCGCGCCAGGCAGCTCTCCGGCTGCCGCAGCAGCCAGGCCACTACCGCCATATCCCCCACCGCCCCGCTCGTGTTCAGCACCAGTAGCATCCACAACCCGCGCAGCCATCCGGCTGGGACGAGGAAGGCTGCCCCGAGCGCCAGCAGGGTGATCCCCACCAGCGGAGCCAACGCCACCACCAGGTATTTTCGCTTGGGAATGTACCAGCGCGGCGCCGCAGCAAAGGCATAGCTCAGGCGCATGGCAAAGAGCGGGCGCTCGCCGGTGTAGCGCCAGAAGAACAGCCCATGCAGTCCCTCGTGCAACACAAGCATGACCCCCGTCACCAGCAACATCAGCAGCAGGATGCCGAGCGCATCCGCCAGCCCGGAAATGGGAAAGGCCAACTGCGCGGAATCCGCCGGACGGATGGCGCTCATCAGCACTCCGAACAGCCAACCAGAAGCCAGCAGCAGCCCAATCGCGATCAGGTTAAGCTGCACCAGCTTGCGCCGGTCGCGGGAAAGGTCCAGCGTGCCGATGGAGGTATAGGTCTCGGGGAGGGTGGTGGTGGGGAGCATGCAAGAATTATATCCGTTATTGCCGTTGCCCAATAGCTTTTCCGGTGGATGTGGCGTTCAATCATGTCGATTTTAAAACAGAGTATAATTAATCATCCACATTGAGAGGGAAAATCTATGCCTGACGCATCATCGAAAAATTCTCCAAGTATTCAAGAAAAAACCGTATCTATGACGAATAGTAATCAAACGAGGTCAGTTCCATCAGCATTATGGGTGGGATTGGGTCTCTGTGCCTTATGGATCGTTGGAACAATTTTCACCTTACAATCGCCAATGAAAAGCTCGGTGGTAGATTCTACGGAACCGTCCCTAGCCGATTTTGACCAGCTAACTCCAACCGTAGAGCCGATACCCGGGTGCGCAAATGCGTTTGAATGTAAGGAAGTAGGCTCAAATTATTACTCTTATGGTGAATATCGTCTTGCTATCCAATACTTATCTAGGGCAATTGAGCTTGATCCCCAAGACCCCCAAGCATATGAATTTCGGGGATATGCGTATTATTCTTTGGGAGATTATCAGTCGGCTATCCAAGATCTGAACCAGACCATAGAGATGAATATTCGATCAGCGCAGGTGTATTATTCTCGTGGCATGGCTTATTCTTATCTCGGGGACAACAATCTTGCATTGGAAGACATTAACCGCGCGGGGGATCTCGAACCCGATCAGGCTAATTATTATTCGGCTCTCGGTTACGTCAAATTTAAGTTGGGAGAGTTCCAAGAATCGGTCGAGGGGTATGATCGCGCGATTGAACTCGATCCTCAAAATAAACAACATTATCTAAATCGGGCAATTTCCTTTTCCGCTATGAAGGATTATAAGAGCGCTGTTCAAGATTATGATCGAGCTATTGAACTTGGTTCCCAAGATTCGAGCACTTATCAGTGGCGAGGAATATACTATTTCAATATGGGGGATCGGCAAAGAGCGCTGGAAGATTTTTCCACCGCGATCCAAATAGATCCGTCTAATCTTGTCGCCCATAGTTTTCGCGGAGATATCTATTATGATCTTAAAGAATATCCATTGGCGATCCAAGATTTTGAAATTGTGATTGAAATAGATCCGCAAAATCTTCAGGGATATACGATAAACGCGTCATTCAAGCGCGGCTATGCGTATCTACACATGGGAGAGTATGCCCCTGGTATTCAGGATTTTGACCGGGTACTCGAACTGGATCCCAATAATAATGCGGAATCTGCATACGCGCTGAGAGCCTGGGATTACACGTTTATGGGAGAATATTCGCAGGCAATTGAAGATGCCACCCGGGCGATTGACCTGAATCCGCAAAATCATGATGCGCTTTTCTCACGAGCAAATGCATATCTTAAATTGCATCGATATCGGTTCGCAATCGAAGATTTTAGCCGGATGATTGAGTTTAATCCGCAAGATAAAGACGCTTACGGTTTTCGGGCATATTTGTATTCTGAATTGGGGCAATATCAACTGGCTGCTGAGGATTACACTTCCTTGATCGAGATGGATCCGAATGATAGCGGTTCTTTAATCAATAGAGCCTATTGTTATTCAAAAATGTGGAAGCGCCAATTGGCACTGGATGATCTGAACCGATCTATTGAAATTTATCCTGAAAGCGCGTTGGCGTTTTCGAATAGAGGTTTGCTTTATGTTGAATTAGGAAAATATGAACGCGCATTGGAAGATTATAATCGGTCTTTGGAGATCGATCCCTATTATGGAAATGCATACCTGAGCCGAGGTTGTTTGTATCAAATGCTTGGAAATATACAAGCTGCTGAAAAAGACTTCGCCGCAGCTAAACAATACGGAATGAAGTGTTGTCAAAAATAAGAATTCCGGGCGGCCTTCTGGGCCGCCCGGTGCGATCTCTGATATTGACCTCTGGCTGCTATGGAATAACTGTCAGCGTCTGGGGTGGGTTCTCGCCGTTCACGTTCGGATTATAATAGTCATAGGCAGTCGTGGCGGGGGTTTGCACCTCCAGCGGGAAGCGCGCCCGGAGGCGGTAGGTGAATTGCAGCGGCTTGCCGGCCTGCAGGTTGGTCAGGTAGACCAGGATCTGCCGCCCGGCCAGCTCGTAGCGCTGCACCACCGGGTACTCGTAGTCGGGGGCTACGTCGCTGAAGTGGGTGATGAGCGCGTCCAGGTCTTCGGATTGGACGGTGAAGCCGGGCGGCACGCCCAGGTCGATCATCGCCGCCTTAGCCTTGCCCTCCTGCAGGGTGACCGAGACGGTCACCATCACCGTGTCGTTGACCGCCAGCTCGCTCCGGTCGTAGCTGACCTTGAGATCCATCAGGTCCTCTGCCGGCAGCACGTCGGGGTAATCGGCCAGTTTGTCCCACGGCAGGTAATAACTGCCGTAGACCTGGTACATCAGGCTGCCTTCGCCTTCGGTGTGGATCGAGAGCTGGTTGTCGCGCCCGATGTTCACGTCGCTGAACTGCACCATCTGCACCACGTCGTAATTCTCCGCGTTGACCGTCAGGCTGCGGCTCTCCCCACCGTTGAGGGTCAGGCTGATGGTCGCGTTGGGAGTGGATTCCCCGCCGCGCACGCTCTGGATCAACGCCTTGAGGGTCAGCACGGTGGCCTGGGTGGTATTCCAGGTGCCGTAGCTGTCCTTGGCGCGCACCAGCCAGATCAAGGCGCCGTTGGCTTGTTCCGGGTGCTCGCCGCTGCGCAGCAGCGCCAGGGCGGCCAGCGCGGTGGTTTCCACGCTGCCGGTCTGGCCCTCGCTGCCCATGAAGGTCGCCACGCTGCTCTGCCAGAAATAGCCGCCGTTTTCCTGTTGGGCCAATCCTGCCAGCTGGTCCAGCACCTTGCGTGTGTTCTCACTGATCTGCCCATCCTGGTCCAGGTCAGCGGAGACCAGCGCGTTGGAGACCAGCCCCAACACGTAAGGATCCGAGGCCTCGCTCAGGTGTTCGCGTATATAGGCGATCCCGGCCTGGGTGCGCGAGTTGTCGCCGTAGCCGGCCTCGATCAGGCTCCAGGAGATGTAGGCGGTCACCGGCAGCCGGTCGTTCTGTAAATTCGACCAGGTACTCTCATGTACCAATCCCTGGTCGTTCTCCCACGAGCCATCCGCGGCCTGTTGGTTCATCAGCCACTGCGCGGCCCGCTCGATCAGGCCCGAATCCACATCGTACACGCGGCGCATATCGCTGAACTCCTGCAGGCCGTAAGCGGTCAGCATGCGGTCGGCCGGCGCGTCGCCAAAGAGTGAAAATCCGCCGCCGTCCACTTCGAAAGTGGTCAGGCGCTGGTAGCCCAGGTTGATGTATTCCTCGGCCTTCATCTCGGCTTCCGGGGCAACCTGCCCGCTGCCGCGCAGGTAATCCAGCACCAGCAGGTTGGGATAGGTGGTCGAGGAGGTCTGCTCGAAGCAGCCGCTGGGCATGCGCAGGATGCTGTCCAGGCCTTCCACCACCTGCGACAGCACGCCGGGATAGACCTTCACCAGCAGCACCTGTGTTCCGGCAATCGCGTCCGCGGGGATGTTAACGGTCTGGCTTACGTCCTCGCCGGGGGTCAGGCGGTCGGACTGGCTGTAGTGGATCTGCTTGCCGTCCGGGTAGACCTGCACCGGCTTCTGGATGGCGTCCGACATGCGCGAGCCGATTGCGGTCACCTTGATGTTCTGCTGGCCGAAATCTACCGCGCGCACGCGAAAGTACACCACGCCCACATCGTTGGATTCGATGGTGATCTCCTTGGATGGATCATCCAGCAGTTCGAACCAAGCGGCCGGCTCGATCTCCAACCGCACCGACTGGGCTTCTTCCAGGTAGTTGTAAACTCCCACCGGGATGGAGACTTCGTCTCCCACCGTCAGCGCCAGGGGCAGATCCAGGTCGATGAAGAAATCCTGGAAGACGAGCAGCGGCACGCTGGCGCTGCCCATCAGGCCGTTCTGGCTGGAGGCCAGCGCTGTCACCCGCCAGGTGGTGATGCTGTCGGCCATCGTGAGCGGCAGGCTGAACGAGCCGTCCGGGTTGGTGACCAGGTCGGGCACCCACAGCATTGTCTCGGGGAAGTACTGGCGCAGGCGCGGTCCCGCGCTTGTGCCGACGGCATTGTTCTCCCGGCCGACCTCTCCTGTTTCCTGGGCAGCCTTGTCGATCATGGCGCCATCTCCGGATGGGGTTGGCATCGCCAATGGCATTTCCGCAAATGCCATGTCTTCTTCCACCATCACTGCCTGTGGAGCCATCGAAACCCCCCAGGCATAGCCGCCCAGCAGGGTGGGCACCAGCCCGACCAGGAAGAACAGGCCGATCGACAGGGAACTGCCGGCCGCCAGCAGTTGGCGCTGCCAGGCAAAACCGCTGGACCGCAGGATATATGCCAGCGGTACCACACCGAGGATGGTGATAATAAGCAGCATCAGGTCGATCCCGCCTCCGGAGGAACCTTGGCGGAGGGTGTACGCCATCAGCACCAGTAGGACGATGAAGACGATCCCCAGCACCAACATCCAGCCCAGCTTGAAATCCTTGCTGCGCCAGGCCTTCCACACCAGGTAGAAGAACCCGCAGCTGGCCAGGATGCCCAGAACGGTCACCAGGCCGCTCTGGTAGTAGCTAAGAGTGGCGATGATCCAGGACAGGCGCTGGCTCAGGTCTTCGCGCATCCACGCATCCTCGACTGGCCAGAGCAGGAAGATGACAAACAACACTGCCGCGGCTGCCAGGGTCAGCAGCAGGCTGCGACCCAGGCGCTTTTCGCGCCAGACGGAGAAAGCCGCCAGGAGCAGCAGCATCAGCGCCGCAGTAAGCACGCCGAGATACATCAAATGACCCTCCGCGCTGAAGAACTGGTTCTGCTGGCTGCGTACATTATCCAGCGCGTCATTGCGCGAGTTGGCGCTCAGGCTGTAGGAAACGTTTTGCGGTGCCGCGTCTGCCAAGGAAGCCACGGCCGCATCTCGCACAGCTTTCTTGAGATTTTCATCGTTGCTGGCCAGCGTGCCGCCCATTTCGACCACATCCGGCAGGCTGAGGCCGTGGATGTCGTAGCGCGGTTGTAGGATCTGGCTTTCCAGCAGGAAGTACAGGCGGGCAAAGCCGGGGTCCTGTTCTGCCAGGGCAAAGACGGCTTCATCCACCACTGCCAGGCCGATCGCAGATTGGGCGCCGCTCCCGTCGGTATTATTGACCTGGATATTCAGCACGCCCTCTTCGCCCGGCAGGTAGGTATCCTGTCCGGGCTGGATGTTCACCAACAACCCATCGGCCTGATCCACCACTAACAGCCGCGTATCGCGCACGATGCTGCCGGAGCGCAGGATCTTGTAGGCATGCAACTCCAGCGTACCGAACATGTCCGGAGTCAGGTCGATGGCTGCCCGGGTTTTTCCGTCCGTTACTGCCAGGCTGCGCGTGCTGATGATCTGCCCTTCGCGGATGATATCCAGGTAAACACTGCCGCTGGAGGCGGAGGTGAAAATATCCAGGTTCATCGTGTCACCCACCCGGTAGATCGGCCGTTCCGGGCGCAGCAGCACGCTTTCCTCGCTCCAGTCCCCCTGGAAGGCAAAGTACTGCGAACCCTGGTTGCCCTGCTTGTCGCTGGCATACACGGTGAACTCCTGGTAGTTGTTCAGGGGAGTGAAGCGTACTTCCGCCATGCCGTAAGGGCCGGTGTCCAGGAAAATAGAATCCCGGTCAGGTACCTGGATGGTCAGTGAGGTTTCAGCCGGGGTGCCGTCCGGGTAGCTGGTCATGATGTAGATGATATTCTCCACATTGGCGCGCAGCATGCTGCTTTCGGGGATGGCCTGGATCAGGATCGCGCTGTTGGAGACCGGCAGCGAGGTGTTGGTGCTTTCAGTATGCTGGGCCTGGTCGGTGATGGTGGCGGTCAGGTAGTAGCGCCCCATCCCGCCTTCTAGATCGCTGCCGGCCATGTACTCGGGCAGGTCGAATTCGAATTGCATGAAGCCTTGATCGTCGGTCTGGCCCTGGATGGTTGCGGTCACCTGGCGCTCATAGTCGTAGGTGTAGCCCTCGATCAAGATCTCGGCCTGGCTGACCGGCTTGCCGAAGAAATAATTGACGGTCAAAGTGCCGCGTACATGCTCGCCCGGCATGTAGAAATTCTTCTCGGTTTCCAGCTTAGTGGAGAACTTGGGCAGCACGTAGCGTTCCACTGCCACGGTCTTTTCCGAGGTGGTATTGTCCAGCGCGGCGCTGATCTTGTAATCGCCGGTGTTGACCTCAGAGGCCAGCTGAAAATCAGCAAAGGCCACCCCGTACTCTGTGGTGGTCAGCTGTTGGCGGAAGACCTTGTTGCCCTTGCCATCGGCGATGAAGATCTCCAGCCCGCGGTTGGCGGCTGGCGCCAGGTCAAAGGCGCTCAATGCCAGGGCGCGGATGTGGATTACCTGCCCCGGCTGGTAGAGCGGTTTGTCGGTGGTCAGCAGGACGCGGTAATCGCGCTGCAGAGTGACTGATTTCTCGACATGTTCCTCTCCCAGGCTGGATTTGGTCTCGATCACCAGCACCTGGGCGGGATCCTGGATCTCGGCCGGCAGCTTGAAGGACACATTCACATTGCCGCTGCTGTCGGTCTTGCCGCTGTAGAGCGGCACGGCCTCGCCTCCCGCAGCCGGGCGCAGCGAGACGGTCACATCTGCGTCGCGCAGCGGCGAGGAATCACGGCTGTCCTGCACCAACACCCGCAGCCCGGCCTGGCTGCCGGGCACCATGTTGGTTTGCCCCAGGATGATCGTTTGCTGCTGACTCAAACGGTCCGGCAGGTTGGTGTAATGGTCATTGAGTAGTATCCCTGTTAAGACAGCTCCCCCCAACAATACGAACAACGCCAGGTTGATCCAGGATCTTTTTGACATCTTACAGCCCTCCACTTGTGCAAAAGGAAAAAAACGTACCCTGTTGCTAAGACGGCTGCGGCGCTGCGAAAGTTCCGCTAGATTTTGGCTTGCCAGTGGGAGACAATCCCGCTATATTTAAATTTATTCCAATCTGAATTAAGAAAAAAGGAATTCTCGGTGAAGCGGGTTTCGCAGAAGCGGGCCTCAGGTCCGCTAATATGTAAAACTTCGGGATATCCAGATACATAAGGAGAATGCTCATGGCTGACCCCAAAACCTCAAAACGGCCTTTTATCGGCCTTCAATTGAAAATAATGATCCCCCTGGTGTTGCTTTTTGCGGTCATTTTAGTGGTGGGTTATTTTGCGTTGGATGGATTCATCAAGGATATGATCATGAATACCTTCCAGGAAGATATCAAAGTCGTTTCTAACGAAGCGGGGAATTGCCTGGATGCGCAAACTTTGTTGGATCTGGCAAATGACGCGGTTTTGGATGAGAATGACGAATGGCCGGATGCCGCGGAAGATCCCCGTTACCAGGAACAGGTAGAGATGTGCGTTGCTTCGATTGTTGATGCCAATGAGCGTTCTCTTGTGTATACATACTATATTATGGAACCCGGCGGAGAGGCTTTTGTGGGATTGGACAGCGATTCGGTATTCAATCCTGATAATATCTGGCCATTTGGCCAGACAGTGAGCTTTCCTGGTAATGAAGAGTATGAACGTTACGTTCGCGGGCTTTCAGAACAGACCTTTGACCCGGATTATTATATTTATGAGGAAGACGGCGAACGATTGGTGATGGTCAAAGGCTACGCGCCAGTCACGGATCAAAACGATGAATTGATCCTGAACGAAGCCGGGCAACCAATGGTTGGCCTGGTGGTGGAAATGTCAGCCAGCAAGATGCTCGATCAACTGGTTACTATAAAAACCAATTTGTTGTTTGGGTTGGTGATTGCCTTTGTGGTTTTACTGTTGATCGTTTTCCTGATCACCCTTGGCACCACTTCCTCGTTGCGCCATCTCACCCAGGGCAGCGGACGGGTGGCGGAAGGGGATTACACTTCTCTGTCTCAAGGTAAAGGGCTTTTCGCTGATGAAACTTCACGCCTGACAGAGACCTTTAACTTTATGGTAGACAAGGTGCGCGGGCGCGAGGAATCCTTGAAACAGCAGGTCCAAGAACTGCAGATCATTATTGATAATGAAAAGAAGGATAAGCAGGTGGAGGAAGTGACCGGCAGCGAGTTCTTCCAGGATCTGCAATCCAGGGCGCGCCAGATGCGCCGCAATCGCTCCACTCCCGCTGGAGAAGAGGAAAAACCGGCTACGTAGTTCCCCACACCCCGGCGATCTTCATCCCGCATTTGGGGCAAACACCCCGCCCGGATAGACTATTAAACACCACTGTATAGCCGTGGCGTTGGATTAGGCGTGTCTGGCAATGCGGGCAGAAGGTGTCCTCCAGGGAGCCTACCCTTCCCGGCAGGTTTCCGGCATAAACGTAATGCAGCCCGGCTTCCTGCCCGATCTCAGCTGCCCGCTGCAGGGTGATGGCCGGGGTAGCAGGAGCATCATGCTTATAATCCGGGTGGTAAGCGGTCACGTGCCAGGGAATATCAGCGGAAATGGAGGTGAGGAAGCGGGCTGTCTCCCACAGCTCTTCGCTGCTGTCATTGAACCCAGGGATGACCAGTGTTACTACCTCCACCCACAATCCCAGCTCGTGCGCCAGGCCAATGGTATCCAACACATGCTGCAGCACCCCGCCTAGTTCTCGGTAACCGGCTTCATGCATGCATTTTAGATCAATCTTGTAGGCATCCAGGTGTGGACGCAGGTAATGCAGCACCTCCGGCGTGCCATACCCGTTGGAAACGTACGCAGTCAGCAATCCGGCCTGCCGTGCCTTGTGGAAGATCTGCACAGCCCATTCGCTGGTGATGAGCGGTTCATTATAGGAGGAAACCATCAACGCCGACCCGCTGCGTTTTGCATACTGCACCAACTGGTCTGGGCTGACCTTCTGAATGTAGTATAGACCCTCGTCGGCAGCCGGATCGCGCAGGGTTTGCGAGGTCAGCCAGTTCTGGCAGAAGTCGCAATGCAGATCGCATCCCAGCATGCCAAAAGTGAGGGCTTTGCTACCCGGCAGCAGGTGCGCAAAGGGTTTTTTTTCTACCGGGTCGCATTGGGCTGCCGCCACGTAGCCGGCCGGGACGCGCAGCACACCCTCCTGGTTATAACGCACCTGGCAGATACCGCGCTTGCCGGGGCGGATCAGGCAGCGGTGGGCACAGGCATGGCAGCGCACGGCCTGTTCTTCCTCGGTGCTGAATAATTCGCCGGGAATAGTCAGACGGTCAAGAGTGTCGGATAATTGGTTCATAACATCATACTCAAGGTGTGGTTAGTGGCGCGCGGGTGGCTGTCGGTTTGATCGTGGGGGTGGCGGCTGGGGTGGGAACGAAGCCTTCCACCGCGTACAGGCTGAGATCGGAAAAATTGACCGTCAGCGCCGTTCGCCCGGTGGATCGGGCAAATACCCCGATCATACCCTCGTAAAATGTGGGATCATGGGCGCTGAACTGGTAAACATCATTGATGAAGAAGCGAAATTCGCGCCGCGCTGCCCAAATCCCCACCTTCAGAGTCACCGGCGCGTTGGGCGGCACAGCCCCTGTACTGATCCAGTCCTGCAAAACCGAGATCTCGCTCCCCACCACTCGCTCCAGGCGCAACTGCCCGGCACAGGAGATCTGGAAGCGGTAATATTGCGTCTCGCTCTGGGCACGGAAAAGGATGCCGTAGCTGTTTTCTCCGCTGCACAACGAGGGGGAAACCGTCATCTCCAGATAGAAATCGCTGGCAATGGTACTGCTGCGCAGGCTGAGCAGCGTGAAACGGTTTTCCAGGATGGGAAAGGCAATGGTTAGCTCGTTTTGGCCAAAGGCGACGCTGCCCAGTTCGGAGCGGCGGGTGGTCCAGGCGGTCTCATCGCTGAAATCGTCTTTCAGGGTCAGCGCGCCCACTCCGGGACGCAGGTCGGGGGTAGGTGGGGGTGGGGTGGGGACAATGAAAGTGGGTGTGCTGGTGGCAGGGAACCAGATCGTTGTGGCGGTGGGGGTGGGGGTTTCTGTGGAAGTGGCAGTGGGCGGCGGCGGCGTGGCAGTGGGCGGCAACAACCCGCACGCAACGAAAAGCCCAGTTGTGGCAGCCAAAAGCATCCCCCTGTAAAACCTGGTTACAGATGAAAGTTTCAAAAATCTGTTCAATCCGAGTTAAATTATACTGCGATATTGAGGCGGGGATTTTTTCCTGTGCAAAATTAAAAAAAATTCCTTAGAAGCCTTCCGCATACCAGCGCAGGTACTCGCGTACATGCGCCGACCAGTATTCCTCGTTGTGCGTGCCGGGATTGAGGTGCCATTCGACCGGTATGTTTAATTCCACCAGCCAATCCTTAAATGCAGTGGCTGGAACCAGGTAACGGTCATTATCGCCAATGTCAATATACAGGCGCGGCATCTTGCCTACCGGGATCTTTTTGTACCATACTGGATAGAGGTCAATATCTGCCCCAAAAGGGGTCAGGCTGTGACCGCCTACTGCGCCGAAGAATTGCCAATATTTGAATCCCAGGTGCATTGCCCAGCCAGCTCCGCGCGAAAGTCCCCCTACCGCGCGGCAATCCCGCTCGTGACAGATGGGAAAATGCGCCTCGGCCCAGGGCAACAGCGTCTCCACGATCACCCGGTCGTAGGGAGAATCTCCCGGATAAATCAATGAGTCAGCCTCGTAGGGCATGATGATTAGAAAGGGGGGCGCTTTCCCACTGGAGATGAGCAGATCGGCGGCTTCGTTGATCCCCAAACGGTCCCATTGATCGCCCTGGAAGCTTTGCCCGTGCAGCATGTAAAGCACCGGATAGCGCTCGACCGGGTAAGGGCTAAAACAGGGCGGCAGGTACACCCGCACCTCCAGCGGCTTTTTGAGCAGGTCGCTTGGCACCTGGTATAGATCGATCCGCCCGTGTTGCTCATCACAGGTGGAAACGGTTGGGTGTATGCTTTGCACGGAGGTGGGTGTGGCGCTGGGGCTGGGGCTGGGTACTGGAGTCGGTGTGGAGATATCTGGGGAGCTTTCTGCCCGCCCTTCAGTGGGGCTGGGAGACAGCGGTGTGGCGGTGAGGGAAACCTGGCAGGCGCCCAACGCGAACAGGGCCAGCAAACCTGCAGCTAGACTTCGGCTTTTTTGCACGCTGCGCATTCTCCAAACAGGATCAGGTGATTGGTATTCACCTTGAAGTGATATTGGTTCCCTACCTCTTTGAAGAAAGTCCCGACCTCCTCATCATCGATGGTCTGCACCGACCCGCATATCTGGCAGACCAGGTGGTGGTGCATTCGATCGCTCACCTTTTCATAAACGGCTGCGCCGGTACCCAGGTCGGCGATCGAAACCAATCCCTGCCGGCTCATGCGCTCCAGGGCGCGGTAGATAGTGGAAGGGTTGACTGCCGGAAAACGAGTGTGCAGGCGCTGGAAAACTTCCTGCGCGCTCATGTGGCAGTTCCTTTCATCGCACAATTCGAGAATGGCCTGTTCAACCGATGAGGATTTCATAAATTCTATTTTACACCCGATTTGCTAATGCAATAATTTGCATTTGAAATACTTTGCAGTATAATTTTGGCATCCAGTTATTCACTTCTCTTTTTATTGGAGGGAAAATGATCCTCACAAAACCCGTGATGATGCACATCCCCGACGGATTTCTCTCTGTTGCGGTGTCCATCATTCTATGGGTGGCCTCGATCCTAGCGATCGTGACAGCCCTGGTGCGGGTCAAGCGCGATCTGGGCGAGCGCGAGGTGCCGGTGATGGGGGTGCTTGCGGCAGCTATTTTTGCCGGGCAGATGCTCAATTTCACTGTTCTGGGCGGCACCTCCGGCCATCTGCTGGGGGCTGCCCTGGCCACTATCCTGGCTGGGCCTTGGGCGGCAGTATTGATCATGACCAGTGTTGTGGGGGTGCAGGCGCTGATCTTCCAGGATGGCGGATTGCTGGCCCTGGGCGCCAATCTCTTTAACATGGCGGTGATTGGGGTTGCGGTCTCTTACACGGTTTACCGATTGTTTCAGCGTCTGTCGCGCGGACAGAAATGGGGTATTTTTGCCGGTGGGGCATTGGCAGCCTGGCTTTCGATATTTATTGCCTCCCTGGCTGCCGGGCTGCAACTGGCCCTTTCGGGCACCTCTCCAGCCAATGTTGCCGTCCCTGCTATGGCCGGCATCCATGCGCTGATCGGGATTGGCGAGTCCCTGATCACCTTGGGTGCGCTCAGCCTGGTCTATGCTGCCCGGCGCGACCTGCTCAAAATAGGTCAGCCTCAACCGGCAGGAGGGAGGGTGGTTTTGGTGGTGGGATTCCTGCTGGCGGTTGGCCTGGCAGTACTTTCGCCCCTGGCCTCGGCCCATCCTGACGGCCTGGAATGGGTGGCGCAGCAGCAGGGTTTCCTGCAGGTTGCCCAACCCCCGCTTTTTGAGGTGATCCCTGACTATGTTGTTCCGGGAATTTCTAATGAAACCCTCGCCACCATCCTGGCCGGGGTGATTGGAGTGGTGATCGTGCTTGCCCTCAGCCTGGGGATGGCTTATCTACGCCGCAACAAAACCAAGCAAGACTCGGGATCATGACCCACGTTCACTTTCTCGATCCTTATCGTGAAAAAGACAGCCTGGTGCATGGCCTGGATGCCCGGGTTAAACTGATACTGGCAGTAGCGTTCATCTTCACCTGCGCGTTGATCCCCACCGGCGCATGGCCGGTTTATTTGCTGCTGCTCACCCTGGTTCTCTCCGGCGCGGTACTCTCAGAACTGGGATTGAAGTTCTTGCTTAAGCGCTCGCTCTTGGCCTTGCCATTCCTGCTGGCGGCCTTGCCCTTGCCCTTCACTGCCGGCTCGCCGGAGCTATTCCGCGTTGGTACAATGGCTGTCTCGCTGCCGGGATTGGAGCGTTTTTTTAGTATTGTCCTTAAATCATGGATGTCGGTTCAGGCTGCCATCCTTTTGTCTGCCACTACCCCTTTTCCAGATCTCCTCTTAGCCATGCGCGCCTTGCACTTACCGCGCACTCTGGTCTCCATCATTGGTCTGATGTGGCGCTATATTTTTGTCATGGTGGATGAGGTCCTGCGGATGCTGCGCGCGCGCAGCGCCCGTTCCGGCCTGAGCAACAGGGCTGATCTACATAAAGGTGGGTCCTTGATTTGGCGTGCCAGAGTGACCGGCGGCATGGCGGGCAGCCTTTTCCTGCGCTCGCTCGAACGCAGCGACCGCATCTATGCTGCCATGCTTGCGCGCGGGTATGATGGCGAGGTACGTTCTCTACCTCACCCGGCTATGACCGCTGGCGGGTGGTGGCTCCTGGGCGGTGGTTTGGCCCTCCTGGCGGTCCTGTTATCCTTTGCGATCTTGTTTTGGAGATAGAGGAGCCGCATGCATCACGCTGTCCATATTGAACACCTTTCCTTTGCCTACCCGGACGGACACCAGGCGCTTAAGGATATCAATCTTCATGTTCAGCCGGGCGATAAGGTAGCTCTCGTTGGCCCAAACGGAGCGGGAAAATCCACCCTGTTGTTGCACCTGGATGGTATCCTGGAAGGGCAAGGCCGCCTGCAGATCGCCGGACTGGAATTGAACAAAACCAATCTGGGGCGCATCCGTGCGCTGGTCGGGCTGGTCTTCCAGCTGCCAGATGACCAACTCTTTTCCCCCACCGTCTTTGATGATGTGGCTTTTGGGCCGATCTACCAGGGTCTGCCTGCTGTGGAAGTGAAGGCTCGCGTAACAGACGCGCTGGAGGCTGTCCACATGGGCGAGTATGTTGGGCGCGTGTCCCATCACCTTAGCACTGGAGAGAAGAAGCGCATCGCCATCGCCAGCGTGCTTTCCATGCAGCCGGAGGTATTGGTGCTGGATGAGCCAACCGCTGGCTTGGACCCGCGCGCCCGGCGCGAGCTAATTCATTTGTTGCGCGAACTGCCACAGACCATGCTGGTGGCTACTCATGACCTTGCCATGGCGCGTGAACTGCTCCCGCGTATGGTGGTGATGGACGGCGGCCAGATTGTGGCGGATGGCGTGACGACTGAATTGCTGCGCAACGAGGACCTGCTGTTGGCGCACGGCCTGGAAGCCCCAGGTTGAGAATTCCCTCAAACCTGAAAACTATGGTATGATTTTGCGCATGGATGAGAAGATCACTATTATTGAAGGCCCTCCACCGACTTTTGAACAGGTGGATGACGGCTGGGCGCTGGGACTGAACGAGAGCTCCGAGCTTTTTGGCATGGCGCTCACCCGATTGCGCACCTTCAATGGCCCTGCATTGGTAGAGCGTTGTCACCGTGCCTGGAGCCACCAGGAGAATATCTACCTGCACTACCGCAACCACCTGGGACTGGAAGAGCGTGCACCTATTTTTGCTGCGCGCAGCGTGCCCACCGACGATGGACAGGTGTTGCTCCTTTGGATCCGCCGCCTGCCCGACGATGATGAACCGGATATTGAGTAAATAAGAACACTTCCCAAATTTTGGGAAGTGTTTTTTTATCGGTTTACAGGGCTATTTTAGCACTGGAATCGCGAAAGACAATATACTCGGGATTGGCGGGCAATTTTTCCACCGCGCGAGAGAGGAATTTAGGCGTCAGCGGCAGGCGCTCCAGTAGATCGGCCTGGCGTGGGAACCATTGGAAGCGTAGCGGCGTTCCGTTTTCTTCCTGGCTGACAAAGGATTCTTCGATGTGATAAATGGCGGACTCGCAAGGAAATTGCACCAGGTGATATAACCCGACTTCGTGCTGGAGGTCGCCCTGGGCCTGGAAATAAGCATTGACCACCCAGATCAGGCGGCCAACCACCGGCCTGATGCCGGTTTGCAGATGTAGTTCACGCTGCAAGGCGGCGATGGCCTGTTCATTCAGGCGCATTCTCCCGCCGGGGAGCGACCAATATTCTTCATGTTCCGAACGGCACAGTAGAATGTGATTACGACACACCACAATGCCCCCGGCGCGGTAATGATAATCCGGATGTGTGAACATGCTTGCAGTATAGCGGGCAGAGCCTCTTTTGTGCTTGGTCGATTGTTGAATTTGATGCTTGTTCAGTTGTCCAGTTATCGCAAGGCGCTCAACGCTTCGCCCAGGCGAGCCACTTCTTCCAGGGTGTTGTAATGCACCGCGCCGACGCGCAGCATCCCGCCGCTTTCCTCCAGCCCTAATCGTTCGGTGATCGCCAGAGCGTAATAATTGCCGCTCCAGGCGTTAATATGCTGTTCAGCCAGGTATTCGGCGATCTGGCGCGGAGTATGCCCTGCCAGGGTGAACGAGAAGGTCGGCACGCGTTCGTCCAGGCGGCGCGGGTCGTCTAATCCGTAGATCTGGACGCCAGGCAGTTTGCTCAGGGTGGAGAGCAACGCCCGGCTGAGCTCCAGTTCATAGGCGCGCACCGCCGCCAACCCTTTCTTAAGCAGCAGACGGCGGTCGCTAAATTCAGCGGAATAACTTTCGTCGTACTCTTTGCCAAATCCATCCCCCAACCAGGCCAGGTAGTCCACAGCACCAAGCACGCCCGCCATCCCTTCATGGTTTTGCGTACCGGTCTCAAATTTTCCCGGCGGCAGGTTGGGCGCAGGACGCACTTTGTAGGCATACAGTTCTTCCAGCAGCTCGTTGCGCCCGTAGAGAATGCCCGCGTGCGGGCCAAAGAACTTGTATGCGGAAGCAACCAGGAAATCGCACCCCAGACGCTGCACGTCGATCGGCCCGTGTGGAGCATATTGCACTGCGTCAATATAGACCAGTGCGCCGGCCTCGTGCGTCATGCGGGTCAGCTTCTCCACCGGGTTGATCGTCCCAAGTGCGTTGGAAGCGTAACCAAACGCGGCCAGGCGTGGGTGGAACGAGTCCTCCAGCGCACGCTGGAAGTCTTCCAGGTCAAGCGTGCCGTCTTCAGGGTGAAAATCCACCCATCGCACCTTGCAGCCGCGTTCCTCAGCTGCCAGCACCCAGGGAGTAATATTGGCATCGTGATCCAGCCGGGTGACCAGGATGGTTTCGCCGGGTCGCCAGGTGCGGCTGATCGAACGGCTCATTTGCAGGGTCAGGCTGGTCATGTTATTGCCGAAGACGATCTCCTCCATACAGGCGGCGTTGTACAGGTCGGCCATCGCGGTATGGGCTTCCTCCAGCACTTCATCCGAAAGGCGGCTGGTGAGGAAAGCCCCGCCGTGGTTGGCGTTATGTTCCACCAGGTAGGAGAACATGCGCTCCATGGCCGGCTGGGCGATCTGCGTCCCGCCGGGGTTATCCAAGAAGAGCGCCGGATCGGGCTGCTGGGCCTGCATGCGCAGGGCAGGGAATTGGTCGCGAATGGTGGCAACGTCTAGGGACATGCAAAATCTCCTGGGATATTTTAAGGAATGATGGCGATGAACTTCTTTCCATCGGCTGCGCAAAGGGCCTGGATGGCGTTCTTGCCGGAAGCAGCGGCCAGCGGGACACTGCCGCCCGGCTCCACCCACTGCCCGGCCATGTAAAAGTTCTTCAGCCCCGGCAAAGTTTTGGGAACGCCCTGGATGAGCATCGGCATGGTGTCCTTGGTCATCAGCCAGCCGCAGGTGGAACCCATCCAGTTGCCGGTGTAACGCTCGTAGCTCAGGGGTGTGGCTTCGTCCACCACCTCTATTTTAGCGCAAATCCCGGGATGCCAGCCTTCTAGGTGCTCGAGCAGGATGGAAGAAACCTGGCGTTGTTCTTCGTCATAAATGCGCCGCCCGTAGATGCGCTGCCAATAGGGGTAGTGCGTGCGCGCGATCACCTCGATGACCGATTTGCCCTGGGGAGCCAGCGAGGGGTCAAAGCAATAGTGCTTGATGCCAATCTCGCTGCGCGGCTCCCCGGCGATCAATACCGGCTGCTCCAGCAGATGGGTGACCCAATGCGGTTCAGAGGAGAGGTCGGCGTTGACCCCCAACGAAATTTGCATCATGCTGTGGATGGGCAGGTGACCGTCATACATGCGGCGGATGCGCCGGTCGGTGAATTCCCCGCCCAGCATATCGAAGATCGTGCCGCGCCCGTCGCAAGCTGAGATGATCAGGTCAGCAGGCAGGATCTCATCATTGTACAATCGCAGCGCCGCGGCGCGCCCGTTCTCTACCAGTATTTTTTCTACCTGGGTGTTGTAGCGAATCTCACCACCCAGGTCAAGGAAGCGTTTCTCGATCGCCTGGGCAAAAGCCAGTGAGGCGCCGCGGGGGAACCCGGCATTGTCGGTGTGCATGTAGGCCAGCAGCGACATGCCCATCATCATGGGGGCTTCATCCCACGAAAACATCTGCGCCACAGCGCGGCGCAGGAAGGGATGTTTGAGGCGGGCGGCAAATTCGCCGGCCGACAAGCGCCCCCATTCCAGCATCGGCATCAGGTAGGGCAGCATGGCTTTGCCCAATTGCGCCCATTCCAGCCCCTTCATCATCGCCTTGGGCACGCGGTACATAGCCGACATATCAAAGCGGGTGAATTTTCGGATGCCATCGCAGAATTTTGTGATTTGCCTCGAGTCGGCAGGAGATATCTCGCACATGTGGGCTTGCAGGCGGTCGGGATCGGTGAACACGGTCAGGGTATGTTCCCCATCCGTGATGCGCTGGTATTCTTCATGGTGGATCATGGGCCGGTTCTGCACGGCGCCCAGTTCACGCCACATCTCGTGAAAGGGCTGCCCTTCTCCCGAGCCAAACAGGTAGTGGATGCAGCCATCGAAGATATAGCCTTTGCGCTCCCAGGCAGTGCACAGACCGCCGGGCAGATTGTGCATTTCAAGGAGGGTGGCGCGATAGCCGTTCATGCGGGCGTAGCATCCGGCGGCCAGCCCGGCTATCCCCGCGCCGATGATCAGGATGTGTTTTTCCATGGAAAGCGTACCTCGCGTGTGAGTATGAGACTATTATCTCACACGCAGGCGAAAAAGCGCCCCTCCAAAAGAACGATTTTTCGGCTGTTTCCCTGCCAGGTGTTCGATGACGATGCGCAGGCCGATGCTGATCAGTACCAGGCCGCCGACGATCTCTATGCGCTTGCCAAAGCGCATACCCTAAAACCTCTTCTTCCTTACCCCGTATTTACGTTAATAATGATATACAATATGTTAAAAATACTTGACATTATGATAAATTAATGTTACTATATGTTTATCAAACAAGACATTCAAAAAAGGAGTATTTTTATCATGTCATACCAGGAAAAACGAACGATCACCAGCATTGTTACAGGAGTATTGGTCCTGACCGCATATTGCGTGTACGCGTTAAATTATTATCCGGCGGCGGACGATCTGAAATTTTGGGCGGGCACGATCCTGATCTTTATTGGCATCGGCGTGGTCGCATCGATCATAATCCAGATTATTTTCCACATCCTGCTGTCGGTCTCGATTGCTGTGAAGGAGAAGATCCGCGACGAGAATTGCGATGATCAAGTGATCGAAAAATCGATCGGGGCTGAAATGGTCGAGGACGAGATGGATAAGCTGATCGAACTGAAATCCATGCGGGTGGGCTTTGCCGTGGCCGGGATCGGGTTTGTGGCCGGGCTGGTGGCGCTGGTGCTGGGCTATTCGGCGGCGGTCATGCTCAACATCCTTTTCATTTCCTTCTCCCTAGGTTCGCTGCTGGAAGGGTCGACCCAGTTGTATTACTATCGGAACGGGGTAAAAAATGGCTAAAAAAATCCAGATCACCAACAATATTCGAAAACTGCGTTTTTTTGCGAACGAGATGACCCAGCAGGAACTGGCCGAAAAGGCGGGGGTCACCAGGCAGACCATCCTCGCCGTGGAAGCGGGCAAGTATTCGCCCTCGCTGGAGCTGGCCTTCCGCATTGCGGACGTGTTCGGGGTCAAGATCGGCGAAGTGTTTGATTATGTTGTTACCGAGAAATGAGTAAGGAGTAGATGATGAAAGCGGTTGTGTACAGCAGGCGAAACAGGAAAGACGTCCTGGAATTGAGCGAAGTGGAGATCCCGGTGCCGGCAGAGGGCGAGGTACTGGTTAATATCAAGGCCGTATCGGTCAACGCGGCGGACTACCGCTCGATGCACATGGGGATCATTCCCAAGCGGAAGATCTTTGGCGCCGACATTGCCGGGCGGGTGGAGGCCGTGGGCAGCCAGGTCAAGGCCTTGCAAGTGGGCGACGCGGTTTTTGGCGATCTCTCCTCCAGCGGTTTTGGTGGGTTTGCCGAGTATGTCGCGGCGCCGGAAAATCTCCTGGCGTTGAAACCGTCTGGCGTATCATTTCAGGATGCGGCGGCAGTTCCCATGGCGGCGCTCACCGCCCTGCAAGCGCTGCGCAACCTGGGCAAGATCCAATCCGGCAAGAAGGTGTTGATCTGCGGCGCGGGTGGGGGGGTAGGAACCTTTGCCGTTCAACTCGCCCATTACTTTGGGGCTGAAGTGACTGGCGTGTGCGGACCGAAAAATACCGAGCTGGTCCGCTCTATCGGTGCGGATCATGTGATCGACTACTCTCAGGAAGATTTCACCCGCACCGCTGCACGTTACGACTTGATCCTGGCCGTCAATGGGAACAATCCTCTTCTAACATACAGGCGCCTTCTGGCATCCGGAGGGATCTTCGTCCTGGTGGGGGGTGCGCTGTCCCAGGTGCTCAAGACTATCCTCTTCGGAGCTTTGCTCTCGATTGGAAGCAGGAAAATGCGCTTTCTGGCCGCCAAGGCTAACCAGAAAGATCTGGAGCTGATCATCCGATTGGTCGCCGAGGGGAGCATCCATCCTGTCATCGACCGGACCTATCCTCTATCTGAAGCCCCCGAGGCCATGCGCTACCTTTCCCAGGGCCACGCGCATGGGAAAGTAGTTGTGGCGGTTGAGCCGGAGTAGAAATTGCATCCGGTGATACTCAACTTGTGTAATAATATCAAAATCTCACAGTTTTTGGATGGCTTTGCCATCCAAAAACTGTGTTAAATCTTGTGCCCCAGGAGGGAATGGAATAACACCCCCGTCCGGGGGCTCTCAACCTACTTGATTCTTGGAACTTGTGCCCCAGGAGGGAATGGAATAACACCCCCGTCCGGGGGCTCTCAACCTACTTGATTCTTGGAACTTGTGCCCCAGGAGGGAATGGAATAACACCCCCGTCCGGGGGCTCTCAACCTACTTGATTCTTGGAACTTGTGCCCCAGGAGGGAATTGAACTCTCAACCTAGGCGTTAGGAGTGCCTTGCTCTGTCCGTTTGAGCTACTGGGGCATATTTCTATTATACCCGGTTTATAACAGCTTGTCTTGTTTAAACGCGTTGACCGGCTTGGGGGGGACAAGCCGGTCAACATCAGGGAGGGAATATCATCAAAAGGGGTGTACCAGCATGGGGGGGACACGTCGGTTCCTTACTTTTGATGAAGACACGATTGAAATACCAATAAGGAGTGTGTCTGGGCTAAATATACACTATATTTATCTAATTTGTATTAAATTAAACTAAGAGTTTTTCTCTTTCTTTCCCCGGAACAAGTCCATCCATTCGTTCACTTCATTTGTTGAAAGTCCCCCCGTCTGTCCTTTTCCGCTGCTGTGCGCCAGGGCTTCCCGCGCTAATTCAACAAATGCCTCGCTGCT
Organism: uncultured Anaerolineaceae bacterium; assembly: GCA_964424115.1. Classification (GTDB taxonomy): domain Bacteria; phylum Chloroflexota; class Anaerolineae; order Anaerolineales; family Anaerolineaceae; genus CAYRHN01. Next base: position 56,095 of record CAYRHN010000004.1, read on the forward strand.
GATCACCTTGCCGTGCGATGCTTTCACGTTGGTCTGGATACGCCGGTCGGAAGTAACCACTGTGCAATTTCCAGCCGTTTTGCCCATCTGGATCACCCGACGGATAATGGCTTCGTCAGCGGGCAGTCCCTCGCGAACAAAATGGGCTGTTACATTGCCGAATCGCTGCGTTCCGGACCTTCCCGCAGGCGCGCGGTCAAAATACACCTCCACCTGGGTGCGTGCGCCGCGGCAGAAGGCTTGCAGCCATTCCACCAGGCGCATTTCATCATCCAAGGCATCCAGTTTCCAGCCCAGCTTGGGGATCAGGTTGTGTCCGTCGATCAGGTATCTCATAGCAAGATTCTAACCTAAAACACCCTATAAAGAAATAAAATATGCTATCATTCAAGTATGAAATCCCGCAGTTCTTTGCCCTATCTCTTCCTGAACATCTTCGTTTCAGCCCTCACCACATTGATCGTCTTGCTGTTGTGGAATGCTGGAAACCCGGCTTGCACCCAGGCGCTCCCTACCCCCCCGACCTTGCCCACTTCCACTCCCACCCTTCCCGGCGGGCAAACCAACCTGCCGCCGCTTGATCAACCACTCGTACAGGTACAGAATGTCTTTGGGGCAGGCGATTTGCAGAACGAGGTCGTGATGCTGCGCAATGTCAGCAGCGGTGATCTGGAGCTTAAGGATTGGCGCATGATCGATGAGCAGGGCAATGCCTTTATCTTCCCGGAACTGATCCTTTCCAAAGACTCTGCGTTGCAGATCTATTCCCGCGCCGGTAGCAACAATCCCATTACGCTTTTTTGGGGCTTGCAAAGTCCCGCCTGGCAGCCGCAAGAAAAGGTGCGTATCCTTGATCCTCTTGGGCAGGAGCGTGCCAGCTATACGCTCCCCTAGGAACATTCTGCGAAAAAGGCTGGGAGATGAGCTCTTTCGAACGAATTGCTGAAGACAAGATCCGCCGGGCCATGCAGGAGGGTAAGTTTGATGCGCTTACCGGCCGTGGCAAACCCCTCCACCTGGAGGAGGATGCCCTCACCCCCGCGGATCAACGCCTGGCCCAGCATCTGCTACGCGCCCAGGGATTTGCCCCCGCCTGGATGGAAGCCCGCCGGGAGATTGAGGCAGACCTGGTTGCGCTGCGCTGTGAATTCCGGCGCGGATACCGGATGGCCGGCAGCCGCCTGGAGCGGGAGGAATTGCGCGCTTCCTTCACCCGCCGGATTGCCGCACTCAATCGGCAGATTATAGGGTACAATGTCCGCGTCCCGGGCTGGGGTTTTGAACGCCCCACCCTGGATGCTGAGGCAGAATTGGCGGCCTTGGTCGCGGACGAGGAATAAGAGGAACCCATGTCGCAGGCTTTATACCGAAAATGGCGTCCCCGCTTGTGGGACCAGGTGGTAGGGCAGGAGCATATCATCCATACCCTGCAAAATGCGGTGCGCGCCGGACGCGTGGCCCATGCTTACCTCTTTGCTGGACCGCGCGGCACCGGCAAGACCACCACAGCCCGCCTGCTTGCCAAAGCAGTCAACTGCCTGGCCGAGGATTTGGCCGATCGCCCCTGTGATCATTGCGAACATTGCCAGGCTGTTAACGAGGGCCGCTTCTTGGATTTGATCGAGATCGACGCGGCCTCCAATACCAGCGTGGATGATGTGCGCGACTTGCGCGACAAGATCAATTTTTCGCCCAGCCAGGGACGCTACAAGGTTTACATTATAGATGAAGTCCACATGCTTTCTGGCGCGGCTTTCAATGCTCTCTTGAAGACCCTCGAGGAGCCTCCCGCCCACGCCATCTTCATCCTCGCTACCACCGAGGTGCACAAGATCCCCGCCACCGTGCTTTCGCGCTGCCAGCGCCATGAATTCCGCCGTATTCCCCTGGCGCAGATCGTGGAGCTGCTCAAGCACCTGTGCGAGGAGGAAAAGCTGCAGGTGGATGACGAGGCGCTCACTCTCATTGCGCGCCAATCCACCGGCTGCATGCGCGACGCCATCTCTCTGCTCGACCAGCTTGCCTCCACCGGCGAGCAGGTGACCCTGGAATCGGCTCAGACTGTCCTGGGCACCGCCACCAGCCAGGCGGTGATCGATCTGGCCGGGGCTATCCTGGATAGCAACCCGGCCGCCGGGTTGGAGTGCATCCATCACGCCCTGGATGGCGGCAGTGATGCGCGCCAGTTTGCCCGCCAGGTCGTCGAATATTTACGCGGTCTGCTGCTTCTCCGTATGGGCAGCGGTGAAGGCGTGGATGTACCCGCCGAGCAGCGTGCCCGCATGGCCGAGCACGCCCGGCGTTTTGAAGTACCCCATTTGCTGGAGTGCATTCGCCTTTTCAACAGCGCCGCCAGCGATGTGCGCAGCGGTTGGCAGCCTTCCTTGTTGCTCGAACTGGCTTTTGCCGAAGCGGTGGGAGGCCCCGCCCAGGCGCCCGCTGCTGTTCCGGTTACCCCTTCCGCGCCGGCCGTACGTCCGGCTGTGCAGCCGTCCGTTCAGGCGCCTGCCGCTGCCCCGCATGAGGAGCTGACTGCTCCATCCCCCGCGAATGCGGTGGAAAAATCGGTTCCAGCCGCGCCTCCACCCGTATCCCCATCTCCGGCTCAAACCCCTGGGATTGATCTACAAAGCATCACCCAGAACTGGGCCAGGATCCGTGCCCAGGTCAAGCGCCAGCGTTCGCAAACCGAGGGCCTGCTGAACTCCTGCAAGCCGTTGGCTGTGCGCGACGGTGCGTTGGTGCTGGGTTTTGCCAGCGACTTGCTCAAGACAAAAATGGAGCAGGGGGAGAATATCCAGCTCATCCGTGAGGTGATCCGCCAGGTGGTGGGAATAGACTTGGCAGTGGTCTGTGCGGTGATGGGCGCCAGAGCTACCCAGAACCCAAATGATCTGGGCGTGGATTCCGACGGTATGGTTGGCACCGCCCTCAACCTGGGCGGCCAGATCGTGCAGAAGGAATAGAAAGAGCATGAAACGCAAAGTGCGCGAGGAGAGCTGGATACATAAAGAACGAATGGATCATGGATATACTGACATCATCTGCGTTTATCCGCGTTTATTTGCGGTTAAAAATTAGTGAAGGAGAATAACAAATGGCTAAAGGATTTAATCGAGCACCGGGTGGCGGCATGGGCGGACAGGCTGGTATGATGGGCCAGCTGCGCAAGCTGCAGGAACAAATGGAAGCCGCTCAGGCAGCTCTGGCGGAGGAAACAGTTACCGCCAGCGTGGGCGGCGGCGCGGTGAAGGTGACCATGACCGGCGATCAGCATTGCAAGGGCGTTGAGATCGACGCGGACCTGCTTAAGGATGCCGACGCCGAGATGTTGCAGGACTTGATCTTGAGCGCGGTTAATCTGGCCCTTGACCAGTCTCGCGAACTGCAGGCCAAACGCATGGGGCCGTTGGCCGGCGGCCTGGGCGGAATGGGATTGGGCTTTTAACCCCGTGCTATGGCGATCCTGCCTGAAGCGATCCTCAACCTGACCAACGCGCTGGAACGCCTGCCGGGAATTGGCCCCAAGACGGCTTCCCGCCTGACCTTTTTCCTGCTGCGCGCGCCGGAAGATCTTTCCCGCCAACTGGCGGAGGCTCTTCTGGAGCTCAAATCATCCACCGGGCTGTGTCGGCGATGCTTTAATATTACCCGCTCTGACCAGGAGCTGTGCGAGATCTGTGCCGACCCGCGCCGTGACGATAGCGCCCTGTGCGTGGTGGAAGAGCCGCTGGACGTGCTGGTTCTGGAGCGCACCGGTGGGTTCAACGGGCGTTACCACGTTTTGCATGGCCTGCTCTCTCCGGTGGAGGGGATTGGTCCCTCCGACCTGAAGATCCGCCCTTTGATCGAGCGTGTGGCCGAAGGCGTGGTGCGCGAGGTGATCCTGGCCACCAATCCCAGCATGGAAGGCGACGCTACTGCCCTCTACCTGCGCCAGCAGTTAGCTCCCTTCAACCTGCGCCTCACTCGCCTGGCCCGCGGCCTGCCCGTGGGTGGTGATCTGGAATACGCCGACCAAAACACCCTTTTACGTGCCCTGGCCGGGCGTCAGGAATTATGATCATTTATGATATTTGCCTGTGAAAACAGGCAAATATCATAAATATACCTGTATGGGGGTTGCATTCATCCCTTTTTAAGGGACATCACTAACTTGACATGCCCGCTTGGGTTAGCATATAATGGTTAAACTGGATTAGGACTCGGTAAATCCTATCCAGGTACGTCCATTTCCTATGTGATGTAGTTGCCAGACTTGTACCTACCACTTTCCCAGTTCTCTTTTTAGTCAAGACGCGCGTCGGAAACTCACCGGCGTCGTTGTCGCTTAACCGCATAGTTAGAGAGGAGGTGATCGTCAACTTATTTGGCGTGTCCCGCGGTAATGAACACCGCAATCAGTTTTTCATTCCATTTCGAGGAGAAAGGTCAATGAAATCACGTTTGTTCCAACTCATCTCTGTGCTGGTGATCATGTCGATGATCGTCATGCCTGCCAGCGCGCAAACTCCCACTCCAACCAGCCAGCCCGTCGTGCATCGCACGCCGGCCACCGGCGAGTTGCAGCCTCGGGGAATGACCCCCAAGACATCGGACGTTGAATCAGCCAAGGTTACCCAGGCTGAGGCCAACGTAATTTCCGATGGCCCTGCTTACTACGTTGTCACGCTGCAAGATGCTCCGCTGGCGACCTACGCGGGGGGTGTGGCTGGCCTGAAAGCCACCTCTCCCAGCGCGACCGGCCAAACCCGGCTGGATGTAAAGAGCGCGGACAGCAAAGCCTACGTGGCCTATTTGAAGGACAAACAGGCGGCCTTCATGGTGAGCGCTGCCAAAGCCCTCGGTTATGAACCCAAGGCGCGTTTTACCTATCAATATGCCACCAACGGCGTTTCCCTCTACCTCACCCCCGACGAAGTTGCTACACTGTCCAAGGTTCCCGGGGTGAAGCAGATCCTTCTGGCTCCGGTAGAGACCGTTGCGACGGATGTTGGCCCGACCCTGATCGGCGCTCCCGCGATCTGGAACGGCGATACCGCCAGCGGCCTGGGAACCGAGGGTGAGGACATCATTGTCGGTATCATCGATACCGGTATCAACTTTGACCATCCCTCTTTTGCCGAAACCTCGACGATCGACCCCTATGTCTATCCAGACTCGACCGGCAGCTACCTGGGCGTCTGCGACCCGACCAACACCGAACAGTACGATGCGGCTTACGATTCGGCCTGTAATGACAAGCTGATCGGCGCCTTCACCTATGTTCGCGGCGATCCGGATGAGGTCATTACCCCCGAGGATTCGGAAGGTCACGGCTCACACACCGCCAGCACGGTCGCCGGTAACCACATTGCGGTGACCTATGACGGCATCGATGTGGAGATCAGCGGTGTGGCCCCCCATGCCCGCATCATCTCTTTTGATGTCTGCGTGCCCACCCCCCCCAACGGCGCCTGCTACGGCGATGCCACGGTCAAAGCTGTGGATGATGCCATTGCTAATGGCGTCAATGTGATCAACTACTCGATCTCCGGCGGCGCCAATCCCTATGGCGACTCGGTGGAACAGGCCTTCCTGAGCGCCACCGCTGCCGGCATTTTCGTTTCCACCTCGGCTGGCAATGCTGGTGACACCACCGGCGCTTCCTCCGTGGCGCACCGCTCGCCCTGGGTCGCCACCGTGGCTGCCTCCACTCATGCCCGCATCTTTGCCCTGCCGGTGGATATCGCCGGACCCGGCACCGTTCCCCCGGAATTGACCGGCATGGGCGCGGTTCCCTCCGGCGCCAACCTGGTTGCTGACATTGTCGGCAAGCCGATCAAGTACTCCGCTGCCAATATCACTGGTTGTACCGCATCCGGAGGTTTCCCGGCCGATTACTTCACCGGCTCGGTGGCCCTGATCCAGCGCGGCACCTGCAACTTCTCTGAAAAGGAAGCCAATGCTGTGGCTGCCGGCGCCGAATATGTGATCATCTTCAACAGCCGCACCGGCCCGCCTGCGGGTATGTCCGGTGTGGTCGGTCCCACTTCGATGATCAGTATGGAAGACGGCCTGGCGATCAAAGCCTGGATCGATGCCAATCCCACCGCCACGGTAAATATTGGCGCAACGGTGGCTTACATCGTCGATGCCAATTACCAGGATATTGTGGCTGCTTTCAGCTCTTTCGGCCCCAACACCACCTTTGATGTGCTCAAGCCGGATATCACGGCTCCGGGCGTCAGCATCCTCGCCGCTGTGGCAGATGCCTCCATCGCCCCCACCTCCGACTACGAACTGGACCTCTACCAGGGCACTTCGATGTCCAGCCCGCACAACGCCGGCTCGGCCGCTTTGATCATGTCGCTGCATCCGGATTGGAGCGTGGCCGAGATCAAGTCGGCCATGATGCTCACCGCCAACGACAACATGAAGGCCGACCGCTCCGCGTGGGGCGAGGGCGTGCGCGCCGCGAACCCGCAGGATATGGGCTCCGGCCGTGTAGCCCTGGATGTGACCGCCTACACCGGCCTGGTAATGGATGAGACCATTGCCAAGTACGTAGCCGCCGATCCTTCCACGGGTGGCGATCCGCAAACCCTCAACCTGGCCAGCCTCTACGACAGCACCTGCGTGGGCACCTGCTCCTGGAAGCGCACCTTCACCAGCGTTTCCAATGCCGAAGCCACCTACACCGCTGTCGCGCCGGCCTGGGTGACGGTCACCCCCAGCACCTTCACCATCCTGCCCGGCGACACTCAGGAAGTTACTTTCACCGCGGATGTCACCGGCTTGACCATGGATACCTGGTCCTACGGCAAGGTCACTTTCGAGACCACCAGCAAGCATGCCGATCTGGGCTTCTACGAGGGCTTTACCGCCACCACTTTCCCGCCCACCGATTGGACTGTTGTTAATGCAGACGGTGGTGGCAGCACCTGGTTGCGCAGCAGCGGTCAGAAGGCTGCTTATCACACCTTCAGCAACGTAGGAGACCAGAATGGGTGGTTGATCACTCCCGCCCTCCCATTGGGTGATGATCCCTTCCTCGCTTTCTGGGAATATGATCTTTACTCGGAATATTATCAGGGCCACTACGTCTATGCTTGCGACACCACCAATGACTGCAGCGCCCCGCCGACCAACTATGCGTTGGTAGGCGAGATTGCAGGGAATGATTCCTGGCTGTATTGGGAATTGCCTCTGGCTGCCTATGCCAATAAGACCGTCAAGCTGGCCTTCTTGTACACCGGCAACGATGCAGACGTCTGGTATGTGGATGACGTCACCATCGGCAATTACACCGAAGCTATCTCTAACGCCCACCTGCCGCTGGCTGTCCTGCCCTCTGCCGGCAACCTGCCCAACCTGGTCAAGTTCGACACCTATCGCGATGCGGACGGCGAAACCTTGAGCGACCTGGTGGCGATCGAGATCACTGAATTGACCACCTATGTCTACGGCCTGGTCAAGGCGGATTTGAACACCTTCGTGCTCAATCCCGACCCGACCCCCGGCGATCCCTTTGACGATGTCAGCCAGGTCTACTTCGATTACATCACCGTTCCGGCTTACTCGGTTCGCCTGGTGGCGGAGATCACCGAATCCACTTCCTACGACCTCGATATGTATGTCGGGTATGACTTCAACGGCGACGGCCTGCCCAGTGAAGATGAGGTGCTTTACCAAAGTGCCACCGGTGCGGTTCTGGAATACATTTCTGCCATCGATGTCTACTCGTCCAGCACCTACCCGTACTGGATCGTGATCTCCAACTTTGATGGATCGGTTGGCGACACGGTCACCCTGGCAACCGGTGTGGTTCCTGTGGCTGATAACGGCAACCTGACCGTCACCGGCCCGGCCACCAACCCCGGCGTCACTCCCTTCAGCCTGGACTATGCCTGGAACGAGGATACCGAAGAAGGCGACCGTCTGTACGGTTATGTGGATGTGTGCGCTGATGCGGCCTGCGCCGGCTATATCGGTTACACCCAGGTGGATATCCGCCGCGGTCCCGATGATGTGATTAAGACCGCCGACAAAGAAGTTGTCAACACTGGCGACACGCTCACCTACACGCTGACGCTCAACAACTACAAGGTCAACGATGCCACTTACACCATCACTGACGCCATCCCGGCCGGCACCACCTATGTGCCCGGCTCGGCCACGGGCGGTGCGGTGTATGACTCGGGTACCGACACTATCACCTGGACCGGCCTTGTGCCAGGCGCCAGCACACGCGATTATGTCATGACCACCAGCCTGGTAAATCCGGCCTGTACCATGGGCTGGTATGCTGATGGCAATCCTACCGATGACTACCTCGACTGGAAGACGACCAGCTATGGCTTCAGCGCTTCCTCCGGCGTCAGCGGCGATGGCTTCTGGTATGGCACCTTCAGCTCGTACAATCCCTTCAATTACTATGGAACGGATTACACCGGCATTGAGTTCACTGACGATGGTTATGTAATGTTCGACGGCGCGGGGACCTCGGCGGTCAACCAGGATCTTCCGGATCCCACTGTTCCGAACAACTTGATGGCAATGTTCTGGCGTGACCTGGTCATCACCTACGATGCGGCCACCAACAAGGGCGTTACCATGGTTGGAGATACCACCTCCCTGGCCACCATCGAGTATGACGATGCGGCCTTGAAGAGCGATCCCACCAAGACCCTCGACTTCGAGATCGGTTATCTCCTCCAGCCGGATGACACCCCCGGTGCGTACGAGATCACCTACGCCTTTGACAACATCACCCCTGGGATCTTCGATGATGCCATTGGCACGGTTGGACTGGAAAACGTGGACGGCACCATGGGCACGCAGTATGCCTACAATGACGCAGCTCAACTGAATACCATTGTGAACGGCATGGCGATCTGCTTTGACTGGGCCAAGGTCCAACCGCCCGCCACCGTGATCACCTACCAGGTGACCGTGGATGGCGACGCTGCCGATCCCATCATTAACACCGCTGTCCATGACACGGATTCCGTATACACTAAACCTGAAAACGCTGTGGCTGAAACTATGTTCGGCCCGCACGCTTTGGATGACGCCTACACCACGGACGAGGATGTTACCCTGACTGTGGCGGCTCCTGGCGTGCTGGACAATGATCTTAGCCCAGCCAGCTCTGCTGTGGCTGCAGCTCTGGTGAGCGGCACCTCTCACGGCAAGTTGACCCTGATGAGCGACGGTTCCTTCACCTACATCCCGGAGAAGGATTGGTACGGAACCGATAGCTTCGTCTACAGCATGGTGACCTTCCCTGCCAAGGGCTGGGTCGATCAGGCTGAGGTAATCATCACGGTCAACCCGGTTCAGGACGCTCCGGTTGCGGCTGCGATCTCGGATGTCGAATGGCTGGCGCGCGAAGCCCACACCTACACGGTTCCCGCCGGTACGGATGCGGACGGCGACACGCTGACCTACTCGGCTACCTGGGATGGCGATCCTCTGCCGTCCTGGTTGACCTTTGATCCGGTCACCCGCACCTTCAGCGGCACCCCTGCCAATGAAGACGTCGGCGAGTACATCCTTGTAGTGACCGTTTCTGACGGCCACGGAAATACGGATACCGCCACCTTCACCCTGGAAGTGACGCTCAATCCGTTCTTCTTCTACTTACCGGTCATCTACTAAAGCTTTCCGGTAATACAAACAAAAAACTGGGCGGCGCAAGCCGCCTAGTTTTTTGTTTCTTCATCAGATGCCGCTAAAAGCAGCGATTAATTTTCCAGGCTGATCGTCACCGGGCCGTCGTTTTCGATCTCCACCAGCATGTGCGCGCCGAATTCCCCGCAGCCCGTCGGCACGCCCTCAGCGCGCAGAAAATCTGCAAAGCGTTCCACCAGGTCTCGTGCCTGTTCAGGCGCTCCCGCGCCGGTGAAGGAGGGGCGGTTTCCTTTGCGTGTATCCGCAAAGAGGGTGAATTGCGAGATGACCAGCGCTTCGCCGTGCACATCCAGCAGCGAAAGGTTCATCTTGCCGTTCTCGTCGCCGAAGATGCGCAGCATGGCGATCTTACGGGCCAGCAATTGTGCCTTCTGAGCATCATCCTCCGGCCCGACGCCCAACAGGATCACCAGGCCCAGGCCGATCTCAGCCAACCTGCGGCCTTCTACCGATACTGCTCCGCGCTGCACGCGTTGAATGATCGCCCGCATGGCCTATTTTTCGGCAAATCCGACCGCGGCGCGCACTTCTTGCATGGTCGCTTCCGCCAGCACGGTGGCGCGCTGCGCGCCGTCGTGCAGCACATCATGCAAGTAGTCCGGTTGGGTGCTCAATTCATTGCGGCGGGCGCGGAATGGCGCCAGGTGCGCGTTCAAATTGGCGGCTAGGCGTTTCTTGCAATCCACACAGCCGATCCCCGCCCGGCGGCATTCCACGTTGATCATTTCCACTTCTTCCTTGGGGGAGAAGGTCTTATGGAAAGTGAATACATTACAAACATCCGGGTTGCCCGGGTCGCTGCGCCGCTGGCGGGCCGGGTCGGTGACCATGGTCATCACCCGCGCGGTGGTTTCTTCGGGCGTGGCGGCCAGTTCGATGTGATTGTTATCGCTCTTGCCCATCTTCTTTTGCCCGTCGATGCCCAACACTTTGGGAACTTTGGTGACCTTCATTTCAGGTTCGATCAGTACATTGGTGTTGTAGGTATAGTTGAAGGTGCGCACCAGTTCGCGCGCGTATTCGATATGCGGCGCCTGGTCGATCCCCACCGGCACGTAGTTAGCCTTATACAGGACGATATCGGCGGTCATTAACACCGGGTAACCCACCAGCCCATAATTGACGTTGTTCGGCTGGCTGCGCACCTTTTCTTTGAAGGTGGGCAGGTCCGTCAGCTTGCCCAGCTGGGCGAGCATGGAGAGGATGGTATGCAGTTCGGTTACCTGCGGCACGTGTGATTGCACGAAGATGATGCTTTTTTGGGGATCCAAACCAGCAGCCAGGAAATCCAGCAGCATCTCATAGGTGTTCTGGCGCAGGTCGCGTGTGGTTTCCAGGGTGGTCAGGGCGTGGAGGTCCACCACGCAGTACAAACAGTCATATTCGGCCTGCAGGGCGACGTAGTTCTTGATCGCGCCCAGATAATTGCCGATGTGTTGGCGTCCGGTTGGGCGGGCGCCGGAAAAAACACGTCCTTCTTTTTTCATAGTCATTAAGCCTTGCCTTCCTTTAGGAATTTTCTGACCAGTTTCACGCCCTCGCCGGGTTCGGCATGGCGCTGGGTGGCCAGCTTGGAGTAAAGCAGGTGCCCGTTGACGGTCAGCTCGTAGCGTCCGCCATCAGAGGGGATTAGGGTGATGCTTTCGATCTCGGGTTCAAATTGCTTCAAAAGTTCGGCCGCCAGACTGGTGGCGCGTTCGGTGTAGTGTCAGACAGTGCAGTATTCGAGGGTGATCTTGAGCATTGGCTTTTCCTCCAATGAATTTTTACTATTATAAGCGTTTTTAGGCAAAATCTCACTACCAAGGCGCCGATCGTTCAAAGAAAGCATCATTTCACTGCTTTGCGTCCCTTTGCGACTTCGTTTCTTCGCGGCGGATTTTCCTGTTATAATTTTTGCATGACTGGACAATTATTTCCGCGCGGCGTGCCGCTCTCCAAGCGCCTTTTTGACTTGCTGGTTACCCTCTTGGCATTCGTGGTGGCGCTGCCGGTAATGGGCGTGGTGGCCTTGCTCCTATGGGCCAAGGAAGGCCGTCCACTGCTCTTTCGTCAGGAACGCCCCGGCTTAGGCGGCAAGGTGTTTACTATTTATAAGTTCCGCACCATGCGTGAAGCGCAAGACGCGCATGGCCGTCCGCTGCCCGATTCGCAGCGTATCTCCCGCCTGGGGCGTTTTTTGCGCGCCAGCAGCCTGGATGAGCTGCCCGAGCTGTTCAATGTTTTACGCGGCGAGATGAGCTGGGTGGGACCGCGCCCCCTGCTGGTGGCCTACCTGGAACGCTATTCGCCCGAACAGTCCCGCCGCCATGACGTCCTGCCGGGCATTACTGGTTGGGCGCAGATCAATGGGCGCAACACCATCTCCTGGGAAGACAAATTCCGTCTGGATGTCTGGTATGTCGATCACTGGTCGTTCTGGCTGGATATCAAGATCCTCTTCCTGACCGTCTGGAAAGTGCTCAAGCGGGAAGGCATCTCCCAGCCCGGCCGGGCGACCATGGATGAATTCAAGGGGAAGCAGGGTCCAAGTAAATAAAAATGGCGGCATAGCCGCCATTTTTTGTTGTTCTTTTATTGTCCTGGAGGCACCACCGGAGAAATCGTCCCGTCCTGTAATCCTTGTGCTGTTTCCTCCACCAGGCGCAGGCGTCCTTCCGAGAGCCAGTCCGGATTCACCTCATCCACCACCAGGGGGGCAAATGTGGATGAGCCGCCTTTTGCGGCCAGCAGGTCAGGCCACAACGCTTGCAAGGCAGACAGACTGTCGGCGCGCACGCTGGCGATCCACTGCGGGCGCAGATCGTCGCTGGGGGCGCCGCTGCCGATCAAGCCGATGCCTTCTCCGGCCAGTTGCGCCAGTAATTCGGGGCTGGCAAGGACCGGATCAACATAGATCACTTCCAGCAAATTCTCGTCCAATTTCTTGAAGGCGTTCCAGCCTGACGCAGCATCGCTCCCGGCTGGCAGGGCCGAGACCACCGGGAAGAGCACGATTGGCGCGTATTGCGGCGCGCAGCGCCCACAGTGATAGCGCCCGCCGTTCAGGAAGGCATCCTGCAGGGTGGCGGGTGTATCCAGCACGAGCCCGCCCACGCGCCAGTCCGGCGCAGCCAGCGCCCCGATAAAACCGGCCAGGAAGGCGGTTTGTTCCGGCTGGATCAGGATCTGGTTCAAATTGGCGCTCAGCGGCTGCAAGTCCAGCGCGCCAATCGCAACGAACTGAACATCCGGCGTGTTCCCAGCCAGGTCCTTGATCTCCGGCCCGGGGTTAAGGAAAACCACGATCCGCGTGTTGGCAGGCGCAGTGGATAGGGTGGATACTTGCTCAAAAACCAATCCGTCGGCAGCCGCCAGCGCGGTCAATCCCGCTGCGGTCGAGGCGGTCAGAGCCGGATCGCTATTATCCGGCGCCACCAGGATCACCCTTTCAGGTTGCTGGGTGGCGGTTTGCGTGGCGATGGGAGAAGCTGCCGTGGTGTGGGTGGGGCTGGCTGCGGGGGTCAGTCCTTCCTGCGGCTGGGTGGATGTGCCAGGCGCGCTGCAGGCGCCCAGCAGCAGCATGAACGCTGCAAGCAGAGTCCAAAGGGTGCGGATTGATTTCATGCCAGAATTTTACCATAACCTTTTCAAAGGCATTGCATGTCGCCTGGGCTTCTCTGTCTGAGATTTCCTACCTTTCTGTTGTATTCTCTAAGGCCAAGAGGAAAAGGGCTTGGTGAAGCCGGGCTCTCGATCAGGTTTAAGCCGCGCCCGCCTGCCGTTTGCGGCATCCATGACAGGAAAACCCGGTGGTATAATTAACCCATGATTGAGTTGACAATCCCTGGCAGGGGCGTGGTCCAGTTCAACCATCTGGTGTGCGACGTGAACGGAACGCTGGCGGTGGACGGAAAATTGCTTGATGGGGTTTCCCGGGCACTGTCTGCGCTTGCCGACCGGTTGGATATCCATCTGGTCACGGCCGATACGCACGGCAGGCAAGAGGTGATCGATCGCCAGTTGGGACTGACGGCAGTGCGTTTGCAGGCCGGGGATGAGTCCGCTCAGAAAGCCGCCTATGTGCGCGGCCTGGGCGCCGACACAGTCATTGCTGTTGGCCAGGGCGCCAATGACGCCGGGATGCTGGAGGTTGCCGGGTTGGGGATTTGTGTTCTTTCACCCGAAGGTGCCGCTCTGCCCACCCTGCTGGCCGCCGACCTGGTGGTGCCGGGCATCCTGGAAGCCCTGGAATTGCTTGAAAAACCTTTAAGAATTGTAGCGACCTTGCGCAAATGAGCTTACCTACCATAGAGCCGATCCTGCCTGAAGACCCCGAAAGCCTGCCTCCTGCCCGCCGCAGGCGGCAGCAGCGCCGCGTTCTGCCGCCGGGTTCCGAAGGCCCCGTGCAGCGCATCGAAGAATTGGCTGAACGCGCAGCTCCCTCCTTTGATTTCATTGCCTTCAGTGCCCTGGCTGGTCTGGTGGCGGGCTGTGCCATATTACTGGATGCCCCCGCTTTGTATGTGTTGGCGGCCTTGTTGGCGCCTTTCATGGCCCCGGTTGTCGGTCTTTCACTGGCTGCCGCTGTTGGTTCCTTTCGCTACTTATTACAGGCCTTAAGTAGTGTCCTGATCGGCGCTTTGCTGGTCTTTGCCTCTGGATCGTTGGTAGGCGCCTTTGCTGCCGGGATCCCAGGCCTTGCACTTCAGCAGGCAGGCTACCATACCCACTTCGCCTGGGTAGATTGGCTGGTGCTGCTGCTGGGCATGGCGGTTACCACCTACATCGTTGCCCGCGCGCCATCCGCCCGCACTTTTGCCAGCGTGGCTCTGGCCTATACCATCTACTTGCCCATCGCTGCTGCGGGTTTTGGCCTCACCAGCGGGGTGGCCGGCTTGTGGCCGGACGGTCTGCTGCTCTTCGGCCTGCATTTGGTCTGGGCGGTGCTGGTAGGCATTTTGATCCTCTTCCTCTTTGGCCTGCGCCCGCTTTCCGGTTCCGGATACATTTTGGGCATTGGCCTGGCCCTGGTGTGCGTGGCTGCCCTGGCTTTGTTTGCACTGGGCGGCGGTATGACCGGCCTGCGTTTCTCCCAGGCGCCTACGCTCACCCCTTCGCCCACGCTCACCCCCACCCCCGTTCCTTATACAGCCACTCCCAGCCAGACCCTGCCTCCCACGCTGACCCCCAGCCTGACCCTCACCCCCAGCCTTACCCCTACCTCGACCCCCTCCATCACCCCCACGCCCACCCCCATCACAATGGAGGTGAATGGCGGCGAGAGCGGCGGAGTGCGTGTGCGTGAAAATCCCAGCACCGATGCCGCTGCCCTCACCGTTCTGGACAACGGCACGCGCGTCTTTGTCCTCGACCAGACTGTCCAGGCCGGGGGACAGGTGTGGGTGCGTATTCGTTACGCTGCCAGCGACAGCGTTCTGCGCGAAGGTTGGGTGATCCAATCTCTGCTGGTCCCCTTGCGCCTTACACAAACCACCCCCTGATAAGGAGTTTTACTGATCTATGACCATTCATTTTGGCACCGACGGCTGGCGTGCCGTCATCTCTGATACATTTACCTTCACCAATTTACGTTTGGTGACCCAGGCCATCGCGGATGCAATCGCTTCCGGTTCCTGGAATGATGGGATTGAAACCGGGTTGCAGCCCGATCCGCGCAAAGCCGTTGTGGGATTTGATACCCGTTTTCTCTCCGACCGCTATGCGCAGGAAGTGGCGCGCGTACTGGCCGCCAACGGAATTTCGGTCTATCTTTCCCAATCGGATGCGCCCACTCCGGCCATTTCCTTTGCCGTGCGCCATTTGAACGCTGCCGGAGGGGTGATGATCACCGCCTCGCACAATGCGCCGCGCTATAATGGCGTCAAGCTCAAGTCGGCCTACGGTGGTTCGGCTTTGCCCGAACAGTGCCGTCAGGTGGAAGTCTATTTGAATGACAACGAAGCCCGCGCACGCGGCCCGAACCTTATGGAATTCGAGTTGGCTCGCCAGAACGGCCTGATCACGCGCTTTAACCCCATTCCTGATTATTACCAGCACCTGCGTACCCTCATCGATTGTGATGTGATCGCTGAGAACCCCCAGCGCATTGTGGTGGATTCAATGTATGGCGCCGGGCGCGGTGTGATTCGCGGTTTCTTGCAAGGCTCCGGTTGTGAGGTGCAGGAGATCCGTGGTGAATTGAACCCCGGTTTTGGTGGGGTGCATCCCGAGCCGATTGGCCGCTATCTGACCCCCCTCGCCAGTGCGATTGGCACCGGTATGGGCAGCTTCGGCCTCGCAACCGATGGGGACGCTGACCGGATTGGCGCCATGGACGAACGCGGCAATTTTGTCGATCCTCATAAGATCATGGCACTCGCCTTGCGCTACCTGGTGGAAAAACGCGGTTGGCGCGGTTCGGTGGTGCGCACAGTATCCACCACCCGCATGATCGACCGCCTGGCAAAGAATTACGGCCTGACCCTCCACGAGACCCCCGTGGGCTTTAACCACATCGCCGATTACATGCTTAAAGAAGATGTTTTGATCGGCGGTGAAGAATCCGGCGGGATTTCCTATCATGGGCATATTCCCGAAGGCGATGGGGTCATCATGGGGCTGTTGCTGGTGGAGATCGTGGCCGCCTCCGGCAAAACACTGGGCGAGCTGGTGGATGAGCTGTTGGAGCAGGTTGGCCCGGCATTTTATGAGCGTACCGATCTGCGCCTGCGCCATCCGGTGGCCAAGGAACAGATGACCGAGCGGTTGGCCAGTGAATACCCGGCCGAGATCGGTGGGCAGCATATCGTTGAGGTCAGCCAGCGCGACGGTGTGAAATACATCTTCGCTGATGATTCCTGGCTGCTCATCCGTCCCTCCGGCACCGAGCCGGTGCTGCGCGTATATGCGGAAGGACGTACGCGCGAGATGGTCAAAGCGCTCCTTGGTTACGGGGAGCAGGTGGCGGCATCCATCGTCTGAGCCTTTGCAGTAGCCAAACTTGAAAAGAACAGCCTTTGACGAGTATGTCAAAGGCTGTTGTATTTAAGGAAAAGGAGAAGGCTAGGCGGCTGTGCGCAGGCGGCGCGCAACGAAGATCACTACCAGCAGCAGGGCAGCCAGGCCGATCATCATCGGCAGGGCTACTTCGTCGGCAAAACCAGTGCCGGGCATGCCCCCTGTTGCGGTTTTAGCGATTGCCGTGGCAGTCTGTGCCGCTCCGGCGCTGAGTGTGGCAGTGGGCGTGGAGGTGCCGGCTTTCTCTTCCGCCTGGCGAGTTAGTTCCACCTGGGTGGCGTTGGGGGTTTGCAGTACCTTCGTCTGCGTGGCGGCCGGAGTTTCGGTGGGGAAGGAAATGACCGGCGTAGGCGAAGTGGTTACGGTCGGCGCGTTCAAGGTTTGGCGGGCAAACTCGCGATCCGCTGCCTGGGTGGCAGCAATCTCGGTGGCGGCCTGCACGGTTGCGGTGTTGGCTGCATTGCGCAGCGCCAGCTCCTGATCATATTCAGAGGTTTTATTCCCGCCGCCGAAAATGGAGAAAATGATCACCCCAATGATACCCAGGAGGATGATGCCGCCTAAAATGGAGATGCCCAGAATGAAGTTGCGGTTGCTGGATGGAGGGGGCGTTTCGCCGCCTTCTCCTTCGCCCTCAGCTTCCACCACAGGTGCGGTTTCCGGTTCTTCTTCTTCAAAACCTGCGAACTGGTTGTCATCATCAAATAGGGCCATGATTGCTTCTCCTCATTTCTTTTTATTATATATCAAATTGCAAGCCCGGCATTACTTCAAAATATCAAGATTTGCCAGGGGAACGACGATTTGTTCATTATCTTCCATGCGAACCAGGACCGAAGGCGCGCGCAGCTTGTTGGGCAGCGCGGAGAGGCCTTCCTGCACTTTCACCAGCGTGACGATCTTTCCGGCATGCGGCATACTGTTGATTCGCGCGGTCAGACCGGGGGTCACATCGGTCAGTTGCGCTGCTTCCGCAGCGTCGGTCGGCAGGGTAATGATCAATTCGGGGCGCTCTCCGGTCGTGCGGTTCCAGGGTTGGGCAAAAACGGTGATATCGCGTTTCTCGTTGCTGCTCAACAGTTTGAAGGCCGCGGCGTTGATTGGGATGTTCCCAAAGCCTTCCAGTAGCATGATCGGAATGGAGGATTTGTTGGCTGCCGGGAGCAAATTGGCAGTCATGCTTCCCAGCACCAGCCCGCGCAGAGGCAGTTCGGCGGCTGCCTGCAGCGCCTCGGGTTGGCTGCAATGCCCGCACAGCACCACCGCGCCCCGCATGGAAACATCCAATCGGGCAGCGGTCAATTCATCGGCCGGATCACTGGCCAGGTTAAGTAGCACTCCCTGATCGATCCCACGGTTGCCCCACACTCCCTGGATCAACATGCCGTTGGTTTCAATTTCTGCGCCGTATTCGGTTAGCACTTCGCTCACCACACCCGGGATGCCGGCCTTCAGCGAGATGGTCCCGCCGGGCATTTCTAAAAGCACCTTGCCGTTCAAGATGCTGATGATCTCTGCATCTACCGGAGAACTGACGATGCGGGCAAATAATCCTTTGGATTGCGCGATGACATCCCCTTTTTGCAGCTTATCCCCTACCCGCCGTTCCAGAAAAGGCGCAAAATCCTTCTTCGCCGAAAGACCCAGCCCGCGGCGAATATCTACCAACAGGTGCTGGCCGGGTTGGCGGGCTTCCGCGATCACATCGGTCGGGTTGACCCGCTGGCCGGGATGCACCAACACCTTGCCGCGGATGGGCAGGATACGCGTGCGTGAAATCAGGGTTACTGGAAGGATATGGGTGACAGCAGCTTGTAGCATGGGCATACCTCTTTATTGGGCTGGGGGCAGATTGCCCAGCGCGGTCAACCATTTGCGGATCATGTCGCGCCGGCGGGAATCGTCTTTGGGAAGCTGCAGCGGGCGTCCGCGGCAGTCGATCACCAAGCCGCAGGCCCCGCCGGTGGCGTTGAAGCTGGTCAGCCGCTGACCTCCGTAGGGATTGAGCTCAACGCGCCGCAGCGGCTTGAGATGCACGCGTACTTTCTTCCCGGCAGAGATTGGCAGGGCGGTCAACGAACCCTGGGTGATTTGGTGGGTGGTGCTGGAGCCGTTCTCGTGTTCCACACGCACCGAGAGCACTGGTGTGCCGATTTTTTCGTTGCTAATTGGAGCGATCACGGTAGCCAGGTTGAGTAGCGCGCCGTTCTCGATCACCTGCACAGGTAAGACAGTGTTAAATGTAGAGATCGCGCCCAGGGCTGGCAGGATCCCGTTCTGGTCAAGCGCCGCCAGGGTGATCCCGGCCGGTTGCAGGCTGTCCAGCAAAATTAACAAGGCCTGAGCGGCCGTGCTGCCGCTGGTCAGGATCGAGCCGCTGGCCAGGATCGGTTCAAAGGCCATGCTCATTGAAGGCCAGCGCACCAGGGAACCTTGCAGCGCAGTGCGAATGATCTGCCGCGCCAGGGCCTGTTCGATCGCCAGGGCTTCGCTGTTCATTGGAATGCTGGCCGGGTAGAGTGCCTTTTGATAGAGATAGTCTCGCACATCAGGCAGTGGAATGTGGATGGGCAGCCATTGCGCCACCTCTTCCACTTTGTTTTGCTGCATGATCCCGCTGATTCCGCTCCCTACCCCGTATGGGAAAACATTGTTGATCAGTTCGCCATGTTTGGCGGTTACCAACGTGGTCCATGCCGAGCCTACATCCACCGCCAGGACCGGTTTCGGGTCGTAGATGCCAGATAGGAAGCGGACAATATGTCCCAATCCGGCTGCTTCCGGCAAGGCGGGCGTGCTCAGCGTGCTGAGATAGCTGTCCAATCCGCCTAGTTTGCGTGTCCGCAGCCGTGTAAGCACCTGCGAGAGCGCTGCCGAGGCGGGATTGATGTCTTCAACGTCGATCGAGGGGCGAATATTGGGGGCGATGGTGGTGGGGGTCAATTTTTCCAGGTTCTCTTTGATCTTGGCTGCCAGCAACTGGTTGCCCACATAGAGAATTTCCGGACGCCGGTCAACCGGCAAAATGCGGCACATCAGATTGACTAATTCCACCTGCCGCACCACGGAGCGTGAAGCGCCGCCGTCCGTGCCACCAGCCAGCAGCAGCAAGTCGGGTCCGCAGCGCACGATCGCATCCAGTTGGGCTTCCATACGGCGGCGGTCGTTCAAACCCACGCTCTCAACGATCTTTCCATAAGCCTGCCCGGCCAGCCGCTGCAGGCTTTCCATAGACACTTCGTTTAACAGGCCGCTGATGACAATGTGCAATTCTGGACCGGCACTGTAAACCAATGCCATCCTGTCCACCCCGCTGCCGTTAGGCTGGGCGGGGATGATCAGTTGGGTATCTTCACCTGCCAGGACGCGCCCGGTGATCCCTTGCAGCTTGAGAATTGCCAGGTGGATGCCTTCGCGCACGTCCCGGAATGGGGCTTCATGGGTAGTGGGGGAACTGCCCACAGCGATAAAGTGATATTCCCCTTCCACTACATCGAAAAGCAAAGCGCGGGTATTGACCGACCCCAGGTCGATCACCAGTACAGATTGAGCGTCAACAATGGAAGTTGCCATAGGTCTCCGCTACCCGAAAAGTTTCAGTACGGTCTCGCGCAGAAAGTCCAGGCGTTCGATCAGCGCGGTGATCGCTGCGCCGTACACCCCGGCAAACAGGGCGCCGAGGGTGATGGCGATGAAAACCTGACCGAAGCGGGCAATCCCTTCCACCAGCGCAGGACGCTGAGGCGGGTTTTGCTTCAGCTTGCTGCGTGCGCTGAATTGGAAGTAGATCAATGCGCTCAAGGTGCCCAGCACAAAAACAATGCCTTGCAGCAGTTGCCAGACCGGACTGATTTGCTTCGCGGCGGCCTGGTTCAGGTCAAACTGGTTGATCGTGGCAACCGTCTGCGGTAACAAGGTTCCGAAGACCGCTCCGCCGATGATCACCGCCGCCCCCACTCCAACCAGGTAGGCCATGGAAAAATTGCCCAGGCTGGAAAAGCGTGGGGAAAGCTTGGTGAATAGCAGCGCCCCCAGGATCAACGGCAGCAGGCTGAGACCGATCTCTGCCAGTCCGCCACCGCTGAAGAAAGGTTGGAACAACCGTGGCCAGATCACCTGCTGGATCAGGATCACCGTCACGAACCCGGCGCTCACGCCCACAAAGATATACGTGACAATACGGAAGAGAAAATTATCGCCCAGCAGATAGCTGAAGACCAGCAGGGTGAGGACGAAACTAACCAGCATCCAGATCGTGTCTATGGTGGTCATAAGCAGTTCCCTAGCCCCCCTTCCGTTGTTTCGCTTGGTTCAGCACGGCCAGCACAAGCTGGAGCAACAGCCCGATCACGATCAGGGCAATCGCCACGGCAATGCCGGCCTGGTAGGCACTGTAGTAGGCCAGCCAGTCGCCGGACGAATGGCTGGGCGATTGGTGTAGCTGTTGGTAGGCAGCTCCGCCAACCAACCCGCTCATCAGCACTTTGATCTGCCCGCTGTCGGCATACGGTTGTAGCATGGGGGCCGCCTGGGCACTGGAGATCACCAGCAGTGGGGTATCGCCCAATGCCGGTTGGATCTGCTCGATCCAGTCGCGTGCACTCTGGTCGTTTCCGGTCAGCAGGATCACCTGTTTGAAATCGGAGAGCTTTTGAATTCCTTGCAAGGCGGGGTGGTCCCAGCTTCCGCGCAATGGCTCCCGCAATGTACCGCGCAGGTCGCTCACCAGGGCTTGCAGAGCCGTGGTACCCCCCGGAACGTATCCCAAATTCACGCTCAGGTTGTTCAATGGGTAAGATTCAGAGAGCAGCTTTTCCGCCAGGATCGGACCGGTGGGGCTGGATGAGATCACGGCCAGGCTGTCGGATTTTTCCATCAAATGCTGCACCACCCCTTCTGCAGCGATATGTAATTCTGCCGACAGGCCGGGTTCGTAATCGACGATCAGCAGTACCGGACTCCCACTTACAGAATTGATCTCGTTGTACAATCTCTCGGCTGGCGTTCCGGGGGCTGAAATGGCCGCAGGGATGGGATTTGCGCCGCCAAAAATAAGCGGGATAAGCAGCGCGGCCAACAGGATCAGGGCTACGCCCAGGCGGAACCAACGTGCCGATTTGCTGGTCAATTCATGCGCCACAGTGCGCGGCTGGTTTTCTTCGTTCAGCATGGCTTCCAATAAATTGGAATGCAGGCGCTGGCGGTCGGTTACTTGCAGCTTTACCGAATATATAGGTGGCTTGGCATATTGGACCACCACATCCTGGCTGGGAAGCACCCCCTTTACCCCCGCTAACGGCCCCAGGTTCTCCACCCGTTGGTCATCTTGGGTGGTGGGGGTGGGAAGGGGCGCAGCGGATTCGACCGGACGCATGGCAGCCACCCAGGTGGGCAGATCCGCCGGGGCCAGGTCTTCAGGAATTCCTTCAAATGCTGCGGCCGGTGCCCCTGCTTGAGTTTCTTCGCCCGAGGCAAGCCAGTCTGGCAATTCCTGGTCGGAGAATGGCAGTTCCGATTCGGGGGTTTGCTCGTTGGGAGGTACATCAAACGAAAACGCCGGGGTGGCCGCCGGGACGCCCTCGCCCGGCTGATTGCCTTCCCAATCGGTTCCCAGTCCGGCCGAACCCACAAAGGGAGAGGTCGCGCTGCCGCTTGTCTCGGCACCCTCCGGGGCCAGCCACTCAGCCATGTCTTCGGCCGGGAAGGCCGCGGCGGGCTGGGATTCAAGGGGAACAGAGCCTGGGGGTTCTGCATACGCTTTCAGCCAATCTGGTGTGCCTTCTTCCTCACCGGCGGGGGTTGCCTGAGCAGCCGGTTCGTTTTCTACCGGCATTCCTTTCATCCAATCCACTGCCTCGGTTGAGGCTTCTTCAGCAATGGGTTCTACGGGCATACTGCCCTTTAACCAATCCGGAATTTCGCCGGACAAAACCGGAATTTCTTCGGCGGGCGCAGCTTCCGCGGATTCGGTAGGCAATCCGCTCAACCAGTCCGGCGTTTCACCGGCCGGGGTGGGTTCTTGTGCCGCGGGCGTCTCTTCCGCCATGGGGGGCAGTCCGCTCAACCAGTCCGGCGTTTCACCGGCCGGGGTGGGTTCTTGTGCCGCGGGCGTCTCTTCCGCCATGGGGGGCAGTCCGCTCAACCAGTCCGGCGTTTCACCGGCCGGGGTGGGTTCTTGTGCCGCGGGCGTCTCTTCCGCCATGGGGGGCAGTCCGCTCAACCAGTCCGGCGTCTCACTGGCGGGGGCGGGTTCTTGCGCCGCAGGAGTTTCAGTTCCCGGGCTCCAGCTCTGCAAATTCTTCAGCCAGTCTTCATCCTCCGCCGCAGCGCCTCCGCCCTCGGCTGGAGGGCTTTCTTGCAAGCCGGATAACCAGTCGCTGCTTTCTTCGGCAGGCTGGCGCGGCATTTGCACGGTTGGTTCAGCAGCCTGGGAAGGTTGCCAGGATCCAAGGTTATTCAGCCAATCCTCACCTGAAGCGTTGGCCGGAACAGGTCCGGCAGGGGCTTCCGTCGGGGTAGAAGGCTCCTGCGGAGGTTGGGGAGCTTGCTCTCCTGCCAGGTTCTGCAACCAGTCCGGCATATCGTTAGCTGGAACAGCCGCCTCGGGGGATGGTTCTACCGGAGTGGGTTCAGCAGGGGATTCCGGCGTTGGCGCGCGCAAAGAGCTTAACCAATCCGCTTCTCCACCGCCGGGAGTGGGTTCAGCCGCCGCAGAGGCGGGCTGGCTCCCTCCGGTTAGATCGGCCAACCAGTCGGGCGTTTCTGCACTTTCTCCCTGTGGCGGCTCCGGTTGGTTGCGTTCGCGGATGCGTGACAGCCAGTCGGGTACATCGCTTTCTGGAGTCGGACTGGCTGGAGATGTTTCCTCGCCGCCGGGAAGGTTGTCCGGACCTCGCAAATCTTTTAACCAGTCGGGCATGTCGTCAGCAGGAGTCGCTTCAGAAGGCGCACCCAGAGGCGTGATGCGCGCGCCGCAATATTGACAGGTGGAGGAACCTGCCGGGTTGGGTTTGCTGCACATGGGGCATCGAATATCAGTCATAGCATTTACCCACTATATGGGCGGTCGGCGCCCATCAAAATTCGGATGCCGGTTGTCAGGCTGCCGAGGGCGATCCCCAGCAGAATCCCACGTGCTCCGGCTACCGGTAACCAATCAATGATGCCCTTGATCTGTTGGAAAAGCGGAACTTGATCGCCCACCGCCAGGAACCCGCCGCTGATCAGCAGGAAGAAGAGGGTGCTGACCAGAAAAATGATCGGCATCGCCCCTTTTCGCCGTTGGAGCAGACGCAGGCAGGCATAAGCCAGTGAAACGGCCAGCAGCGCCATCAGGCTGATTTCCACCGGGATGATGATCGCGTTGACCGCATTCTGGTATCCGCTGTCGCCCGGTCCAAGGAATAACCCAATCCCCAGCGTGGCAACAAAGGCAATGATCAAAAGCAGGCTGTAATAATCCTTATTCTGTGCGGCGCCCAGGCGGCGGAAATGTACCAACAGCAGGTTCACCACCCCGACCAGGGCGGCGATAGCTGCCAGGCTGACTGCCCATCCGAGCAACAGCGTGCGCAGGTCCTGCACCACAGGTGCTGCAATAAAGTAACCCAGCAGGACGATCAATCCAACAGCAATAGCAAAGGCGGTGGAAAGCGGCGCTCTCATAGGATGCTGATCCCCAAGATTTTTAGAACACAGCCCGCCACGATCAGCCCCGAGATCACCCAGCGCAGAACGTCTTGAGTGCGCAGGCTGGCAAGATGGAAGGGGTTGGCTTGCAAATAGGCAGGCACAGCGAATAATTCTTCTCCGATCAAAGGTTCCTGCGCCGCAGCGTACAGCACCGCTTGCGCCGGCATCGAGTCGGTAGCCGCCAGGGTGAAGGCGTTTTCGCGTTCGGCGGCTTCGTTAACCAATGCAATTTCCGGGCCAAAGTTGCCAACCAGGATATGCGCTGAGATATTTTCATCATGGACAATCGGCAGCACCCCGGCAACATAGGAAAATGGCGTGATCCCGGTCAGACGGCCCCGATCGGCATCATGCTGTTCCAGGGCATTGTTACTTCGATAAGCGGCTTTGAGCGTATCCTGGCTCAAAATCGCCAGTTGAGGATCGCCGCTGGTGGCAAGCGGAGGATTATCGCTGACAATACTCAACTGTGCCACGCGCTCCAATGTGCTCAATCCTGCCAGGCTGGCCGCGCCTTCCTGATGGTGTATCCCGCTCTTGCCGATCGAAATATGCAGGCGTTTGCCTTCCTCCACAGCCAGGCCCAGGGCGCGCGACAGGCGGGTGAAGGACTGGATCGGGCGCAATCCGCCGCGGTTGCGCTGGATCACCCCAAAGAAGAAGATCAATCCCACGCCCAGCAGGACGATCGCTACTCCAAGGATTGTTTTTAAGTCCATTTAAGGGGAAACCTCCTCGCGCAGGAAGGATGCAAAAGAGTGACGTTCCTCTTCCGATTCAAGCATTTTGGCCAGGGCGCTCCATTTGGCATGACTCTGGCTGTCGGAAAATAGGGGCTGGCCAAGATATACAAATTGAGCTGCTACCAATCCCAGTGGGCCGGCAGCCTCAAGCAGCGCCGCTGCAGGTTGGTTTAATCCCCAACGGTGCAAAAATTGTGCCCAGGTCTGCCAAGGAGATGGATCTGAACCCATGATATTAGTATAGCACAATTAATTCTACGTATATTATCCGCATGGTTGCCATAACGTGCCGCCCCCGCCGCCGCGCCAGTATTTTTCGATTGCATTTTTCATTTCCACCGGGCTGCCCCAGAAGGTACTGATTTGTGAAGTGTAGGCACCAATCGCTTCCTGCCAGATGGATAAGCTGTCTGGGGTGATCCATTGCAGGAATGCGCGCCAGTTATTTTCAACGAAGGAAGAAAGTTGCGCCATATCGTTGGCGATATATGGATAGTCGGCGTAGAACCAGATCGGGCGCTGTAGCACTTCGGCAGCAGCGCGGGTGAGTCGATGGTCCACGTGTCCGCCAACTGTTAATGGGCATACCAGGGGAACATCCTCAGGCAGCGCGCCGCTGAGGGTTTGTGCCAGGCGCGCCACCAGCGATTGTTCTCCCGCATTCAATGGCTTATTGAGGTCAGCTTCTTCATGGATCACTGGCTCGCCGTTCGGCAGGCGGCGGTAGATGCAATCCGGAATATCCATGTGACGGCTTTTTACCCCCAGGATCCGGCAGGCTTCTTTATCCTCTTTTCTCCGGACGAGCATCGCATCCGGCCCGGTCTCCCAGCGCGCATGCAAAGATGTGGCAAATGGGGTCAGCTCCCCGGGGGGCGGGTTGCCGGCGCAAATCGTCCATATCTCGATCTGCTTGCCCGCCCTGAGTTGTTCGACGATCAACCCGCCGCAGGACAGCACCGCGTCATCTAAATGGGGAGAGAGGAATATCCAGTCGATCATGTGAATAATTATATCATTCTGCCCGAAAAGGGTTTAAGATCGCGGCTGATCTCTTTTGGCTCGCCGCCTGTCCAGCAGCCAGCCACCGATTAATACTGCCGCGCCGGCCAATCCCACCCCACCCAGCACAACCAGCACATGCGCGCCTCCAAAACCTGGTACGTAGCGGGTAAAATACCAGTACATGAATCCCAGGATGAAAATGCCGGTCACGATCCAGGTCCGTTTCAGCCACGGGCTTTGTGTCTGGCGGGCATATTGCCATCCCCAGGCGGCCAGCAGTGCCATCCAGGCCAGCAGCATGGTGCGGTAGCGCGGATTATCCCACATATCGCCCCCTGCGCGCAGAGAAGCCATCCCCACCCATACCAACACCACAGCGGCACTCCATAACAACACGCGGCGGTCCTTCCCAGGGCGGGCTTTCCAGGTAGCAAATACCCCAAATATTAGAAAAGGTGCCAGCAAATACCATCCGGCCGCGCGGAAGATTGAGATAGTGCGCGCCAATTCCAGGGCCGGTTCAAAGAAAGTGGCGGGCAGTACCGGCTGGACCATTCCATATCCAACCAGGAAGGTTCGGAATAAAAATGAGGGTAAATTATAGCGGAGTTCCTGGATCCAACCTGAGGCGCGCTCCGACAAATAGCTGTCATAGCTGGAGGCCAGCCACAGCCAGTTCCAGATCAGCGCCAAGAAAACTACCACCCCCGCGCCCATAAGTGCCCAAACCAGCCAGCGCCGCTTGTGCGGTTGCTCCAAGAACATCCAGCCCAGGGTCACCGCGGCCGTCACCAACCCAACCGGCGGGGAAAGCAAAACCATCCCCCCCAATACAGCCCCCAACACCAATTGCCGGCGCAGTAAAGGAGTCTGTTCATCCAGTACAGCCCAAAAAGCAATTGCACTCAATCCCAACAGGAAAGGCTCGCGCATTTGAGAGGCTCCCAACAGCAAGCTTTCCGGGTATAGCACAAAGATCCAGGTAGCCAGATTGGCCACCCAGGTTCCCCAGCGCCGTTGCAAGCCGCGCCACAAAAAGGGTACCCCGGCGGCTGCACTGAAAGCGCCCATCAACAGGATCAACCATGGTCGGTGAAAATCCGGGCTGATCAGCCGGTAGACGATCGTGCTTAATGCCAGCAGGCCGCCGTACTGATCGGCCCCGCCTTGCTGGAAGGCAGCAGCTACCGGCTGGTTTTGTTCCGCCATTTCCCAGGCAAGTTTGTCCCGGTTGTAGGCGTCGGAATAAATATATCCGGCATTCTCGGCCGGCTGGTCATTTCCCCAATCTGGCAGCGCCAGGGCAAAGAAGACCCCCAGCGCCAGGCGTAGCAGGAATGCTGCCGCCACCATCCAGGCCAGGGCGCGACCTTTACTGGCCTCCTGCCTGCCAAAGCGCCAGGCGCACAGCAGTCCAAAGATGGCTGGAATACCCAGAGCACTACTGGCCAGCCAGTTATTGAGATAATTTCCACCCGGCAGACACATGGAGAGGGTGGCTGCCACTCCGATTCCGCCCAACAGAGCGACCAGGATACAGGTGCGGGTCCTCACGCAGTTTTCTCCTTGCCCATGCGCCAATTTATCCAGGCATATCGGATTGCCCACAGCATGAAAAGCACCACCCAGGTTTGGGTCGGCACCAGAAAGCGAGGATTGTCGCCGTGTTCAGGGATGGACTGTAATATGGAGAGGAACCAGGTGGTCAACGCCACAAAGACGATGAAAGGAGTCAGGTTCAACCGGCTGCGCAACCTCTTCCAAAAGAGTGCCGCAGCCGAGAGCAAAATAAACCCCAGGTTGGCTGCCAACAGGAGCATGCGTTGGATGTCGGCCAGTATTTCCAAAAGACCGCGCCACCACCCCGGTGAAATAGCTTCCGGCTGCCAGTAGATCGGCGCGCGCCAGAACAGCCACCAGCCTTCGACCACGCTCTTCAAATAGAGATCGGGATGCTGGAGGATTAATTGCATGTTGATTTCCTGCAACTTGAGGGAGAGCGTGGTGAAGCGCAATCCAGAAACCTCCTCCATTTCAGGAATAGCCTCCCAGATGGCATTGGTTTGGGTGCCGTTGCTGGCAATGGCTGCGTCACGATATTTTATATAAGTATCACGAAGAATGGCATTCTCGTCCGAAACATACTCGAAAAAGTTGCCGGTGTGCTGCATCATGTGATAGCCGCCCATCACCGTGATATTGAAAATTCCAAAACGGGTGTAAATAAACCCGACCCATACCCCGGCAGCCAGCACAGCCGGCAGGCAGGTCAGGATCAACGTGCGCCAGTTGAACTGCCATCCCCCGGACGGCTTACGCAGCGCCAGAAAGAGCGCCGCCCAGAACGGCAATGCCAGATACATTGGGCGCACCAACCCGGCCAGGGTGCCCAGGATGCCCGCTGCCAGCCACCAGCCCCAGCGGCGCCTGGACTGGGGGCGCAGGGCCAGGTAGATGGCTGCCAGCATGCCCGTTAGCAGAACAGTGGTCAGCGTTTCACTGATCAAGTTAGGTTCAAAGAAGAGCTGTGCCAGGTTGAGGGTATGGGCCAATCCCACCAGCCCCCCAAAAGCAGGGCTGTTGCTGGCCTTCCAGCCCAGCCAGAAGAAGATCAGCGTGGCGGCCAATCCGCAGATTAACTGGCTGAGATACACTCCCCCATCACTGCCAATCCAAACCAGGAAAAGCGGGTAACCGGGCATGCGCGTTCCGTCGTAATCCGCAAAGCCATTCAGGGCGGCCATACCGGCTCTCTGGTAACCGTGCGTATCCGAGTAGATTACCGGCGGGTAGGTGGCAAAGAGTGCCATTCGTACAGCCAATCCTACTACCAGCACCAGCAGGAACCAGGAAAAGGCTTTCCGATCGACTTTTCTCGGTTCGGCTTGCGGAACGTTCTCAAAAAGGGGGGTGTCGGTGGTGTCGCTCATGCAGCTTGTTTATTCCATTTGTTCAATAAAATTTTCCAGGCTTTTTTGGGCGCGCACTTGCCACGAATATTGTTTGGCGTCCTGGCAGGCTTGCGCAGCCAGCTTCTGGCGCTGCGCCGGGGAATCAATCAACGTTTGCAGAGCCGCAGCCCAGGCATCCGCATCCTCCGCTGGGCAGAGCACAGCGTTGTTCTCGTTCAATACCTCGCGCAGGACGGGCAGGTCGCTCGAAAGAATTGCTCGCCCGGCAGCCATGTACTCAAACATTTTTAACGGGCTGTAAATACTGGAGATATTGCCCCCGCTTGAGCCGCTGATGTTATGTTCGTAGGGCATCAGCAGTAGATCGGCGGCAGCCTGGTAGAGTGGCATCTGCGCATTGGCAATGAAGCCGGTGAAGCGCAGGTTGACAAGCTTTCCAGACTGCGCCTGGTGCTGCCAGTAGGCCGCATCTTCTGCGCGTCCGCCGACCCAAACGAAGTTGACATTCGGGAAGCGTCGTGCCAGCTCTAGGAAGAGTGGCGCGCCCCGTCCGTTGTACAGGTGCCCGCTGGTCATGGCGGTCAGCCCGTTTGGCAGGTTCAGCCGTCGGCGCGCTTCTTCCGGCTCCGGTTGTTCCTGGTAGCGTTCCAGGTCCACCCCATCCGGCACGACTAGGGCCTCACCAGGGGTGAAGCTCAGTTGAAACTGCTCTTCGTAAGCGGTTTGCAGCGCACGGGTAATGAATAAAAATCGTTTCTTACCATGGCGGTTCAAAATGCGCCGCATGATCCACGGGCCGAACCTTCCACTGGGACGATCGTGCAGTTCCAGCAGGGTGGGGTTTTTGAACCACAGGCTCAGCCAGGCGGCCTGTGGCACGCGTGTGTATACGGCCTGGGCACCCCAGGCGTGCGCAGCGCGCACCGACTTCCACGCAAAATCATAACGCTTCCAGCGTGGCGGGCAGGCCAGCCATTCAATGTCGAAGGGGTAACTGAGACCGTAATATTCGGCCAGCTCCGCCCATGCCGGGTGCGTTTGCCCGGGCAGTCCCAGTGCTATCAAACGTACCGCGTGGCCCACCTGCGCCAGCGACTGGCACACCTTCATCACCTGGATGCTGTTGGCCGCTGTGGAGGGAATGGTTGAGGTAGTGAGATAGGCCAGTTTCATCCCGCCGGTGCCTCCGCAGGTTGCAACTCAGCGCGCCGGATTTCCTCCAGCCCACGCCGGATGGGTAACCCAACCGAAATGACAAAATAGGCGCTCAATAATACGGCCTCCATAACGAAGCCGAAACGCGGTACCAGCAGGATGGTCAGTAGGATCTTGAGCAGCCCGGCAATGGTCGAGACTATCAGCGGATAAACCGGCTGGTTGAATCCCAAGAGCAAAGTGCGGTTCCAGAAGAAGGTGCTGGAAGCCCCATAGCCGATCAACAAAATGAAAGCCACTGGCAACCCAGGCAAGTATTCCTCTCCATAGAGGAGAATGACCCAGTTGCCGAATATCAGCAGCCCAACTGCACAAGCCGCCGTCCAGCCCCCGGCCAGAATGGTGGAACGGCGCAGCAGCAGGCGCAGCTCTTTCCACGCCCGCTTGGCCACGCTTTGGGCAATCTCCGGATAGGTAGTATCCAGCAATGGGGTCACCGGCACCATGATCAAGTTGATGATCGAGAGGGCAACCTTATAGTAGCCGGATTCGGTTGGCGAGAGGAAGAGCGACACCCACAAAAGTTCGCTATCGCGCACGATCAACTTAAGCGTGCCGACCAGGTTAGTGCTCAGGGCAAAGCGGGTCAGCTCGCGCAGGGGAGGCAAGAGGGAAAAGGAGGCCTTCCACCAGCTGCCACCCAACAGGTCATTCAAGGCGCGCACCCCCAGGAAACAGGTGCCGAAGCCCAGCACCAGTTTACCTGCCAGGTAAGCCATCAGCACCGTGAAGAGGTCTCCGCCGGTGAAGAAGGCTGCCGCGATCATTCCCGCCGTTACCACCGATTGGATCACATTCAGGATTGCAAGGGCACGGAATTCGCGCCGGAGCTGCAACACACCGGTGGCGCTCTCAGTGAACAACCCTCCAACGACCGAGAGGCCGTAGATGATAAATAATGGTGCTGTGCGCGCATCATCGGTAAAGATCACCGCTGCCAGCGGCGCCAGCAGCACCAGCATAAGGAAAGCCAGGATCGAGCTGGCCGATTCGGCCAGAATACTGGCCTTAACCACCGCCGCAGCCCGCTCATTTTGTTTTTGCGTTACGAAATCCCCCATGTATTTGACCACCAGCTCGGTCATGCGGAAGGAAAACAGGCGGTTCAGGTTGGAGGCGAAAACGGTCACGATCCCCAGCACGCCGAAAACGTACACGCCCAGCAGGCGCGCCGCCAGGATCCCCTGGATGAAACCCAGCGCCATGGTGACAGTATTGCTGCTGAACAGGTAACCGGAATTACGCAGTACCCGCCTCAGCAAGCGGTCTTCTCTCCACGCTTTCCACACGCTGTGCAAACGGTTCATTTCAAGGGGTGAGGATCTGGCTGGCCCAACTGCGTTCCGCACGGTACCAGTTCACCAGGTTTGCCACGCCTTCCTCGAGAGTATATTGGGGTTCCCAACCCAGCATGCGGCGGGCCTTGTCCACGTTGGCGCAGTTCTCCATCACGTCCGCGGGATGGAATTCAATATATTCGCGCCGGGCAGCCTTGCCGGCCAGCTTCTCGATCATGCCGAGTAGGTCGTTGATAGAGATTACCTGATGTCCACCCAGGTTGAAGATCTCATAACCCACCGGTTTCAGTGCTAGCAGCGTGCCGCGCGCAATATCCTCCAGATAGGTGAACCCGCGTGATTGGGTTCCGTCGCCGGTGATGCGTACCGTGCGCCCCTCGAAGATCCATTGCGCAAAACGGAACATGACCATATCTGGGCGGGGCGCCGGTCCGTAGACGGTGAAATAGCGCACGATGCTCACATCCAGGTGATAGAGGTGATGGTAAGTGTAGGCCATCACCTCGGCAGCCTTCTTACTGGCTGCGTAGGGCTGCAGCGGGTGGCTGCTGTCGGCTTCTTCGGGGGTGGGGATGGGCGGGTGCCCGCCGTAAATGCTGCTGGTGGAGGCCATCAGGAATTTAGGAATTTCGCCGTGGCGGGCCAGTTCCAACAGGTTTAACGTACCGTTGGTATTGGTTTCCAGGTAGATATAGGGATTTTCTGCCGCTGCACGCACGCCCGCCCGTGCTGCCAGGTGGATAACCGCCTGGATGGGACTGTGCCGTTTGAAGATCTCGGTTATCGCCGGGCGGTTGAGGATATCCTCATGATAGAAAGTAAAACCGGACAGCCCTTCCAGCATTCTTAACCGGTATTGCTTCATGCGCACATCGTAGGCATCGTTCATGTTGTCAATACCCACTACTTTGTGACCATCCTGCACAAGCAGGGGGATCACTCGCGAAGCAATGAAACCGGCTGCTCCGGTGACCAGGTAGGTAGCCATGCCTTACAACCGCACCACTTTGGGGTTCTTGCGGCCCAGTTTGCCCAGCGCGTTGCGTGTGTCAACGATCAGGTTGGCGGCTTCCAACACGGCGGGGTAATCATAGCTCGAATGGTTGGTGACGATCACCACACAATCTGCTTTGCGTACCTCGCCAAGAAAATCCGCCACCGAGTCCATATGCCAGTCGTCATGCTCCAGGTGTTTGATATAGGGATCGTGGTAGGAAACCAGCGCTCCCTTCTTTTTGAGCAGGCCGATCA
This sequence comes from uncultured Anaerolineaceae bacterium, assembly GCA_964424115.1. GTDB lineage: Bacteria > Chloroflexota > Anaerolineae > Anaerolineales > Anaerolineaceae > CAYRHN01. The sequence continues at coordinate 88,885 of CAYRHN010000004.1, forward strand.
CGTCCAGGGCGGGGGATTCGCGCACATCGTCGATATCCGGCTTATAGGCGGCTCCCACCACCAGGATGCGGCTGCCCTTGATCGCCCGTGAGCGGTCGTTCAGCGCGTCCTGTACTTTGGTGATCACGAAGCGCGGCATATTAGTGTTGATTTCGGAGGCCAGCTCGATGAAGCGAGCGTTATAATTCAGCGATCGCAGCTTCCATGACAGGTAGAGCGGGTCGATCGGGATGCAGTGCCCGCCCAACCCCGGACCGGGGGTGAATTTCATGAAACCAAAAGGTTTAGTGGCGGCGGCGTCAATCACTTCCCACACATCCACGCCCAGTCGGTCGCACATGATCGCCAGCTCGTTCACCAGGCCGATGTTGATCATGCGGAAAGTGTTTTCCAGCAACTTGGCCATTTCTGCCACTTCAGCGCTGCTCACCCGCACGACCTTTTGCAAAGCCTGGCTGTACCAGATTTCAGCAATGTCCGAGCAGGTTTCGGTGATGCCGCCGATCACCTTGGGGGTGTTGCGGGTGGTGTAATCGGTGCGTCCCGGATCCACTCGCTCCGGCGAAAAGGCCAGGAAGAAATCCTTGCCCACTTCCAACCCCGATCGGCTGGTCAGGTTCGGCAGCATCAATTCGCGTGTTGTGCCGGGGTAAGTGCTGGATTCCAACACCACGATCATGCCTTTGTGCAGGTGCGGCGCCAACGATTCGGTTGCCGACACGATAAAGGACAGGTCAGGGTCGCCGGTCTTGCGCAGCGGGGTGGGGACGCAGATACTGACCGCGTCCACTTCATTCAATATCGTAAAATCGGTAGTGGCGCGTAGTCTTCCACTTTTCACCAACGGGGCTAGCTCTTCAGTGGGCACATCCAGGATATAGCTCTTGCCCTGGTTGACCAGTGCCACTTTTTCGGCATTGGGATCAATGCCTACCACTTCAAACCCGGCCTGGGCAAAGACGGTGGCAAGCGGCAAGCCCACATAGCCAATACCGACAATAGCCAGGCGGGCAGATTTGTTCTGTAGTTTTGCGATCAATTGTTCTGCGGTAGTCATGGGGAATCCTTTTCGATCTGGAAGAAATAGGGGGAGGGGGGCGTTTTCCGAACGGCTAGAACAGGCTTAGCTGTACAGCATTATCATTATTTAGAGATTCATCCTTGGGGTCTTCTTCAACTGCGTTTTCCAGCGGCAATTCCGGCATGGGCGCGCGGGAGCGTTTTGTCTGCTTGAGAATATCCGGTAAGTGAGCAAAGTCCTGCTCGACTGTAGATTTTAAAGAAGGTTGGTGCAAAGCAGCCGCCGGATGGTACATCGGCACAATCAGCCGCCCGCGTACAGTGGAGGCCTGCCCGTGAATATCGCTGATCTTAGCATTGGGCAGAAATTTGGCCATCGAAAATCGACCCAGAGTCACGATCACGCGCGGGTTGATTGCTTCGATCTGCCGTTCCAGGTAAAAACCGCAAGCCTGTAGCTCAGGTGGCAGCGGATCCCGGTTGCTGGGTGGACGGCACTTGACCACGTTGGTAATGAACACATCCTGGCGCTTGAGCCCCGCTTTTTGCAGCAGCTCTTCCAGAAATTTCCCTGCCTGCCCCACAAAGGGGCGGCCTTGTTCGTTTTCAAAAAAGCCCGGCCCTTCGCCGATCAGCATGATCGTGGCACTGTGCGGGCCTTCTCCGGGAACCGAATTCTTGCGTGAGAAATGCAGATCGCATTTTTCGCAGCTTTGCACCTGGCGGGAAACCTCTTCAAGCACCTTGGCAGCGTCCATAAAATCTGCACCTCCGTTTGAGATTAATGGAAATTATACCAGTCTCTCCAATTCCTGGAGGTTGATTGGCTCCAGGGTCATCAGCAGCGCATCCTCGCCGGTATCCTGGTAATAATGGGACCGGAAACCAGTTTCCACGAAGCCAAATTTGCGGTACATGGCTTGGGCGGGCAGGTTACCGCGCCGTACTTCCAGGAAAGCCTTAACCGCCCCTTCGCGGGCGGCCTCCAGGATGCCCCGCGCCAGTAATTTTTCACCGATCTTGTGCCGCCGGTGATCGGGGTGGATGGCGATTGTAGCGATATGCGCTTCGTCAATGATCAGCCAGATCACCAGCATGCCGGCGATCTGTTTACTGCCGTCAGCTTTCACCACTTCAGCTACCCATGGGCGTGAAGGAGGATTTTCGGTCACTTCAAAGCGGTAGGAACGCTCTGTCCACGGCAGGCTGAAGGAGATCACGTCCAGGGCATGCACGGCGGGAACATCCTCCAGCAGCATTCGCCGCAGGATGAGTGTGGTTTCGGTCACTGCGGAATTTCCTCTGCCACATGCAGGTAGATCGGCGCCAGTGAAACCGGGTCTTCCACCTTCCCGGCTTGCCATAATTTCCAGCCCATCTCAGCCAGCACAGCCGGGCGGCGGCTGCACTGCGCCGGACTGGCCAGCAGCACATTCTTGCGTTTACGCGCCAGCAATTGACGTTCCTCAGCATTCAGTTCGCCGCACACGATCGTCGGGCGCTGAATGCGCGTGGAAAGCTGCTGGATGGTAACCACTTCGGCCTTACCCTGACTTTCCCAACGCTCGCCATTGCAGTGATACCAACCTACCGCCAGTCGCCCGCGTCCGGCCTGCAAAATGGCCGCCAGCGGGTAGTTCTGTGGCGGTTGGCATCCTGCCAGAATATCCAGGGTCGGCAAGCTGACTACCGGTAAATGCAGGGAGAGCGCCATTCCCTTCACCACTGCCAGGCCAATGCGCAGGCTGGTGAAGGAGCCCGGGCCGCTGGCCACGGCCAGCGCCTGTAGTGCAGAGGGCTTGATCCCGCAATTGCTCAGCAGGGAGTGGATGGCTGGAGCCACTTCCACCGTGTGGTGGTTGCGCGATTGCCAGGTGCTTTCGCTGACAACCTGCCACCCGTTATACAGAGCCAGGCCGATGGTTTGAGTGGAGGTATCTACTGCCAGGAGCATCTCTTATCCTCCAAATGATTGGTGGCGAAAATTCGCCAGTAACTTCTCGTAACGCGCCCCCTCGGGAATAAAGATCATCCCGCGTTGTTCGTCGGCGATCCAGCGCAGCTTGATCCACAACCGTTGGCGCGGCAGCACACTCTGAATGCGCTCGGCCCATTCGATGACTAACGCTCCGGTGGTTAGCATCAGGTCCAGATCTAGATCTTCCCCCTCTGCGGCGTTTGCCAGGCGGTACGCGTCCAGATGATACAGGTTCGATCGGTCTGGACGCCGGTAAGTATTGACCAGCACAAAAGTGGGGCTGGAGACGGTGTCCAGCGTGCCCCAACCCTGGGCTAATCCCTGCACCAGGGTGGTCTTTCCGGCACCCAGGTCTCCGCTCAGGCACAGCAGATCGCCGGTTTCCAATAGCGATCCCAGGCGCAGTCCCAGACGGCGGGTTTGTTCCGCGCTGCGGCTGAAGAATTCCAGGGTGCGGGAATCCAGGATGGGCATATTTTCCCCTTCTAAGGTGCGGGCACCTTTTCAGCAATCGGAACCGGTTGAGCTTCCTGTCCCGTCACCATTCGCAGCCGCTCCGCGATTAAGTGGGCAATCTGGCGAGAGCTGTCTGGGCGGGCCAGACTCAGAGAGGCCTGGCGCGCTTTCCGGTGCTCAGAGGAGTGGTGCAGCCAGTTGCGCAGAGCTTTGACTACTTTGGTCGGCTGGGGCGCCCAAACCCCGGCTCCGTTCTCTGCCACATAAGTTACATTGCCTTCCTCCTGCCCGGGTACCCGGCTGTACAGGATGATCGGTAGGCCGGCAATGAAGGCTTCGCTGATCGTACCCGGTCCGGCCTTGGTAACAATAAAGTCTGCTGCCTGCATGAAGGCCGGCATTTCTTTGACAAATCCATAGACCATTGGCGGAGTATGCCAGCGGCGCTGCTCCAGCTTTTCGCGCAGCTTCTTGTTCCGTCCGGCAACCACCACCTGCATAACGTTCAGGCGTGCTTTGTCGATTGCCACCGCGTTCCGTTCCAGCGGTCCCAATCCTTCACCGCCGCCGATCAGCAGCACCACTGGAACATTCAACGGCCACCCCAACTGCCGGCGTACTGCTGCCCGGTCTTCGACCGGGTGGCAGTAGCGGTCAAAGACCGGCAATCCAATGATCCTCATTTTATCCGGCGGCACGCCCAGTTTTACCCCCCGGTCAAAAGCAGCCTGCGTGGCCACCACGATCATGTCAGCCTTGGGATTGTACCAATGGGCCGGTGTAGAGACCATGTCCGTGACCACAGTGATATAAGGAATATTCTCGCCCAACAAGCGCAGGACGGGGTTATTGACCATCGAATGCACCGATACGATCAGATCGCAAGGGTGTTCCTCGATCATTCGTGCAGTGGCCTCCTTAACGTAAGGCCACAACATGTCGTAGAGGAATTTGGATCGGCGTCGACCGTCGATCATCTCATAGCCGATCTTCCATAGTAATTGCATATTCGACATGGCCGGGTAGGTCGGGCCGGCTTGATCTAGCGGGGGTGGAGCATAGCTCTTAAAAAAGTCCACCATCTCCGTTTCGATCGTATGGTTGAATTCCAGGTTGAGGGCTTCAATGATCGCTTCTGCTGCACTGCGGTGTCCCGCTCCGGTATCGGAGAAAAGAACCAGGACGCGCGGAGGTTTAGGGCTGTTTTGGCTCATGCGACTCTCTCGTCAGGATGATTTTTAACCGGCGCAGTAATTCGCGCCGGGGAAGCAATACGCGCCGCTTGCAAGTGGTACATTCCAGACCAATATCAGCGCCCAGGCGGACAACTTTCCACTCGTAGCTTCCACATGGGTGTGGCTTTCGCAAACGAATAATATCCTCGAGTTGCAAATCGGGCAGCACATGAAGATTATACCACCCATGATATAATCATGGAAATTGGAGAGGTGTCAATGCTGGGCCTTGAATTTCCTTTACTTTTTACTCGTTTGATTGCGCTGCTCATGTCTCTTACCGTCCATGAGTTCTCGCATGCCTGGATGGCGCATAAGTTTGGGGACGATACCGCTGAACAAGCGGGACGCCTGTCCTTCAACCCCCTGCGCCATCTAGACCCGATCGGTTCATTAATGCTCCTTCTGGTTGGTTTTGGTTGGGCCAAACCGGTTCCGGTGAACCCCTACGCCCTGCGGCGTAAGAGCGACGGTTCTTTAATGTGGGTCTCATTGGCTGGGCCGCTCTCGAACTTCATCCTGGCTGTCCTGTCTGCTGTTCCTTTCCAGATGGGTTGGTTGAACCTGTACGATGCCTGGAATACCCAACCCGGACCGCTGCCAACCATGCCCTATTTCATGTTCAATTTCATCACCATCAATCTAAGCCTGATGTTGTTCAATTTGCTGCCCATTGCTCCTTTGGATGGCGAAAAAATGGCTGAATATTTGCTGCCTCCCTCCTGGGGGCGTGTGCTGGAACGCATGGCTCCGTACGGCTCTTTCATCCTCTTGGGGTTGATCCTCTTAGGGAATTATGCCAACGTGGATATCCTGGGCTCTGTGATGAGACCGCCGCTGTTGAACTTGCTCAATTTGCTTTTGGGTGGACGCATCGGAGGATAACGATGACTGTATCGATCACTGTAGTTGGTTTAGGTCAGGTGGGAACTTCGATCGGGCTGGCGCTGGCGCAGCATAAGCAGACGATCTTGCGTTGGGGCATCGACCGTGAGCCCACCCGCGCCCAAAAGGCGCAAAAAATGGGCGCTTTCGATAAGATTTTTTACAACCTGCCCGCCGCTGTTGAAAAAGCCGATTTGATCATCCTGGCAGTCCCAGTGGGTGAGATTCGTGAGAGTTTGAAGGTGATCGCTTCAGATATGAAAGAAGGTGCGGTGATTGTCGATACTTCGCCGGTCAAGCTGGGGGTGGCTGCCTGGGCCAAAGAAATGGTGAAACCCGACCGCTACTTCATCAGCATGACCCCTACCATCAACCCCGATCACCTGTTGAACCTTTCTCAGGATGTGGATGCCGCCCGCGCAGACCTTTTCCAGAATAGTGTCATGGTGATCACATCTCTATCCGGCACTGACCCTTCTGCAATGGATCTGGTGACCGATCTGACCACCTTGCTGGGCGCAAAACCGTTCTACGCCGACCCCTACGAAGCGGACGGCCTGCTGGCTGGCAGCCACCTGGCGCCTCAACTTGTCGCTGCGGCGGTGGTGCGTGCTGTGGCTGGTTCTCCCGGCTGGCGCGAAGGGAAGCGTGTTGCCGGCCCGGCTTACGCTACGGTCACTTCTGCCTTGAATAATCCCGACGAATTCAAGGGGATTAGCGATGCGGTGTATCAAAATCGTGCGAATGTCTCTCGCGTGCTGGAAGAGGTCATCATTGAATTGGAGCAGTTGCGCGTATGTTTGGATAAAGAAGACCGCCGCTCGCTCAATCAGACGTTGGATGAAGCCCTCAAGTTGCAGGAAGACTGGTGGAAGCAGCGCCATGCCGGTGAGTGGTCCGAGGATATCCGCCGCGTAGAGACCCAGCACATTGGGGACGTCCTGGGGCGTTTGGTGGGTTTCCGCCCGCGAAAAAAGAAAGATGACAAGTGAGTCTGGTTTTTATTGCTATATTGTAGAGTGCTCTGACGGAACCTATTACACCGGTTGGAGTACCCAGCCGGAGCGGCGTGAACGCCAGCACAATGCCGGTCGCGGGGCAGCGTACACCCGTCAGCGCCGCCCGGTGCATTTGGTGTATGTTGAGGTGCAGCAGGATCGTGCCTCTGCCATGCGCCGTGAGATCGCTCTGAAGAAATTATCCCACGCACAAAAACAAAAATTAATTAATCAAGACCTATACCACAGATGAACACAGAAGATCCATAGTGATTCCGAAATCCGCATCTAATTTCTGGTGTTTTCTTTGACTTTACGTTTAGAATTAACTGGTAACCCATCGGTGTCTATCCAATATTATCTGTGTCCATTTGTGGTTAAATATTGAGGTTTTATGAAGAAGTTTGCTGAGTTGCTCCCCAATGCACGTTGGCAGGTGACCGCCCCCGGACGGGTGAATTTGCTCGGCGAACACGTTGATTACAATGACGGCGCCGTTTTGCCTGCTGCCATCGACCGTGCCATGCGCCTGCATGCGCGCCCCAGCTCGGACGGGCTGGTCGGCCTGCACGCGTTAGATCTGAACCGGTCGGTGCGCTTTGCCCTGGACGGTCTGGAGCGCAAGCTGGACGCAAATGGAAATCCCCTCCCGGATTGGGCGCTCTATCCGGCTGGGGTGGCTTGGACTTTGCAGCAGCACGGGCTATCCACCCTGCCCTTTGAGGCAGCTTTCACCTCCAATGTGCCGATGGGCGCGGGATTGAGCTCGTCCGCCGCAGTGGAGGTAGGTTTTGCTGCTCTCTGGCAGCAACTGGGCGGTTGGCAGATCGACCGGCTGACCCTGGCGCGCTACTCTCAGGAAGCTGAGAACCGCTACGTGGGGGTCAATTGCGGTCTGATGGATCAATTTGCCAGTGCTAACGGCGTGGAGGGTCACGCCCTCTATTTCGACACCCGCTCGTTGGAATTTCGCGCCGTACCGCTGCCCGTTGGGACGGCTATCGTTATTGCCGATTCGCGTGTGCGGCGTAGCTTGGCCAGTTCCTCAGCCTACAACGATCTTCGCGCGGCCTGCGAACAGGCTGTGGCGCTGCTGCGGCCGCACCTGCCCGGCATTCGTGCCCTGCGCGATGTTTCGCTGGAGGATTTTCGCCGCCTGGAACAAGTGCTTCCACCCCTGGTAGCCAAACGCGCCCGCCATGTGGTCAGCGAATGCGCACGGGTGGATCAAGCCATCATGATGCTGGAAAAAGGGGATGCGGCCGGGTTCGGCCGCCTGATGTTTGAATGCCATGCTTCTCTGCGCGATGATTACCAGGTCAGTTGCCCTGAGCTGGATATCCTTGTAGAGCTGGCCGCCGGACTGCCCGGCTGCTGGGGTGCGCGCCTGAGCGGCGCGGGTTTTGGCGGTTGCACGGTCAACCTGGTGGAGGAGCGCCGCGCGCCGGAATTCATTGCCCGCCTGAGCGAAGGTTACCTGCAGCGCTCCGGCAAACAGGCTGAGGTATACCTCTGCCACGCCTCGCAGGGCGTGCATGTAAAAGAAATATAAAAGGACTGTACAGTAAATTCTCTTTCTGCAATGCCGGCTGTGCCTGCAAGGGAACCGCGAGTTGCGAAACATGGTGAATGTTGAGCCGTGCAGCTAAAGAAAGGTCACTTTCCGGGGTATGGGCAAATATCCTGCAGCGGGCACATCCCGCACAGCGGCTTGCGCGCATCACAGATCTCGCGCCCCAGGCGGATCAGGTTCAGGTGAGCCGGGCCGTACTCCTCGGGCGGAAAGAGCGCTGCCAGGTGTGGGTGCGCTTCTTCCACGCTCATCTTTTCCGGACGCAAGCCCAGCCGCCCGCTCACCCGGTAGATGTGCGTATCCACCGGAAAAGCCGGCTTGCCCAGCGAGAATTGCAGTACGATCGCAGCCGTCTTGGGACCTACCCCGTTAAAGCGCAGCAGCCAGGCGCGCGCCTCTTCGGCGGGTAACCCGCGCAGGAATTCCAGGTCTAACGAGCCGCGCTCAGCGGTGATTTGGCGCAGCACAGCCTGGATACGCGGGCCTTTCTGGTTGCCCAGCCCGGCCGGGCGGATGGCTTCGATCACCTCCCGCGGGTCGGCATCGCGCACCTGCTCCCAGGTCGGCAGGGCTTTCCGCAGGCGCTGAAAGGCCAGGTCGCGGTTGCGATCGTTGGTGTTTTGCGAGAGGATGGTCGAGACCAGCTCGTCCAGCGGCGGCAGCGGATCGCGCCAATCTGGCCGTCCAAAGAACGCCACCAGCCGGTGATGAACCTCCAGCGCGCGCTGCTCTAGTTCCATCTCAACCTATTTGTTGTAGCAGGGACGGATCTCGCCGATCTCCAGCTTGCGCAGGTTGCGTAATGGCCGCGCATCGAAACGCGCCAACGTCTCGACCTGCTCAGTGCCCAGCACGCCCAGCTCGCGCAGGATCGCCAGGGTTACCAGTGGGCGCGCCCGCCCGGCGGGGTCCCCGTCCGCAATCTTGAAGGCGATCCCCACCCCGCGGCTGCCGGGTCCGGTCGCGCCGGGCAGGATGCCCAGCGCCTGGTAGCCTTCTGCGCCGCCCTTGCACACCACTCTGCCGCCGGTCGCCTGCATCAGCAGCGTGTCGAACAGTCCCGGTCCCGAGACCATGTCCGGGTTGGTTGTCATGGCATGGAAGATCTTGCGCAGTGCGATGGCCCGCTTCTCCGGCATGCCGGAGGGGTCTGCCAGCCGGGCGTAACCCAGCGCCGCGTTGAACAACGGCGTGGCAAAGTTCGGCGCCGAGCAACCGTCAATGCCCAATTCCACATCCTTTACCTGCATGTCGCACATTTCAGCAAAGGTCTGCAGGATCGTTTCCTGCACCGGGTGATGGGGATTGATGTAATCCTCGATCGGCACATTGCGCATCAGACACTGTGCCAGCATCCCGGTGTGCTTGCCCGAGCAGTTATTGCGCAGGGGGGTAGGCGCTTCTCCGTTGCGGATCAACCGTTTCTGCGTCTCCTCATCGTAGGGGATGTGCGTGCCACACAACAAGTTTTCCTCGCCTACGTGAACCTTCATCTGCATCCCGCTGACCACGTGCACGTGATCGTCGGTCCCGGAGTGCGAGGCGCACATCACTGCCAGCTCGCGCTCGGTGAGATGATAGGTTTCCACCCCGCCCGTCTCCACGAACGGCAGCGCCTGGAAAGGCTTGGCGCTGGAGCGCAGGAAGGTCACTGCTTGCGGGTTGCCAAAGTTGATCAACATGCAGCCGCTTGAATCGACTGCCGCCAGCGCGCCAAAATGGACCGATTCTACGATCCTGCCGCGCAGGACTTCCACCATGGGATGCACATCAGTAGGGTTCATTAATATCCTTATTCTTCAATAATTTCTGAACTGTTCGGCTGGTAATGCCGCAGATAATACTGGCGCAGGCCCCACAGCAGTCGTTGGCGGAACTGCGTTTCGCGTCCCTCGGGCGGGTCAAAATCGGCCAGCAACGCAGTGCTGAGCGGCGCCATTTGTTCCACCGGGGCGTTTTGGGCGGCCAGTTTTTCCACCCGTTCGTGCGTCTTGCGCAGGAAGGTCAGCAGGTTGCGGATGTCGCGGTAGCTGGCCAATCCGCCACGACCGGCTACGACGATGTATTCGCGGTATTCGTCGGAGAGCAGCGCTTCCAGTTGTTCCATCCACAGCGGCAGGTCGGCGGTGGCCAGGAAAGGCGGCTGGTTGACCACCACGCTGTCGCCCGCAAACACTACTTGCTGGCGCGGCAGCACCACCCAGGAACTGCCGGTGGCTGATCCGGGATGGTACTCCACTCGGATCGGCTGGTCGTCCCAGAAAATGTGCAGGTGATTGGTGAAAGTCAATTCCGGGGGTGCCCAGCGCACGCTGCCCAGGTTGCTGGCCAGCTCCCAATCCGCGCCGGTCTCGATCGATTGGGATTTAAAGCTCAACGGTCGGTTGTGAAATACCTGCGCCACTTTTTCTTGGGCCAGGATGGTGCATTCCATCGCTCGCACCCCCAGTGTGCGGTCGGGGTGAGCATCCAGGTTAATCAACAAGCGCTCCACACCTCCGCCCAGATTCAACAGAGCGGAACGCCAGGAACGGACATCATCTGCCCGGAAAGGCGAATCGATCAGGATCAACCCATGCGGCCAGTTAATGGCTCCCAGGGTCACCCCGGCAAAACCGGTCTCCATGAAAACCTGTGAAGTTATCTCTTGCATCACGGTTGTTTTTTTCCTCTCATTCTATCAAAATTCAACTTTCGGAAGCCTGGTGGGCTTCTTCAACGGGCAGCGTGAAAACAAAACGGCTGCCCGGCTGTTCGTAACCTTCAACCCAGATCTTGCCGCCGTGCGCCTGGATGGCCAGGCGGCAGAAAGCCAGCCCCAGCCCCAGCCCGCGCACGCTGGTACTGCTGTGCAGGCGTACAAATTTGTCAAAAATACGCTCCCGTTCATCAGGGGGAATACCCGGCCCGCTGTCTTCCACGAAGAACAACACCATCTGCCCACTCTGTTGGGTTCCGGCGCGCAGCTTCCCCTGCGAGGGAGAATACTTGGCAGCATTTTCCAACAAGTTGATGATCACTCGCCGGATCATATCGCTGTCCACCAGCACACCTGGGTCGTGCGGATCATATTCCAGCTCCAGAACTTGTTGGCGGCTTTCAATCGAATTCTGCACCGCTTCGCTCGCGTCGCGCAGCAGGTCGCCTGCCGGGATGCGCTTGCGGTCGGTAACCACATGTCCGGCTTCCAGCCGATTGATATCTAAGAGCGAGCTGGTCAGACGTTGCATACGCTCCACCGAACGGTTGGCAATCTGCAAGATGGGGCGCAGGTCTTCGTTGTACGGTGCAGGGATCAGGTTGCCCAGCATATCCAGGCTGGAGACTACATTGGACATGGGCGAGCGTAGATCATGGTAGATCATGGCAGTCAGGTCTTCACGCAGGCGGTCCAGTTCTTTGCGCTCGGATATATCGCGGAAGACCCATTTCAGATAGGTCTCGCTGCCAAAGTTGACCTGGCGGACGTAAACCTGAATCGGTGTTTCGTGTCCGTCCTTACACGTCAGTGTGGATTCGTAGGAAACGGTATCCCCGGAGCCGATCAATTCCAGGTTTTGCCCGGTCTTTGTTTCGTCCAGTACATGCAGGTTGCAGATATCCTCATTAACTAACGCCAGCTCCCCACCGCAAAAATACTGGGCGGCCTGGCGGTTGGCTTCCACCACCTTGCCCTGCAACGTACTGATCAGCAGCGGGTCGATGCTGTCGTTGAATAGCTCGCGGTAGCGCAGTGTGGCGGCTTGCAGCGATTGGTGCTGGAGAGCGTTATGGATCGCCACCCCGGCCTGATCGGCAATGGCCTGCACCAGCAGCAAATTATCTTCAACAAAGAAATTCGGCCGCGCGTGCAGGATGGTCATGATCCCTACCAGGCGGTCCTGCATCATTAAAGGAGTACAGATGGCCGAGCGGGCTGGACCGTTGTCATCTTCCGGGGTGTTCAACCAACGCGGATCCTCGCGCGTGTTGGCGATCATTACCGCCTCGCGGTTGCTGAACACCCATCCCGCCAATCCTTTGCTCAGCACTTTGTGCGCGCTTTCCGGCTCCAGGATATGTACTTTTCCCTGCAGCACCAGCACGGCATCATAGACGTGTTGGTCTTCATCCAGCACAAACACGCTGCCACGTTCTGCGCCTACGTTTTCAATAGAGAGCAGCAGTACATCGCTCAGCACAGTACGCAGATCCAGCGTGCCGGCTAATTGTCGGCTGATCTCGTACAGCAGTTGCAGGGGGGTGCGTTCAGGGTTCATGAATTCAGCAGGACGGTCTGGCGTACCGCGTCGCAGCGTTCACAATTAGGGGTGTTGCACAGCAGCGCTAGCGGATTAGCATTCAGCACGTCCAACAGGATCTCCGTCATGGTTGCCAGGGGGAGCGCCTGCACCACGGCAAAACCAATCTGCACCCGCCGGGTGATCTTTTCCAGGAACGGCAGTGCTTCTTGAAAGCCGTTCGAACAACCGGGAAAACCGCTGAATTCGCGGATTCCTTCGGAGGTGAGCGCCCAGCGCGTGAATTGCTTGCGCCCGGTCAATTTTTCTACATAATGGATGCTGGTGTTGACCGTGTGATCCACTCCCATCAGCACCACCCAGCCTTTTCTTGACAGTAATTCCTTGATCGGGTTCAAAGGCTCGTTCATCGTCTGGGTTTCCAGAATATCTTCCATGCCTACCCCGGCAAAGGATAACACCGGATGGTTGGTGCGTTTGGCCTGGATCATCTGCCGCAGCGTTTCTGCTACCACTCCCATCAGCGGGTCAGCGGGCATATTGGGTTGGTAGAAAGCCGCCATCTGGTTCAGATCGTGTCCGCTGCCATATTCAATACCGTTATTGGTGGGGCCGTCTTCCGGGATGATCATGGTTTTGTAGGTGAAAGTGGGCATCATCAGGCGGTCCATTACGTACAGGGCTGCCCCCAACAGGGTCTGCGCCCCACCTTTCACTTCTCCAAAGGCGGAGAGAGAAGCATGCGCGATCACCGGAGCATCGGCAAGGTCCAGCTTCTTAAGCCCGGAGGCGATTTCTTGAAATGTCAACATGGCGATCATTACCTCGGTTTTGCCTGGGTTGAACAGCTAGTCTTATTATAGCGAGAAACCCCCAGGGGCGCAAACTTAAAGAATCCGTCGGGTCCTTTGCATATGCAAAAAATCCTCAAGTCCCTTTTTTTGAATCTGTGGCATAATAGTCTGTGTGGAAGTGAACTCATCAGCTGCATTTCATTGCCGGTAGGAAGTATTGGCCCTGCCGGATGACTGCATCCTTTTTACCAAACTTTGGATATTTTCCGTCGCTTGCCGGCGGATTGTTATGGAGGTTGTATGGCAAAAGCCACGTCTAAATCTGCAAAATCTGTAAAATCCGCTCCGGTTAAGAAACGCCCGAGCGAGGCCGAACGCGCCCGTCGCAAGCAGACCTTCTTCTTCTTGCTGCTTTCGGTCCTGGTGGCTTTCTCAATGTTGATTTCCCTGGTCAAACTCGTCTAAGATGATCAAACACCCCGCCCGCTTCCTTCTTGGGGGGCTGCTGGCAGGCTGGTTGGTTGATCTGCTCTTTTGGAAATCCCTGCCTGGAATCTCCTTTCCCATCTGGGTTGTCCTGACCCTGGGGATCGGTTTTGCGCTGCTGTACGGCGAAGGCCTGCGCCCCTCCCGCTGGAGTTGGGTGTTGGCGGCGCTGGCGGTATTGTTTGCCTGCCTCAGCATTTCCCGCGAAGAGGGCTTCAGTGCGGGGATCAATATGCTGATGACCTTCTTTTTGCTGGCGCTACTGGCCGCCACCTTGCGCAGCGGAAACTGGCCCTTCTACCGCATGATGGATGGCTTTATCGCCCTGCTGCGGGTCACCCTGGCCGGGATGGGCGCTTTGCCTATGCTGCTGGCGCGTAAACGTCCGGAGGGCGAGACTCCCGCCTCTCCCGCTGCCTGGAAGGAAAAATTGCGTCGGGCGGCGCCTGTATTACGAGGGTTACTGCTGGCGATCCCCGTCCTGCTGGTGCTGGGCTCCCTGCTTGCCTCGGCCGATCCGCTCTTCAACGATCAAGTCTCGCACCTGTTTGATTGGCTCCGTTTTGAGAACTTGCAGGAATTCCTTTTCCGTGCTTTTTATATCTGCCTGATCGGCTATGTGCTCGGAGGAATATTTACCCACAGCGTGGAGAATCGTGAGGAACGTCCGGATCCATCGCGTCAATGGGTCAAGCCTTTCCTTGGTTTTACCGAATCTGGCATCGTGCTGCTGCTGGTGGATGCCATGTTCGCGGTCTTCGTTGGTATCCAGTTCATCTATTTATTTGGTGGCGAGGCCAATATCACTGCTGCCGGGTACACATACGCGGATTACGCCAGGCGTGGCTTCTTCGAGTTGGTGACCGTGGCGGTCTTGAGCCTGATGCTCTACCTGACCCTCGGCTTTATTACCCGCCGCGAGAGCGTTCGCAGCCGGCGCATCTTCACCATTCTGGTGGTGGTGGAACTGCTGCTGGTGGTGGTCATGCTGGTCTCTGCTTTCCAGCGAATGGCGCTTTATCAAGGCGCTTACGGCTTCTCCCAACTGCGCGTGCAGGTGAACGTATTGATGATCTGGCTGGGGCTGCTCCTGGGGGCCGCTATCGTTTTGGAGCTCCTCGGGCGCAGCCGGCATTTTGGCCTGGCGGCCTTGATCTTCTGTGTTGGGTTTGTCTTCACCATGGGGGTGTTCAATATGGACGGCTTTATTGCCAACCAGAACATCGACCGCGCCCGCCAGGGCGAAGAATTAGATTCGGCCTACCTTAGCCAGCTTTCTGCCGATGCCACCCCCGCCATCTATGCCCAGTTCGCTTCCCCCGACCTGCCTCTCCCGTTGAAATCAATCCTGGGTGGTGAGCTGGCCTGCCGCAGCCAGCGCCTGGAATTGGATCAACCGGCCTCGTGGCTCTCGCTGCGCTTCAGCAAGCAGATATCCGACGATCTGCTGCGCCAGCACACGGAAGAGTGGCGCAACTATCCCTGTAGATGGTATGGGGATTGACCGCCGCTCAATCGCCTTGCTTGATGATCGGCATCAGCACTTTGTAGACCACCTGGCAGATCTGTTGGGTCTTTAGCAGTTCTCCATCGGCTTCGCCCCCCAGGGTGATCAAGTAATCCTCGTAGCCTACGATGCCCAGGTGTGTACCAACCGGCATGGGCGAGGCCTCAAAATAGCTCCATTGCTCATCCTGGATGGTGAAGGCCAGCCCCAATGGGTGAGCATTTTGCGCGTCCCCACCTACGATGTAGATCTGGTTAGAGACCTCGGCAACTCCCGCCGCATAACGGGCTTCCGGCAAGTCAGGCGCCTGCATCCATGGGTTTTCGCCCGCTCGTTCCCGTTCAGGAAAATAGACATTCACAGAGGTCAGCGCCTGGCTTCCATCCCAACCACCCAGGATGAAGATCTTGGCGCCTTTGGCAGCCGCTCCGGCAAATGCCTTGGCTTCGGGCAGCGGGCTGCGTTCGCTCCAGGCGTCCTCCAGCGGATCGTATTCATAGACAGTGCTCAATACCTTTTCTCCGTCCCAGCCCCCGAAGAGGAACAAATGCCCCTCCATGCTGGCCAGGGCATAGCCGGAAACTGCCTGCGGGAGGGATGCTTTTTGGGTCCATTCGTTCCGGCGCGGGTCAAACACCTCCAATGCATCGCTTATCTTGCCCGATGCCAACCGTCCGCCAGGAACGTAGATCTTTTCGCCAATCACACCTGCCTGGATATCCGCCACCGGCAGCGGCTTAGCGGCCAGAGATTCCCAGGTGCCCAGGGCCGGGTCAAAGCGCTCTACCTGGCCGGTCACCCCTTCCGGACTTTCCCCGCCGATGGCGTAAACCTGGTTCTCATAATTGGCAGCCGCTAATCCCTTGCGCGCCGTGGGCAAGGACGCCAGTTCGTGCCAACGTTGTGATCCATCTCCTGCGCCGTTGGGGGTAGGGGTATTCTGCTGGCTGGGGGCCACGCCCACCTGCACCCACACCGCCAGAGAGAATAACAGCGCCAGCAGAACGCCAATTCCACCGATGATCCACCCATGACGGCGTGAACGGGGCGCAGCCGCTGGTTCAGCTGGAGGAAGACCCTCAATCGTTGGGGATGTTTCCACCGCAGCTGCTTCCGGTGCGGCAGGAGGCGCTCCGCTTACCAGCCCAGAGCGAATAGCATAGAGCGTGGCTTCGGTGCGCGAAATGACGCCAATCTTGGAGAAGATATTGCGTAAATGGACTTTGACCGTATTGGGGCTGATGAAAAGCTTCTGAGCAATCTCTTTGTTACTGGCGCCGGTGGCAACCAGGCGCAGAATGTCGCGTTCGCGCTCGCTCAGTTGGGGTGGTTCATCCGTGGTAATGGGCATGTTTGAATTATATCATTTAGTAAAAATGGTTTATACTTATCGAGAGAGGTATGAACGCATGAATCGTTTCCCTGGTTCGCGCCGGAATGGTCTAATTGCCCTGGCTGTCACTCTGCTGGTGCTGCTGGTCGCTAATTTTCTCGGCGCTTCGCAGACGGTGATGATCCTGATCACGGTAGCGGGCCTGGTTGCTGTGGGGTATGCGATGCTATCCCCGAAAAATAATTGAGGAGGCAGGTGGTATGGCAATCAGTCTTCTGGATGGAACTTTGAAAGTAGAGATCTTCTTCGACAATAGCGACCGAACCTTCGAGGATAACATCTGCATTTCTTTCGTGGAGGATTGCCCTGAGGAAGAAAAGGTGTTTTACGCCGGAGAGACAAACCTGTATCTCACTCCCGATCAGGCCTGTCAGTTGGCTTCTGCTTTGCAGGCTGCTGCCCGACAAAGCAAAGCATCCTGCTCTTCTGGTGAAGAAGACGGACTGGGCGGGTAGGCTTTCCCTTGACAGCCGGCCATTCCGGTACTATCATACACTCGTGATACAATGATACAATTTAAGAGTCCCTCCTCACTTCTCTGAGGAGGACAAATCAGTTCAAGGAGACCCTTGTGAAACAATTTAGAGCTGTATTATTGGTTTGCCTTGCCGCGGCTTTGCTTTCCGCCTGTGCCCAGGCCACCCCCACTCTCCTTCCCAATACGCCCACCCCCCTCCCGGCTGTGGATCCGGCTGCATTGGAGCCAAAAGCCGCTGCCTTCGTGGAACAAATGGCTGCTGGAGATTTCAACGCCGCAATTGCTGATTTCGACGATACCATGCTCAAGGTCCTGCCTGCCGACAAGCTGAAACAGACCTGGGATCAGGTGGTTGGCCAGGTGGGTGCGTTTCAGCAGGTTCTAAGCACGCGCCGTGAGGAGCAATCCGGTTTCCAAACCGTTTTTGTCACTACCCAATTCGAATCAATGAAGTTGGATATCAAAGTGACCTATAATGCTCAAGGACAGGTTGCCGGCCTGCATTTTGTGCCCTCCAGCAGCGGCTACAACCCGCCAGATTATGCTGATCCGCAGAGCTTCACTGAAGTGGATGTGACCATCGGCAGCGGTGAATGGGCCTTGCCCGGTACCCTGACCCTGCCCAAGGGCGAAGGACCGTTCCCGGCGGTGGTGCTGGTACACGGCTCTGGCCCCAACGACCGGAATGAGACCATCTATGATAACAAACCGTTTCAGGATATTGCCTGGGGCCTGGCTTCGCGTGGGATTGCTGTGTTGCGCTATGATAAGCGCACCTATGCTCACAGCGACCTGGTCACTGAGGCCATCTTAAATTCCTTCACCATCAACGACGAGGTGGTGGATGACGCCCTGCTGGCAGTGGAGCTGTTGCGCGCCAACCCTGCCATCAATCCACAACAAGTATTTGTCTTGGGGCACAGCCTGGGCGGTATGGCTCTGCCGCGCATCGGCAGCCGTGATCCCGACCTGGCCGGTTTGATCTCTCTGGCCGGACCCACGCGCCCAATGGAAGACTTGATCCTGGAGCAAATGACCTACATCTATTCCCTGGACGGCAGCTTGAGCGATGAGGATAATGCTGCCCTGGCCGCACTGCAAAAACAGGTGCAGATGGTCAAGTCGCCCGACCTTTCCAGCGAAACACCCGTGGAAGACTTGTTGCTGAACACCCCTGCGGCCTATTGGCTGGACCTGCGCAATTATCACCCTGCAGAGGTGGCTGCCGGGCTGTCCATCCCTATGTTGATCTTGCAGGGCGGGCGCGATTACCAGGTTACTCGTGCCGATTACGAGGGTTGGCAGACAGCCCTATCCGGCCGTGCGGATGTGGAATTCCACTTCTACGACACTTTGAATCACCTTTTCATCAGCGGAGAAGGTACTCCGCGCCCGGAGGAATACATGACTGCCGGGCATGTGGATCTTCAGGTGATTGAGGATATTGCTGCTTGGATTAAACGGTAAATCTTTTGGAGGGTTTGTGCGTAACAGACCCTCCTGGTTTATTTTGCATGGATATTACTGCCAGTCCCAGCCAAAATTATAGTCGGTACCGGCTTCACCTTCGCCCAGGCTGACATCGTAATACCCTTTCCCGCCGGTCAGTCCGAAGGCTGGGAAGGTGACCCCGCCGGGGATGATGATGTTGACATTGGTGGAATAAAGCGGGTCGAGCGTCAGGCAGTAGGTCCCGCCGGGCAGGTTGTTGAAGGTGTAGCGCCCGTTGGAATCCGTTACCGCCACCGCGTAGCCGGTGGAGGGGCAGGCGCCAACGCCCAGTTGGATCGAGGCATTGGGCGTGTAGGTCTCGCCGCTGTCCACCACGCCGTTGCCGGTATAGCCGTATTGGGAAACCTTGTAACAATTGGGCCCTGGGGCCAGGGGCTGGCCGCCCTCGCCGCCGGTGGTTTCACACTTGTCATACCACACAAAGCCGCTCAGCGAGGCTGAGTTGGGCGCGGGGGTGGCCTTGATCTCGAACGTTCCGCCAGAGCCGTTGACCATCACGGTATACACCCCGGCCGCCAGTCCGGTCTGCTCGATGGTGGTGCTCCAGGTGAAGGGGGTGATCGCCTGGGCGCAGATCATCCCCGGGTCGCGTTTGCTCTCCAGGGTGAAGTTGTAGGTCTGCCCGATGATCTCGGTCTTGGCCAGTTCCACCTGCGTGCAGGCGTCCTTCACCTCGCCGGTCACCAGCACCGTGATCGGGGAAGTGCTGTCGGCGGGGGGCTGCACCGTCACCGATTGGATCGTGGGGGGATAGATGGGAATATTGGTGGCGGTGGGCGGGATGGGAATGGGCGTTTTCGTAGGCGGAACAGGCGTGTCCGTCGGCTTGGCAGATGGGATGTTGCAGGCGGTCATAGAAATAAGTACAGCCAGGATGATCAGGATCCGGGTCATTCGCATGGGTACCTCCAGGTTTTAAACAAAGACCGATGTTCTTATCATACTGATTTTTAAGAATAAAACAAGGGAAGGCATGAATTATGGATACGGAATTCTTTACTATAAAGAGAAGTCGACCACCATCCTTGGCATTTTGCAACTCCTTATAGATTCCTGCGTATATTGAAGTAGAAAGAAGCTTACCTTTGGCGAGGTGACTATGAAACGTGGATATCGTTCTTTATTCTGGCCGGTGCTGTTGATCACGGTGGGCGTGGTCTGGCTGCTGGCCAACCTGGGGATCATCCCCACGGCAAATTTTGCCCTGTTGTTGAATTTGTGGCCGTTATTGTTGATCGTGATCGGCCTGGATATCATTTTTGGGCGCCGTTCACAGGTGGCAGGCCTCCTCATTGGTTTGCTGGCACTGCTGGTGATCATTGGCGTGTTGATCTGGGGGCCGGCCCTGGGCTTGCGCGGTGCCCAGCCGGTGGTGGATACCTTCCAGGAACCCCTGGGAACCACTCGCCAGGCTACCGTGCAACTTGATATGTCCTCCCAACCTGCGCAGATCTATCGCAGCAGCGACCCCGACCTGCTTCTGGATGCTTCGATTGGCCATACCGGCGTGGTGGACTACCAGGTGTCCGGAGATTTGGACAAGACCATCTCGCTCAAGAACAGCAGCGGCCCTGGTGATTGGATCCTATGGCTATCTTCTAACCCTTCCGATCTGCGTTGGAAGATCGGCCTGACGGATAAGATTCCGCTCCGCCTGGAGATTGACGGCGACTCGGGTGGAATGGACTTAAACCTGACCGGTCTCAACCTTTCCGGCGTGAATCTGGACATGGCCTCCGGTTCCTGCAATTTGCAATTACCCGACTCTACCTCTGAATACACAGCCAATATCGACGGCGCCTCCGGCTCACTGGTGGTGGCCTTGCCTGTCGATACCAACCTGACAGTCAAGATCGACGGCGCCAGTGGTTCAATTAGCTTTGAATTACCCGCCGGTGCCGCGTTGCGCGTGGAGGTGCGCGACAGCGGTTCGGGATCGGTGCGCCTGCCGTCCGGCCTGGCGCGCATCCAGTCCGGCGAGGATGACGAAGGCGTGTGGGAGACCGCGAATTATGCTGCCGCGCCGCACCAGATCCTCTTGATCATCAACGACGTCGGCTCCGGTTCGATCCTGGTCCAATAAGAGGAGGTTCCCCATGCGAAAAATCATTGCGATCGGTATCGTAGTCATTTTGGCCTTCCCGCTGTTGATGTCTGCCCTCAGCCTGGGCGCGGTCAGCACCTGGCTTTTCGATCGAAATTTCTATACAAATTTACTGGACAACGATAATATTTACAAAGTGCTGCTGGATGAACAATTTCCCGCCTATTTTGATCGGCATATTTCTGGTCAATATCAGGGCATACCCCTGGATGCGCTCAGCCAGGCCTTGCGTACGGTAGCCACCCCCGAATACCTGCACGAGCAAATCATGGGCCTTGTTAATGAATCCTTTGACTTCTTTGAAGGTACCGACCCCACCCTTGACCTGTACCTGGATGTAGCCCCCTTGAAAGAGGCCATTCTCGGCGACAAAGGGGAAGAATTTGCCAGTGCCTTGGTGCAGGCGCTGCCCTCCTGTCAGGCGGGCCAGGAACCGACCGTGACCGGAGAGGTGATCATCCGCTGCCTTCCCACTAACCTGAGCGCCGACCAGGCGGTAAAAGAAGTGACAAAAGCTCTGCCGGTCTTCCTGCAGAAGGTGCCGGATCGGATCAAATTGACCGACGAGCCTTTCACGGTCAGCAACCGCTGGGGAAGCGTAGATGTTTGGATGGGGATCAGCGGGCGTTACGGTTTTGCCATTGCCCTGGTAGTGTTATTTGGCCTGGCGCTGGCCTCCTGGTTTGTCTCGGCCCTTATCTTCAGCGATGCCTGGCGTACGCGCCTGTTGTGGTTGGGTTGGTCGCTGATCGTTCCGGCGGTGCTGGTTTTCATCATCGGCCTTTTGGTGGGTAGCGAGATGGTGGTCAATGCCGCCCGTTACGGGTTGAGCCAGGCGCGTATGGATGAGGTCGCCTATAGCCCCGCCTTACAGGCCGCCCTGGTGGATTCCCTCCGCCCGGCCCTGGAGACCATTGCTAACGGCTTCTTGATGGTCGGTGGGATTGCTGGTGGGGTAGGGGTTGGTTTATTGGTGTGGGGCGTCAGTAAACCGGCACCGCTGCCGGAGATGCACACCCCCGGCTCTTTTCCGCCTCCCCAGAACACGGCTTTTCCTTCATAGACTGATTGGTTATCACATAGGGGCGGGTCTCACGCCCGCCCCTATCATTGGCCCGGTACTCGGTTGAGACCTCTGCACAGCCCGGGCTTACAGTGGCCCTCCCTCGGAATTACAATGAAATATGCCAGGTGTGGTAAATTTTGCAGGAGCCAAACTGACCCCGATCCATTTTCCCTCTTGTGTCTGCAAGATCAAATGATTTCTAGGGGCAGCTTTGTCCTTCCACAAAACAAATGTCATCCGCGTAAGCCATTCCATCTCGCGTAATGCTGGCGTAAACCCGCCCAGCTACAGCCCCAGTAGGGGCTTCCACATACATGGAATACCATTGCCAGCCGGATTGCAGTGCTTTCCAGGACTGATCGGTGGAAATTTCATTATTGGATGCATCCATCCACTTGACCTGTAATTGTAACTGACTATCGTTAATTGGATACATCCAATACCCCACAGTGTAGATGCTTCCCGGTTTGATATTTTGAATATCCTGGTAAATGTAGGAATAGGCCTGGGTGGAATCCGGCCCGATGATCAGGAGGGAGTGATTACCGGAGTGTACTGCTTCTGGGCTCGTGATGATTTCTGGTTGACCCTGGATTTGCCAATTCTCGGCTGTTCCATTGGGATTCACCGCTTCAAAACCACTGTTTTGGAGCAGGTTGACAGCCGGTGGATTGGGATGGGCGGGGTCGAGCAGCCGGTAGATAGCGATCCGATTCTTGTAATACACCAGTTGCGTATACCTGCTGATAAATTCTTGGTTCACAGCCGGTGGGTCGTAAGATTTAGGATTGTAATCCCGCTCTGGATAATTGATCAATAAGTAAGTGTAGCCTTTATCGGCTAGGCGCTGGGCCAGATCGGCGGAACCGAGAGCTTCGTTCACAATCTGTCGCGCTTCAGTGGAAAATTGGATCCCATAGATTCTTGCTGTGGTGTAAAACCTGAATTCGTTTCCCAGGCTCAATACCTTGGGCGCGCCATCATCTAGCTGCCTCAGGTATTGCAGGGCATCATACACTGGGATCGCCCGTTCCAAAAAAGCCTCTTTGCCTTCCAGCCCCAACACCACCTGAACCGGGAATCTCTCTGGCAACTCTGAGATCCTGGCAATCAATCCAAGACGGCTGCCAAAGATATAGGTCAATGCAAATAGCACCCCAGCTGCCAGGCCCCAGGCAGAATGTTTCCAGCCGCGGATGGATTGCCAGATCAATTCGAGATTGAGCGCCGCCAGCACGCTCGAGATGGTCAATACTGGCATCAAGTAACGCAGGTGCTTGGCCATCAGGAATAATAAAAAGGTTCCGCTAACCAGGATGAACACTCCGGCCAGGGCTGGTGTTCGCCAGCCGGGATTCTTTTTATTCTTCCACAAATATCCCCAGGGTAACGCCAGCAGTGGCAAACCTGCAAGAACAGCCCCGGGACTTTCCAGGTAATAGAGTTTGCTCTCCGTCACCATGCGCCATGGCAGGGTCAAAAAATCCAGCAGTGAATTGCCTGATACTGCAGAAATGCCGAACAGGTCTTTAGATTGAACCCACAAAGCGGAGCCGAAAATACTGTTAAAAAGGGGATAGACCGGGTTGCCGGTCCAGAGGGCATCGCGCACCAGCCAGGGTGCCAGAAAAAGGACGGCTGGTCCCACGAATTTTAGTGATCCCTTCCATGTGGCTGGATGTAGTTGGTGGCGCTTCAACAGGCCGGCCAGGATGACGATTCCAATTGGTAAGATCAGGGGAATGGCAGTTACCTTACAGCCTGCGGCCATCCCGGCCAGGAATCCAGCCAGCAGCAGCCAGCGTTGATTATTTTCCTGCCACCAGGAAAGGCAAGCATACACCAGTCCGGCATAATAGGCAGTGATAAATAGGTCAATGTAGGCCGTGCCGGATTCGAAACCAATCAGCGGCACGGAATAGAAAAGCACGGCTGCAACTAACCCGGCCTTAATGCCGGCAATTCGTCGACCGCACAAGAAGACCAGGCCGGTTGAAAGCAATCCCATACTGAAGTGCAGTAGTCCCGGCAGCGGTTGTCCTGCAGTCAGCAGGGCCAGCACATAAGACATATCTGCATAATGTGCCCAATAGGTATTGAAGCTTTCAGGGATCTCCACCATACTGTGGGCGCGAAGGTAGATATCTGGCGCTCCCAAGTGGTAACTAAGCGCATCCCAACGGGTGGAAGGGGCTAACGCCCAAATATAAGTACCTAATGCGCAAATTCCCAGCAAGGACAGCGCTAATGCCAGAGCACGCAGATCGGCCTTCGGCGTCCTGCGATTGAGGCGGCGCCACAGATTCTTCAAATGCGGACCTTCCCGGCGAACAAATGAAGGCAAGAGCAGAATACTCAGCACTGCCAGCAGTCCATACGCAACTGTGGCATAATAAAGCCTGAGAACACCCATTAAGAATAAGATTACTTGTAAGAACCCGACGCCGATCAAGGATCCCAGGCAGATCCGCTCCATCCAGGGCAACTCCTGGGCAAAAAACTTTTGCAAAATCCAGCTGCCCGCAGCTGCCGAAAGCAAAAGGATCCAGAACAGCACCAGAAGAGACACATACGCCTGGCCGGCGATTGCCGGAATGAAAAGAAGGAAAAGTGCAATTAAAAAAAGGACGCGGAGCATTACTTGGCCATGCTTTTGCCAGAAGAGCAATCCCGCAACAACCAGCAACCCTGCAAACACTCCAACCCATAATCCATCTTGTTGGTACCGTTGGTTTGCTGTGTTGTCCATGAAGACCTGCACCGCTACCAACACAGCCACCACAATGCTGAAAACAACCCCCAGGATTGTGAATAGGATAATGAATGGATACTTTATATTTCTCATTTGGATATTCTTATTATAATGGATGTCAATGACAAAGAAATTTATTCTAGCTAGCTCAATCCTGATCCTCATCTTCCTGGTATTTGCCCTGCTCTACTCGGTAGCCTACATGGGGCACGAGCGATATTTCTATGGCTGGGATTATATTGCTTATCAAAACGCCATCACCGGTCAGGTGCAAACACAACAGACTTCAATTAGTGGCTTGCTCAATCTCGTCTACAGCACGCTGGGAAACGACTACAATATTTTATGGACGGTGCCAGTTCTACCGGTCTTGAACCTTTTTCATGCCGCCAACCAGCGACTTCCCTTTATCTTGTCATTGGTGACCGTTTACACGATCCCGTTGGCCGTCATCCTGGCACTTTTTGCTTCTGACCTGATTGCAAAAAGAAATTGGAAAGCCGTAGGCCTGGCACTGGGGGTAGCTTTATTGACCCCGGCCTTCTGGCTTCCTGCCTTGCGCGGTTTCCCAGACACGGGCGGTACTTTATTGATCTACCTGGCATTGTTCTTCTATGTGTACAGTAAGAATAGATCCTGGTGGCAGGCTCTCCTGGCAGGTGGATTCCTGGCAGGAGGAATGATCTTCCGCCGGCATTTCATCTACGACGCGTTGGCGTTCTACGTGGCTTCATTCCTTTTGGATAGCATTTTTATCTTGCGGGATCGATCAACTCCCCAGGGGTTTCTAAGCAGGATTATCAGCGGGTATCGATCTCTCTTCTTCACCGGGATCGGAACAGCTGCCACATTGTTAGCCGCCTGGCCATTCACCAGCCATGTGCTCAGCCAGAATTTCATGGGATTATATGCTGGATATCAAAATGATCCATTCTATTTGATGCAGCTCATGCTGCCCTTCTATGGATTAGGCACGGTGATCTTGGCGGTGCTGGGTTGGGGAATTGTTGTCTTCCGGCGCGGAGCACAGGATCGTTCGATCTGGATGGCCGGGTTGTTTGGCCTGCTATGTATTCTCTTCTGGTTGTTTGTGGCAAGACAAAATAACCCTCATTACACTCTGCATTTCACCCCCTGGATTCTCCTGGGCACTGTTTTTCTGTTTTGGTCCATTCTCTCTTGTTTGCGGGGTTGGCGGAGGTTGTTGAGCCTCTTTTTCTGCATGTTGCTTCTGCTTGGCAACTTTCTTTACACCATGGCTTCGCAAACTCCCGCTCTCTCTTCATGGATTGGCACCATGATCGCCACCGAGAACCGGCCATTGTACCGACCGGATTACCAGGAGTTTGTACGGTTGATCAATTATTTGCGCAGTGAAACGCCGGGAATTCCAATCTATATGGTCGATTCCTCATCTACTCAGAATAATGATCTCTTGTTGAACGCAGAGAAGATGCTTTACCCGGGGGATCAAAAACTGGTTGTATTAAATGTTCCGCAAGTGGATACGCGCGACCAGTATCCTTTAGAAATGTTACTGCGAGCTGAAGTTGTGATTGTCAGTAAGCCATTTCAGCATCATCTGGCTAAAGGGGAACAGGAAATTGTCCGGACCGTTTATGATATTTTTCAGGACAATTGGAGCATGGCCAATGATTTTGAGTTGCTGACCGAAGAATTTCATTTCTATCCAGATATTACTACCCGGATTTACCGCCGGTTGCAGCAGACGGACCTTCCCACCGCCGTGATGACAATGGCGCACATGCAACAAGCCATTCTCCCTGATCCTCCAGGTGTTCAGGCAGATTGGGTAAGGCTGAACTACAGCTCTTCCGATGACTCGTATCTCGAAAGGACTGGCGCCGGATACTACATCCGCGTCTTTCTATCCGGACAGCAAGGCATACTGCACTGGCTTTATATTCGCACCTTGCCCGAATCGGGGCGCTTATCAGCTGTCATAGCTTCCCAAAGCACCTGCCAATCTCTCAGTTTCAGCCTTCTGGGTTATTCGGCTGATGGAGAGATCATTTTTTCCTCCAGAATCGAATCGGATGGTAACGTGCTTCAGACATCGTTTGAACGGGGCCAAGCGCAGTATCTCATGTTGCAAATTGAAACGCAATCTGAAGAACGCTGCACCCTGGAATTAAATGACCTGACGGTTGGCGGAGATTGAACCCGGGGCTACTTTCGTCGATTCAACGCATCCTTGAATTGTTGTTTCAGGAGCGTCCATAATGCTTCCAGGGTATACTTACGAATTATTTCCTTGTCCGGATCTTGTTCCTTCCGGGCAAGCAGGGTTTTAATCTCGCGCCAGGTTTGTCCAAAGGAATTGTCCACCGGCAAATAAAGATCAACCTGCATCTGATAATTTACCATGCGGGCAGCGGTCAGGGTTCGCCGCACATGATTGAAGGTAAAACGGCCTTCATCGACGCAGTGCAGAACTTCAGCCTGTGGCAGGATGGCGATTTTATAACCCAGGGATTGGATTCCTCTGGCCGCGACGATTTCTTCCCCGCCGTTAAAATTCTTCCCCACCCGGCCGTATTGGGTACGGAAGCCGCCAATTTCAAGTAATGCCTGGCGTCGGGCACACCAGTTTGCACCCCATGGAAACTCCCACCAGTTTTGAACTTCAGTATATTCCTGGAAGCCTGTGATAAAGTGGCTCCAATAACCTTCGCAACCTGGTAACAGAGCCTTCGGCCGGGGCTTTGGAATACGCAGGCGGATGTGCCCGCCAATCAGGCTGGTTTCAGGATGCGCGTCAAAGGCTTTGATCATCTCTTCCAGCCAATCTTTCTGGGGAACTGCATCGTCATCCAAAAAACACACAACCTCACTGTGTGCTTCGCTGATGCCTGCGTTACGCGCATGCGAAAGCCCCTTGAGATGACAATTTACCAGCCGCAGCCGTTCGGGATGCCTGGAAAAGTGTTTTGCTCGGACCTCATCGATCCTTGCGGGCAACGAAGCATCCGCAGGATCGTTGTTCACTACCAGAATCTCAAAACTATCCGGGTCGGCCGTTTGAGCCAGCAAACCGTCAATTGTGTTTAATACCCGCTCGCCTCCTCGGAAGGTGCAAATGATCACCGATGCCTTGAAGGGGTACGTTCTCGGTGCGTTATCAATGGCGTTTTCGATCAATTTTAGATGATCGGAACGGGCACGGATATCCACTGCCTGGATCAAAGTAGCGATATCCGCTGCGTTCAACCATCCCTGGTAATCTTGGGGTAGGCGGGGAAGCGGCCGGGGATATCCCCCAAGATGGAGACACAGCCCCCAATCGGGGGGAACTTGCTCTGGAAGTGCTTTATCTCCAATGACAACCAGCACGCGCAAGCTGTTGTGCGGAATATTGGCAGGCATAGGTGGCAGATCGCACGGTTGGCTGGTGAGGTAGAGATACACCACTGGGTGCCAGAGCTTTGGCAGACGGTCGGGCTCTAACTGCGCTTGTTCGACCAACATTTGTCCTTTATGAGCCAATTCCTGGCGCAGGCGAGCTGCGGTTGATTGCAATCCGGGTTCGTTTTCTACTACCCAGGCCATCGAAGAGAGGTAAAAATCGCGTCGGAAAGTTTCAAAAGCCATCAATTTGACACGGTTCTCGGTGATCCTTAGTTCTTTGTCCTTGGCGGTCAAAGATTGGCTATGGAAGCGGTATTCATAGATCGGGTCTTTAAAAGGGGTGTGGCGGAGGGTGAGCAGGTCGTTCACCTGCATCCAGTAATCATAATCTTCCGCAGTGAAGCGGATCTTGCTGTAATCGCCCAGGAGCCAGGCTGTCCGGCTGCGGTAAAGAAACGCCGCACCTATGTAATTGTTGGGGTAAGTGTTCAGCTCGGCGATGTTTTCAGGAAAATGGATGGAGGGGCTACCGGGTGGAACTTGATATCCCTGGTACCATTCCGAGTGAGTTAATGCTTTCCCATCTTCACCGATGATTTCCAGATTCGCATACGTCATATCCCAATCGGGATGATCTCGCAGGGTTCCTACCATGCGTTCCAGGAATTCCGGCTTCATACGGTTATCATGGCTGGTCCAGGTCAAAAACTCCCCCCGCGCCTCTCTGAAACCGCGTGAAAGGCTGCGCGGCAGTTTGCGGTTTTCCTGGTGAATGACACGGATACGCTTATCGCGTTCTGCGAAAGAATCTAGAATGGCGGCGGTTTGATCGGTGGAGCCATCGTTGATCGCAATAACCTCAAAATTTGGGTAGGTTTGCTGCAGAATACTTTCCAACGATTCGCTAACCATTTCTGCGCCGTTGTAAACCGGCAGGACGATTGATACCAGTCCGGGGAGATGGGCGATTTCCAGGTTATTCAACGATTTTGCAAAGGTATCTTCGCGTGCGCGTTTATAACGCACAAAGGCGTATGCATAGGCATTCATTGGTGGGAATACCTTCTTCGGGGGGCGTGTATTGGACGTTCTTCTTGTACGTCCAAGCCCGAGAATTCGTTCCCGCAGGCTGTTGCGCGGTGCTACGCTGGTGCGTATATGCCAGGCCTTTTGAACCAGTTTCCAGGCTCTGCTGGAATAGATTTCGTTTAGATTGCTTTGCAAAATATGGATTTGCTGCTGGTTATCTTCCTCTTTGCGGCTATTTTCTTCCGAAAGGGCATTTTTTTGTTCTTCTAATTGGTCAATTTCATCCGCCATTTGAGCCAGGCGGATTTCATGAGCGGTACGAATCTCTTTCTCTCTTTGAAGTGTTTGCTCCTGTTCGAATAACTTCTGTTGCTGCTCTAAAAACCGCTGTTCTTGCTCTGTCAACCGCTGTTTTTGCTCTATCAACCGCTGTTCCTGTTGCTCAAGCTGCGTGTGTTGCTGTTCAATCTCTTGCATTTTTTCAAGAAAGCGGTTTTCCTGTTGGAAAATTATGGTCTTTTTTTCGTCCAGTTCCTGGGCGTAGGTTGTCAGCAATTTCTCTTTGCGGTCGATCAGGTTGGCGCTTTGCATGTTCAATGCCAGCGCATCCGCGAGCGATGAGTACAATTCCGCCGTCTGCTGAGTTTCAAAGTGAAGGGGAGCATCCCATCCTGGAAGGTTGGATTCCGGTTGGACTGATCCAAGCGCGGCCAGCAAATAGCTGGTATGGGATTTGTCCAGGATATGGGCACGGTGTACGCTCAGGATATGTTGGCGTAGGGAATCGTCCATTCCTTGGATATTTTGAATGAAAGCCTCAGTCCACACAGAACCGAGGAAGGTTTGACCGATGAAATGAACCCCCCCTGCCTGGAAAGCGCTGGAAAGATCCATGAGCGGCACTTCTTTCCCATACGGCCACTCATTTTCCTTGGCGGTCTGGATACGCCAGATCCAATACCAATAACACAAACGGTTAGGCAGCAGTACCAGTACGTAATGCTTGCTGCGGCTGGCCATGGACTGAATAAAATTGGCCTGCTCGTCAAACGTATAATGTTCCAGTACTCCAGCATTGAAGACCAGATCATACAGGGGCTCTCCGGGTAGGGTTGCGTCTCCTTGCAGCCATTCCGCCCGGACATCGGCTTGTTGAAATATCTTCTGAGAATATTTTAAAGCCTCACTGGAAAAATCCATTAAAGATACTTGAAAGGTGCCCAATCGGGCAAGCGCCAGACTTTGCCACCCGCCGCCGCAGCCCGCTTCAAGGGTTTTCCCGCCTTTCGGAAGCAGACCGGATATCTTTTCGGCAAATTCAAGGTTGATCGCTCGGGTTAGTTCATCTTCCGGTAATACCGGCAGGTTGGCATAATACTCGTCCCATTTTTGTTGTTCTGCGCCGCTGATCGGAATCATTCATTGTCCTCGGGGGTTAATCGAATGGCTTGGACCACTTCCGGTAAGACCAGAGAAAATATCTCAAATTTTGAAACAACTTTAAATACGACGGCATTCTCAATAAAGTCAAAATATGTCGGCGTGCCTTTATCGCGATGTTCGGTATTGACCACCAGGGCATAATCTCCCGGCGCTAGGATATTTGGCACAGAAAATGTGATTTGTACGGCCTGGCCGGCTTTCAATGGAGGTAAAAAGTGCTTTTGTTCTAGAGTGGTGGAGGTGATCACGTCTAATCCTTTTATGTTGCGTAACGCGATCCCTGCCCCCAGAGTCTTGGATTCAAGGTTTTGCCTGGCGCGCATGCGGATGGTGATGTGCAGCCAATCTCCATATTCAAAGACAGATTGATTGCGTGTCTTATCCGAGTAAAGCTGGCAAGATTCGATCAACAGTTCACCGCTCCCCCAGCGTGTCAGGTCGTTCCTTTCATGCAAAAAATTCTTTCCCTGTGTGGATTGGTTTGTAACAAAGGTTGTGGTTTCCAGGTTGATTGCCTGTTTCTGTTCCAGGGCTCGCACCTGGCTTTCTTCATCGCCAAACAGGAATTGCAGGTAGCGGCTGCTGATATCCAGCGGTTCACCATCTGCAACCAGTTTACCCTCATTAAGCCACAGAACTCGGTCGCAAAAACTGCGCACTGTTTGAACGTCATGCGTCACCAGCAAGATGGTGGTGCCTTGCTCGCGAAGTTGTTTCATCCGATTCATGCATTTGAGCACAAATCCGGCGTCACCCACTGCCAGGGCTTCATCAACGATCAGGATAGCCGGCTCGACGCTGGTGGCTATGGCAAATGCCAGCCGGACAAACATGCCCGAAGAATAGATCTTGACCGGTTGGTCGATGAATTCGCCGATTCCGGCAAAGTCAATGATTGCATCCAGTTTCTGCCGTACAGCCTTTTCCGTCAGGCCGAGAGTCACCCCATTTAGAAAAATGTTTTCCCGACCGGTGAATTCAGGATTGAATCCGGCGCCCAGTTCCAACAACGCTGCCAGGCGCCCATTCACCTGGATCGTTCCCTCGCTGGGTTGTAGTATTCCAGCAACAATTTGCAGCAGAGTGCTCTTCCCGCTGCCGTTGCGGCCGATGATTCCCAACGTTTCCCCCGCCTGGACCTCAAAGGAAATATTGCGCAAGGCCCAAAATGTTTGGGCATAATTCTTTCCAAGTCTTCCAAGGATCGATTGTTTTAGCCGGTCTTGGGGACGTTTGTAAAGCAGGTATAGCTTGCTGAGGTTCTTAACCTGGATGGGAGGGATCGAATTCACAGTACGTCCGCAAATCCCTTCTTGGTATGAATAAACCAGAAATAACCGACCATGAAGATTGACAGGCAGGCGAGCGAAGTGAGTAAAAGATCATTTCCCGGGATAGGCGCTCCGGTTAGAAAGGCCTTCCGGTACATCTCGATGATCTGTGCCAGCGGGTTTAGATCCGCCACTGGGGCAGCCCAGACCGGGATCGTTTCGCGGGGATAGAATAATGGGGTCAGGAACATTAATGCCGAGATGATCAATCCGGTAATTTGGCGCAGATCGGGTAAATATACGGATAAGCTGGCCCAGATCCAGCATAATCCGGTCACAAACAGGATTTGCAAGAGCACGATTAAAGGCAGGTAGACCAACGTCCAATATAGCTGGTGATTCACCAGAAAGGCCAGCGGCACCAGCATGATGAAACCTACTAATTGTTGGATGATGCTCGCCAGGGTCAGGTTGATCGGTAGAACTTCCAGCGGGAAGACAACGCGCTTGACCAAATTGGCATTTGCGCGGACCAGTCCTGCAGAGGTGGAAAAACTTTCTGAGAACGCTGTCCACGGCAGTAATCCACACAGCAGGAAGACCGCAAATGTAAATGGGGAATCGCTGTTCCCGAAGCGAACGTTCAGGAATGTCGAGAATACCAGGGTGTAAATGACCATCATCATAAGCGGTTGGACCAACGCCCAAAGAATTCCCCCGAATGATCCGCGGAAACGAGCACGGAAATCTCGCCAGGTGAGCGTACGGATAAGCTCGCGATGGCGGTAAAGGTTTCTAATCAACGCGCCAATATTGAGCAATTCCAAAAGATAGCTCAAAATAGTTTTCATCATAATTTAATGAGATTATTATACTATACCAAAACATCCTCTTGGCGCCGGACTCTACAAAGGTGTAAAGTGAAAACCAGTAGGAGTTATTTTATAATGACAGGGAATGTTAGTTGATCGAAGATTGGATGAGAAATATGCTTAAAAATGGAATGAAACAATCGAGATTTTTGTGGAATGCAGGATGGGCTTGCTTATTATTACTTGCTACTCTAGTGCCCCCTGCATTTGCCCATTCTGTCGCGGATTCAACGCCGCAAGTTCAAACGTATAAAACCTACCTGCCCATGGTTACATTCATAAATGTGCCTCATATACCCGTGCTGGATCCGATTAGCAACGCTGATCTTGATAAGCAATATATCCTTACCTGGTCGGAATCTCCCGAAAAGCTTGCCACA
Organism: uncultured Anaerolineaceae bacterium; assembly: GCA_964424115.1. Lineage (GTDB taxonomy): Bacteria > Chloroflexota > Anaerolineae > Anaerolineales > Anaerolineaceae > CAYRHN01. The sequence goes on from CAYRHN010000004.1 coordinate 121,727, forward strand.
ACCTACCAGGTACAAGAAGCTGCGGACAGCGCTTTCACGACCGGCGTGCGGAATGTGTGCTCCACGGCCAATCTTACCTGCAGCGTAACAAGTCTGGCATACGGAACATTCTACTACCGCGTGCGAGGAAATAATGCTGCCGGGTACAGCGAATGGAGTGCTGCGCAATCCGCGCGTTCTCAAGCAACGATATTGTTGGGAATATATCCCCCGTATTACGTCACCTCTACGGATTACAGCAATGAAATGACCGGCATTGACGAGTTTGTCACTGGTGTAAGCGGAGGACGGTCGACAACATTATCCGGACTGTTCGTCAATATTCGCGACAATGGCGATTACGCCGTACGTGTCCAATTGACCGAGGTTTGGAACAAGGGCTACGTCCCGTTCATCAATTTGAGCATTGATGGATATACTATGGCTCAGGTTGCTAGCGGGGCGATTGATGATAAGTTGAATACCTGGGCGACCAACTATAAGGTGTATGCGGATCCAGATAGTGACGGCGTTGCAGAACGAATGGCGTTCATTGCTCCTTTTCAGGAGATGAACGGCGACTGGATCACTTATGGCCTGGACCCCACAAATTACAAAATTGCTTACTACCGCATCCAGAATATCTTTAAAACCAAAGGTGTTCCCCGCATGGCAGTCAGCTGGGTTTTTGCTCCCAACGGTTGGACACCTGATAACAAGCCGTTGTTTGAGCAATATTATCCCGGCGATAATTATGTGGATGTAGTCGCGATGAGCGGTTATAACTTTGGTTTTTGCCCGAATCACGTTTCGGGTTGGGAATGGCAAACCGCTGTTTTCAACACCCCGAATTATGGGGATCGCGGATACTACCTGGATCGTTTGCGCGCTATGGCTCCTTCCAAACCGGTCTTCATCGCTCAAACCGGCACCACCGACTATTATGCGAGTGGGACGATCAATACGGAGCGGAAGGATACCTGGCTTTCCAATGTATATAATTATCTTGCTGCCCAAACCAATCTGCGAGGAGTGGTGTATTTCAACTGGGTTAATACAAGCTATCAGCCTTGCAATTGGAAAGTATACAGCTATCCTGGCTCAGGAAGCGGTTTTAAATTCACTGGATACAAGAATGCGATTAACGCGAACCCGGCATACCGCTATGTGGCACCTGCAGATGTCATGAATATGAATGATTTCTTCAACGCCTCTATGCCGTAAGGCTTGAAAGATTTGCTTGTTGTAAGCCCCGAGATTTGAGGCGCATGAGTTGTTCTACCAGCCCCTGCGCCCCAAATATCTCTATTTATACTATGGTAAAATGAAACCGAGAACAATGGAGGAGGCTCTCTCGGGGTGTGACCACCATTATGGAACGCATGACGAATAATGCACGCTGGGCAAAAAGAAGGTTGCACCGATGGCTGCCCGGCTTTTTGCGTGCTGCGCTCCACAGACGGCGCCTCCAACGCGGTCAGCGTTGGCAAGGGGACATTGACACGTTGTTCCAGTCCTATCCTGACCGAGAACCCCGCTTCCTTTTTTTGCCCTCGCTGCAGTGGCGAGGTGGGGATGGGCATTTGTTCCAAAGGCCTCATCATCTGGCGCAAGCCCTGGCGCGAGCCGGCGGGCTGGTGATTTTCTTGGAATCGCCGTCCAATAGCTCTTCTCTGCCTTTTGAAATACTTGAACCCGGCCTGGTGCTCAGCCGGCTTCCGCTCGAGGCTTTTTGGACTGTCACATCATTATGGCAGTATGCTCTGACCTGGAATATGCCGTTCTTGCTGGGGTTTGAATCACCGGCGTTAATCTATGACGTGGTAGATGACCTGGGTGCCTTCCGTGGTGATCCGCGACTTTTATCAGAGGATCATCAGCGAGCCTTATCGCAGGCCAGATTGGTTCTGGCTACCTCCCGGAAGTTACACACCGAGGTGTCCAGGGTTCGCCCGGATGTCTTGCTCTGCCCGAATGGCGTGGAGTATGAGCATTTTGCCGCCGCTTCAGGTGGCCTCCCCGATGATTTGCGCCGGGTGATTGCCCGTGGAAAGCGTGTGGTAGGATATTACGGTGCCCTGGCACGCTGGTTCAATTATGAATTGATGGTTGAAGTGGCGCAGCTTCGCCCCGATCTTGAATTTGTCTTGATCGGCACGGACCATGATGGCACATTAGAGTCTGGTGGGTTGCTCAACCTACCCAATGTGACTTTTTTAGGTGCCAGGCCGTATTTGCGCTTGCCCGATTATCTGGCTTTCTTTGATGCAGCGATCATCCCATTTTGCCTGAACTCCGTCACTCACGCCACTTCCCCGTTAAAATTGTTTGAATATATGGCTGCCGGTAAGCCCGTAGTGATCACTCCCATGCAGGAAAGCCTGCATTATCCAGGTGTATTGCCGGCTGCCACAGCGGTTGAGTTTTCCAACCGCCTGGATCAGGCTTTTAACCTGGGACGCTCCCCCCAATATTTGGAACAGATCCGCGCAGTTGCGCTCCAAAATTCCTGGGAAAAGCGTGCAATTCAAATTCTGGACGCAGTAAGGATGTTGACCCTATGATCAGGCGCGGGCTTCGTTGGGGCAAACGTTGGCTTCGCCGATTTGGGAGGAAGATTTTTCATCGTCCAGCCGTCTTTGAACCAGCATACACCCTCGAAGATAATGTTCAAGTGGTGGTTTATGCCGATAACCCCGCCCTTTTTCCGGATTACTCGCCGCGCATGGATCCAACGGGGTGCGCCCGCTTGGCGCCTGTGCGGGTGTCATTGGTCGCAACCGCCCGCAACGAGGTTCAAAGCGCCCGGCAGTGGTTCGAGGCTGTCTGGCGGCAAATCCGCTTGCCTGATGAGATCATCGTTGTGGATACCGGCTCGTCGGATGGGACGCGGGAAATATTGAAAGCTCTTGCCGGGTGTTCTCCCGTGCCGGTGCGTGTGATCGAGACTGAGAACTGCAATATTGCCGCAGGGCGCAACTGTGCCATTGAGGCGGCCAGATATGAAGTGATTGCCGTGACTGATTTCGGCACCACTGCCCATCCCGATTGGCTGGAACGGTTGATCGCGCCGTTCGAGATTGATCCCCGTACGGAAGTGTCCGGGGGCTGGTACCGGGCGGTGGATGAGCAGGGGGTGCCGCGTCTGCGCAGGTTCTGGTTGGACCTGAAGGGCCGCAATCCGCAAGATATTCTCTCGCCGTCTGCCACCATTGCTTTCACTCGCCAGGCCTGGAAGTCCGTGCATGGTTACCCCGAATGGTTGACGTTGACTGGTGAGGACACGTATTTCGACCTCGAATTGCGCCGCTGTTGCTCCCATTGGGCTCTCGTTCCCCAGGCATTGGTGGATTGGCAGTCCCCGCTTTCCATGGGGTCACATTGGAAACGCCTTTTTCGTTGGTCCACCGGCGATGGTGAGAGCGGCTTCAACGCTGATTTTTATTGGCGGACTGCGCGCTTCAGCCTGCTCCACATCCTGGCTGTTTTGAGCGGACTGGCGGCCTTGTTGCTGGCCTGTTTGACCGGTCAGACCTTGTGGGGTGTTTTGACAGTTTTGATCGCCTTAGGCTACGGCCTTTTTCTCTTGCGCCGTGCCTGGCGGCTGCGTTACTATCCGTTGGACCTGCTCTGGCTTTGCGGTGCAGAGATTGCCCAGACGGCTGGCTTTTTACGAGGTGCAGCCCGCCGCGAGGATGTCACGCGGCGGCGTCTTGCAGGGGTAAAGGGTTTATATTTTCTTTTTGTTGGGGTCCCCCTGGATGATACCGGCGGCGGTTCCCGTTTCACCCAGATGGCTCTGGAATTGATCAGACAGGGGTATGCGGTCGCTTATGTATACAAATTCTCTCGTGATGAGGCGGCGGATCTGCGTTTAATGATCCGCCATCCCAATCTGTTCCACTTCCAGATCAAACGGTTTAACCTGAGGCAGTTCCTGGCGCAAATTGGGGTGCAAACGCCGCTCCAGAAAACAGCTGCGCTTGTGGAAGTTCCCCTCCAGGATTGGGTCCCTGTTCTGGATGAACTTCGCGGGGCAGGGGCGCGAATAGTGTATGATCTTGTGGATGATTGGCAGAGCTTTCTGGGCTCAGACTGGTATTCTCCTCAAGTGGAGGATCAGATCATCGCGCGTGCAGACCATTTGACCGCTACGCTACCCCTCCTACAAGATCGTTTACAAAACAGGTCTGAAAAAACGGTGTCGTTGCTGCCGAACGCAGTCAACCGGCGTCTTTTTAACCCGGAACGAGCCTACCTGCGCCCATCCGATTTTCCCGTGGCAGATTGGTCGGTGATCTACACTGGCGCGTTGTACGGCCCATGGTTCGACTGGCAACTACTCCTCCAGGTGGCAAGGGCTTTTCCGGAAGCCGCCCTGGTATTGATTGGGGATTACCGCGGCCAGTGTCCTGAAAAACTACCCAACCTGCATTTCCTCGGACTCAAGCCCCAAACGAGCTTGCCGGCATACCTCGCCCATGCAAATGTGGCGGTGATCCCCTGGAAGGTGGAAGCCATCACCCTGGCAACCAGTCCCTTGAAATTGTTTGAATATTTGGCAATGCGCAAGCCTGTAGTAGTGCCTGACCTCCCTGCTCTGCGTGGATTTCCATACGTTTATCCTGCGTCTTCTGCATCGAATTTTATTGCTAATATTGCCGCTGCTCGCCGGGTTGAGGTAGGCGGGAAAGCATTGGAGGAATTTCTGGCTGCCAATTCCTGGCAGACCAGGATATCAGATCTTTGTAATATTGTGGAGATGCCTGCATGATGCGCGTCTTGATTTGCCGGGCTAATGCGGTTGCTCCTGATCCGCGCGTCGAAAAAACTTCCCGTGCTTTATCTGAAGGTGGATATGCGGTTCAGATCCTTGGCTGGGATCGTTCGGGCGCCCTTCCTTGCCGGGAAGAGCACAATGAGGTGTTGATCCAACGCATCAGGCTGCGCAGTCTGCGGCTTTCCGGTCTTTTGAATATTTTTCCACTTATTTGTTGGACCATCTGGTTATTCTTCTGGTTATACCGCCACCGGAAAAGCTACGATGTCATCCATGCCTGCGACCTGGATACCGTCTTACCGGCTTTATGGGCCAAAAGATTGTGGGGAAAGCGGGTTGTGTATGATATCTTTGATTTCTATGCGGATATGCTGCGTAAAACCCCGGGTTGGGTGACCAGGTGGGTGCGAAAGGTTGAGATTTCAGCCATCGACCGCGCTGATGCGCTCATCCTGGCGGACGACAGCCGCAGGCAGCAGATCGAAGGAGCTTCTCCTCGCCGGGTTGCGGTGATTTATAATGCCCCTGAAGACACCCCGGATCTATCTGGATTCGACCACGGCTCAAAATTCAGGTTGGCCTATTTTGGCAATCTGCAGGTAGAACGGGGATTGCTGCATTTGCTGGCCGTCCTTTCCCGCCATCTGGAATGGAATTTGGATTTGGGCGGGAGTGGTCCAGATGAAGCACAAATCGTCGCACAAGCCCGGCAGCTTCCCAATGTCACCTGGCATGGGATTCTGCCGTATGAACAGGTCATACAGCTCAGTCGCAAGGCGGATATCTTGGTTGCAACGTATGATCCTGCAATTCCCAACCACCGTTACAGCAGTCCCAACAAAGTGTTTGAAGCAATGATGCTCTCTAAACCTGTGGTAGTGGCAAAGGGTTCAGGCGTAGACCGCCTGGTTGAACAAAACGAATGTGGGGTGAATGTGCCTTATGGGGATGAGGCCGCTTTGGAAAACGTTCTTGAGGAACTTTCTTCGGATCAGGCAAAGCGTTTGCTTTTAGGTGGTAATGGACGCCGCGCTTACGAAAAATCGTATTCCTGGTCGTGTATGGAGGAACGGTTGCTTACTCTCTACGCAGAGGTTTTCGCGGAGGGACCCCGGGAATGAGAGTAGCACTATTATATCTGGGGCGACGTGGCTCCGGGCCGGCATTCACGCTGCAGCTGGCGCACGCCATGTCATCTCAGGTAGATGCCCGCGCCTTCATTTCCGCATATGCGGAGAACCTGTCTTCCTGGCAGGGAAGTGATCTCAATTATGTGGCGCTGCCGACCTTTCGGAATGGGTTCAGTGCCGTGCAATCCACGTTGTTTCGATTCCGCCTGGACCGCATTGAAGATGAGATCCGGACTTTTGCGCCGGATGTGTTGTTGGTATGTATGTTTCATCCATGGAACGGACTACTACAGCGCAGGTTGGCCTCCATCCCATCCGTTGTGATCGTGCATGATCCACAGCCCCATCCTGGTTTGGTGCCTCTTCTTCACCGCTGGGGAGAGGATTACAGCCTTCACGAGGCTCAGATTGCTGTGGTTCTTTCTCAGAATTTGATTCCTGAACTCACCCGTCGAGGAATTTCTGAACAGAAAATTCGGGTTGCCCACCATGGATTGTTGTCTGTATTGCAGAAGAATATTGCCCCATCCTTGCCCGGCTTGGATAGGAAGCAAGCTTTGTTCTTCGGTAGGATCACACGCTATAAAGGATTGGAAATATTATTAAAGGCATGGCCCGGGGTCAAAGAAGCGGTTCCTAATGCTGAACTTATCATTGCAGGGAGTGGCAGCCTGGCGCCTTACCGGCGCGCTTTGACGCAATGCGCCGGCGTTCAAATCAAGAACTATTGGGTCGATGAGCGGGAGACCGATCTTCTTTTTGAGCAGGCTAATCTGGTGGTAGTTCCTTATACCAGCGCTTCCCAGTCCGGGATCGTCTTATTGGCAGCGGAAAAAGGACGAGCCGTGATTGCCAGCCGGGTGGGAGGGCTGCCGGAACAAATTGAGGAAGGTCGCTCAGGTGTGCTTGTCGAGCCTGGCGATGTTCAGGGATTATCCCGCGCAATCACCGATTTGTTCCAACATCCTGAGCGGGCCTGCGAGTTGGGTGGCAACTTATGGAGCGATTACCGGGATCGTTACAGCTGGCCAGTAATTGCAGGCGACATTCTGGATGCCTGTCGCCAGGCGATTCAAGACTTTGGGGGTAAAAAATGAAAATTGCTCTGATTTCGAATACCGATTGGTATTTGTATAACTTTCGTCTGTCGTTTGCGGAATTCCTGCAAAAACAGGGATACGAGGTGGTGCTCATCTCTCCACCGGGGATCTATGCTGAGAAATTGCAGGAAAAGGGATTCCGTTGGCTTCCCTGGAATGTTGGCCGGAAAAGTATGAATCTCCTGAATGAATGGCGGTCAATCGATGCCTTGCGAAAAATTTTTCGCCAGGAGCGCCCCGCTATTGTTCATCACCATACGATCAAGCCGGTTTTGTATGGCTCATTGGCTGCCCGGTTGGAGCACATCCCTGCCGTGGTCAATTCAATCACTGGCCTGGGGTATTTATTTGTCAGCCGCGATCTGCGGGCTCGCGTGTTGCGTTATCCGGTGCAATGGCTCTACAGGCTCATGGCAAAACCTGCCCGGATTGCATATGTGTTTGAGAATCAATTTGACCGCCAATTCTTTGTGGATCACCATATGGCAAACAGAGATAATTCCACATTAATTCGCAGCGTGGGGGTGGATGTCAATTTGTTTTCTCCCCAACCGGAGCCTGGTGGAACGCCTGTCGCATTGATGGCGGGACGATTGTTATGGGATAAAGGTGTAGGAGAATTTGTTGAAGCAGCTCGACTGCTCAGGCCGCGCCTGGACATTCGCATGGTTTTGGTGGGAACTCCTGATCCGGGAAACCCCAGTAGCATTCCTGAAGAAACAATTCGAGGATGGGTGGAAGAGGGGATAGTTGAATGGTGGGGTTGGCAGGATGAGATGCCGTTTGTATACAGCCGTTCGAATATGGTAGTGGTGGCATCATACAGCGAGGGAGTCCCAACTGCGTTAATTGAAGGTGCTGCATGCGGTAGAGCATTGATCGGAACGGACATTCCTGGATGCCGTGAAGTGATTGATCCCGGTAAAAATGGGTTGGTTATACCAGCGCGGGATGCGGTTGCTCTGGCAGGTGCTATTGAACAACTGGCTCTTCACCCAGTATTGCGTTTACAATATGGAGAGGCCGCACGGCGTACTGCCGAACTGGAATTTGCTGATTCTCTGATTAACCAGCAGACGTTGAAGGTCTACCGCACGATCGCGGTGGATATCATCGCCCCTTGAACCCCACCACATCCATCACCGTCATAACAAGGATTTTAATATCCAACCATAAATTGCGGTGCTTGATGTAGAAAAGATCATACTCCAGCTTCACGGCAGTATCCTCCACCGTGGCGGCATAGCCAAAATTAACTTGCGCCCAGCCGGTGATCCCCGGCTTGACCAGCAGACGCGCCCGGTAGAAAGGCACCTTCCTTTGTAGATTTTCCACCAGCCCCTGGCGTTCTGCGCGCGGGCCCACCAGGCTCATTTCCCCCTTGAGCACATTGAAGAATTGCGGCAGTTCATCCAGATGGCTTTTCCGCATCAATTTGCCGGTGCGGGTGATGCGTTCATCATTTTCGAGCGTGATCTTGGGCATTCCGTCTTTTTCGGCATCCTGGCGCATCGTGCGGAATTTGATGATGTTAAAGGGTCGGCCGTTCTTTCCCAGCCGTTCCTGTAAGAAGAACACAGGCCGCCCGGTATCAATCAAGGTTGCTATCGCAATGAAGGGCATCAGCACCAGCGTGATCAGCCCGCCGATCAAGCCGCCCAACACGTCCATGATCCGCTTTCCGGCTTCATACAGGCTGCTGACCGATAATTCATCGACAAAGGAGCGGACGATCCATTCCGATTGCAGCAGCGAAATAGGCAGTCGTTTCAGTAGTTGTTCATACACGATCGGCATCGTCGAAATGACAACGCCGTTCTCCTGTTCCTGCAGCAGGGTCTTCAACGTATCCGGCTTTACCTCGCCTGAAATGGCAAACACCAGGTCGGAGATCTCTTGTTCTTTGATAATCTGCGATAATTGGTCGCTTCCCCCCAGAACGGGGAAACCCTCCACCTGCATATTCGTTTTTGCCGGATCGTCATCGATATACCCCACCAGGAAGAAAGGCTGCGGCCACACTCCTCGGATGATACTGCCCAGGGTGCTGCCTGCGCGTCCCGCCCCAACGATCAATACCCTCCGCATGAATTGCGGAGCGGTAAAAACAGAAATGTAGATCAACCGCCAGGCCAGCGTAAAGATCGTCACTGAGAGAATGAAAACAGCCACCCCGCGCCGTGGCAGCGGAGATTTTGAATAAACGAAGAAAACGATCAGGTAAAGCACCACCCCCAAGGTGGCCGAGGTGAGGATGCCGAAGATGGTCGAACGGCGTTGTGCAGCCCGGCGGATATCATATTGCCCAATATTCAGCAGCAGCCAGACAATCGGCAGGAAGATAAACCAGTCGGGTAGGCGGTCGCTGATGAAGGCCAGTGAAAAATCCAGGTAATCATTCTGTCCCCAGAAATACACGGATAGCAGCAGCGCCAGCGCGGCGGCCACCAGATCGCCGATCACCAGCATCAGCCTTCGTTCCCCAGGTCGTAGGCGCAAAAAAACAGGTTTGCGTGTGTTCTTATTTAGCATTTTCCCTCGGCGGGTGAATGTTCTTCTTGCTTCTCTTCTGATTTTATAGCATCTTTTGGATTCGGTAAATGTTTATCGCGCCAAATGCGCCAGGCTGCGCTGGCCAGTCCCAAAGAAACCCAATAATATGGAAGGGCGAACGTATCCAGGCTGAAGCCTTCGATCAACAATGCCATGATGGTCAGTTGTCCAGCCAGGCCTGCGCTCTTTAAAATTCCCCAACCTTTTTGGGCAGCAGTTCTTCCGCTCACCCATACCACCACCAGCCAGGTGGCAAACGCAGATAGCCCGATCAGCCCGGTTTCGGCTGGCAGTCGTGACCAGAGTGCCTTTACATTGGGAATGCTCGCGGCGCGCAAGATCACATCATGGATCTCCACCAATCCCCAACCAAAAGCACTCATCTTCTGCGGGAAGAAATACCCGACATTGCCAAGCCCCACCCCAAAAAGCGGATAATCGTTAAACACCTTCCAGCCCACGTCCCAATACACCAACCTTTCAGCAAATAGCAGGTTGTTGGCATAGGACAGAATACCCTTCTTTGCGATGATGCTGAAATCAAACAGGCCTTTCATCCGCACATCAGATTTACTGAGTGCATAAGATGCTCCAAGGAAGATCCCCGCATACACCGCCAGCAGGGTGATGATCACCGCCGCAGATACCAGGCGGCGTTTTAATGCCGTGAAATCTTGCTTGCCTTGCAGGCGCCGCGCCACCAGCCTGACCAGAAAAACATTCGCCAGGAAGAACAAATAGGCCACGCTGAGCAGAAATGCCAGCAAACCGACCCGGCTGGAGGAGAGCCACAAGGCTGCCAGGCCGCCGGCCAGCAGCAGGTTTTCCAGGCTGATTTTTTTGAACAACCGCCAACTATGGGCGGAAGAGCGCTTCGCGCTGGCGGCCAACCAGAAAGGCAAGAAGAGTACATTGAGCTGATGCGCCAGCCATGAGGGCTCGAAGGCCATCCCGTTGATCCGCCGGTAAAAGAGCTGCCCGCTGGGGGTGATCCATTCCGCCAGGTTCCGGTACCATTCCGGGAAGCCGTGCGGATCATAAGCATAGACGGCCTGAACCGCACACCAGCCAATCAGAATGAATCCGCTCCAGTTGATCCACCCCAGCGCGCTGCTTAAACGATTTTCCTCTGCGAACCACATCGAGGTGGCAAGATAAAAGCAGATACCGATCCCCAGGGTGATTACCCCTTCCAGCATATTCTTCAGGTTGCTGACCGCTTTGAAGGCGGGTAATTCAATAAACAGGGAAAGCATGCATGCCAGCAGGGACACGCCCGCAAACGCCAGCAACGCCTTGGCCTGGGGAGGAATGCCCGCCCCTTTCCAAATCGCCGGCAGCATCCAGAACAACACCAGGAAGAGCAGAATAAGAATGGAGGGTGCAGCCACCATGCTGGAGCCGGTCAAGCGCGAGATCAGCGGCAGACTGGTGATCGGCAGCAAGATGAATAACAGCCACCAGGCAGCGGGGATGATCCGCCGGAACCAATTGCGCATCACTTCGCTCGCCTGGGTCGGGTCAGCTTTTCCGGCAGGCCGTTGCCTGCCAGCCAGGCGCCCAGCAGGAGCCCGATCGCTGCTCCCGCCAGGATCAAAGTGCTGCGTTGAAATCGGGATGGGGTGGAGGGTGCAGTAGCCGGGCTTTCAAAGCTGAAATCAATTGCCGGGCTGACCCCATGCGCCGCGCTTTTCTCTTGCAGGTAAACCGCCCCGGTTGAGGCCAGTTCAGCCTGCATCTTTTCAAGGCTATCTACTGCGCACTGGCTTGCCCCGGCTTCACCAACGTATGCCTGCAGCAGGCAGCTTTCCTGCGCTTCCAGATACCTGCGCAGGCTTTCTGCCTTTTCGGCATGCGTCAGGGCCTCAGTTAAGGCTTTCCTGCCCACATCCGCCCACAGGTTGGCTACCTCGGCAGCCGCCTGGGGGTCGGGTAACCGGATTCGCAGGATCCACACCTGATTGCGTTGCTCTGGAAAGAAAACCTCCAGAATCCGGTTGCTGTCCACCTGGATGCCCTTTGCCGCAGCTTGGGTGATTACCTCGTTGATCACTGCCGGGCTGCTCATCACCCCTCCGGCGGTTTGGATAAGCACATCTTCATCCAACCGGTCGATCTTTCCCGTGCGCACCATGTCCAGGTATAAATTAAAGCGCGCCTCCGCTTCGTATTGCGCAGGTTGCAGATCGCTGATCAACCAACCGGCCAATCCGCCGATCACACAAAAGGCCAAGACCAGCCACCAAAAACGTATCACTCGTGCAGCCGGTTGCTGCAGGGAGAAATCATCCATAGAGCAAATTATACCCGATTCAATGCGAATGCCTTGTCTTCGGGTAGGGAGGTTTGAGCCTTTTCTTACATCACCTGAGAGTCAGGAAGCCATTGGCATCCCGAACCCGTGTTAAAAAAAGAAAGGTCTGCATCACCTTGTCAGATTGTTCACTTTCAAGTATAGTCATGCTATTCGCCGGATTGCCCCTTCGCCAGGGGTGGCATACATCTTTTAACGCAATTGCAGGTGCTATGAAAGCTGAAAAATCAACCTCCCCCAATGTGTCCAATGCGACAGACCAACCCATCAATTACGACAGCGTTCTGGACCGCCCTGTCCTCTTTAAATTAAACCTTGAAAATTTACTGGTCATCCTGCTGTTGCTGCTGGCGTTTGTTTCACGCTTTTATAATGTAGGCGCCCGCACCATGGCGCATGACGAGGTGAACCATGTCGCGCCGGCCTACGACCTGTATGCCAATGGACATTATGAATATGACCCGATCACGCACGGCCCGCTGCAATTCCACCTGCTGGCTCTTTCGTACTCCCTCTTTGGTGATAATGATTTCAGCGCACGTATCCCCGCCGCGGCCTTCAGTACGGCCGCAGTGGCCATCGTTGCCTTCGCTTTCCGTCGTTACCTGGGCCGTAAGGGCGCCCTTATTGCCGCTTTCCTTTTCCTCATCTCACCCTATATGCTCTACTATGGGCGCTATACCCGCAATGAGGCCTTTGGCCAGGTCTTTAGCGTACTGACCCTCTACGCGGTGCTCCGTTACCTGGAAAAAGGCACTTTTAAGTCCTTATTGCTCTACACTGTCGTGATGGCCTTCCATTTCACCGATAAGGCCACTTCCTTCATTTACTCTGCGGAGATCATGATCTTCCTGGCGGTCATCTTTATGTCCGCGGTCTCGCGCATTCCCTGGCGTTCATCCTCCAACCGTTCCATTTTTATTACAGCCATATGGGGGGCGCTCATCGCGGTCATCCTTGCGGTTGGTTTTGCGGTCTGGGAAGCCGCTGAGACGAAGGCTCTTGCTGCTGCAGCGGGTACCGCTGCAGCGACTGCCGCAGCTTCCATGAGTGCTCCCGAGCTGCTCAAGATCATTTCCATTGCTGCTGCGCTCGTCTTGGCTGCCTTAGGTGTTATCCTCTTCCTCAGCGACCCTGGCGCGGGCGTTCTGCGCTCCATCCGCTCCTTCGACCTGATCATTCTGACTGGCACCCTGGTGCTTCCGCAGCTTGGCGCAATGGTTTCCTCTCTGCTGGGCTGGGACCCGCTTAATTACACGGATGCCGGGGTGATGCTCAAGACCGGTATTGTTGTGGTTGTCTTATTTGCTCTGGCCATCGCTTTGGGGATGTGGTGGCGTCCAAAGGTTTGGTTGATCTGCGCTGTGGTCTTTTATGCCATCTTTACCATCTTCTATACCACGGTTTTTACCAACCCGGTTGGGTTCTTCAAAGGCCTGGTGGGGGCATTGGGATATTGGTTAAGCCAACAAGAGGTGAACCGCGGCACGCAGCCCATCTATTACTACCTGTTGGTCCAATTCCCCATGTACGAATACCTGGCTTTCTTTGGCGCGATCATGGCCTTCATCATTGGCTACCGTCGTCGCCTGTTCAGCCAGTTCGTTGGCATTTCCCCGGCCAGCCAGGTGGAGGGTGTTGAACCCCCGGCCGTTTCTGGCGAGGAGCTTTCGATCGACCAGGCTCAGTTGTTGGAAAAACATTCTCTTCAATCTGTGCGTACAGTTGTTGTGGAGCCTCCTCAGAAATTGCCCATCCTGGCTCTTCTTCTTTACTGGGCAATGATCAGTCTGGTGGCTTTCAGCTTGGCGGGAGAAAAGATGCCCTGGTTGATGGTGCATATCCTCCCCGGTTTCCTTCTCGCCTCCGGTTGGGCTTTGGGCTATCTCGTGGAGCGCATCCCCTGGTCGACGCTCCATCTGCGCAAGATCGCGGTTGTGGCCCTTGTCACCCTGATGTTCCTCCTCAGCGCCAACGGGTTATTCATTTCGCTGTTTGGCAATACCCCACCCTTCCAGGGGTACGAATTGGCCCAATTGCAGTCCACTGCCGGGTTTGTGGTTGGCGTGATTGTGATGGGCCTGAGCGGTTGGGGCCTGATCCGCCTGCTCAAGGGCTGGAAGTTCTGGAACATTCTGCGACTGCTGGTGCTGGGTGCCTTTGTGGTGATGGCCGGGCTGACTGCTCGCACTGCTTACCGCGCCGCTTATATCAATTATGATTACCCGATCGAATTCCTGGTCTATGCTCATGCCGCCCCGGATCCGAAGATGGTCATGCAAGAGATCGAGGACGTTTCACAACGCGTCACTGGCGGCAAGAATCTTAAAGTCTGTTATGACAACGACGGCCTCTATCCCTACTGGTGGTATTTACGCGACTATCCTAACAAGGTCTTCTATGCAGATACCCCCACCAGTTCCCTGAAAGATTGCGCCTATATCATTTCCGGCGAAGGCACCTTTGGCAAGCTGGAGCCGGTTGTCAAAGACGATTTCATCCGCTTCGACCGTATGCGCCTGTGGTGGCCGATGATGGATTACACGGATATGTTCAAAGGCTTACCGCCCGAAAAGGTGGATCCCGAGCATCCCTACGACCCCAACGTCTTTAGCTTGGGCAGGATCTGGGACACGCTCAAAAATCCCGATAAACGCCAGGCGCTTTTCAATATCTGGTTCAACCGCGATTACACCCTCTACGCCGAGATCAACGGCCGCACCGACCTGACCCTTGAAACCTGGTCGCCGGCCAGCCGCATGCGTGTCTATGTCCGCAAGGACATCGTCTCCCAGATCTGGAATTACGGTACCATGGCCGCCACTGTCACCGTTTCGGCCGATCCCTTTGCCAATCTCTCCGTTAAATTGGATGCCGATCTGGTTATCGGCAGCCAGGGAAGCCAACCCGGCCAGTTCCAGGGCCCGCGTGATGTGGCTGTGGCACCGGACGGAAAAATCTACGTCAGCGAGGGCGAAGCCGGAAGCCCGAACCACCGTATCCAATTCTTTGATACCAACGGCCTCTACCTGGGCGGCTGGGGCAGCTTTGCCAGCCTGACCTCTGGAAGCACGGCACCGGAAAGCACTTTCAATGAGCCTTGGGGCATTGGCATTGCCCCGGATGGCTCGGTCTATGTGGCAGATACCTGGAATTACCGCATTCAGAAGTTCACCAGTGATGGCAAGTTCATCAAATCTTGGAATGTCGCCGTGCCGGACACCGGAGAAGGCTTCTACGGGCCGCGCGACGTGGCCGTGGATGCCAATGGGCGCGTTTATGTATCTGATACCGGCAACAAGCGTATCCTTGTATACGATGCGGACGGCAACTATATCACCCAATTCGGTTCGGCCGGCCTTGAACCCGGCCAATTCGACGAACCCGTTGGGATCGCCCTGGATGCAGAGGGTAACCTCTACGTGGCCGATACCTGGAACGAGCGCATCCAAGTTTTTGCTCCCGATGCAGATGTCAAAACCTTCTTCCCCCTGCGCCAATGGTCAGTCAAGGGCTGGCGCAGCCAGTCAGTGCTGAATAAACCCTATATTGCCATCGCCCCTGACGGCAAGGTTTATGCATCTGATCCCGAAGGGTTCCGCATCCTGGTCTTTGACAACCAGGGCAACCCGCTGATGACCTGGACTGTGCAGGGTTTTTACGGAGATGTCTTTGGCCAGCCGTGCGGCATTGCTGTGGATGCCCAGGGTCGCGTGTATGTCAGCGATCTGACCAATCACCGTGTCCTTCGTTTTGATCCCGGCAAAGTCGCCCCGCCGCAAAATGCCGTGCCTTCTCCGGAATCCCCCACCGATTCAGGCGTCCAGTAAAAATGCCCGCATCTTTCTGATTGACGAGCTTTTACCTTGCATGTATAATCTTTCTAAGCCAATCTTATTTCTGAGGCCGGTGTATGGCACTTAAAGGCAATTTACGCGATTTTTCGATAACCCAGTTGTTAAACATCATCCATCTGGCCAACAAGACCGGCACCTTGGTGGTTGAGGGTCCGTCGGAAGTCGCGCGGATTTCCTTCCGAGAGGGAAAATTGGCCTATGGGGCGATTGGGCAGGAAGATAACAGCCTGGCGGCTGTACTGCAGCGCAACAACAAGATCACTCCCGCCCAATACCGTATGATCAAAGAACGTGCTGCCCACATGAGCGATAAAGAATTGGGTTTGTTGTTGATCAATGCCGGGTATACTACACAAAACGATATCCTGATCAGCTTACAGCAATATTTCTTGGGGGTTGTGCGTCGCCTGTTCACCTGGGTGGAGGGCTTCTTCCAATTCCTCCAGGATGAGACTGCTCCCGAGGGCAAGATCCCGGTCAAGATTGACCTGGAAAACATCATCATCGAAGGCTCACGCCAGTTGCGGGAGTGGGCTCAGTTGCAAGAGGAAATTCCCAGCCTGGATATGGCCCTGAAGTTCACCGATCGTCCGGGGACCAATTTGCGCAATATCAATCTCAGCGTTGAAGAGTGGCGCGTGGTTTCTTATGTCAATCCCAAGAACTCAATGCGGATGGTCGCCAAAGCGACCAAAATGAACGATTTGGAGATCCGCCGTGTGGTGTATGGGCTGTTGCAAGCCGGATTGGTGGAAATCGTCCGGCCGGAAGGCATGCCGGTTGCTCCAGCGCCGCGCGCCTTCCCCACCCAGGACCGTGATGATCAAAAGTCGCTGGTCAATCGCCTGATCGATCGCATTCGTTCTTTGTAAGCCATCTCGAAAACGAGGTTTTGTTTATTATGCAAACGGTCAAAATTGTGGTTACAGGTCCTTTCAGTGCTGGCAAAACAGAGTTTATCCGTTCGGTCAGCGAAATTGATGTCGTTTCGACGGAGAGGAAGATCTCATCCGAAGCCGAACGAGTAAAAGAAAGCACCACCGTGGCAATGGATTTTGGCCGGATCACCGTGGATGACGACCTTGTATTATATTTGTTCGGCACCCCGGGCCAGCGGCGCTTCGATTTCATGTGGGAGATCCTCTCCGAGGGCATGTTGGGTTTCATTGTGATGGTAGACAGCACCCGTCCGGAAACCTTCCGCGAGGCGCGCAGTATCCTCGAAACCTTCCGCGCCTATGCCCCCACTCCTTACGTTGTGGCGGCCAATAAGCAAGACCGTTCCGAAGCCTGGGATATGGACGATATGCGTGTGGCGCTTCGTCTGGACCCCAAGGTTAAACTGCTGCCTTGCGTTGCCACTAAAAAGGATGCCGTTAAATCGATCTTATTGGAACTCCTTTACAGTATTCTGGCTGAAATGGATCAGCGCTAGACCAGGGCAACGGGGAAAATTCTGTGTCTTCGATCACCACCGATCAAGGCATTGTTCACTACGAGGTCTTTGGCCGCGGACGCCCTGTCATCCTGCTTCACGGTTGGCTTGGGTCGTGGGGGCTGTGGCAAGAGACCATGACCTTCCTTGGCCAGTATTACCGCACCTACGCGATGGATTTCTGGGGGTTTGGCGAATCCGGGCGCAAGCTGGGCACTTTCAAAGTGGTTGATTACATCAGCATGGTTGACCAGTTCATGGACCAGCTGGGTATCATCAACGCCCCCTTGATCGGGCACAGTATGGGCGGCACTGTCAGCCTGTCGGTTGCTATACGCTACCCCGAACGGGTGCAAAAAGCAGTGGTGATCGGCTCGCCCATTGTTGGTTCTTCTCTGGCCTTCTTGCTCAAATTAGCCGGTTTGCGTTGGATCGCCTTCCTGTTGTTTCATTTCTATGGTCTTTTCCGCTTTGGAATGCGTCTTTATTCTCCGTTGATCTGTCGGGATCCGAATTTCCCGGCCATGATGGATCACGACCTTTCGCAAATAACAGTTGAGTCTTTTTTGGTCAGTATTTCTTCTCTGCGCCGTACGGACTTGCGTCCCGATCTGAACAAGATCAACGTCCCGGTCATGGGCATGTACGGTGACAAAGACATTATTGTAAATCCGAACCAGTGGAAGCCGCTTTTGGCAGGTGTGCCGCATGCCCGCATCGAACGCTTCTCCAATGCCGGGCATTTCATTATGCTGGATGAGCCGCTTTCTTGCCGCGAAAAGCTAAAAGACTTCCTGGATGGTTCTAAAATGGAGCAACATTCGTGAATCTATCGGCCGATTTTTCCACAGATTGGGTCAAGATGATGCTGTGGGGGGTTGAAGAGATCGTTGGTCCGGAAGACGCTTCGCGCATTGCCGAGACGATCCGTTTGAGCCGGACGGAGAAAAATTATTTGCCGCAGATGCAATCCACCCTGCAAGAAATGTACGGCCCGCGCGGCGGTCAGGGAGTGGCGTTGCGTGCCGGACAGGCTGCCTTCAAAGCTTTACTGCGCCAGCGCGGCCTTCAAATGGGATTGCTTTCGCCCCAGTTCCGCCTGCTGCCCACCCGCCTGCGCATTCGCACGGGGTTGGAAGCTTTGGCAGGTCAATTGGAGCAGATGTGGGATAGGAAAGTGACCGTAGGTGAAGATGCGCGCTGGTGGACCTGGCGTATGGAAGATTGCCCGCTGTGTGCGGGACATCAAGCATCCTCTCCAGCCTGTTTTTACATCGTCGGCTTCCTGCAGGGCTTCCTCTCTTGGACCGTTAGTGGCAAGAATTATCTGGTAGTAGAAAAGGAATGTCTGGCTGCCGGCAGCCCCGCTTGTCTTTTACTTATCGACCAGAACCCGGTGGAAGGGTGACATGCTGAAGATCATTCTCCAGAACAAGCGCCAGGTTGCTCCTTTTAATGAACCGGCGCGTGATCTGCGTATTATGAATAAACCGCTCTGGTTGGCCCAGCGGGATGCCCTGGCGCCCTACACCGACCGTGAACTTGAACTTCCCCCCGGCGCGCGTATGCCACAGGTTCACGAACCCTGCCTGGTGTACCGCGACAACCTCTGGTTTGACGAGTTCTTCATCGCCGCCTTTATCACCGAGGCTCGCAAACATAAAAAGGCTGTTCGCGTGGCTTTTTCCATAAAGGATTCAGCCTTTCGCGAACACTGCCTGCCTTTATCCGTCTCCTACACTCCCGCGGGGGATGTTTACCTGGCGGATATGTGGTACTACCCCAACGGCCCAGTGCCGGACCCTGAGCCGCTGGTGATGGATATGCAGCCCCATGAGCATGGTTATTACCATGTGCCCACCTACATGGCCACCGACCAGGGCGATCTGATTTACCACGTTCCGCTGCGTGCTATGATCGCCATTGATTGTTGGGTGCATATTTTCATCGCTGATACCGTCTTTCACCTCTTTGGCCGTGGCGCCCGCTTTGAACACCGTCTTAATAATGAATTAGGCTTCAAGCTCGGCGTTCTGGCCCGTGCGCTTTATGAGGGGAAACAGCTGCTGGAGTGTTCCAAAGTCGTTACCATTGGGCGCAACTGTATCATCGACCCCTCGGCAATTATCCATGGCCCCACCTCCATTGGGGATAATGTCACGATTGGCGCGGGCGCCGTGATCGAGAATTGCACCATCGGCGATAACGTTAATGTCTCGCAGGGTTGCCAGCTCATGCTTTGCGTGGTTGGCGACGGCACTTTCCTACCCTTCCGGGCTTCGCTCTTTATGACCAGCATCATGGACAACAGCATGGTGGCGCAAAACACCTGCTTGCAAATGTGCGTGGTAGGGCGCAACAGTTTTATTGGCGCCGGCAATACCTTCACCGACTTTAACCTGGTCTCTGCTGAGATCAAGGCGCGGGATCCCAACGGACAGTTGCGCTTCTCCAACCGGCCTGTCTTGGGCGGCTGCGTCGGCCACAACTGCCGTATCGGCGCGGGTATGCTGTTCTTCCCCGCCCGAATGATCGAATCGGATGTGGTGTTGGTGGCCTCCAAGGACCGCCGCGTAATTGACCGGGATATCACCTATGAGGATAGCGACCACCACCGCATGTCCAACCCGGGGATGCACAAGCGGCTTTACCCCCGCGAGGGCGAATCGGTGGAAGAATCCTGGTAGTTTTTTATTGCATAAATTTGCTGTTTCGCATACCATTAAGGGGATAAGGATAATCCTGGTCCGTTTATCATTTGTGTAAACAGACAAAACTGATTAAAATAGAGACAATGAATGGAATGAAGGTTGCTGTGTGTTCACCGGCGAATATTTCTCTAAATTTGCTTCAATTGCTGCAGGGAGGCTCCCATGGGTAAAGCCCGTCTTATGATCGTTGAGGATGATGTCGATATCGCCAATATGTTGCGCATCTATTTTGGTGGACAGGGGTATGACGTGGATGTCGCGCACCGCGGCTCCGATGCCCTGGAAAAGACCCGCCACGAGATGCCGCACCTGATCGTGCTTGACATCATGCTGCCGGATATCGATGGCTATGAAGTGTGCCGCAACCTGCGCACCACAACCCGCACCAGCCACATTCCGGTCATCTTTCTGACCCAAAAAGACGAGCGCAGCGACCGCCTGCAGGGGTTGGAACTGGGCGCCGATGATTACATCACCAAACCTTTCGATATTGAAGAGCTGAAACTTCGCGTTCAAAACGCCATTGCCCGCTCTGAACGCGAAAGCCTCACCGATCCGCAGTCCGGCCTGCCCGCGGGACGCCTCATCGAAGATCAACTGCGCCGCGTCATCCGCCAAAAGACCTGGGCTTTCATGGATATTCGCATCAATTTCTTTGAACCCTTCAAAGATGTGTACGGCTTCATCGCTGCCAATGATGTTTTGCGCTTTTCTGCCATGCTTCTGGGAGAAGAGGTGGATAAATTTGGCACCCAGGGCGATTTTGTCGGCCACGCCGGCGGCGATAATTTTGTCATCATCACCCAACACGAGAACGCTGCTAACATCCGCGATCATTTGAAATCCCGCTTTGCCGAAGAAGTGCTGGCACATTACAATTTCATGGATCGTCAGCAGGGATTCATCATGGCTCCCAATGAAAATGGCACGCCTGAAAAGACCCCTCTGATGACGATGGCCATCGGCGTTGTTTCCCCGGTGACCCATTCATTCTCCGATATCCGCGAGATCACAGAACTGGCCGCCGAAGAACGGCGCGCCGATGCGGCTGCCCGTTGATGCCCGCAGGCGCGCGGAGCTAGGATTTGCATAATGCAATCGGATGCGTCCGGGGTTGGAATTCTCATCATAGCGCTTGGAGTGGCCTTCTGGTTGGCCATTATGCTTATCATGCGCTATGTTCCCCGTATGCGCCCGGCGACCTCTGAGTCCGCGCCGGTCAATCTTCCAGACCTGGAACAGCACGACGATCTTGTGCTCGTGGTCCAGCCGGGCGGGCGGGTCCAGTCGATTAATGAACGTGCCCGCCAGGTGTTTGGCCTGGCCCGTCAGGAATTGCCCAGCCTGGAACGGCTTTCCCGCCGCGCGCGCCCCAGTGAAGATTTCCTGGCCCTCTGCGCCGCTGAAGGGCAGGCCCGTTTCCTCTTTGACGGGCGCCTGGTGGAGGGAAATTCCTACACCCTGCGCGTAGGGCCGGAGACGAATGTCATGGTGGCCCTGCGCTACCCCGAGATCACCACCGGTGACGGTTCCGGCTCGGCTGGCCTGCCTTCCCAAACCCTGCAAACTCTTACCGACCTCACTCAGAAGATGTTCTTCAGCCTGGATTTGGAAAAGACCCTCCAGGCCGTTCTCGAAAGCATCGAACGCCTCATCCCGGCCGATTTCATGGAGATCACCCTCTGGGAAGGAGAGACCGGCACCCTCATCCCATATCGCTTCATGGGCTACCAGGGCGGTGAACGCAAATTGAGCCTGGTGCAGGGCTTTTCCTACAAGACCGGTGAAGGGCTGTCTGGCACCCTGGCCGCCGAGCGCAAGCCGCTCTTCATCACGGACGTGGAAGCCAGCCAGATCCGTCCCGCCTCCAACCGGGCTGCCGTTCCCATGCGTGCCTACATGGGCGTGCCTTTGATGGTCAACGATGAGTTTGTCGGCACTCTCGAAATGGGCTCGCTCATGCCCGATCAGTTCCAGGCCGAGGATCTCAACCTCTTGAATATGCTTTCCGGCCAGGCTGCCATTGCCATCCGCAATGCCCGCCAGCACAACCAGGAAGAGCGCCGTGCTGCTGAATTAGCCGGGTTGGCCCAGCTTGCCCAGGCTTTCACCACCAGCCAGGATGCTCGCAACCTGTATGCCCGCCTGGTGCAGAGCATTTGCCCGCTCATTCCGGTTCAAATCCTTGGTTTTGTGTTGTATAACGAACTTCGCCATGAATTACAGGGCCAGAATCCCTTCTTTGGCCTGCCGTCACAATTCATTGATGTATTCAAAGTGCCGGTGACTCCCGGCAGCCGTGCCGAGCAGATCCTGCTTGGCCAGGATACGATCATCACCGACGACGCCTTCCAGGACCCCACCTGGAGAGAGATGGGATTGGAATTTGTTTCGCAATCTGCCGGCATGCGCGACGCCGTTATGGTTCCCCTGACCTCCAGCGGAAGAATGTTGGGATATCTCATCGCTGCCAATCACCAGGACGGCAGTCGCAGTTTCACTCACGATGAATTACGCCTGTTGGGCATCATTGCCAACCAATCCGCTCCCATCATCGACAACGTCACCCTCATGCAGGTCACCCGCCAGCGCGCCCAGCGCGCCGAAGCTCTCCGCCGTATCACCAACCTGGCCAGCTCCACCGCCTCATTGAACGAGATCCTCAATTTCTCCCTTCAGGAATTGGCTCGCCTGGCCCAGGCAGATTTGGCCTTGGTTTTCTTGCTCGACCGCAATCGTGGGGTTTTACACCTGCATCGTCCTTCGATCTTTGGAGAACTGAAAGGGTCGCCTGGAGATTTGCGCAGCATCCTGATGGATGATCCGCAGTTCCATTTCACGGTCACTGGCAGCCAGCGTGCCCTGAATACTCCTAATTTGCAGGAAGAAAAGGCGGTCATTCCCTTCTATCAACAAGTTGGACATGCCCTCAACCTGCACTCCGTCCTGGTGGTGCCGCTGGTGGCGCGTAACGAGGGGATTGGCGAGATATGGTTGGCCCGTACTTCACCCGAAAGCTTCGATGCCGGCGATCTACAGGTGGTGGCAACCGCTTCCGGTCAATTAGCCGGGGTGGTAGAGCAATCCTACCTCTCAACTCAAACAGACGAAAGCCTTCGCCGCCGGGTGGATCAATTAACCGCCCTTACCCGCATCAGCCGCGAGCTGAGCACATCCCTGGACCTCAATTCCCTCCTGCAGTTGGTGTATGATGAAGCCTTGCGCACCACGCGCGCCGACTGCGGTTCCATTTTGCTCTTCGATCCCGACCGCCTGCCCGAACAACCCTATAAATTGCAGTTCTTTGTGGGCGATGCCCCCTCTGCCGAACGGTCGCGCCACGAATGTGAGGCCCTGGAACGCAATGAGGTCATCAATATCCCCTACCTGGCCGCGGAAGCTGATTTCCCCTCCCCCCACGATAATGTGGCCTCGGTTTTGATCATTCCCATCTTCTACCTGCAAAAACAGGCGGGGCTGATCCTCCTCCATTCTAACGAGGTGGATCATTTTGATCCCGCTTCCCTTGAAATTGCTCAATCGCTGGCCGTTCAGGCTGCGGTGGCCCTTGGCAACGCCCTTCAATATGATGAGCAAATGCGCCGTGGGGTGCTGCTTAAGCGCCAGTTGGATACTCTGGGTACCCTGGTGGGGATTACCCAAAATTTGCGCCCTGACCAGCCCTTGGAACAGGCGCTCAATACGGTGGCAACTGCCATCCGTGAGGCCACCCCCTTCCGCGTGGTTCTGATCAGCGTCTACGATCCCCAGACTGATGCGCTGCGCCGCGTCCTCTGCCAGGGGATCAATGAAGAAGCCTGGCAGGAATTGCGCGCGCATACCCCGCCCTGGAAGAGTTCTCAGGTGCTGCTCCAGCCTGAATACCGGGTCGGCTTGTCTTATTTCATTCCGGTTGATAAACGTCCGGTGACCCCGTCCGATATGCATACGATGACCATCATGCCCGCCTCAGAAAAGAGCCGCGTGGATGAATGGGACCCTCAGGATTTCCTGCTTGTGCCGTTGTTTGACCCGGAAGGCAGTCCGCTTGGCTTGATCAGCGTCGATGACCCCTCCGACGCGCGTCGCCCGGACCGCGTCACCTTTGATGCACTGGATCTGTTCGGTATGTTTGCCAGCTTGATGATCGAAAATCATCAGAAGCTCAGTACCATCCAGTCCCGCGCCACTGAATTAAGCAGCGAAACTTCCTCGCTCAAACAAGCCCTCCAGGATAGCCAGGAGCATATGCCTCTCTTGCTGCGTAAGGATCTGGAACAGACCATGCAGATCCAGAACCTCAACCGCCAGGTGGAGCGCGTGCGCGCCGGGTTGGAGATCGTCTCTCTCGCCAACCAGCAAACCGAGCCGGAGGGCGTGCTGCATATCCTGGCGAGCGAGATGCTTTCTCGCTTTGATCTGGAAACCGCTTTGGTGGTAGAAAAGACTGCTTCCGGCTTGCGCCTGGTCGAAGTGATCGGCAAAGCCGCCGCAGCCGGTGGTTTGGAGGCTTTGATTGGACAGCGCAATCCCCTCCGCCAGGTTCTGACTGATAATCACCTGTTGATGGTCAACAACCTGGAAAACAGCCCCGAATGGCTTGGCAATCCGCTCCTCAACACGATTAAAGCCGAGTCATTGATTGCCATGCCCTTCCAGATGGCGGGCGACCGCCAGGCGGGCGTGATGGTTGCCAGCCAATCTGCCCTACCGCCCTTCACCGCCGAAGACCAGGTGATCATTGACCAGCTCTGCAAGCAGATTTCCGCTATGCTGCAAAACCTGACCTTCCTGGCCGAGACGCGCCGCCGCCTGCACGAAGTGGACATGCTCCTCGAATTTACCCGCAAGCTGGGTAGTCTTGACCCGCAGGGGATCATGCGCTCGCTGGTCGAGAATGCCATGCAGGTTATCCCCGCCGCTCAAACCGGTTGGGCGGCCCTGTGGAGCGAAAAAGATCAGCAACTTGTTCCGCAGGTGTGCAGCGGTTTCAACGATGATGCCAGCTTCCTCAAGGTTCGTTTTGTCCGAGAAGACGGTCGTGAATCTCTGCCCTTGCGCGTGCTAAAGTCCGGGCAGGCGCTTCGCATTGCCGAAGTGAATTTTGCCCAGGAATACATCCTCTCTGCCGATAATTTGCTCAATTACCGGGCCGGTTCCGGCGGACGCTTGCCGGTCTCTGGCATGGTTGTGCCGCTTCAATTGGGCGAGCAAAACCTGGGCGTGTTGGTGCTGGATAATTACAATGTTCCTGCTGCATTTACCGAGGAAAATCAGGCCCTGGCACTTTCCCTCAGCCAGCAGGCCGCGCTAGCATTGGAGAATGCCCGCCTGTATGTCTCGGCCGAGCAGCGCGCCGGTCAGTTGCAAGCCCTCACCCGTGTGGCGGGCAATATGTCTGCCAATCTGGAAAGCTCCGTGCTGATTCCCAGCCTGTTGGATCACCTGCGCGAGGTGCTGCCGTATGATACCGCCACCCTCTGGCTGCGCTCGGGTGAAGAATTGAGTGTGGCGGCTGCCAAGGGCTTTGCCGATAATGAAACCCGTATGGGCCTCTCGGTGGCGATGAAGGACAGCCAGCTCTTCAAGGCCATGGATGCCAGCGGCTGGGCCTTGAACGTGCGCGATGTGCGCAAAGATGATCGTTTCCCTAATTTTGTCATTTTGGATTACCTCTCTTGGCTGGGTATTCCCCTCCTGGCGCAGTCGCGCCTTATCGGTGTCATTGCACTGGAGAAACACGAGGTGGATTTCTACACCGATGAGCATATCCAGGCAGCGATGAACTTCGCCGGTCAGGCTGCCATTTCACTTGATAATGCCCGCCTGTACGAGGAATCTGTGGGCCGCGCCGCTGAACTGGATCAGCGTTCACGCCGCCTGGCCATCCTCAACCAGCTCTCCAGTGAATTGGGCGGCTCTCTGGATGTGAACTACATCCTCCATCAGGCAGCGGAGCAGACCCTCAAGGCTCTTGGCGCTTCTCGCGTGGCTGTGGTTGTGCTTAACGCCAAGGGACAGTTTATCCTGCAGGATGAGGTCCCGGCTGTGCCTGGCGCAGGATTGCCGATCGTCTGGAACGAAGCCCCTCTTCTGGAGCGCCTGCGCGAGACCGGCGGGGTTTTCCATGCCGTGGATGTCAACAGCGAAACCGACCTCAGCCCGCTCGATGGGCAGTACTTCAAACCCCGGAAGACCGTTTCGCTCCTGGTGGTGCCGATGGTGACCGCTATGACACTCCATGGTTGGCTGATGATCCAGACAGACCGGGAGTATTCCTTCTCCACCCCCGAGATCGAGCTGGCCCGTACGATGAGCAACCAGACCGCCATTTCCACCCAGAACGCGCGCCTCTACGCCGAGACGCGCAGCCTGACAGCGGACCTGGAAAAGCGCGTAGAAGACCGCACGGCTGAATTGCGCCGCGAGCACAACAACACCGAAACCCTCCTGCGCATCATGACCGAACTTTCCGCCAGCCTGGATCTTAACCAGGTGCTCAACCGCACCCTTATGATCTTGAACGAAACCACCGGTGCTGAACAGAGCTTGATCATGCTGATCCAGGACAAGGCCCCCTCCTACCAGGCAGGCGCCTCGCTGGTAGTGGTGGATAGTGATGGCAGCAAGAGCATTGCCCGCTTTGAACGTGAGGTTTCTCGTTGGGTCACCCGCTTGCGGGTTTCAGCTCTGGTGGATGACCTCAACGAAGATGCCCGCTGGACCATTCCAGCCGACCTGACCCTCGCCTACCGCAGCATGATCGCCGCTCCCCTGGTGATGGGTGAGGATGTATTAGGTTCATTGATCCTGGTTAACCGTGAGCCGAAGGCTTTCCTGCTTGAACAGGTGGGGCTGGTGGAAGCCACTGCCCGCCAGATCAGCGTGGCGCTCAATAATGCCGAGCTTTTCAACCTCATCCGCGACCAATCCGAGAGCCTTGGTTCAATGCTGCGCGAGCAGCAGATCGAAGCCAATCGTTCGCGCGCCATCCTTGAAGCTGTGGCGGATGGTGTGCTGGTCACCGATGCGGCGGGAAAGATATCCCTCTTCAATCTCTCTGCCGAACACATTCTTGACGTGAAGTTGAATGAAGTGATTGGCAAGTCGCTTGAGCAATTCATGGGCTTGTTTGGCAAGGCCGCCAGCACCTGGATCCGCACTATTCGCACCTGGTCGGAGAATCCTGCCACCTACAAACAGGGTGATATGTATTCCGAGCAGGTCAACCTGGATACCGGCAAGTTTGTCTCTGTCCACCTGGCGCCGGTCATTTGGCGTTCTGAGTTCATGGGCACCGTTTCCATCTTCCGCGATATCACCCACGAGGTGATGGTGGACCGTCTAAAATCCGAGTTCGTTGCGAATGTCAGCCACGAATTGCGCACCCCCATGACCTCCATCAAGGGTTATGCCGATATCATGCTCATGGGCGCCACCGGCAAGCTGACCGAACAGCAAGTGCATTTCATCAACATCATCAAGAGTAATACCGAGCGCTTGAGTGTTTTGGTGAATGATTTGCTGGACATCTCCCGCATCGAGTCTGGGCGCGTCTCGCTCCTCTTCCAACCGGTCAGTCTGCCCGAGTTATCCAAGGAAGTGATCGTGGATGTGGAGCGCCGTTCCAGCGAAGAAAACAAACCCATCTCATTTGAATTGGATTTTCCCGAAGATCTGCCCTATGTCAAAGGCGATAAAGAGCGCTTGCGCCAGGTGATCTATAACCTGGTCAGCAATGGCTACAACTACACCCCAGAAAATGGCAAGGTGACCATCCGCATGCACTTGCTGGATGGTGAAGTGCAAACGGATGTGCAGGATAATGGGATCGGTATTGCCCCTCAGGATCAGTCGCGCATCTTTGAGCGTTTCTACCGCGGTGAGCATCCCCTTGTGCTGGCCACCGCCGGCACCGGCCTGGGATTGGCGACTTCCAAAGTTCTGATTGAGATGCACAAAGGAAGGATATGGTTTGAAAGTACTGGTAAAGTGGGCGAAGGAAGCACATTCTCGTTCACCCTGCCAATCTATCGCCCCGAGGATGAGGTATGACAAAAATATTGATAGCTGAAGACGAACCCGATATTCGCGACCTGATCGCTTTCACCCTGCGCTTTTCGGGGTACGAGGTTGTCGCGGTGGGCAATGGAGCCGAGGCTCTGGACGCTGCTCCGGTGGAAATGCCCGATCTGATCATGATGGATGTGCGTATGCCGCGCATGACCGGCTACGAAGCCTGCCAGCAAATGAAGCTGGATTCCCGCATCAAGGATATCCCGGTCGTATTCCTGTCTGCCAAAGGGCAGGATTCAGAGATTAAAACAGGGTTGGAGGTTGGCGCCAGCGAGTATCTCCTTAAACCGTTTGCTCCCACCGAGCTGACCGAACGTGTAAAGCAGATCCTGGCCCGTTTTGGTAAATAACCATCTATGAGCGCTATTGTACTGGAAAGTCACGTCTTGCATTACGAGGTGCTTGGGAGAGGTCGCCCGATCATCTTCCTGCACGGCTGGGTGGGTTCCTGGCGTTACTGGATCCCGGTCATGCAGGCTGCTTCGATGTCTTTCCGTGCCTACGCGCTTGATTTGTGGGGATTTGGCGATACCGCCAAGAACCCGGATAAGTATGCGGTTGCCCAGCAAATGAATCTACTGCGCAGCTTCATGGATGAGATGGGGATTATGAAAGTAGCTTTGGTTGGGCACGGCTTGGGTGCCATCATCGCTCTGCTCTACGCTGCCCAATATCCCGACGAAGTTGACCGTGTCATGGCGATCAGCTATCCGCTCGATGAATCCATGGCAAACAACCGTCTGCGCAGCGCCCTGCCCCTGGAATTGGCCGAATGGCTGCTGGGACGCGACCCCTCCACAGAGCCGGTTCGCACCGATGCCCCCAAAACCGATCCGCGCGCCATCGCGGCTTCCTTTACCAGTCTGAGCGGCAGCCCCTATGCCGAACTCTGGCGCCGCACAGCCACCTCTTGCCTGATGGTTCATGGCGGCTCAGATGCCGCCATCCAGCCCCCGCGCCTGGAACAAATGTCCGAAATGCCCGAGACAATGCATTCTGTGCTTTTTGAAGACTCTGGTCATTTCCCCATGTTGGACGAGGGCAGCAAGTTCAACCGCTTGCTGGCGGATTTCTTTGCCCTGCCCTCTGGTGAAAGCCCGCGCCAGTTGCAGTTGAAAGAGGAGTGGAAGCGCCGCGTGCGCTAATGGAATTGAAGCTTACCCCAACCTTTTTCTCCAGCGGAGTTTGGAAAGCCCCGCACGTGCAGCCAAAAGATTTGACAGACGTTTGATTTTCCAATATACTCGGAATAGATATTTATTCCAGACGGGGAGCCCGGTGCGCCGGGCTGAGAGGAGAACCGCAGTTCTCGACCCGCAAAACCTGATCCGGATAATGCCGGCGGAGGGATC
Source organism: uncultured Anaerolineaceae bacterium (assembly GCA_964424115.1). GTDB lineage: Bacteria > Chloroflexota > Anaerolineae > Anaerolineales > Anaerolineaceae > CAYRHN01. The sequence continues at coordinate 151,014 of CAYRHN010000004.1, forward strand.
GCAGTTAATGTGTCAGCAGCCAACCTTCCGCCCGCGGGAGGTTTTTCTTTTGACTGATCGAGCGATTTTGTTTGCTAATGGAGAGTACCGCCGCCTGCCTGCCCTGCGCAGGTTGGTTTGTCCCTCCGATTACTGCATTGCAGTGGACGGCGGGCTGCGCGGTCTGCGGCACCTTGGCCTGCTCCCGCGCCTGTTGGTTGGAGACCTGGACTCGGTCACGCCTGAGGAATTGGCTGCTGTGCAGCAGGCGGGTTGCGAGGTGCGTCGTTTCCCTGTGGAAAAGGATGAGACCGACCTGGAGCTTGCCCTGGGCATTGCCGTGGAAATGGGTTTCACCAGTCTGCGAATCCTGGGCGCCCTGGGCGGGCGTCTGGATCAATTGCTTGGCAACCTGTTCTTGCTCGCTCATCCCTCCTGGCAGGCGCTGGATGTGCGCTTGTTGGATGCCGGCCTGGAGGCGTTTATCATCCGCAAAGAGGCGTTCATCGAAGGCCGCGCTGGAGATACCCTTTCCCTACTACCCTTGAATGGCCCGGCGCGCGGTATTCACACTGAGTCATTGGCCTTTCCCCTGATTGGCGAGACTCTTTGGCCCGACCGCACGCGCGGCATCAGCAATCGAATGCTGGGCAGCCGTGCCCGAGTTAGCCTTGCAGATGGATTGCTCTTATGTATTCACAATGGAAAGATAGGAGGTTGATCATGAATAAACTTGTCCGCAGTCTATTGCTGTTTGCTGTGTTTGTTGGCCTGGCAGGTTGTGCTGCGCCCGATCAAACTGCGGAGCAGTCCAGCCCTACCCCTGAGCGCATCCTGAATGTGATGGTGCATGATTCTTTTGCCGCCAGCGAAAATACCATTGCCCAATTCGAGGAGCGCTATCACGTCCAGGTCAATTTTGTCCGCGGCGGCGATGCTGGCAGCATGCTCAATCGGGCCATCCTTTATAAGGATTCCCCAGAGGCGGATGTGATGTACGGCGTGGACAATACTTTCCTTTCGCGCGCCCTGGATGCCGACCTCTTCCAACCTTACAATGCCCTGGAATTGGAATTCATCCACGACGAGTTCAAGCTGGACCCTGAATTGCGAGCCTTGCCGGTCGATTATGCCGATGTGTGTCTAAATTACGACAAGACTTATTTTAAGGAACATAACCTGCCAATTCCCCAGTCGCTGGACGATCTGGTCAAGCCGGAATACAAAGGCCTCTTGGTGGTCGAAAACCCCGCTGTTTCCTCTCCCGGGCTGGCTTTCCTGCTCGCCACCGTAGCGCACTTTGGCCCAGACGGCTACCTGGATTTCTGGAAAGCCCTGCGCGCTAACGACGTGGTGGTGGTGAACGATTGGAACACCGCCTACTACACCAATTTTAGCGGTTCGGCAGGCAAAGGTCCACAGCCGCTGGTAGTCTCTTACAACACCAGCCCGATCGCTGAGCTGATCTATGCCACCGAGCTGCTTCCCGAGCCGCCGACCGGCGCGATCACCGCTCCGCAAACCTGCTTTCGCCAGATTGAATTCGTCGGCATCCTCAAAGGCGCCAAAGACCTGGAACTGGCCCAGTTGTTCGTGGAGTTCATGCTTGGCCCCGATTTCCAGCAGGATATGCCCATGCAGATGTTTGTCATGCCGGTCAATAAAACCGCGCCTTTGCCTTCTGAGTTTGCGAATTTCCTTGTCGCGCCTCAAGACCCGCTTACCCTCGACCCTGCCGAAGTGAATATCCACCGCGAGGAATGGATCGCTGCCTGGGATCAGGCGGTGCTGCGCTGATGAAGGATTTCAGCCTCATTCGGAAACGTCCGCTTTTCCGCGGCAGCGCGGTTCTTCTCTGGCTGCCTCCGCTGGCTTTCCTGGGGCTGTTCTTCTTTTATCCGCTTTTCAAGGTGGCTGGCCTGGCGCTCCAACAGGCTGTCGGACAGGGGCTGGATTCCGGCGATTGGCTGCGCGTTTGGCGCCCGCTGGGATTTACCCTCTTCCAGGCCGGCCTTTCCACATTACTGACTTTGCTGGTTGGCCTTCCTGCCGCTTATATCTTTGCCCGATTCCGTTTCCCCGGCAGGAATTTCATGCGTGTGGCTACCACCCTGCCCTTTATTCTTCCTACCGTGGTGGTGGCGGCGGCGCTCAATGCCTTGTTTGGCCCGCGCGGCTGGTTGAATCTTTTCCTTATGCAAATGTTTGATCTTTCCCAGCCGCCGATCGGCCTGCTAAACTCCCTGGGGGCCATCCTCCTGGCGCATGTTTTTTACAATACCACGGTCATGATCCGTTTGGTGGGTAGTGCGTGGGCTCAGCTTGACCCACGTCTGGAGCAAGCCGGACGTACGCTGGGGGCTTCCGGTTGGCGTACCCTGTGGGAGGTCACCCTGCCCTTGTTGCGTCCCTCCATCCTTGCTGCTGGGGTGTTGGTTTTCCTCTTCAATTTCACCAGTTTTGGCGTGATCCTGCTCCTCGGAGGGCCGCGCTTCAGCACCCTGGAAACCGAGATCTACACCCAGACGATGAACATGTTTAACCTGCCATTGGCCGGTCTGCTTTCGCTGGTGCAAATGCTCTTCACCCTTCTGATCAGTTTGCTGGCAGCCTGGTTGGAACGCGGGAAACCCATCCCGCTCATGCCGCGTTTGCAAGGGGAGGCCGCCCGTCCGCCTCGCACGTGGAAAGAATGGGCTTTTGTTGGGGGTGTTTTGACCTTCCTGGCGGCCTTGCTGCTTGCTCCGCTGCTGGCCCTGGCATTGCGCGCCTTTGTTCGCCTGGATAATTTGCCAGGCGGGGGAGTGGCGCTCCAGCCTACCCTGGCCTATTTTCAAGAGTTGTTCATCAACCGACGTGGTGGGTTGTTCTACGTTCCGCCAGTCTCAGCTGCGCTCAATTCGCTCGGCTATGCGCTGTCAGCGGTCGCCATATCGCTCGGCCTTGGATTGCCGGCTGCCTACGCCTTGCAACGCCGGGGTTGGGCTAACCGCGCCCTGGGGGCGCTGCTGATGCTGCCGCTGGGCGCTTCGGCCGTCACCCTTGGACTGGGTTTCCTGGCGGCATTTAACGGCACCCCGCTGGATGCGCGCAGCTTTATTTTATTACTTCCGATTGCGCATAGCTTAGTGGCTTTGCCGCTGGTAGTGCGCACCCTTTCTCCCGCCCTGGCTTCCATCCCGCCTTCCCTGCGCCAGGCCGCTGCTGCCCTGGGTGCCTCGCCGCGCCGTGTCTGGCGCGAGATCGACTGGCCGGTCATTCTGCGTGCTGCCCTGGTTGGCGCAGTCTTTGCATTCACGATCTCGTTGGGCGAATTCGGTGCCAGCTCATTTCTTGCACGCCCCGAGCATCCTACCCTGCCGGTGGCCATTTACCGTTATCTTTCCCAGCCGGGTGAGCTGAACTATGGCCAGGCGCTGGCCATGTCCACTTTCCTGATGGTGGTCTGCGCGGCGGGCATCTTCATTATTGATAAACTGGAACGTAATTAAGAATCACGCTCGATGTGAATTATCTTGGCGTCTTTGCACTAATCCTGAGATGCTTCTCCAAGCATCGTTTGCACGATCCCGCTCTTCCCTGGCCCGGGAGGGTCGATCAGCAGGCGGTAAACCGAAACCCCTGCCGCACAGTCGAACTCGGCCTTCAGGTCGTAAAGCGCCTGCCATTTCTGGTGCGTGTACTGATTGAAGCCGTAGCGCATCGCCACATCCACCATGCGTTTCTCCAGCGTGCAGAACCCATCCGGCATTGCCAGCGAGTCGCACAACTGGATCAGGCGGTCATATACATCATACGAGCACCCGGCCAGATACTGGCGCAGGAATTCAAGATGTTCCTCAGATAGGTCGCGTGCGCCCAGGTAGGCATCCAGATTCTGATAAACAAAGGAGTGGGTGATGCAGATGCGCCCGGCATCCGGATAGCCCTCCCGGTTCAAAAAATTGTAGCCATCCATCAGGTGGCGCATGTGAAATTTGCCTGCTCGCCGCCCGATATCGTGCAGGCAGCCGAGGATGTAGGCTGCCTGGCTATCCATCTCGCGGCAGCGTGCAGCGATACGCCGGGCAGCTTCCCCGGTCAGTCTGGAATGATCCACCCATCTTCCGGGGTTGAGCCGTTCCCCTTCGGCCAGGTATGCATGGGTATGTTCGAGGGTTGGAAGTTTCATTCGAGGAATTATACCCAATCCCACCTGGATTAACGCATAGAGGCGGGCTTTTTAGACCCGCCTCTAAAAAAATATTATTAATATTATGGAAAGGATTAACGGTACAACGAGTATTGGGGTGGTGTCGTGTAGAACCAGCTGTCGTCATATTTCATTTGCAGCGTGTTCGTACCGTGGGCATTGTAATCGTTGACAATGAACTGTGAACTGACTGTTTCGGCATCCGCCGTGCCGCCCATGTTAAAATGGGCCTTGGGAGAATAGACCGTTCCCCAGAAGGATGCCTCGGCATTACCGGTAAATTCGATCGAATATTCCACCTCGGACCCGATCAAAAGCCCCGGAATGACGTTTGGAGCGTTATTATAGGCATTCTGCTTGGCGGCTTTGATATTCCACTGGGCATTGCCGGTATATTTAAAGCTGGCGCCGTCTTCCATGAAGATGATCGTAACGCCCTCGCTGTAGCCGTTCCCTGCAATGGTGGTGAGCGTCTTTGGGAAGCTTGCCCCATTGATGCAGTACAGGCCGGGTTTCAGCTTGGTGGCGCTGCCCACATCGGTGTAATAACCAGGTTCCAGCGTATCGCCGCTGGCGGTGCGGGCGGGAGCGATGGTGCGGTTGCTGCAATCCGGCAAAGTGATCTTAAAATCCATCAAGGGATCGCTTTTGATCACCGTCGCTGCCGGGGAGAAACCGCCTACCGTGCCGCATGGGTAGGCGCCGCCTGAATCCAGGCAGCTAATGGCCCCGTCTGCGCGGATGAAATTGTGGCTGTTGTTGTTCCCATTCAAGCAGGAGCGTGAAAAAGCTCCACCGTCCTCGATATCGACCGAAGGGTTGGCGTTGCCACCGCCCTTAAAGCCGATTCCCCCTTCGGAACAATCGTTATCCATCACATAAAGGGCATAACCAGCCAGCGCCGGGCCGGCGGCTTTCAACCTTGCCACCGCTTCGACCTGGTTCTCAGCGATCCCTTTACTGAACAATTGGATGAAGTTGGTCTTGGTGACCGTCTTGATCTTCACCTGCAGTAGTTGATTGTCGTTATTGTAGGGATATACAACTTCGACCCAGTTGCTGGTGCCGTTGTTGTCATACCCGTTTTGGGCGGCTTTGGCGAAAGCTGCGGCTTTCACTTCATCAACATTCTTGTTCTGGGCCAGCAGCAGTGCGCCTTCTGTTGCAGCCGAGTCTGCCGCAGCCTGCGCCTGGCGCCGGTCAGAGAACAGCATGCCTACATCGATGGCCAATGCCGTGAACCCTAACAGTACGACCAATGCAAAAACAAATAAAACCAAAATCTGTCCTCGCTCTTGAGGACGCTTGTGTTTCATCTTGCCTCCTTATTCGGTTAGTGGGTGGGTGGGATCACGAAGTATATTCAGATACTTTGATCCAGATTTATAGTAGGAGATTTTGAAGCGTATGTCAAGCAGGTGGAACTTACAGTTCCATTACAAAAGAGGTTGCCGCTCTCTTTTGGGCAGCCTCTTTTGTAATTTTCCACCCGTAGGCGTTTTTTGTCACTTGGGGCTGTTGTACCGATCGATAAAATCAATGATCTGCTTGGCAACCTTGGGGAGGACATCGAGGAGTACGGCCTCCTCATACCTGGCTTCGCTCAAAAGGTGTGAAGCGCCCAAAACGAGGAAGGACAGCGCGATCTCCTTTTCCGGCATTGCGCTGATTAACGGGTAATGAGCGATCAACTGTTTTTCCACCTTGTCGATGAGAATATTCATCCTACCGGAGAACAGGGTCATGATCTCTTCCTCATGGGATTTGAAAGCTTCATAAAGACCTTTCATGAACCCTTCAGGATCAGAGAACAAGGCATTGATAGGTTCAAAGCTGCCCAGGGTGGAGCTGATGATATCGTTTTCGATCTCGTCGGAAAGAGCGTAGATATCCTGGTAATGCTTGTAGAAGGTCGTTTTGTTTATCTGCGCCAGCTGGCATAACCGGCTCACCTTGACCTTTTCGAGGGGATTCTGCCCCCGCAATTCCAGAAAAGCTTCGCGGATGATCCTCCTGGTCTTTACTATTCTCAGATCCATGGGATAACCTCATAAGCAACGGTTTTTGAAAAGAGTTGCAAAAGCAACCGGGTAACCAACCTGACGGCTGGCTTAATGATACGGTAGATGTATAATCAACTATAGTTGTTTTTCGATCCAGCGTCAAGGAATGGAGATGTCGCGATGAAGAATATTCAATATACAAGCTCACCAGGCGTCCCGCGCCAGAGTATGGAGGATGAGTTCCTCTACCATTCGCGTGGTCCGGAATGGTGGTATGCCACGGGGTACATGACAGATGAGGCCGGCAAGCTGTTCACTTACCAGTTCACCTTGGCCAAGATTAAGATCTATGGGATTAAGATAAATATCTTGATGACTGCCGTGACCGATTTTGAGACCGGCAAGCACCACTATGCTCAGCAGGCCATCTTCTTTGAGAAGGGCGTCATTGTCACTGCAAATCGGGTGGGGCTGGATGGTCAGGCTGAGATGACCTTTGGAAAGGAAATGTTGGGGTTGGCCATGACCGGCAAGAATTATTCGCTGGCCCTGGATTTAAAAATGGTCAAACCGGCCGTTTGGCATTGTGAGGATGGGGTGTTGAAGATGGGTATCGATAACCAATGGACCTATTATTGGTCGTATACCAACCTGGCAGTATCTGGAAAACTGGTTTTAGACGGCAAGGAACACAAAGTAACCGGAAAGGGCTGGTTCGACAAGCAAGGAGGCCCGTACAACCCGGTCGACCGCCGCACATCCTGGGAATGGTTCTCCCTGCGGTTCTTTGACGACGAAGAAATGATGCTTTTTTCCTTCCCCCAGGACGGTTACCAGGACGGCACATTCATCGACAGGTCAGGCAAAAACCGGCGCTTTAACGACTACAAGATCACTCCACTTGGCTGGACCGAGGCAGCCGGTAAGAAATTCAGTTTTGGATGGAAGCTGGAAACGAAAGGAACGAAGGATGGGCAATACACCATTGTCCCAAAGATTGACGGGCAGTTGAACATGTTCTATTTTGAGCTTCTGGCCGATATAAAAGATCGGGGCGGCAATGTCGTTGGCTATTGCGTGGTGGAGCTTCTGCCCGGCGTCTATAATAAGAACAATCCCTTGGATGCGTTTGCGCGCACAAAATAACGTCAACAATACCCTTTCACCATATAAAAAACTGGCGGTTGAAGGCCGCCAGTTTTTTGTTATTCGTGATTTCCGTTCTCGTGTACTGTTTGGAAAGCTGTCTGCCTGTTCTTTCCAGGCAGCCTCTGTATTACAGGAGAGGCCTACAGCGCAGGGAGTGCCGGGCGCTGCTGTACGCGCCGGGCAGGAACGCTGGGGCGCACGAAGTTGGCGACCGCCACCGGGCGCGGGGCCAACAGCCCATAGCGCGAGGCGCCCAGGTAGAGGATCTCCAGGATCAGGTCGGTGAAATCCAACCCGGCGTTCTTGGCGATCACGCACAGGTCGCTGAAATCAGGGGTCAGGCCGGGCAGCGAGTTGATCTCCAACAAGCGCGGGCGGCCTTGCGCATCCATGCGCATATCGACGCGGGAAACATCCACGCCGCCCAGGGCCAGGTGCGCCCGGATGGCCAGCTTTTGCAGGCGCTGCGAAGTGAGGGCGTCGATCGGCGCCGGGCAAAGGAAGCCGGGAATGCCGGGATCGCCGTAGCTCAGCTTCTTGGCATCCACACCGTACACGCCGGGGGTCAGTGAGGTGGAGTGATCCACTTCCAGCACGGGCAGGCGGGCAAAACCGTCCGGTCCGTACACATCGGGGCGGCGGGTGTAGAAGAGTGAATCCTGGCGTCCAAGCACACCCACGGTGAACTCCCGCCCAGACAGGTATTCCTCAACCAGGGCTGGCTGGTGGTAATTCTCGATCACCCAGATCACGCGGCGGCGCAAGTCGGTCTCGTTGTTCACGATCGCGCCCATATCCATGCCCATCCCCGTGCCTTCGCGGGCCGGTTTGACGAACATCGGGAAGTGCATATCGCGCGCCAGGGGTTCATTACCAGTAGCAAATTCCTGGTAGTTGGCGGTCGGCAGGCCCATTTCACGCCAAACGCGCTTGGTCATGGTCTTATCCAGGGCCACGGCGTTGGTCAACACACGCGAGGCGGTGTAGGGGATGCGCAGCAGCTCCAGCAGGGCTGGAACCTGAGCTTCGCGGGAATCCCCTCCCAACCCCTCGGCGATATTGAAGCAGATATCAGGGTTGAAATCGCGCAGGCGGAAGGGCAGATCAGGATCGGCGGGTAAAAAATCCACCATGTGCCCATCGCTTGCGATGGCATTCTCTATTGCCTGAATGGTTTCTATTGGGTCGAAATCCGCTCCGGCATCGGCAGGGCCTTCCATCGGTAGTGCCGAGTGTCCCCTCAGATTGGCGATTACCGCCACCCGCCACGGCCGCGCCGGACGCGGGCAACGGTCAGGAGGCTCGTCGCTCGAATCTGAAGAGTCGTCTGGCAAATTCATCCATGTGATTTTATTGTTTTCCATTGTCAGTTCCTTCTTCAAAAAGATGGTGTGCAAAAACGCACAAACGTGAAGTATAAGCATTTTTACTAAAATTACAAGGGCTTGGATGTCATTATTTTGGATGATTTTTCCAAAAGAGCCCGCTTTTCATTTGACCTTGCTTAATTGTAAGGCATAGGGTATCCTTGTACCCGGGAGTGGTTGAGTCCCGGTGGGTTCCCCGGTCTTCAAAACCGGTGGCGGGTCGTGTTACGGGCCGCGGTGGGTTCGACTCCCATCCATTCCCGCTAAGAAGGGTTAACTTATGGAAGATTTTGATTTGCTGGCAGCCCTGGTTGGACGATATCTAAAGATCGAAGATGTCACCCTGGGTGGGGGTAAGGATCAACCCTACCTGGTCCGTTATCGCGGCCGCTTATACAATGCCGATACCGCGGCGGCTTATGATGATTTGGCTGCGGCAGTCAAGCCGTATGGGTTGACCCCTCTCTTCCGTTGGGACGACAACCGTCACGCGGTCCTCCTGGTTACCCAACTTCCCCAACCCACCCCGGCCAATCCGCGCACCAACCTGATCATGTTCATCCTCACCCTTCTGGCCGTGTTGTGGACAGGTGGGGTTACCAGCCTGGACCAGCCGCTGCCCGGAGATTTCTTCCAGGCCGTCGGGTTGTTGATCAGCAAGGGCTGGCCTTATGCCGTCAGCCTGCTGGCCATTCTGGGCACGCACGAACTCGGGCATTATTTCATGGGGCGCCGCCACGGGGTCAATGTCTCTTTGCCGTATTTCATTCCCTTTCCCTATCCGCTGGGCCTGTTCGGGACGATGGGCGCCTTTATTAATATGAAGGAATACCCCAAGAATAAGCGCGTCTTGCTGGATATCGGCCTGGCCGGGCCGTTTGCCGGTCTGGTGGTGGCCATCCCGGTCATCTTGCTTGGGCTCTCACTCTCCAAAGTGGGCACCCTGGGTTCGGATTCTATCGGTACCCTCATGGAAGGAAATTCGATCCTTTATCTGGCACTCAAATACCTGACCTTTGGCCAACTGCTGCCCGCGCCTGCCTCTTATGGGAGTATTTCCCCCTTCCTTTATTGGCTCGGTTATTTCTTCACCGGGCAGCCTTCGCCTTTGGGTGGGGTGGATGTTGCCCTGCACCCCGTGGCTTGGGCTGGCTGGGCGGGCCTGCTGGTCACCATGCTCAATCTGATCCCTGCCGGACAGTTGGATGGCGGTCATGTGCTTTTCGTGTTGTTTGGCAGCCAGGGTGCCAAAAAGGCACGCATCTTCATCCTGGTTGCGCTGCTGCTTTTGGGGTTTGTCTGGACCGGTTGGTGGATTTGGGCCTTACTGATCTTCTTCATGGGCGGGCGGAACGCTGAGCCGCTTGACCAGATCACCGAACTGGACCCCCTGCGCAAGCGCCTGGCTGTGGTGGCGCTGGTTATATTCATTCTACTTTTTACCCCCCTCCCGCTCTACCAGCTGATGCCCCCTGGCACGGGCTGGTCGCTCTTTTAGAAATTAACGCCCATAAAAAAGATTTCCCTGTTTTGCAGGGAAATCTTTTTTAGTTATAGGATCGTGATGGTCTCTCCGCTCATCGTCCGGTAGCCGCGCATTAGCGTGACCGCCAGGCAGATGTGCGCTGGGTAAACCAGCGCCAGCCCGCCTACGGGAAATTTGGATATCACTTCTGGCGGCAGGCGCAGCACGCCGTGTTCCTGCGAAATACTGCGCACGAAGGCGCCTGGGATGGGCGCGCTCCAGCCTTTTCCTTCCGGCAATCCCACCAGCCCAAAAGCCCGCTGCCCGTTCAGGTACAGGTCATCCTTGGAAAGATGGATCGCACCGCCATAGATCACCGCTTCATTACGCTCCGGGTGGCTGGCGACGATCGGGCAGGCCAGCACGGCGGCGATGTTCTCAGCCCCACAGGCGCCCAGGTTCAACATCTGCGCGTCGTAAAAGACAAAGTTGCCTGGGCGGATCTCGTCCACTTCTCCGAAGGATTCGCTCAGGCTGCAGCCGGGGGTATCTCCGACCGAACATTCCAGCCCCAAAAAGCCGGCCTTTTCCAGGGCGGCGCGGGCTTCGTTGATGCGCACGACGCTCTCCGCGTACACGCGCCGCACCCCCTCCGGATTACCCGCACTGTAAGTGTGCCCGGCATGGGTCAGCAGTCCCTTCAGCTCAAGGTGCGGCGCGTTGCTCACCACCTGTGCCAGCTCGGCCAGGCGCGTGTTGTCCTGCCAGAGGATTCCCGTGCGTCCCAGCCCGCTGTCCACCTTGATCCAGGCCCGCATGGGATGTTTCACCGATTCGCGCAGTGTTTCGACCGTCTGGCAGTCCTCTACCAGAATTCCTAGGTTGATGTTGCGTGCCAGGTCGCGCAGTCCGTTCAATTGGCGCAGGTTGACCGGGAAGGCAATGGTGATATCTTTCCAACCGTGGGCAGCAAAGTATTCCGCCATCTCCAGCGAGGAGACGGTGATGCAGGTCACTCCTTCTTCCCGGAACCATTCGCCCACTTGCGCGGACTGGTGCGTCTTGAAGTGCGGCCGGAAGCGGATGCCCTGCTGCCGGGCCTTCTCAGCCATGCGCCGGATGTTCTGGCGCGCCCTGGCCTCGTCCAACAGCAGGGTGGGCTTTTGGATCTTGTCAAAAATATTCATCTTAGAAGAACCACTTGGCGATCTTCAGTGCCGATTGTTTCCACGGCTTGCGGTGGCTCACACCTTCCTCGGGCGTCAGGTTCTTCAAATTCGCCATATACCACTCAAAATTGCGGATCAGCGCTTGCTTGTTGGAGTATTGGGGTTCCCAACCTAGCGCTTTTTCAGCTTTCTCGATCGAGACGAAAGACTCCTTCCCGGCGGTCTCGTAGATCCACTCATAGAGCGGTGAAAGCCCCAGCTTTTCCAGGATGCGCAGGGCAAAAATGGCGGGCTTTTCAGGGATCGAGATGATTCGCTTTCCATACCCGGCCCGGTCCAGCACTGCCTGGAAGTCGGTCTTTGGGGTGCCGAATTCTTTAGCGCCGATGTTAAAGGTATCGTTGACTTTTTCCACCGGCAGGGTGGCGCACAGGTAGATCGCCTGGCACAGATCTTCCACGTCCAGGTACTGGTACAGGTTGTTGCCCTTGCCCAGGGTGGGGAAATTCTTTTTATCCTTGGCCCACTCGTACAGCATGGCAAACACACCCAGCCGTTCCGGTCCAATAAAGGACTTGGGACGCAGCACCGAAAGGCACATTCCCCCCGCGCGGAATTCTTCGCAGATCCTCTCGGCTTCCACCTTGGTCTCGCCGTACGGTCCTACCCCGTGCAGGCGGTCGGCCTCCACCAGCGGGTGGTGGTCGGGGATGCCGTATACCGAGGTGGAGGAGATGTGGATCACGCGCGGAATGTTGTGTTTCTTAGCCTGTTCCAATACGATGCGCGTTCCGCCGATGTTGGTGCTGAAGATATCCTCGCGTGAATAAAGCGGCAGGGCTGCGGCGCCGTGCACCACCACATCGATGCCTTCCAGCGCTTTGCTGACCGTCTCTTCATTGCGGATATCGCCGTCGATGATGGTGATCTTGTCTTTGGCATCCGGGTAATTAAAGGGGGCAATGTCCAGCGTGGTCACTTTCTGGCCGCGTTCCAGCAGGAAGCGCACCAGATTGATGCCCAGGAATCCGGCTCCGCCGGTGATCAGGTAAGATGACATGATTTTAAGCTCCTTGTCAATTAGATTTGAACATGCCGGTAGAACCAGCGTTTCAGCGCCTCCGCGCTAAAGAAGTAGAGAACCACAATACCCAGCAGCAGCGCCAGGTACGATATGGGCAGCGGCGTGAATTCCAGCAGGGTCCCCAGCGGGGTGAAGGGGATCAGCAGCGTCACCAGCGCAATCAATCCGGTCACCAGCAGCATCACCCGGCTGGGGCGGCTGCGCTGGAAGGCTGACCGCGTTCGAATGGCAAATACCACCAGGCTGGCCGAGAGTACAGACTCAATGAACCATCCGCTGCGAAACTGCTCCGGCGACGCGCCCAGCACCAGCAGCAGCGCGCCAAAGGTCAGATAGTCGAAGACCGAGCTGAGCAGGCCGAAGGTGAACATGAAGCGGCGGATAAAACCGATATTCCAGCGGTGCGGCGTGCGGACAAATGCCTCATCCACGTTATCGCTGGCGATAGTCATTTCCGGCAGGTCGGTCAGGAAGTTGATCAATAAGATCTGCTTGGGCAGCATGGGCAGGAAAGGCAGAAACAGCGAAGCCCCCGCCACGCTGAACATGTTGCCAAAATTGGCGCTGGTGGCCATGAAAACATATTTCAGTGTATTGGCAAAGGTGCGCCGCCCGGATTGGATGCCGCGCTGGAGCACATCCAGCCCGGAGTGTGAAAGGACAAAGTCGGCCGCTTCCTTGGCCACGTCCACCGCGCTGTCCACCGAGATACCCAGGTCGGCTGTGTGCAGGGCTGGGGCATCATTGACCCCGTCGCCCATATAGCCCACCACATGCCCGCCGCGCTGCAATGCGTGAATGATCCGCTCTTTCTGGTTGGGGTCCACCTCTACAAATAGATTGGTGTGTTGGGCGCGCTGCCAGAGCGCTTCTTCGCGGATTTTGTTCAATTCCGCCCCGGTGATGATGCCGGTCACCGGCAGGCCGATCTCGTTCGCCAGATGAGTGGCCACCAGTTGATTGTCGCCGGTGATCACCTTCAGTTCCACTCCAAGGTCGCTCAATTCCTGCACGGTTTTCTGTACGCCCGGTTTGGGTGGGTCAAAGAACAGCAAGAAGCCTTCAAATATCAGGCCGGTTTCTTCTTCACGCCCATAAACAGGCTTGGGTTCCACTTCCTTACTGGCCACTCCCAGAATACGGTATCCCTGCCCGCTCCAATCCGCATATAATTTCTCAATGGCATCCTTCTCTGCCTGGCTCAGGGCGCAAATCTCGCCCGTTCCGCTTTGCAGGCTTGTGCATACCGCAAGGATGGTTTCCAGTGCGCCTTTGGTGATCATCGTGCAGCGCTCTGCCTGGCGCACGATCACGCTCAGGCGTTTGCGCACAAAATCGTAGGGGATCTCGTCCACTTTCTCAAACATGGAGGTGTCTGGGATATTGGGATGGTGCAGGATGGCGTCATCCAGCGCGTTAGCCATTCCAGTCTGGTGGTAAGCGTTCAGGTAAGCCAGTCGCAACACCTCTGCGGATTCCTGCCCCAGGATATCCCGCGCCCCGTCCAATTGCACCACGCCGAGGGTCAGGGTGCCGGTCTTGTCTGTGCACAGCACATCCATGCTGCCGAAGTTCTCTATCGCAGCCAGCCTCCGCACGATCACCCCTTCTTTGGCCATCCCCTGAGCGCCTTTGGATAGGTTGATATTGATGATCGCTGGCAGTAATTGGGGGGTCAGCCCCACTGCCAGGGCAATGGAGAATAGCAGCGAATCCAGGATCGGCTTTTGGAAGAAAACGTTGAAGAAGAAGATCGCCAGCACCAGCAGCAGCATCACTTCGGTCAATAGCATGCCGAAATGGCGGATGCCGCGTTCGAATTCGGTCTCGGGCGGCCGCAATTTCAATTTGTTGGCGATCTGCCCAAAGACTGTGCTCAATCCGGTTTGGACGATCAGCACGCTGGCTTTCCCGCTGCGCACGCTGGTGCCCATGAAGACCATGTTGGTGCGCTCTGGCAGGCTTGCATTTTCCGCGCAGACCCCCACCGTTTTTTCGACCGGGAAGGTTTCACCGGTCAAAACCGATTGGCTGACGAATAGCTCGCGCGCTTCCAATACGATCCCGTCTCCGGGGATCAGGCTTCCAGCCGAGAGCAGCACCACGTCGCCGGGAACCACTTGCTCGGAGGGGATCGAAACGGTTTTCCCGCCCCGCAGCACGTTGGCGCGGATGGCAATTTTATCCAGCAGTTTTTCTGCAGCCACCCCGGCGTTGTATTCCTGTACAAAACTGAGCACAGCACTGCCCATCACGATCACCAGGATGATCACCGCATCCACCCAATCGCTTAGGATGGCGGAGATGATCGTTGCAACCAGCAGGATCAGGATGATCGGGCTTTTGAACTGCTCCAGGAACAACCCGGCGGCATTGTTCTTGTGCCGGGCTTTGATCGTATTTAGGCCGTATTGCTTCAGGCGTTGGTCGGCTTCGTCACCGGACAATCCTTCAGCGCGGCTGTCCAACTGGCGGAACAGCTCCGGCGGGGTGCGCGTCCAATAAGCGGATTGTGGGGGCGGATCTTCTTTCATGCCCCCATTTTAACACTTAATCTACGGGAACATGTCCTCCGCTTTGGGTTGCTGGCGGCGCGAGATCAGGTAGCCCAACAGCAGGCACACACCAAATATGAAGGTGACGATGTGTAGGAAATACGGTACCAGCTCGCTGAAACGCAGGTCAAAGGCCAGCAGCAGCAACCAGGCAATCAGGAAGAATCCAAATGCCATCTGGGTGCGTTGGGCGGAGGATAGTTCGCGCCAGGAGCGTGAGACCAGCAGCAAGATGCCCGGCACCGGCGTGCCGATCTGCAGCAGGATCCAGAGACCGAACCAGGCATCGATCGTCATGACTTCATTTTGCTTGAAGAGGTAGTTGTTCACTGATAGGTCTCCAATAGTCAGCAGCAGCAGGACGAACGTGGTGCCGGCGTATGCTGCCAGAAGTAATTTGAGCTGTTCTACCCTTGGTATCTTTGCCTCTTTGCGCTTTAGCATTGAAAAACTTCATTTATTTGCGTTCATCAGTGTTGATCTGCGATTAAAGATTTTTTATTAGCTAAGAACCCCTTGTGTTTAGTGAACATTAGTTCTATAATAATGTTATGGATGGTCTCGCCAAGCTGGCCCAACTCAAAACCCTGATGGATGTGGAAAAATCTGAGGAAGTTTCCATCGGCCAGGCCGTGGTGGAAAGCGTCCCCGGCTGCCCGGCCCAATCCTGCGTGCCGGGCAGCACCCCCCCTCTGGCGGATGAGTATCCCATCACGTATGCCGCCATGCCCAACGGTAAGCGCATCGCCCTGCTCAAATCCCTGCAAACCTCCGCCTGCGAGCGCAATTGTTACTACTGCTGTTTCCGCGCCGGTCGCGATTTCCGCCGCCAGACCTTCCAGCCGGACGAGCTGGCGCAAACCTTCCTCCAATTGGCGCGCGCCAGGATCGTCGAAGGGATGTTCCTCAGCTCCGGGGTTGCTGGCGGCGGGGTGCGTACCGAGGACCGCCTGCTCGATACAGCTGATATTCTGCGCCACAAGTTGGGATTCAAGGGTTACCTGCACCTGAAATTGATGCCCGGCGTGGAACGCGATCAGGTGGAGCAGGCCATGCTCCTGGCCGACCGCGTTTCGATCAACCTGGAGGCGCCCACCGATACGCGCCTTTCCAAGCTGGCGCCGATGAAGATCTTCATGGAAGAGCTGCTCCAACCCCTGCGCTGGGTAGAGGATATCCGCCGTACCCAGAGTCCCCAGAAAGCCTGGAATGGGCGCTGGCCTTCGAGTGTGACCCAGTTTGTCGTTGGTGGGGCAGGCGAAAGCGACCTGGAACTGCTTCAAACTACTGCCTGGCTGAACCAGAATGTGCGTCTATCCCGGGCTTATTTCTCCGCCTTTAACCCCATCCCGGATACCCCCCTGGAAAATCTACCTCGTACCAACCCCTGGCGCGAACACCGCCTTTACCAGGCCTCCTTCTTGCTGCGCGATTATGGTTTTGCTTTCGAGGAACTGGCCTTCAGCCCGGAGGGCAACCTTTCGCTCGAGACCGACCCCAAGCTCTCTTGGGCGCAGGCTAACCTCAGCCATTCGCCGGTTGAGATCAACCGCGCCGATTACCCCGAACTGCTGCGCGTGCCGGGCATCGGCCCGGTGCGGGCGCGCGCCATTCTGGCCGCCCGCCGCCAGGGGCATTTGCGCACTCTTAAAGATCTCAAATCCCTGGGAATTGCTACCGCGCGTGCTGCTCCTTTTATCCTCCTGGATGGGCAGCGTCTGGCCTCCCAGCCGCGCCTGTTCTAATTCTTTCTGCCTGCGTATCCCCACATTGCATTGAATGGTCTGAAACGCTATTCGTTCCGCGGGGATGTTTTCCGCTTGGGTTGGGCGGTGCGCTTGCGCTGCGGGTGCTTGCGTGAGGTAGGTTTCCCGGCGTTCGGGCTGAGCAGCAGACTGAGCTGATTCAACGCCTGCGGATCATATTCCCGCCGTCCGCACACATCGCACGTCCAGGCTGGAAAATCTGGCACCGTGATCAATTCCTCCCCCAGCCATGTATAATAAGTGACGAATTTGCGGTGCATTTGCCCGGCCTGGCATTCGCCGCACGGAATAGTGGGGAAAAGTTCCGGGTTTCTGTTCTTCATGCCCCCTCTCCTTGTAATTCGCGCATGATCTTTACCCCTGCGCTGGATCCCAGACGGTCCGCCCCAGCGCGCAGCATGGCGCGCGCGTCCGACAGGCTGCGGATGCCGCCGGCTGCCTTCACCTTTGTCCTGCTGCTTGGGCCGACCAGACGCCGCATCAGATCCACATCCTCAACCGTCGCTCCGTGCGGGCCGAATCCAGTGGAGGTCTTCACAAATTCCGCTCCGGCGGCCTGGCTGAGCAGGCACCCGGCGATCTTTTCTTCCTGGTTCAACAGCGCCATCTCCAGGATCACCTTAACGATCGCCCCGCCGGCGTGGCTGGCTTCCACCACCGCCCGGATATCCTCCAGCACGGCGGAAAATTCCCCGGCTTTCAACAACCCGATCGGAAGGACCATGTCGATCTCTTTTGCTCCCGCCTCCACGCACAGGCGCGTTTCGAACACTTTGGAAGCACTGGGTGTGGCTCCCAGCGGAAAGCCAACCACCGAGCAGGTTAAAACCGGGCTACCTTCCAGAAGTTTATGTACCCGCGCAGTGTAAAGGGGATTCACGCACACCGCCGCAAAGCGGAATTGGCGTGCTTCCAGGCATAATTGCTCCACTTGCGCGGGCTTGCCTTCCGGTTTAAGCAGGGTGTGGTCGATCCTCCCGGCAATCTGATCGTCTGGAGGAATCTCGAAAGGCGGTAGGGGCGGCAGCTCTTGCCGGTACTGGTCAATTTGGAATTGCAGGTGGGGCAAATCGATCACGGATAATTCCCTGCAGGAATCAAGGGGGTGGCAACCGGAGTAGAAGTGGGAGCCAGCACAGTCGGGATTTCGGCGTAGGGAGGATCGGAGAGAATTTTGAATTTATCAAAGGGCCAATACACCAGGAAAGCGGCCCCCACGACATCCTTCATCGGCACATACCCCCACATATGCGAATCGGAAGATTGGTTGCGGTTATCCCCCAGCACAAACAGGCTGTCAGCAGGCACCACCCATACCCCACTATACGCAGGTACGGCTGCTAGGTAGGGCTCATCCAGTGCAATACTGTTGACGAACACCTGGTTATTGTGCACTTCCACTGTATCGCCGGGAATGCCGATCACGCGTTTGATGTAATCCTCGCCGTTATTCTGAGGAGCGTGAAATACGATGATATCCCCGCGGTGTGGGCTGCCCAGCCGGTAGGCCAGCTTGTTGACCAGTACGAATTCCCCCTGGTAGAGGGTGGGTTCCATGCTGATATTCTCCACCCGCACGCGCGCCACAAAGCTGTCAATCAAAAAATACAGCACCACCGCGATCAAGATGGTCTGCAAGATGTCCATCAAGATACTTCCCAGGGTGCTCTTTTGGGATTTTGGCTCAGGCGCCTGCTCGGGTGTTTCCTCTTCCAGCGGTTCGATTGTGTAATTATCCAAAAGGCCTCCAACGCAGCATAACTTTTGGATTATAAGACCTTATCGGGGCGGAGTAAAGGTCTAGTGCTGGGTGTCCCCTCGGCTTTCACCAGGTCCAAAAGAAAAGGAGTGCTGGGATGGGTCCAATTTCGTGGGTGGGGCTACCCTTTTCTGCCTTTAAACACCAGGCGGATGGGCGTACCGCTGAACGGATATTCCTTGCGGATCTGATTTTCAAGATAGCGGACATAGCTGAAATGGGCCAGGGTCGGATCATTGACATAGACCATGAAAGTCGGCGGATCGCTGCGCACCTGCGTGCCGTAATACAAACGCAGGTTGCGCCCCGTGCGGGATGGGGCGGCATGGGCGTCTTGCGCAGCCTGCAGGATGCGGTTGATCGTCCCCGTGTTCAAGCGCGCCAGGCGCTCCTCCTGCACGCGCAGAGCGGTCGGCATCACCTGGTCCACCCGCTGCCCGTTCTTGGCCGAGATATACAGGATCGGCACGTAGTCCATGAAGTTAAGATCCTGGCGGATGCGGTTGGTGAATTCGTTCATCGTGTTATTGTCTTTTTCGATCGCGTCCCACTTGTTCACCACAACCACCGTGCTTTTCCAGGCTTCCAGGATAAATCCGGCAATGTGCGCGTCCTGGGCGCTGATCCCGCTGGTTGCATCGATCAACAGCAGCGCTACGTCTGCTCGTTCGATGGCCCGCATTGAACGGATCACGCTGTATTTTTCCACCCCCGGTTCGATCTTCCCGCGCCGCCGGATCCCAGCCGTGTCGATTAACGTCACTGGCAGCCCGTCGTAGACCATTTTGGTGTCGATCGCGTCGCGCGTCGTTCCCGCGATAGGCGAAACAATCACCCGCTCCTCGCCCACCAGGCGGTTCAGCAGGCTGGATTTGCCCACGTTCGGCTTGCCCACAATGGCGATCTTGATCGAGTCATCCTCGGGCTCTTCTTCAGGCTTGGGCAGGGCGTTCACCAGCGCGTCCAGCAGGTCGCCAGTGCCGGTGCCGTGTACTGCCGAGATCGGGATCGGGTCGCCCATTCCCAGCGAATAGAAATCCACACTTTGATCCCGCAGGTTCTGGTTATCGGCTTTGTTGGCCACCAGCAGCACTGGCGGCCAGGGTTTTCCGTCCCGCTCGCGTTGGTTGCGGCGCAGGATCTGCGCCACCTCGCGGTCGGCAGGGGTCACTCCTGCCCCGGCATCTGTGAGGAACAGCACCAGGTCAGCCTCGCGGATAGCGATCTCGGCCTGCTGGCGGATCTCCTGGATGAAATCGGCCGAATCGACCGAGAGCGGCGTCTTGCCGCTGCTGGAGGTGGGGTCGATCCCGCCGGTATCGACGATATGAAATTCTACCCCGGTCCATTCGGCTTCCGCCAGCAAGCGGTCGCGCGTGGTGCCCGGACGGTCGTCCACGATCGCCAGCGGTTCGCCCGCCAGACGGTTGAATAACGTGCTTTTCCCAACATTGGGCCGCCCCACCAGGGCGACGATCGGTTTAGTTGTAGACATAGGTTTCCTTTTACGGCCGCGGGGTGCGCGTCGGGCTGACGGTTGGCGTGGGCGTGACCATGGAGGTCAGGATCACTTCCACGCTTTCCGGGAGGATGGATTGTACCTGTAATTCTGCCAGGGCCACGGTCACCTGCGGAGTAAGCTGGTAGGTGCCGGCTTGATATTCGGTCAGGTCGATTGTAACCCGAATATCCTCGGGACGCAAAGCATCCAGCATGGGCAGCGGACCAGAGAGAATGACATCCAATCCCGCGGGGGAGATCTCCGCGTTCAGTTCCGGCGTCAACCCGATCACTTCGATTGGCAGGTTGGTCAGGGTCAGGCTGCCCTCGATCCCTGCAATGCCCACCTGCACCACCACAGTCGGGTCGCCGACAACGGAAATGCCATTGGGCAGGTTCAGCCCCAGGCGCTTGTCAATATCGTCGGTTACGCCGGTCAGGTCAAGTATCTCGGTTTCAATATAGCCGGGGAGGTCGTTCACCAGTTGCGGATCGGTGGAAAAGACCGTCACCGTCAATGGCGAGACGGATAGGTTGGTCAGGCGGTAACCGCTGGGAATTTGTCCCGTCACCACCACCTTCACCACCACCGTGCGGTAGCCGCCGCGCTGCGTGACATCCTGGGTCACCTGCACCTGTTCGGGGGTGAGCGTTACTCCGCCGACCGTTGCCCCTTTTTCGTCCAGCGCTTGCAGGTTGAGCGTTTTCACGATCCTCACCTGGGTAGAGGAAATATCAAAAGAGGCGCGCACCTCGCTGACCTGGTCTACCAGCGACTGAGGTCCGCTGACGGTGACCGTGTTGGTGCTCAGCACCGGATCGGAAGCCTGGAACCCGACGGCGGGTTCGCCGCGCCTCACCAGGTTCACCGGCATGGTATGGCTGGACAGCGGCTCCAGCACCACAGTAATGCTGGTAGGGGTATAGGCGCTCACCCGCACCGGTCGCACTGAGATCTGGATCTGGACCGGAACGGTGTGGGTACCGGCTGTCAACCCGGACAGATCGATCAACGCTCGCACCGGGCTGCTCTCGCCGGTCAGGCGGTTCAGCGCCGACACCGGCGCGCTGAGCGTGACCGTGGCCTGTCCCGGTAGAGGGCTGGTCATCACCAATCCGGGATCCTGGCCGATGATCTCGATATCCAGGGGATTGGGATAGAGGCGCTGCTCGACCGGGTCGGCAGAGGTGATGGCAGAGATCCATACAGCCATTCCCATAATCAGCGCCAAAAGGAACGTGGGCAGCAGTTTGATGACTTTGCGCAGGAAAGACATCTATCAATCCTCCTGTCGCAGTTTGCCCTGGCCGATGCCGAACAGGCGGGCAAGGAATTTGCGGTTCTCTGCCGGGCGGTAGAAGGTCATTAGAATGTTTTCCAGCCGCTCGCTGTCCAGGCGGCGGATGATGCGCCCGCTGTGAGCAATGGATATTGTGCCGGTCTCTTCAGAGACCACCACTGCAATGGCGTCGCTTGCTTCTGAAATGCCCAACGCTGCGCGGTGGCGCAGGCCCATCTTGCGGTCAGTGGTTTTGTTGAGCACGCCGCTCGAAGAAAGCGGCATTACACAGGCTGCCGCTTCAATACGATTGTCGGCAATCAACACTGCCCCATCGTGAAGGGGGGTGTTGGGGTAGAAGATCTGCATCAATACCTCAGGCGTCACGGTGGAATCCATGTGAATTCCGGTGTGGGTATATTCTTGCAGGTTATCGTGGCGCTGCAGCACGATCAATGCTCCGTGTTGGCGCGCCGAAAGGCGGCTGGCAGCCGTTACCACTGCCCGAATGGTCAGCACCATTAGATCAGTGGCCGGCATCTCCTTATTCCACGGCAGACTACCAGCCCCTGCCCGCCCAATCCGCTCTAATCCCCGGCGGATCTCCGGGGCAAAGATGACTGGGATGGCCAGCCACATTGCTGGCAGGACCGTGGATACCAGCCACGAAAATGCCGGCAGGTTGATGATGGCAGTCAGCAGGCTGAACACCACCACCAGGAAGATCACCCCGCGCAGTAAGACCATTGCCTGGGTATCCCGCACCACCACCAGGATAACAAAAAAGATCAGCGTGACCAACGCCAGGTCCAACAGGCTGGTCCAATCCAGTCGTTGGATAAAGAAGGAAATCTCGTTCAGCAGATCAGGCACAAATACCCTAGATCGGGCGCAGGATGCGGTCCTGGCGCAGTTGTTTGAAAAGCAGCACTAATCCCGGACGCATGGTCTCCAGTGCGGCTTCCTGCCATGCGCCGATATTTAATTGCTGCGGAAGGCGTTTCTCATACCCCAGGCTGCGCCAGACGGCTTCATGGGCGGCCAGATCGGGAGAGACGAACAATAGGGCAGCTTCACACTGCAAATCTTTGGAGGCCCGTTCCATCTCGCCCACCAGGACCGGCAGCGCCTGATCGGCGGGTAGGGATGGCTCGAGGGCAATATCCGTGGCGCGCGCTACCAGGTTTTCCACCTGCCAGCCCATCACGCCCACGGCTTTCTGGTTGGATTCCAACAGCAGAAAGGCTTTTTCACCGAAGGCGGCCATGATATCGTCTGCGTTCAGCGCTTTGCTGCTGGCTTTTAGGCGGTTGAGCAATCCGGCGATCTCCGCCGAATGGCGCGGTTTGCCGTGCATCACGCTCAGTGCGGCGTTGGTGGCTGGTTTGGGGGTTGGCTCCGCCTCTTTTTGCTGCGGCACCAGTTTCAGCCAGGCCGCCGAGACCTGCCGCCAGGTCTCCTCAAAGGAGCCCTGATTGCGGATCACCACCTGGGCGGCTGAAGCAAACTGCTCGGCGGCAGGTTGGGCGTTGATGCGCGCCAGCGCGTCGGCCTCACTCATTTGGCGGTTCTGCACCATGCGCGCCACCTGCACACTGGTCGGTACGCTTACCACCCAGATGCTGTCACACCAACTGCGCAGGTTGCTTTGCAGCAGCTTGATCGCCTCGATCGCCACCACCGGCTGGGGCGCGCGTCGGATGATCAGATCCACCGCCTGTTCCACCAGTGGATGGATTACTTTTTCCAACTGTGCCAGAGCTTCCGGGTCGTTGAAAACCAGCTTGCCCAGCTTGGCCCGGTCGATCTCCTCCTGAGGGGTGAGGATCCAGCGCCCAAAGGCGGCCACGATCGGTTGGTAGGCAGGCGCGCCTTTGGCCAGGGCGCGGTGGCTGAGCATGTCGGCATCGATGGTGTAGGCGCCCAAATGCTCCAGCATGCGCCGCACAACACTTTTACCGCTGGCGATGCTGCCGGTTAATCCGATCGCGTACTTACCCGCCCATTTGCTCAAGGTCACACCTCATCAGGAGATCCAGAAGGAGAAGGAATATCAAATCCTTCTCCTCAACTCAGGAGAATTTACTTCATTTTATTCTTTACCGGCAAGAATGTCAAACAAATTTGGAGATTTTCAGGATTCTTAAAGAATTCCTCACAGTTC
Source organism: uncultured Anaerolineaceae bacterium (assembly GCA_964424115.1). Taxonomy (GTDB): domain Bacteria; phylum Chloroflexota; class Anaerolineae; order Anaerolineales; family Anaerolineaceae; genus CAYRHN01. The sequence goes on from CAYRHN010000004.1 coordinate 174,446, forward strand.
TTGTTTCCGCAGCACCAGCCAGGCGGTCAATAAAAACGCCGCCATCAACGCCAGGGTGACCACCAGTGCTCCCCATGCACTATTCCTGACGCCAAGTGCCAGGGCTGCGCCCCAGTTAATCAGGTAACCCGGCAGGTATTGCACCAGGCTGGGGATGGCACCCAGGGCAGTGAACAGGATCAACCCCCCTGCTGCCAGCCCGCCTGCGGCCACTTGCGAGCGCACCAGCGTGCTGCACAGCAGGGTCAAAGCGACAATGAAAGCCATGAACAGCCAGATCATCAGGTTCATACCCAGCCAACCGGCAAGGCCGGGTGCCTGGAAGATGAAAGCCGTGTAAAAATAACCTCCCAGTGCCGCGGCTGCCAGCCCGGCCAGCAAGCTGACATTGATGGCGATGAACTTGCCCAGCAGGAAAGCTGCCCGCCCCAGCGGTTTGACCAGCATCAACCCGGCCGTGCCCTTGTCTTTTTCGCCTGCTACGGCGCCCATGCTGAAGAGCAGCGCCAAAAGCAGCCCGAATTGCTGAATATTCTTAATATATTGCGAGATGGCATCCGCAACTGTGGGCGTGGGAATAAGCTGGATGAAATCCTCGCCGCCCGGCACCATGCGCATCAGTTCAGGGGTCAATTTAGCCAGTAAGGGTGATGCCATGCCGAACACCAGCAGCACCACCCCGCAGATCAACAGGCGCTTGGTGCGCCACTGTTCCAGTAATTCTTTGCGCAGCCAGGGAATGAAGCCGTTCATGCTTCCCCCTTCCCGCCTACCAGGCGCATGAAGATATCTTCCAGCGAGGGCATTACCATCTGGTAGCGTACCAGAGTCAGCCCCTCTTTCAATGCGCTTGGCAGCACCTCTGCCTGCGCGGCTTGCATATCCTTGACCACCAGCCGCGCCTGACACCCATCCGCTGCCCCCGATTCAAACCAGTCGGTTCGAGACAGGTTGTTCAACCACTTCCGCAGGGTGACCTCCTGTCCGGGAAGACATTCCAACTCGATTGCGGGAATGCTGTAGCGGGCCAGCAAGTCGGTCTGCCTGGCTTCCACCACCAGGCGGCCCTTATCGATGATCCCCACCGTGTCACAAACCCGCTCCACATCCGCCAGGATGTGGGTGGACATGAACACGGTGCAGGCGCCGCGCAAGCCGAGGATCAATTCCAGCACCTCTTTGCGCCCGGCTGGGTCCAGCGCGCTGACCGGTTCATCCAGGAACAGCACCTCCGGGCGGTTGACCAGCGCCTGGGCCAATCCCAGCCGTTGGCGCATCCCGCGCGAAAAGCCGCCAATGCGCCGCTTGCGCACTTCGCTCAATCCGGCCAGTTCCAGCAGTTCGCCGCAGCGCTTCTTTCGTTCCGCTGCGCCGAGCCCGAACAGGCGCCCGACCTGGTCCAGCAGCTCCAGGGGGGTCATCCAGGTATAAAAGGCCGGATCTTCCGGCAGGTATCCCACCTTTACCGCGGGCCGGTTGGGGGTAACTTCCTGCCCGGCTACCCAGGCCTGCCCGCCGCTCGGCCGCGCCAGCCCGGTCAGCAGGCGGATGGTGGTGGATTTTCCCGCCCCGTTGGGTCCCAAGAAGCCGAACACGGTGCCTTCCTGCACCTCCAGGGTCAGTCCATCCAGCGCGCGCACCTCTCCGTAGGTTTTTTTCAGCCCGGCCGTGCGAATGGCGCTCATTCTTCTACCCGGCCGAAGAGCAGGTACACGATCGGTCCGATCAATTGCCCAAGCACGATGCCGAGCACCCAGGCCCATTTGGGACCTTTCACTTTTTCACGTTTTGACAGGTCGATCAGCGCATAGATTTGCAGCCCCAACTGGATCACCACCAGCGGGATGAGCAGAGGAAGATATTGCGTGATATCCATGATGGAACTTCCTTTCTCAGAGAAGACCAAGCTTGATATGGTCATTATACCCCCCTCGCGGGTAAAAAAATATTCAAGGCTTTCACGGATGGTGAAAGCCTTGAATTTGAGTTGCCGTGTGCCGAGAGTCAGAATCGGACTGACGACACCGCGATTTTCAGTCGCGTGCTCTACCAACTGAGCTATCTCGGCAACTGGTAGGCATGATTTTACTGGCAGATAGGGGGATTGTCAAGCATTTGCCCTGAATTTTAGGCGGTATAATCCGCTTATGTTGCGTAATGAAATGATCCTGGAGTTGGCCGGACGGCTGTCTGCATTACACCCGCCCCATCCCTTGCGCGTGGCGCTGGATGGCATCGATGCGTCCGGCAAGACCAGCCTGGCGGATGAATTGGCGACGGCGCTCACACCTTACGGCCGCACTACCATCCGCGCTTCGATCGACGGCTTTCATAATCCGCGCTCTGTGCGCTACCGCCAGGGAACCGATTCTCCCCAGGGGTACTATGAGGATTCCTTCGATCTGCCCCGTTTGCGCGCCGATTTACTTGAACCGCTAGGTCTGGGTGGAAGCTGCCAGTACCGCACCGCCGTCTTTGATTTTCGCCGCGATGCGCCGTTGGATACCCCTGCCCAGGTTGCAGATCCGCAGGCCATCTTGCTCTTCGACGGCATTTTCCTTCTCCGCCCGGAATTGAACGCTTTGTGGGATTTTCGCATCTTTATCCAGGTCGCCTTCGAGACCAGCCTGGCGCGCGCCGAGCAGCGCGACCAGGCCCTATTCGGGGATGCCGGGGCGGTGCGGCAGCGTTACCTGCGCCGCTACATTCCCGCCCAACGGTCCTACCTGGCGGCTTGCCGTCCGGCTCAGGCAGCGGATGTGGTGGTGCTCAACGACGATCTGCAGGATCCCGAAATTCTTTTTAAGACCCCTTGACTTTTATTTTTTCCTCGTTATAATCGATATCAACGATGAAAAAGGTCATGGTTTTCGAGTGCATGTGTCTCCGGCGGGGGCTGTAACCCACCGCCTGGTTGACGTGACCTTTTACGGCCGGGGCTGATCGCCTCCAAGCCGATCGAGTACAGCGAATGCGCCAGCGGTGGACAGGTGTCCCCGCTTTTTTTATTCACTGGCCCATTCGCTGTTTTTATTTAAGTATTGAATGATTATTTATTGATAAGAGGATGATTATGAAAATCGCACAAAATGTCACTGAATTGATCGGCAACACTCCCTTGGTGCGCCTGAACCGCATTGCCCGCGATTCGTTAGCCCAGATCACCGCCAAGCTGGAATTCTTCAACCCTGCCCACAGCGTCAAGGACCGCGCTGGGGCCGCCATGCTGGATGCTGCTGAGAAAGCCGGGCGGATCAAGCCGGATACGATCATTGTTGAACCGACCAGCGGCAATACCGGCATTGCCCTGGCGATGGTCTCCGCGGCACGCGGCTATAAGTGCGTGCTGGTCATGCCGGACACGATGAGCAAGGAACGGCGCATGTTGCTGCGCGCTTACGGCGCGGAGCTGATCCTCACCCCTGGGGCGGAAGGGATGAGTGGCGCGGTCCGCGTAGCTGAAGAGATGGCTGCTCGCGATCCGCGTTATTTCGTCCCCCAACAGTTCAAAAACCCCGCCAACCCGGAAGTGCACCGCCGTACTACTGCCGAGGAGATCTGGCGCGATACCGACGGCCAGGTAGACTTTGTAGTGGCAGGGGTAGGCACTGGCGGCACCATCACCGGGATCGGAGAGGTGTTGAAAGCCCGCAAACCTGCGGTGCAAATCATTGCTGTTGAACCGGATGCCTCGCCGGTGCTTTCCGGCGGTCCTAAAGGGCCGCACCCCCTCCAGGGCCTTGGCGCGGGTTTCGTGCCAGATATTTTGAATACCAAGATCTACAACGAGATCGTGCGGGTCAAGGGTGAGGATGCCTTTGAGACTGCGCGGGCTATGGCGCGCATGGAGGGTTTGTTGGTGGGTATCTCCTCTGGCGCCGCCGTTTGGGCAGCCCTGCAAGTGTGCAAACGCGCCGAGAACGCCGGCAAATTGGGTGTGGTGATCATTCCTTCCTTTGGCGAGCGTTACCTGAGCACAGCCTTGTTTGCCAACCTGGCGGACGAGTAGAAGAGAGGAGGGAGAGATGTTTAAAACGATTCGCGAGGATATTAGAGCCGTTCAACAGCGTGATCCAGCCGCGCGCAGCGGACTTGAGATTGCGCTGCTCTATCCCGGCCTGCATGCCATTTGGGCTCACCGTCTGTCGCACTGGTTCTGGACGCATCGCATGCGCTTCCTCGGCCGCGCTTTTTCCCAATTGGCGCGCTGGTTCACTGGGATCGAGATCCATCCCGGCGCGACCATCGGCCCGGGCTTTTTTATCGACCATGGCATGGGTGTAGTGATTGGCGAAACGGCCGAGATTGGACGGGATGTGACCCTCTATCACGGCGTGACCCTGGGCGGGGTGAGCCTGGAGAAGGGCAAACGCCACCCTACCCTGGAGGATGATGTAGTGGTCGGCGCCGGGGCCAAGGTGCTGGGCGCCATTACCATTGGCGCGGGCAGCCGCATAGGCGCAAACGCCGTGGTGGTCAAACCGGTGCCGGTCAATTCGGTGGTGGTGGGCGTGCCCGGGCAGGTGGTGGTGCGCAGCCACCCGCAGGCGGGTCAGCCCGACCTCAATCACTCCCAGCTTCCCGATACCCTGGGAGCATCGCTGGCAGCCGTCATGGCCCGTCTGGAGATCCTCGAAAAGCAACTGCATGTACATGATCATGGTGTTGTGGCGGTACAGGGTAAAAAGAATGGCAATGGCCATCACGAGCCAGTGTCCATGGTGCATGCTCCCGATCACGGTGTCTGGCGCGGCGAAGATTTCATGATCTGACCCGAGGTAAGGTTTGGCGAGGCAATTTGCCTAATTTGTGGAGCTATTGCACAAATACGAATTTGTAAGGGCGACCCGTCGCGTTGTAATATGACCCTATGAATGGGAAAAAGGGTCGCCCACCCGGTCTAATATGCCTGAAAAAGGGAGAGCAATTCTAACCGTTTAGAATGAATGGAAAGATCATTTCTCCATGTCATCGACATACTTTTGTCGACTTCGTTTTGCTGCTGCTAAGCCCACAATAATCATTCCAATCACAAACCCCATTGATGAACCATAACAAGGAGCGGCAACGATCCACATGGCCTCTTCGATCCTCACTTGCCAACGATAAACTGTACCCGAAGAATCTATTGCAACGATAACCGTATAGGTACCAAAAACGCAGGAATCGTTGAAACCTTTAGCATCCACAAATCTATCTGTCGAAGGTGGACTTACGCAATTCAATTCTTCTACAGGCTTACCTGGAACTAGGTTTGATGGAAGTTCTTCCACCTTCTCCCAATTTCCTGAATCTACATAGATATACTTTTCTCCAGAGGCGCTTTCCACAATCCATTCACCCACAACCAGAATTGCTTTTTCCGGTGGAGCGCCTAAATTTTTCCAAGGATTAAAAACGCCTCTCACCTGCGCGTCTGTGAAAACATAATGCAATATGGCTCCAGCAAGCATAAACAAGAAAATCAGGAATAATCCTCGTTTGATTGACATATTCTTCTCATATTAAATTATCTCCCTACTCCTTCCACCATGCAAGTTAACCAGCAGTAGAATAATCGTAGGAGAAGGATTTTGCCTTGAGTTTGTTTGGGCAAACCCTTGCCTACTTTCAATTTGCTTGTTCCCATGATCGACCTTTACTTTTTAAGTTTTGACCATAATCTCATTATTGGATGCAATGGCCATGGAACCTCCTTTTTCTTTTGAATAGTCATACAAAACCTGTGCTATACTGGATTCAGATTTTGATTCCACCTGGGAGGTGTCAGTATGTTTGCATTCCTTGAAAAATTGCTGCGCCCTGTGCAGCTTGTTTATAGTAATGCGGAGGGTGGTTCTATACCGTCTTCAATAATGAAAATGACCAACCGACCGACCATCGACGCCGATCGCCGCCGCCGGGATGAAGGCGGCCCCAGCGGGCGCGCCGAAGCGCCCCAGCGCCAGCGCCCGGGCAGCACCCCGGCCACTCCTCGCCCCACTTCTTCTGGCAGCGGGGGTGGATACAGCTCCGGTGGAGGTGGCGGATACAGTTCTGGTGGTGGGGGAGGCGGCTTCCAATTGCCCACCAATCTCAACATTCCCAAGCTGCCCTGGTGGATGTGGGCAATCATTCTGGTTGGCGGGGCGATCTTTATCTTCTTTATCCTGCCCAATATGGGGGGTCTGGATACCGGCACCTATCAGACCGATAATACCAATAACACGGGGTACCAGCAAACCGAGCCAACCCTGACCTTGGAACCCTTTGTTGCCCCTACGGCTGTCACCGGCAAAGGCCAAACCTGGACGGTCATGCTCTATATGGATGCCGACGATGAGATCCTGGAACAGGATATCTTCATTGACTTTAACGAGATCGAACGCATTGGCTCCACCGACCGGGTGCGCATTGTGGTGCAGTTGGACCGCTTCCGCGGCGGTTTCAGCGGCGACGGCGATTGGAGCGGCACCCGCCGTTATTACGTCACCCAGGATGACGACCTCAACCACATTGCCTCGCAGGTGGTGGCCGACCTGGGCGAGGTGAACATGTCCAGCGGTGCTTCCCTGGTCGATTTCGTCAAGTGGGGCGCTGCCAACTTCCCGGCTGATAAATATGTGCTTATTATGTCCGATCACGGCATGGGTTGGCCAGGCGGCTGGGTGGATCCCGAGCCGGGCGGCTCCGGCGATCCCAGTATTCCCCTTGAACAGCGCCTGGGCAATATGCTCTATTTGAATAATCTGGATCAGGCTCTCGGTCAGGCGCGTTCTGCTGCCGGGATCGACAAGTTCGAGCTCTTTGGCATGGACGCCTGTCTGATGTCGCAGGTCGAAGTGTTGACCGCGCTTGCCCCGCATGCCCGCTATGCGGTGGCCTCCGAGGAAGTGGAACCGTCTCTTGGCTGGGCGTACACGGCCTTCCTTAAGAAGCTGGTCTCCAATCCCGATATGGGTGGGGCAGAGCTGGCCAAATCGGTCGTTTCCACTTATATCGTCGACGACCAGCGCATCCAGGATGACCAGGCTCGCCAGGAATTCCTGCGCGGGCAGCGAGCTACTGCCAGCCAGGTGAGCAACGAATTGAGCAAGGATATCACCCTCACCGCCATCGATCTTTCCAAGGTCAGCGAACTGGATTTGGCCTTGAACGACTTGGCCTTCGCTTTACAGAGCGCCGATGAACGGGCGGTTGCCCAGGCCCGTTCCTATGCCCACTCCTACACGAATGTTTTCAGCCAGACTGAACCCTCGGCCTACATCGACTTGGGCAATTTCGCCCAGTTCCTCCAGCAGGGGACCAATGATTCTGAGGTGAACCGCGCCGCCAACCGTGTGCTGCAGGCGGTGGACGCGACGGTCATCGCTGAAAAACACGGTCCCAAACAGAACGGTTCCACCGGCGTTTCCATCTACTTCCCCAATTCCAGCCTCTATGAATCACCCATCAGCGGCCCGCAGTCTTACACCAAGATCGCCACCCGTTTTGCCCAGGAAACCCTCTGGGATGATTTCCTGGCCTATCACTACACCGGGCGCAGTTTTAAGGCGGATGATGCCGCGGTGGTGGTTCCGGATATCAGCGCTGCCTTCCGCGCCCCCGGCGCCGGGCAGATCACGGTCTCCAACCTGAAAGTGTCCAACACTACGGCCTCCCCCAACAATCCGGTGACCATTTCAGCCGATATCAGCGGCAGCAACATCGGTTACATCTACCTGTTCGTCGGTTATTACGACCAGGCTTCCAATTCGGTCTTCGTCGCCGATACCGATTACCTGGAATCCGGTGATACCCGCCAGGTGAACGGCGTGTATTACCCGGTCTGGAATAACAGCGGCTTTACGCTCAGTTTCGAGTGGGATGTCTCCATTTTCTCCATCAGCGATGGGACGAACACTTACCTGACCCTCTTCCAGCCGCAAAGCTTTGGGGCTTCCTTTGAGGATGCGGTCTACACGGTGGACGGTACTTACACTTTCTCGGATACTGGGAAATCCCAGTTCGCCCGGCTGAGCTTCAGCAACGGGTTGATGACGCACGTCTACGGCTACACCGGCGATGGAGCCACTGGCGCGCCGCGCGAGATCAGTCCCACCGCTGGGGATACGTTCACGCTCAAGGAACGCTGGTTCGACCTGAATTCCAGCGGCAAGTTTGAGACCACCACCATCGTGGATGGGCAAACGCTCACCTTTAGCGGCCAGAACTTCACCTGGGAACAGCAGTATGCTCCCCAGGGCGACTATGTGATCGGTTTCATTGTCGAGGATCTGAACGGCAAGAAGACCGGTTCATACACCCAGTTGACGGTCGAGTAGGCCATGGAGGGTTACGTTCAATGGGTCACGGCTAATCCGCTACTTTCTGCGGCGATCCAGTTTGCCATTCTGGGCACGTTGGACGAGGTGATCTCCGCCAGCATCCAGAGCAGGCGTTTTGCCCTGCCCTGTGCCTGGTGGCAGTTGTTGGCCAAAATGATCGCCTGGGCGGTCCTGGGTGTCGTGATCAAGTACGGCTTCACCGGGATGAAAGGCTTCACCCGCGCCTTATTGGACCACCAGCTATTGCCGGCTTTCTGCAATGACGGCTTTGGCTGGGCGCTGGCAGTCTCGGTCTTTACCAACACTTTCTTCGGCCCCCAAATGATGGCCTTCCACCGCATCGAGGATAACCTGATCCTCGGCCAGAAAGGCTTCGCGGGCATCACCCGCGCCTGGTGGACCCTGGTGTGGTTTTGGATCCCTGCCCACACGGTCACTTTTATGCTCCCTACTGATTACCAGATCGGTCTGGCAGCCCTCTGGTCGCTGGCCCTGGGCATCATCATGGGCTTCAGCAAGGCAAAAGCAAAAAGCGATTAGCAATATCCTGATCTTAACCATCATTCCACCTTGAGGCGCATAGACGCTGAGGCACAAAGAGAGAAAGAAATTCTTCGCCTTGGCGTCTTTGCGATCTAAAGAGGAATCAACATCAGCGGGATGAGCATTTCCTGCGGGCTCAAGCCCCCATGGCGGCCTTGCAGGCGGTTGGGCTTGTTCGCCCATACCCAGTAGGCGCTGCCCTGCGGCACCAGCAGCCAGTCGCCCATCCGCTCTGTAGTGCGCATGGCAGGCGTTCCGTTACCCAACAGGCCTGCTTCCAGCGCCTGGCGGGACGGCAGCAGGCGGAATTGCCCCGGCCAGGTCTGCTCCATGTAGCGCTGCAGGGCACGCTCCTTACCGGGCCGCACGAACAGGTAAGACAGGCGCGCTTCGCCGGTCGGCTGGATGTGCAGGCAATCCCACACCGCGGGATGGCGGCGCAGGTCGTAGAACTCATAGGGCGGGGTTTCGATCTGCCCGTGGTCGGCGGTGATCACCAGCAGAGCCTTGCCGTGTCCTGCGGCTTTGCGCCGCGCCAGGAACTGGCGAAAGTGCAGGCTGAAGGCGGCAAATTCCATCGCCACCCGTTCGTCGCGCGGACCGTAATGGTGGGAGAGGTCGTCGATCCCTTCCCAATAGGCGTAAATGTACGTCCGCTGCCCGCGCCGGCTTTCCAGCAGATTGTCCAGCGTCAGCCACAGGTCAGATTGGGCGCGGATAGGCAGCATTTCGGTATCCGAGAGCAGCATGGTGGAGATGCCCGAGCTGGCGATGCTGTGATGCTGCATGGCAAAACTGCCCACCCCGTTCTCCGCCAGGTGGGTCCCCAGGGTGGGTACCGGCAAGAAATCCGCCGGGTCGAACCCGGCCCGTTTCAACGCGCCTACATCCCCGGCGGAGCTGGATGGGGCGTGGCTGATCATATTGGCCACCAGCCCATATTCTCTCAGCCACATCTCGTAGCCCAGGATTCCGTGCTGCGCTGGTGGAACGCCTGTCCACAGTGTGGTCAATGCGGCGGTGGTGGTGCTGGGGGTGATGCTGGTCAGTGGGGCAAACAGCATATCTTGCACCAGGCCCGGCCACAGGTCCAGCCCCGCATCGCCCTGTTTACCGCGCTCCAACAGGCGCAACCACTGCGTCAGGCCCAACCCATCCGCCACCAGCAGGATCACCTGCTCGAACGGCCAAGGAACAGCATCCAGCAGTGAATCCTCCAGTGGGCCGATCCCGAAGCCCGGCGCGCCCAGCCAGCGGCACAGGCTGGCTGGCAGGTTTGCCAGCGAAAGCCCCTCGTAGCAGGGGTGGATGGTGTTATTGCCCAGGTCCAGCCCGGGCAGGCGCTGCGCGATCAGGCGCGGGAGGTAGCGAGAGGTCAGGTCAGGCATAGGGTTATTATATATCATCTGGGGCGCGGGTTTGGCCATTCGGAATACTGGCGTTTCGCGTATCGGTTTTTGAAATATGATCTGTGAAGATCTCTTTTATCCGATAAAGCGGTGTTGTTTTTTTTGTATTTCTTGCTGCAATTATTTCTTACGTGTGTATAATTAACCTGTAATTAGTTCTGTAAAGAACCCCGATCCTTCCTGCAAAAGGCTTTCGCATGCGGCGTGAAGTATTAAGCTGGAATGATGTGGATCGCCTGATCGACTACCTCATTCCCCAATTTGAAGGCGAATTTGACGCGATGGTCATCATCACGCATGGGGGCATCATCCCGGGCGGCCTGCTGGCCGAAGCCCTGGGTCTGACCACTATCCTCACCGCATCGGTGGACTTTCCCGCCGAGGCGCAAATGAAACCAGAGGATAAATCTCGCCTGATGGTCTGGCCCAAGTTTGTCCAATTTCCTGAGGATACCCTGCTGCGCGGGCGGCGTCTGCTGGTGGTGGATGATGTATGGGGATCAGGCCGCACCATGACCGCGGTCAAGAACCGCGTCACCGGCGCCACCGGGATTGCTTATTCCTGCGTCCTGCATTTCAACCCTTACCGGAACCTGTTCGGCAGCCTGCGCCCCGATTACTACGCGGCTGTAACCGATGCCCACATCATTTACCCCTGGGAGATCAACCGCGGGCCTGAAGCGGTGCTGCTCAAAGATTTCTAGGATCTATCAAGTCATCGGCCTTTTCATGCTGATCCGCGCGGCGGAGAAGTATCCGTTATTAAACGACCTACCCCGGCTTTTCAGCCGGGGCAGATCTGCTTCGCTTGCAAAACCTTGCACAGAGAGGAGGGGCAGGAGATAAGGACTAAATGAACCGTTTGAAGAAGGTCCAGAAATAGTTGTTTGACGGGCGCATATCTTTCTGTTCGGTATTCGCGTACAGGAACTGGCCGTAGATCGAGAAATTGCTGAAGTTCGTTTCCATGATGTTTGCTCCTTTCTTTACACTTTCGTTCCATTCGCTTTCAAGCAGCGTCGTTGCCGCCGTCGTTCAAGTCCTATTATCCCAGAAGGGGGCATTCCTCACATCGGAAAAAGGATGGTCATCTCTCTCCTACTTAAGGAGGAGAAACCCGTCAAATTCCTTTTTTATCTATGTAACTTTCAGATACGGTCATCATCTAATTCTTCAGCAGATAGGCGTAAATATCAGGATTATTCTCAGGAGGAATAATGAAACAGGATCGAATTCGTCAAATTGTTGTGGCCGCTGCGGTCTTGATCACCATTGTGATCAATGTTCTGGCTAATGCGCTGCCTTTGAATGGACAATATACCAAAGACCTGTCGGATAGCTTCAAAATCTTTTTTGTGCCGGAGGGATATGTGTTCGCGATTTGGGGCATTATCTATATGCTTTTGATCGCCTTTGCGATCTATCAGTTCTTGCCTGCCCAGGCTGATAATCCGCGCTTGCGCCGCATCGGCTATCTGCCTGCGCTGGCTGGCTTTTTTAACATCCTGTGGATTTTTCTCTGGCATTACAAGGTCTTCGATTTCACCCTGGTAGCTATGTTGGGCTTGCTTGGCACGTTGATTGCCATTTACCTGAAGTTGAAGGTCAATCTCATCCAGGTAAGTCGGGGCGAGCGCTACACGGTTAACCTGACTCATTCCGTCTATCTAGGCTGGATCAGTGTGGCAACCATTGCCAATGTCACGCAAACCTTGTTTTATTGGAAATGGAATGGTTTTGGCATCGCTCCGCAGATTTGGGCAGCCGTGATGCTGGGAGTGGCAACTATCCTGGCGGCGTTGATGACCTGGTACCGCCGTGACGCCGGTTACTTGCTGGTGTTGGTATGGGCGTTTATAGGTATTGCAGTAAAATTCCCCGCCGAACCGGTAGTCAATATCACCGCCTGGGTAGCATCCGCCCTTGTGGCTGTGATGGCAGTCTACTCGCTGATAACCCGGCGAAAACTTCTCCTAGCACAGGAATGATCTTCTAGCGGTCCAACAGAACCGCGAGATACTTTTCCACCATTTCATCCACGCTGAACATCGCTTCCGCCCGGGCACGCGCCGCCTGGCGGAAGCGTTCTTTTCCCCCTGCCACTTCGCGCGCCGCCTGGGCCAATGGTTCTACCACCGGCGGTTCTAAATTCCAGTAATTTCTTCCGTACGGTACTACCTTACCTGCCTCGCCGTTGACCAGTTCGGGCAGCGAGCCGGTGGCAAAGGCCACCACCGGCAGCCCGCAGGCCAGTGCCTCGATCACCGCGTTAGGACAGGCCGCGTTCAGGTCGGCGGAGAACAGTACATGCGCCGAGCGGTCCAACTCTGCCACCTCGCTGCGCGGCACAACGCCCCGCCAGGTGATCCACAGGTCTTCTGCCTGGTAGCGGGCTTGTATCTCCGCGGGGACCTCCCCCGCCACCATCAGTTCCCAGCGCCCGGCCGGGTCGTCTTTCAAGGCCCGCGCCAGTTGCACAGCATTCTCCAACCCGGTCTCGTGTCCACCGCGCAGGTGGCCTTCCACCAACAGCAGGCGGAAATGATCGTCCGGCGGCGTTCCGGGGCCGAGCGGCGAATAATCCTTCAGATCGACCCCGTTATAGATCACCTGCACCGGGGCTTTGATCGCGCCCTGGGTGGTCTCCCACCAGGTGCGCGCGAACTGGCTCTGGTAGATCACCGCATTCGCCAGCCGCTGGCGCACAACCGCCAGCAGCCAGTTGCTGTATTCCGAGCGGATCCAGTGTTTCAGCCCGGTGTTCGTCTTGCGGTGGATCCAGTTCATCCCGTTCAGGCGCTGGACGATGCGCACCCCGCGCCGTTTTGCCCCGATCAACAGGTCCAACCGACGCGTGCCGCCAATTTGCAGGATGGCGTCGGTCGAAGGATCGCCGGGGTTGCTGTGCACGCTGTAGCCGCGCGCCTGCAGCCCGGCGCTCAGGCGGGAAAAGAACGAGGCCGGTCCGCCCAGGCCTTTCAGCGGGGGATAGATGCAAATGGAGGTCATGCCTGGCCTGCCGTTTCCGGCAGCGCCTGCACGATGCGTTCCGCGGCGTGCCCGTCCCCAAAGGGATTGGCGGCTTGCGCCATCGCGTTGTAAGCCGCAGGGTCGTCCAGCAGGCTGCGCGCCGTGTTGAAAATACGTGCCCGGTCTGTGCCTACCAGTTTCAGCACCCCCGCTTCCAGCCCTTCCGGGCGTTCGGTCACCTCGCGCAGCACCAGGGTGGGCACTCCCAACCCGGTGGCCTCTTCCTGGATGCCGCCCGAATCGGTCAGCACCAATTTGGCGTTCTTCAAAAAGTGAACCAGGGTCAGGTATTCCACCGGCGGCAGGAGGGTTATGTTAGCGATCCCGTCCAGCAGACGGTGGGCCGGCTCCTGTACATTAGGATTGAGATGCACCGGGTAGACCAGCTGCAAGTTCGCGTCGCTGGCAGCCAGGTCGCGCAGTGCCAGGAAGATCTGCTCCAGCGGCGCGCCGAAGCTCTCCCGCCGGTGGGCGGTGACCAGGATCAGCGTGCGCCCGCCCGGACGCAAATTATATTGGTCGAGAAGCGCCCGCACTTCCGCGGGCGGGTCAAATTTCACGATCTGCTGCAGTGCGTCGATGACCGTGTTGCCGGTCACGCGGATGGCTGAATCCGGCACGCCTTCCGCCAGCAGGTTCTGCCGCGCGTGCTGCGTGGGGGCAAAATGCAGGTCGGCGGTCACCCCGGCGATGCGCCGGTTGATCTCTTCCGGGAAGGGCTGCCATTTGTCGTGTGTGCGCAGCCCGGCCTCCACGTGCCCGAAGCGGATCTTGCGGTAATAGCATAACAACGCGGTGGTCATCACCGTGGTCGTGTCGCCCTGCGCCAGCACCCAATCCGGCTGGAACTGGTCCAGCACCGGGTCGAGGTGCAAGAGGATCTCGCTGGTCAGCTTTGCCAGGCTCTGGTCCGGGCGCATCAGGTTCAGGTCTACGTCCGGTTGGATGCGGAACAGGTTCAGCACCTGGTCGAGCATCTCGCGGTGTTGGGCGGTGACGCACACCAGGCTTTGTATGCCGGGCGTGCGCGCCAGGCACTGCACTACAGGCGCCATCTTGACCGCTTCCGGGCGGGTGCCAAAGATCGACAGGACGCGCATTACAGGTCGCGTCCCACGCCCAGGCGGTACAGGTGGAAGCCCGCGGCTTTCCACGTTTCGGTGTTCCAGCCGTTGACCGTATCGACCGCCAGGCGGGCCGGGGTCATTCCCGCCACCTGGGCGGGGTCCAACTCGCGCAATTGGGCATGCCCCACCAGCAGCAGCACCAGCTCGGCGTCTTTCAAGGCCTCTTCCAGTGTCGTCACCGTACGCAGCCCGGGCATTTGCTCTTCGGGTTTGAACGGTTCGTGGGCGGTGACCACGGCGCCGCCCTTTTGCAGCAGGTGGCAGATCTCCACCGCCGGGCTTTCGCGCAGGTCGTCCACGTCGGCTTTGAACGAAAGTCCCAGCGCGGCGATGCGGCGGCCTTTCAGGTCCCCGCCCAATGCGCGCTGTACCAGCTTGACCACGAAATGTGGCTGCCCGTCGTTCACCCGCCGCGAATTGAGGATCAGCGGGGTCAGGTCGGGGGCAGCCTCCACCAGGAACCAGGGATCGACGCTGATGCAGTGCCCGCCCACCCCGGGACCGGGGTTGAGGATGCGCACGCGCGGGTGGCGATTGGCCAGCGAAATGGCTTCCCATACGTCCACCCCAAAGCGGTCCGCCAGGCGGGCGAACTCGTTAGCGATGGCGATATTGACATCCCGGTAGGTGTTCTCCATCAGCTTGACCATCTCGGCGGTGGTCGCGTCGGTCAGGATGATCTCGCCGCGTACGAAGGTGGCGTACAGGTCGCGCCCGGCTTCTGCGGAGGCCCGGTCGATCCCGCCGATCACGCGCGCGTTCTCGATCAATTCGCGCAGGATCTGCCCCGGCAGCACCCGTTCCGGCGAATAGGCCAGGTGGAAATCCCGCCCGGCTTTCAACCCGGAGCGTTCCAGGATGGGCGCCACCAGGTCGACAGTCGTGCGCGGCGGGGAGGTGGATTCCAGGATCACCAGGTTGCCCTGGCGCAGGTGCGGGACGATCGCTTCGGTGGCAGAGATCACCGCGCGCATGTCCGCCTTTTTGTCGTCATAGAAGGGGGTCGGCACGGCGATGATGAAAGCGTCCGCTTCTTCCGGCTGATTGCTCACCGCCAGGTTCTGCGAGCGCAAAGCGGCCTGCACCAGGGTGCGCAGGCCGGGTTCGTAAATATGCAAATGGCCGTTCTGCAGCCCGCTGACGATCTGCGGGTTCACATCCACTCCCACTACGCGCATGCCATAGGTGGCAAAGGTGCTGGCGGTGGGCAGGCCGATGTATCCCAATCCGGACACGCAAATCTTATGGAACGTCATAAGTCTCCTTTTGAACTTGCGCAAGTTATCGCCGTGATTATATCATGGACAGTTAACCGCAGTCAGGTTCCATCCGTAACGCAGGCTTCAACCTGCCTCTGGCTGCCCCTCCAACGCGTGTTATTTTTCTCTTTAGGGTGCGGCGCGACGTGCTATAATATCCATATCACCTCAAGGGAGATATTTCATGCCATCCAAACAACCGGGGATCGTTCGCACGTTGGCGATCGTTTTGATTTCCGCAGCCATGATAGTCGTGGGGGTCTGGCTGACCCGCGAACTCAATCGCCCGTCTCTGCCCACTCCTACCGCAACCTATGTGCTCCCCACCCCCATAGCAACCCCTACCCTGATGGTAAAGAAAGCCAAGACCCTGACTGTCGCATTTTATAATACCGAAGGGATAAACTATTGGCAACCGGGGATAACCCCTAAGCTGCTGCGCTCCCTGGGTAGCTCCCGCCCCGCCGCTTTGTGGATCGATCCCGCGGGAACCCAGGTTTTCTACAGGCTGGATGATTCTCAAGAGCGCGGCCTGTATAGCGTGTATATTCCCAACGGCGAAAAGCGCCTGTGGGTCACCAACGCCGACCTGGAACGCTTCACGCCGGAGATTGTCTCACGCCTGGATCACCTGGAATTTCTGCCGGATACCAACGCCTTGATCTTCAATACCCACCCGCAAGAAGGGACCGCTTTACAGACAGTGGAAAACCAGGACATGTACCGGCTCGATCTCAACTCGGGCGAGCTGACTACCCTGCTTCCTTTTGGTACAGGCGGGCTGGATTTTAGCATCTCGCCCGATGGGCAATGGTTGGCATTGTTGGATGCAGATAAAATTGAGATCATGCGCCCGGATGGTACTGACCGGCGGATTGTCCTGACCTTCGATGCTGTTCTTCCGCGGCAGACGGATGTTTATTCCACCTATCCTGAATATGCTGCGGGCGGCAGCTATTATCCGGACGTGCGCTGGATGCCCGATTCGAGCGGCTTCTGGGTTTTAATTCCGCCCGCTGATCTATATTCAGGTGGCCGCGGTGCGACTCGTTTGCTGCAAGTTTCGCTGCAGGGTGAAATTCACCTGCTGGCCGAGATTGTCAGCCCGGTTACCCTGGGTGCGAGCTTTAATTTATCCCCAGATGGACAAAAATTAGTATACATTGACGGCAGTGATTATAGTTTTTGGATTTACACAGTGGACAGCGGCGCTAAAGAAGCATTGGGCAACCTGGACACAAGCAAAACTTACACATTTTTCGGTTGGTCACCTGATTCCAAATACTGTGTTTTTGAAGAATCCAGCGGAACTCCGTCGCTATCTTCTGGTCCGGTTTTTGTCTTTGTTCAACCCGGCCAGACCGCCCTCCGGCTGAGTGGTGGTACATACCCTTTGGTTTGGCTGGATGCGCAGCATTTCTGGGGCTTTGCCGCGGACGGTGCCCTCACCGAGCTGGCCATTCTCGGCCTGGACGGCAGCACGACCCCAGTCGGCAAGATTTCCTTTCCATATCTCTTTGATTTTGCCCTGCCTGCGCCTTGAAATCTATAATCCATTTGGATTTTTCAGGTAGGGGCGCTCCGCCATGTTGAGGAGATAAGCTAATTCAATTAACAAGGAGCGCCCGCCGCTACGCAGGAGCAAATGATTTTGCGTCAAGCAGCCTTTTACCGGTCGGCGAATCCTGGTTTGACTATTTATGATATTTACGGTTGATCCCTTTACCCAAAAAATCCGTGAGCGTCCGTTAAATTCATTCCATCCGTGTTCAAGGTTTTTCTTACCTCTGATTGCTGAATTCATTGACAATCTTTCCCCTTTGCACTATCCTTAACTTCGCGGGCAGGAGGATGTGCGCCCGCGCAATTTCACGAATAGAGGAGAATGTTTATGTCCAAGACGCATGATGATTTATTAGCTGCTTTCGCCGGGGAATCCCAGGCCAACCGCCGTTACCTGGCCTTTGCTAAGAAAGCCGATGAAGATGGTTTCCCGCAGGTGGCGCGTCTCTTCCGCGCCGCTGCCGCCGCCGAGACCGTGCATGCCCTGACCCATTTCCGCACCGCCGGGCAGGTCAAAACCACCGCCGAAAATTTGCAGGAAGCCATCAATGGCGAGAATTACGAAGCCACGGTCATGTACCCCGATTTCATCAAGAATGCCGAAGCTGAGAAGGAAAAGAAAGCCGTCACCAGCTTTAAATGGGCTTGGGAGGCTGAAAAGGTGCATGAAGCCCTCTACCGCGAGGCGCTGGCTGGCCTGAATGAGAAGAAGGAAGACGAGTACGATTACTATGTCTGCCCGGTTTGCGGTTACACCGAGAAACGCAGCGCCCCCGAGCGCTGCCCGGTCTGTAACACCCCCGGCTCCAAATTCGAACGTATTCACTAGCTCGCGGGCTTGGTTCTTTGAGAATAGAGAGTAGTTTTTACTGCTCTCTATTCTCTATTTTCCACTCTCCCCCCTTGTTTCTTGTAGCATTTTTTCTCAAATTAAGGTATGCTTAATCAGCATTGACATCAGCAGGTGCCCTGCTGGGACGAATTTGGAAATCAAACTGCCCCACGGAGGATGATATGGTAGATGAAATGGTGAAAGATACGATCAAAGAAGCCGAAGCTCGTATGAAGAGCGCTATCGGCGTGCTGGAAGATGACCTGGCCGGTATCCGCACCGGGCGCGCCAGCCCGGCTCTGATCGAAAAACTGCCGGTCGAATATTACGGCACTCTGACCCCCCTGATGCAGCTGGCCACCATCTCGGTGCCGGAACCCCGTGTGTTGCTCATCCGCCCGTTTGACGCCTCCACTCTCAAGACCATCGAGCGCTCCATTCTGGCCTCCGAGTTGGGCCTCACCCCCAACAATGACGGCAAGGTGATCCGCCTGACCCTGCCGGTACTGACCGAGGAGCGCCGCCATGAACTGGACAAAGTAGTTCACCACCGCCTGGAAGAATCGCGCATCGCCATTCGCAATGTCCGCCGCGATCTCATCAAAGACCTGCGTGATTTTGAAAAAGAAAAGATGATCTCCGAAGATGACTTGAAACATGCTGAGGATGAACTGCAAAAATTGACCGATAAGATGGTCTTGCAGATCGATGCCATTGGCGAGCGCAAACACAAAGAGATCATGGAAGTCTAGTACAACCTATGTCCGATGAAACCCGCCCACCCCTGCCGTCTCGTTTGCCTACCCACATCGCAGTGATCATGGACGGCAATGGGCGTTGGGCCGTCAGCCGCGGTTTGCCGCGCATTATGGGCCACCGTGCCGGAACCGAAAACCTGCGCGTCATTATCCGCGCCTGCGTGGAATTTGGCATCCCGTACCTCACCCTCTACGCCTTTTCGACCGAGAACTGGTCCAGGCCGGAGGATGAGGTACAGGGATTGCTGGTGATCCTGGAGAACGTGATTGACAACGAATTAGCCGAATTGCACCAGGAAGGGGTGCGCATAGTGCATATCGGCCGCCCCGAGGCGCTTTCTCCGCGCCTGCGTGAAAAACTGGCTGCTGCGGTGGAAAGAACCCGTAACAACACCCGTCTGACCCTCTGCGTGGCTTTCAATTACGGCGGTCGGGATGAGTTGATCTATGCCATCCAGCACATGATTGCCGATGGGCTTAAGCCGGAACAGGTTTGTGAGGATACCGTCAACCGCTATCTTTTCACCGCTGGCATCCCCGACCCCGATCTGATCATCCGCACCTCCGGCGAAATGCGCGCCAGTAATTTCCTCATCTGGCAAGGTGCCTACTCGGAATGGTATTTCCCGCCGGTATATTGGCCGGATTTTGATAAAGAACAGCTGCGCCAGGCTCTTTTTGTCTATGCCTCCCGCGACCGCCGCTTCGGCGGGCTTTCGCAGGAAGATTGCCTGCCGGAGTCTTCCGATGCTGCGTGAGCGCATGCTGGTGCTGCTGGTGCTCGTTCCGGCCGGCCTGCTATTCATTTACTTGGGCGGCTGGTATCTCACCGTGGTTTGGACGCTTGTCTTGGCCCTGGCGGCGCGCGAGTATGCCCATGTCTTCGAACGCGGCGGTTACCAGCCGTCGCGTATTCTGCTGATCGGTTTTGTCACCCTGCTCAGCCTTTGGCGCGGAGCCTTTGGCTTGCTGGGCAGCGATGTCTGGCTGGGTGTGATCGTTATGGTCAGCCTGGCCTGGCACGTCTTTGCCTATGAGCGGGGACATGATCGCGCCGCCAGCGATTTTGCCATCACCACTGCCGGCATCCTTTACCTGGGCTGGCTAGGCCCTTACATTCTTTCTCTCCGGGCTTTGCTTCCGGATGGAATGTGGTGGCTGCTTTTTGCCTGCTCTCCCATCTGGGTTGCCGACGGCTTTGCCTATCTGGTTGGCAGCAAGATCGGCCGCCATAAGATGTCTCCCCGTGTCAGTCCCAAGAAATCCTGGGAAGGTTACTTTTCCGGTGTATTCTTTGGCGCGCTGACTGGCCTTCTGGCGGGGGCGCTCTTCGTTCAGGTCAACCCGGCCATCACCCCCTTGCGTGGGTTGGCGCTCGGCAGCCTGGTGGCGGCCCTTTCTCCCCTCGGCGACCTGGGCGAGAGCCTGCTCAAACGCCAGTTCAGTGTCAAGGATAGCAGCAACCTGCTTCCCGGCCACGGTGGTGTGCTGGACCGTATTGATGCCACCCTTTGGGCTGGTGCGCTCGGCTTCTATGTCATCACTTACCTGTTCCTGGTATAGAATAGTAATTGGAACCGCTGAGACGCAAGGGCGTCAAGAGATATTGTGTAAAGTTGGATATGGATCATTGAAGCAATCTTAGAAGCTTAGCGTCGTGGCGTCTTTGCGGATAGATTAATCCCATCAGGAGGAATCGAATGACAAGTACGCAACCGACCCGTAACCTGGCGCTGGAACTGGTGCGCGTAACCGAATCGGCAGCCCTGGCTGCCGGCCGCCACATGGGCCGCGGCGACAAGATTGCCGCTGACCACGCTGCGGTGGAAGCCATGCGCATGATCCTCAACACGGTTGAGATGGATGGCGTGATCGTCATCGGCGAGGGTGAGAAGGACGAAGCCCCCATGCTCTTCAACGGCGAGAAGCTTGGCACCGGTCAGCCTCCGCTGGTGGATATTGCTGTCGATCCCATCGACGGCACCCGTCCGCTGGCGCACGGCCTGCCCAATTCGATCGCCACGGTGGCGTTGGCCCCGCGCGGCACCATGTTTGATCCTGGTCCCTATGTATATATGAATAAGATCGCGGTTGGCCCGGAAGCCAGGGATGTGGTCGATATTGAGGCTCCCGTAGAGGACAACCTGAAGAAAATCGCCAGGGCCAAAGGTGCAGATGTCAACGACCTGACCATCTTCATCCTTGACCGCCCGCGCCACGACCAGCTCATTGCCGATGTGCGCCGCTTTGGCGCGCGCATCCGCCTGGCCCCGGATGGCGATGTGGCCGGTGCGTTGATGACCGCCTGGGAATCCTCCGGCATCGACGTGCTGATGGGGATTGGCGGCACGCCCGAGGGTGTGCTGGCCGCGGCGGCCTTGCGCTGCATGGGCGGCACCATCCAGGGCAAACTCTATGCCCGCAACCAGAATGAGTTGGACCGCGGACGTAAGATGGGCTACAACTTCGACAAAGTGCTCACCATGGATGACCTGGTCTCCTCAGACGATGTCTTCTTTGCTGCCACCGGCATTACCAATGGTGAACTGCTCCACGGCGTTACCTACTTTGGCGACGGCGCGCGCACCGAGAGCATCGTCATGCGCGGCCTGACCGGCACCGTGCGCCTGATCACCGCCACCCACCGCCTGGCCAAGCTGAGTAAGATCAGCGAGATCGAATATTGATCTTTTCGCTACCCCAATAAAGATACACCCCAGGTTGTCTGGGGTGTATCTTTATTCAAAGAGAATGATTTACTTGATCTCGTATACCAGGGAGGCATCCACCTCGACCAGCATCTGGCCGGTTGCGACCGGGACGCTGCCGCCGGAACCGACGGAGGTCATGCTCTTGGCATCGTACATCGGCACGGCGCCGCCATTGGTGTAGACGGTCAGGGTCTGCAGCGGGCCAAGCGTCACACCGGCGGCCGCGGCCATCTCTTCAGCCGTCTGACGGGCATTCTGGATCGCCTGGTTGCGAGCTTCGCTCATCGCGGCGGTCTTGTCCAGCACGTCGAACGAGATGCTGTTGATCGTGTTTGCGCCGGAGCGCACCACACCGTCCAGGATGCTGCCGAGTGCGTTCAGGTCGCGCACGGTCACGTAGACGCTGTTCTGCACCACGTAGACGATCTCCAATGGCTTACCGTCCGTGCTGTAGTTCTGCTGCGGGTAGATGGTGAAGGCCGAAGTCTGGATATCCTTGCTGTCCACACCCAAACCAGTCAGCGTGTCGGCGATTGCCTTGGCCTGGGCGCTATTCTCGTTCAGCGCATCGGTCACTTTGGCGGCCTGGGTCTGCACGCCAATGGTGATGTAGGCCACGTCCGGGGTGATATATACTTTACCGGCTCCGGCCACGCTCAGGGTACGGGTGGCGGCCTGGGGAGAACCGCTGGTGGCGCAGGCGCCCAACGCTAACATCATCACTACACTTGCCGCGGCCAATAAGGCTTTGTTTTTCATTTTTTCAACTCCTTTGTTCAGGCTTTATTGTATTGTGTTACAAGGGGTTAACGCTGGCGCGCTAAAAAAGTTCCCCAAAAAGGATTATTTGTAGGGGCAGGTCTCAGACCTGCCCCTACAATGGGATCAACATGAATCTTGCGGGTAAATTGGCTACGGATGCACGATGGTGATCGTGCCCACCGCCACATCCACCTTCAGGTTAATGATACGGTTGGCGGTGCCCATTGCACCGGAGGTCAGCATATCGCCGTTGCGTTGATAATCTTCCGGGGCCGTCACGTTGCCGATGGCTGTGTGGGCGTTAATCCGCACATAAGCGTTCTGAGGCGCGATGATGGTCACATCCCCCAGTGCGTCGTGCAATTCACCGCTGAAATTGCCGTCTTCCGGCAGGCTGATCACCATGCTGCCCACCGCCAGGTTGACGTTCAGATCCTTGATCTTCAACCGCGAGAAGTCCAGTTTTTGGTCGCCCGCTGCCAGGTTGAAGGCCAACGAAAGCGGCAGCGTCGGATTCAGTTTGAGCTCCAGGCCGATGGTTTCCTTGCTGTTACCGAACATGATCACACCCGGCATACCGGTGGTCTCCAGCTTGTAATAGCCCACACCGCCCTCGCCGCTGAAATTGCGGTGGTACGATTCGCCGTTGATCAGCCCGAACTGGCCTTCCACCAGCTTGCCCGGCGCGGCAGTTCCATCGACGATTTGCTTGCCTACTGCGGTGTTGATCTCAATGGTGGCCTCGCGCAGGTTGCCGGCATCCTCACTGATCTGTTCGGTATGCACATTCACCGGCAGCAGCGAGGGCTGGTAGGCCAGGAAGACTACCCCTGCCATCAGTACCAGGCCGACTGCAAAGCTGATCCAGTAGGTCGCCAGGCTGCGGTGTCCGATGATCAACTGCACGCCCCAACCCACCAGCATCACCGGCCACAGGCGCCAGATCAGTTCCAGCACCGAGAAAGGCAGGTAGCCCAGGTTGCTGAGCAGGAACAGCACCCCCAGCCCGCACCAGAGGATCTCGCCGATCGGTCCGTGCCCGCGCAGCAGTCCATCCAGTCCGCCCGCGATCAGCAGCAGCGGCCACAGGCGCAGGAGCAGGCTCCACGGGTTGCCCGGCAGCGATCCGAGCGTGTTCAGCAGCAAGATCACCCCGATCACGATCATCAGCAGCGGCAAGAAGATCCCGCGCCGACGTGGAGGGGTCCACGACTGGTTCTCCATCTGTTGTGTAGGTTGGAAAGAAGCAGGTTGCATGCTTGGATTTTCCATAGGTTACGATCTCCGTTTCGTGGCCTGCGAGAGCAGGAAAGCCCCGCCCAGGATGAGGATGATTGCCCAGATCAAACCTTCGTTCAACCAGGATAACCAGCTGATGCCCAGCGAGCGCAGCAGGAAGATCACCCCCACCAGCACCAGCGCGATGCCCGCGTAGATCGTCATCGAAGGATTGGGACGGGTGGCTGCTTCATGGATCTCCTCGCCCATCAAGCGCGCGCGTGCGCCGATATCGCCGGTTTGGGTATCCACGGCATCCAGACGGTCTTCGCGCGGAACGATCAGCCACATCGCCAGGTAGATCGGCACTCCCGCGCCGCCGGCCACTGTCAGCAGGACGAAGAACATGCGCACGATCGTTGGGTCGATCTGGAAGAAAGCTCCCAACCCGCCGCACACACCGCCCCACATATAATTACTGCGACTTCTTGTCAGACGTTTTTCCATGCTTCACTCGATTCTTGATTATACCTTGCCTTTGAAGATTGACCGGGCCAGGAAGTACATCCCCGTCAGGATCAGCACCACCGGCCAGACGTAATTAAGCGGTCCGCCTCCAAAGAACATCAACAACACAGCCATGAACAGCAGTCCTCCTGCCGGAAAATAAGCCCAGGCGCGCGATTCATCCCGCGGCGGCAGCACCGCCACCAGGAAGAATGTGGCTGCCAGTCCCAGGAAGAACAGGCCGCCCATCGAGAGCCCGTTCACACTCTCCACGCCCAGGGTGGGGAAGAGCGAAATGATCCCCAATGTGGTCAGTGTCCCGGCAGGAATGATCGCCCACCAGTTGCGCCGATCCATCAGGTACACACCCCAGAAGGCAGCGCCGATCCCGCCCAGCACGATCAGCCCGCCGATCGCTTCTCCGATCCTCGGGAAAAGGGTCGAAATCAGGATCAACAGGCCGATCGCGGCCAGGATGATGCCCGGGATGAGTGCCCACCACTGCTTGCGGTCCACCTCCAGCACGTTCAGGAAGGCCCACCCGCCCAGCAGGAAGATGGCTGCCGGCACCAATCCCCATAATGAGCCGCTGAGTTGGATCACGTTAAAGGACTGGAGCAGGGCCAACACGCCAAAGGCCAGCAGGAAAAGCCCGATCACCAATCTCCAGTTATATGGCTTCATTAGCTCACCTCAAAAGAACCCACGCCCATCTCCACCTGGATTTCAACCCGGTTGGGCGCGGCGTCGAAGCCAGGGGTCTCGTACAGCTTGCCGTTGGGCATGAAGCGTCGTTCATCCACCTTGATTCCTGACAACCCGGACTCGACCTTGATCCGTCCAGCCACCCCTTCAGGCACCAACACGCGCACCGAGGCCGCGCCGCAGTGGATGCGTACTTTTGTGTAGCCGGCGTTGGCCGGCAGGTGAATGGTGGTAGAACTGGCCCCGGTATCCACCTGCAGGTCGTCCACTTTTAGATCCTTCAGATCCAGAATGGACTCGCAGGCTCCCGTTTCCAGCTTGAGCGCCATCGGCAGGTTGGGCGCCAGCCCCAAATCCCAGGTCAGGCCCTCGCTGGAGACAAAGGGAGGAAAGCCCACCATCCAGGTTTGCGGCGCCGAAAGGCGTACCCTGGCGGTGGTGCCGTCCCGCACCACTTCTTTTTCCACCCCTTCTACGCAGTTTCCCGCCACCAACCAACCGGGTTGGTTCAATGCATACAGGGTAAGCCGGCCTGCGGCGTGGCGCAGTTTCAACTCCGCCCGGCTGATCGACCCGTCCAGCGGGATGCTGACCGGTTCGGTCTTGGCCTTGCGGCGGAAGAGCGGCCCGACAATGAACAACACACCCAACAGGATCAGCGCCCCCGCGCCGAAGATCGCCCAAAATTGCGAGGTCAGCGAGACCACGCCCATCTGATTGAGCAGGAAGAAAACGCCCAAGAGCAGGATCAACAAGCCCCAGAAAATATTTCCGATACGCATGATAGCACTCCTTGAAAGAATTTACGCCTTAGGATTGTTGCGCCCTTCGATGAAGCCGCGCACCAGCACATACAAACCCACCAGCACCAGCAGCAGCGGCCAATACTTTTGCAGCTCACCCAATCCGCTGAAAGCGCCGAAGAACGCGCCGAAAATCGCGAACAGCACCAGGCTGATCATGATGGTGGTCAGACCTTCGTTGATCACGCCTTTCTTGCGGTTGCCCAGCACCCACGAAATGAGCATCCCCAGCCCCACCAACCCGGGGATCAGGCTCCAGATGTAAGACCAGGAACCCCAGTTATTGGTGGCGTTCTGCCAGTACAGGATGCCGCCGATCCCGCCGATGATAGTTGCAGGAATAGCGCTTTCCGGGTCGCCCGAGGCCAGTCCCAGCACCAGGATCAATACGCCCACCCCGATGATGATCAAAGGCCAGGAATGAGCCCAGTTCAGCTCAAACGTGCCCAGCCAACCCAGCTGCCAGGCCAGGAACAATCCGCCCAGCAAGATCAAGAACACCCCCATTACCAGTCCACTACGTTGTGACCGATTCATAATACATTCTCCTTCTGGAATTTTGGGAAGGTTAATGGAATGATTTCGAGGTTGCCATCTTTCCTTCTGTTAGTATATACGCAAATTCCCCTGTGTGGTTGCGCCAATTTTCCTATGATTTATTTGCCCGCACCGCAGGCAAATAGATCATAAACCAATCCCCTTTTTTCTGTTACAATGCACTTAATGAGCAAACGGATTCTCCTGGCGCTTGCCGCCTTTTTGATCCTGGCCGGGGTGGGGGTGCTGCTGCTCAGCCTGCCCCGTCCGATCACGATTATCTATGCCGAGCGGGCTTACCGTGTGCAGACCAGCACTTTCACCGTGCGTGGTGCATTGGAGGATACCGGCCTGCCCCTGCTCCCCGCCGATCAGATCCAACCCGCACCAGACAGCTGGCTTACCGGCTCCCTGATCACTATCCAGCCCGCCCGCGCGGTCTATCTTAGCCTGGATGGACAGACCTTCTCCACGCCTTTCACCAGCAGTCAGCGCATTCCCGCCAACTTGTTGATGGAAAAAGGAGTCCGCCTTTTCCCCGGAGATCAGGTGTTGTGGAACGGCCTGCCGGTTGATCCCGATCAGCCGTTGCCCTACGCAGCAAACTACGCCCTCCAATACCGGCCGACCCTCGAACTGCGCATTGTCGATAACGGCACCCGGCGCACTGTGTATGCCGCCCCAGGCAGCCTGGGCGAGGCTCTCTGGCAATCCGGCATTCATCTGACCGGCGCGGATTTTATTTCCTCCTCGCTGGCCGCGCCATTCAACGCCCCGCTGACCGTGGTGGTGGAGCGTTCCCGCCCGGTTACCATCCGCTTTTCCGGTGGCGAAGTGCAAACCGTCACCTCGGCTGCCACGGTTGGGCAGGCTCTTTCCGACGCGGGCATTTCCCTCCAGGGGCTGGATTACAGCCAGCCCGCCGACGACCAGCCCATCCCCTCCGACGGCTTTATCCGCGTGGTGCGCGTGCGCGAGGAGATCATCCTTCAACAGACCTCCATTCCCTACAAGAACCAGTATGTGGCGGATGCTGAACTGCAGCTGGATACCACCCGCGTGATCGAAGCCGGCCAGCCTGGCATTGAGGTGGCGCGCGTGCGCGTGCGCTACGAAGACGATCAGGAAGTGCAGCGCGTTTCCGAGAATACCTGGGTTGCCTCTCCCCCTCGCGATGCCCAGGTGGCCTACGGCACCAAGATTGTCATCATGACCAAGTCCACCCCCGACGGAACGATCCAATACTGGCGCGCGGTGCGTGTGTATGCCACTTCATACGCCCCATGCAAGTATGATGGCGGCAAGCGTTGCAGCTATTCCACCGCCAGCGGCGTCCGCCTCACCAAGGGCGTCGTGGCAGTCCCGCTGGCCTGGTATAACCTGGGCATGAGCAAGCAGCCGGTCTATGTCGACGGCTACGGCACCGGTTTTATCGGCGACACTGGCGGAATGACCGGTCATTGGATCGACCTCGGCTATGACGATGCCAATTATGTTGGTTGGTATTGGGATACCACCATCTACTTCCTAACCCCTGTACCTGGGAATGTGCCATGGATCCTGCCTTAGATCTTCCTCCGCTAGACCTGCCCGGGCTGCTGCGCGCCTACCACATTACCCCCAAGAAGAGCCTGGGCCAGAATTTTCTGCTGGATGCTTCAGCTTTACGTCGCATTGTGGCCGCTGCGGAGATTCCCCCGCAAACCGAGGTGTTGGAGATCGGCCCCGGCGCCGGCAGCCTCACCCGCTACCTGGCCCATGCTGCAGAGCGGGTGGTGGCGGTGGAGTTGGATGCCTCGCTCCTCCCCGTCCTGCGCCAGGTGCTGGCGGGTGTTGCGAACGTGGAGATAATCCAGGGGGATATCCTCCAGCAGGATCCGCAGGACTTGATGCACCGCCCCGGTTACTGGGTGGTTGCGAACATCCCCTATTACATCACTTCTGCGGTCATCCGCCACTTGCTGGAAACATCTGTTCGTCCGGCCTGCCTGGTGCTGACTGTCCAACGTGAGGTGGCCGAGCGCATCTGTGCCGCCCCCGGCGAGATGAGCCTGCTTGCCCTTTCTGTGCAAGTTTATGGTCATCCCCACCCCGTGGTGCGCATACCCGCCGGCGCCTTCTATCCCCCACCCAAGGTGGATTCCTCTGCTTTGCGTGTGGACCTCTATCCTGAACCGCGCATCCCTGCCTCCGCGCTGGAGCAGTTCTTCACCCTCGCCCGAGCGGGCTTCAGTCAAAAGCGTAAGACTTTGCGCAATTCTCTGGCCGGAGGGCTGAAATGGAAGCCCGAAAAGGCCGCTGCGCTGCTGGCGGATGCCGGGATTGATCCGATGCGCCGCGCCGAAACCCTCAGCCTCGACGAGTGGGCCCGTTTGACCAAGTCATTCCAAAAATACAATTTTGACGCAAAGTCGCAATAATGTAAGGACTTGCCAAACAAGCTTTGCGCCTTCGCGATTTTGCGGTTAGTTCTTTTTCCGCAGGTCCTTATACATCCCTGGCAGCTGCCAGGTGCGCACCGCCGCTTCGATCTGAATGCGGAAATTCATCTTTGATTTTCCCCAACGCCGGTCGGCAAAATAGATCGGCAGCTCCTTGAATTTGTATCCCAGCAGGCTGGCCACATACGCCATCTCCACCTGGAAGATGTAGCCGTTCGAGCGGATGCGCTCCAGCGGCATCCCTGCCAGCGTCTCGCGCCGCCAGAAGCGGTAGCCGCCGGTCACATCCCGCAGCTTCATTCCCAAGATGGTGCGGGCGTAGAAGTTGCCCCAGGCTGAAAGCCCTTTGCGCCAGAATGGCCAGCGTTCGTCCAGCTTGCCCCCCGGCACATAGCGCGAGCCGAGCGCCATATCGCAGCTTTCCAGCAGGGCCACCAGCTCTGGGATCTTTTCCACCGGGTGCGAAAAATCCGCGTCCATTTGCCCGATTGCCTGGTAATCTCCGTCCAGACAGCGGGTAAAGCCCTGGATATAGGCCGACCCCAGGCCCATCTTGCCGGGGCGGTGCAATACCTGCACCCGCCCGCCGTTTTGCCGTCCCAGGTCTTCAGCGATCTCCCCCGTCCCATCCGGGCTGTTGTCGTCCACCACCAGCAGTGAAAGATCCTGCAGCGGAAGCGAAAATAAAGCGGAAACCAGTTTGGGAAGGTTTTCCGCTTCGTTGTAGGTTGGAACTACAATGATCGTTTTCAAGGGGTGTTTTGCCTGTAAAGTTGTTCTAAATGTTCGCGCAAGCCCGCTGCATCTTTGGGCAGTGTTGGCGATGGCAGCAGGGGGGTGATGAATATTCCCAGCCGGTGCACCCGGAAGGCCTCGCTTTGTCGATCCTGGTCGCGGTAGAAGTAATCCAGGGATTGTTCGATGCGCTTTTGCAGGCTGTTCTTTAGGTCTTGCAAATTGGACGGTCGCGAGATGATCACCAGATCGGTCAAGGTCAGGTGGCCGATAAAATCATCCTGGTTTCCATGTTCGTTGACGCTGTCTTCCAGCATCAGCGCGAGCGCCCGCAGCAGGTCGTCCGATGCCACGAAGCCGTACATCTCGCGGAAGCGTTCCAAATTGGTCAGGGTCAGCGCCAACATTCCCCAATCTGTGCGCTGCAGGCAGGCATTCAACTGCTCGTCCACCATCTCGCCTTCCGGCAATGAGGTGATCGGGTTGGTCAGGCTGCTGCGCTGCGCCCGCTGCAGGGAATTGCGCACTCGCAGGCGCAATTCCTGGATGTCAAAGGGCTTGGTTATGTAATCCTCGGCGTGCAGTTGTAGCCCTTTCAAGCGGTCCTGGCGCTCTCGTTTTTCGGTCAGGAAGATGATCGGAATGCGGCTGGTACGGCGGTTGCTGCGCAGGCGGCGCGCTACCTCAAAACCGTCGATATCCGGCAGGCGGATATCCAAAATGACCAGGTCCGGAAGGTTGGTCTGGCAGGCGCGCACGCCGTCCTCACCCCAGTTGACGGTCAATACCTCGTACCCCTGGACGCGGAAGTACGCATTGAGCATATCCGCGATATCGAGGTCATCCTCAACGATCAGGATCGTGGTATTTTCCTGGTCCACCGCAAGACCTCTAAGCGATTGGTTCTTTGAATGCGATGAAATTACACACTTCGTCCCCGGCGGCTTTGCAGGTGGATTGGTTCACCCGAAACTCTCGTCCGCCGGACACCCATTTCATACCTTCCTGGATCAGCCCGGTGGCCATGAAGCAGGCCGGTTTTTCCGTCTTCCGCCCCCAGCAGACCGGGCAGCGGTGGATCGTATAGACGAAGTGATCTTCGAATTCTTCTACTGTAGAAAGCTGGTCGCTTGTCGTGGTAAAGATCTTAGCCATCGCAGGGAGGCCGATGCGCAGCTTGGCAGGCAGTGGCAATACGCGGAAAGCCAGGTCCCCAGCGCCGGCCAGCGCGCCAAAATTGCGCAGGCCTTCCATGAAAACAGCCCGTCCGGCGCGCAGCGCCAGGCCGCGTCCGCCGCGTGGGCCGTACATTTCTTCCAACGCACCATTGATGGCCGAGAAATCGGCAAAGTCAAACTGGCGTTCCAGGTTGTCTGGCGGTGCATTGTCGATCAGGAAGGAAAGCCCTGCCAGGTTAAGGATGGCGTTCAGGCCGTTTTTGCCCATCACTTCTTCCAGGGCGATCAGGGCCAGGCGCGCAATTTTGTTCGGATAATACAGACCAGCTTTTGGAATGGGTTCCATAATCTCTAATCCGTTTTCCTAAATTAGTTTCGTCAGCGCTTCAGCTGCGCGCCGCATATCCAGGAAGATCAGGCCTAGTTTGGCCTGCTCGCGTGCCAGGGCTGTCAAGACTGCTTCCTCGCCCACCGACATCAGGACGACATAGCCTTTCTCGCCTTTGATATAGACCTGGTCCAGTGATCCGCGCCCAAGTTCAGTCGCGATCCGTTCACCCAGAGATAACATTGCCGCCGACATGGCCGATACACGATCTTCCTCAACTCCC
This sequence comes from uncultured Anaerolineaceae bacterium, assembly GCA_964424115.1. Lineage (GTDB taxonomy): Bacteria > Chloroflexota > Anaerolineae > Anaerolineales > Anaerolineaceae > CAYRHN01. The sequence goes on from CAYRHN010000004.1 coordinate 205,481, forward strand.
TGAGGGAGGGCGGACGCAATGGTGAGACCGTCCACGCTGACTACCGCAGACGCCTCGATGTCCGGTGAGGATGCCTGTAGTTCGCGTAATCTTTCAACCATGAGTTGGGTGCGTGACTTAGTCAAAGCTGCACTCCTTCGTACAATAAAGTTTCAGCTGGAATTTTAATCTAATCCGGCCAATCGTGATATTACTTTAGCACATGCCAGAATTTGTGTCAAGCGAATAAAAGTATAGAAAAGTTTGCTTAACGCAATATTTTTACCGACGGACGGCCCAATCTGGCGATCCCCCCGTGGGTGATGCGCGCGCAGCCCTTCAAGTTTAATTCCTTCAAACGCGGCAGGCCGCGGATGACCTTAAACCCCAGATCGTTGATCCGGTTGCAATAGCTCAAATCCAGCTTCTCCAGCCGAGTCAAACCGCTCAAGTGTTGCAACCCTTCATTGGTCAAGTCGCACGAGCTCAGGTTCAGCTCCACCAGTTGCGGGAACCAGTGCAGCACTTCCAACCCCTCGTTGCTCACCTTGCGATTCTCTGACAGGTTAAGCGCCACGATCGACGCGCAGCCGCGCGCCGCTTCGGCCCAGCTCTTAAGCAATTCATCGTTCACAGTGCGCAGCCGCACCATGATCTGCCGTCCTTCGGGCAGGTGGACGATCCCCGGACCGCCTTCCAGACTTTGCCAGTCTCCCCCCTCCGGCGCGCGCCCCCACACCATCACTGGAAGCTCCGTATAAAATTGCGTTTCGATTGTTTCGCTCATAGGTTCATTATAGCCGATTAAACCGCAGCACAGGCTTCAGCCTCAAAAATCGCTGCGCCTGCGTGCTGTGCGAGTGGGGTGGGTAATATTTTCCTATAACCGGTGCAAATAGGTGGTGATCGTGCGCAGAATGGTAAATCCTTCGCGGATATACATCGCCAGGATCTCCGGCGCATCGCCCCACGATTCCATCTCGACGATCTGCATCCCTTGCGCTTTCAACCAGCCCATCCCCGCATGCAGGAAAGTTCGGTACAGGGTTTCCTGGCGGTAGGCCGGGTACAGGCCGGGCGCATCGATATAGCCGGTAGGTAGGTTGTTGATCTGGGTGCGCTCGGCGTTCGGTTCCACCCGCGAGATGCCCGCCAGTTCTCCTTGCCCGTTGTAAAGCAGGAACAACCCGTCCTGGTTGAATTCTGCCAGCCAGGCTGCCATTTCCGCCTCGCTGGCGTGGTTGTGCCCTGCCAGGCCCTCATAAGCCCGGTTCATGGCCTCGGTCAATTGGGCCAGGTTCTGCACTTCGCTGTAAGGCTTCAAATGAAACGCTTCCGGCCATTCCGGTTGGGAAATTTCCCCGCTCAGCGCGGCCCGCATTTCGGTGTACTGCCCCACCGGTTCATATCCTTGGCCGGCCAGGAAGCCGACCGCAGCCTTCTGGCGGTCGTTGGCATACAACATGGCCGCCTTGCATCCCGCCTGGCTTGCCCGTTCGGCGGCCTTTTTCAGCAGCTGCGTACCCAATCCTTGCCGCCGCCATTCCGGATGTACGGCCGTGTACAGCATCGCCATCTCACCCAGCAGCCAGGTCAGACTGTAGCCGATCAACTCCCCGTTTTCAGTCTGGCAGGCCACCCATCGGTCGTGGGCCGGGTCGTGTCCCGCCGAGGCCAGTTGCTGGCGCAGCGCAGCTTCGTCCATGCGGTTGCCCGCCTGGTCGTGATCCTCGATCACACCATACAGACGCAGCAAGCCGGGTAGGTCTTCCTCCACGGCCAGGTTGCGGATCATCCAGGACATGTTCTTGGCCATTTCTACTCCAATCCGATGATGAAGTTCTTTTCCATCTCTACCGGTAGGCGGCTGGTCTTTACCAGCACCAGGTGATTGCCCGCATCCAGCCAACCGCTTTCGGCCGTATCAAAGGCGGCCTGGTCTTGCAACTGGGGTAGCGCACTGCCGTTCAGGATCACCCCACTGGCTTTCTGGTCTTGCGGCAGCACTACCCGCAAAACGTTCTCCCGTCCCACCACTGCCCCGGCATAGCTTCCCTGGGCAGCGCCGATCGTCACCGCCAATCCTTCTTCGCTCCACCGCTGGCTGATCGGTGTGGTGCGGAAGGCCCCGCTCTGGTAAGCGATGGAGGTTCCGTCGTCTTCGTATAAAGTGAAACTACTCCCTCTACCGGCCGGCGCGGCGTAGACGGCCACGATCAGCTCATCCCGCGTGCTGCCGTCCAGCCGCCGCCCGCTGCTGTTCATCGTCTGCTCGTCCACGTACATCATTGGCAGGATCGTCCCCGCCCGCGCGAAGAGCGGCAGTCGCACCGCGTCGCCGTCCTTCACCGGCTGCGAGGCGATCTCGCGCCCGTCGCTCTCGATCCACTCGTTGGTGTAATAGTTGATCCACGTGCCTGCCGGCAGGTAAACGTTGCGGAAATTCTGCGTATTGCTGGCGCTGGTGGCAGCCATCAACCACGGTCCGATCATTTTCTGGTCGGCCAGCTCGCGCACATTCTCATCCGACTGGAAATAGTACACCAGGGGAGGAAAGACCGCTGTACCGTCCACGGATGCCTGGTAGGCCAGCGAATACAGGTAGGGGATCAGGCTGTAGCGCAGGCGGATGGCGGCCAGGTTGCTGGCCATGTCGCCGATCCGGTCTGGGGCGGTCTCGTTGCAATTGCACAGGTTGTTGGTATGTACACGCACCGGCACATCCAGCAGGGCGCTATTGGCAAACCAGCGTGTATAGACCACGTTGGCATCATCGTCCAGCGCATCGCGGAAGAATCCTCCCACATCCGAGCCAAAATAATCGATCCCCGACAGCGACATGTGCATCTGGGCATTGAAATGCACCGCCAGCGCGCCCATGTTTGAGCCAATGTCGCCCGACCACATCGCCGCGCCGTAGCGCTGGATGCCCGGCGCGCCGGAACGGCTGAGGATGAAGGTGCGCATCTGCACATGATTGCGTTGGTAGCCCTCGGCAATGCTTTGCGCCCATTTCAGGTTATACAGGTTGTGCACGTCTCGTTCCAGATGCAGCCCATCAATGCCGCTGTACCAACCCTTGGGACTATACAGCTCTGGTTCGCCCAGGTCGGTCCAATGTCCCACCAGCCCGGCCTCGATCAAAGGCTGGCGTTTGGTGTCGTGCCAGTAGGCGCTTCCGGCGTCATTGGTCCAATCGATCATTCCGCCCAGCCCCCACCAGGGGTTGTCGTTCAGGTATACCGGATCGCAGGTCTCGCACGTGCGCACCAGGTAGCCCCGGCTGGCCAGGTCGGCGTGCTCGGGCAGCGCTGCGCCCACGTAGGACTGTTCGATGGCGATTAACGACACGCCCCCTTCCTCACGCAGTTTAGCTATCTCCCCCGCTGGGTCCGGAAAATTGACCGTGTCCCAGGTCAGGCTGCCCATGCGGGTGGATTCCGAATCCTTGGTGATGCCCCCGTACCATTGTAGATCCAGCACAAAACCATCCACCGGGAACTTGTTCTTGCGCAGGGTGGTCAGTTTTTCCTCTAATTCGGCCCAATTGTCGTAACCGTATTCCGAGACCCACAGGCCGAAGGCGGTCTTGGGTGGGATGGTCGGGTGTCCCACCAGTTCCATGTAATCGGAACGCAGGTCGGGCAGGTCAGGCCCGCTGAGAATATATCCGCGCAGCACGGCGGATGTAGTCTCCACCGACCAGGGCGAGCGGGTGAAATCCCAGCGGATGGCGTTGGCAATATCCAGGAAAAGAGCGTAATTCTCCGAGCCCTTTCCCAACGCGTACAGGATGGGAAATTGTGCATTGCCCACGTTGCCGCCGTTAAACCAGTTCATTGCGTTGCCAAACGGATTCCCCGGTGTGCGGATTCGTCCCATCCAGTTGCCATTCGTGGCGGTGAAGGGTTGGAAATCCTCCCCCAGCCCATACAGGTCTTCGGTGCCGGCTTTGTCCAGCTCCAGCCGTTTCTTGTTCTCCTTCAAGTCCTTGGGGCAGATGGTAGTCAGCAGAAGATCGGGCTCGCGGGTCAGGTCGGTAACCGTAAAGCACAGCGAACCCGGCTGCACCTCCAGGCTCAGGTCGCTGGTTTTAAAACCTGCCCCGCCGCTGCTTTCGAAGGTCTTGGGGCCGCCGTATTCGGTCTTGGCGATCATTGGCGAGGTCTGGATGGGTTGCTCCAATGCCGGGCCAGGTGCGCCGCTGCCGGTTTCAAAGTGCAGTAGATCGTCGTCCAGCACCTCCACCACCAGGTAATTCTCCCCGGCAGTGTAGCGGATGCGGGGTACAGCGCCGGATTGCGTTTCCACCTTTAGCTCGCGGCTCCCGTTCTGGTTGAGCAGCACGATCACTACCGCTGCGGCAGCGATCACCAGCAACAGAGCCAATCCAATGATGATCCAGGTTCGTTTCTTCATTGTTCCTTCTCCTCGAAATCACCTATTTTCAATCGTCAATCTAAAACCGTAAATCTAAAATCGTAGATTTAAAATCGTAGATCCTCAATTATTACACCGCCATTTTTGTCCCATCCCATCGCTTCCCAATAGGCCGGGATTAACGCGTCCAGCGGGACGCTGCGCCCGCAGTTGGAACCACGCTCCAGCGGCGGCTGCCCCGTTGCACGCAGGTTGATCTTGTGCCGCGCAGGTGCACCCTGGCGGGCGTTGAAAGCCTGGCGCAGGCTCTGGATGCGCCGCCCGATCTCCATATATTCGGCAGGAGTCTTATTTAACCCGCTTACTGCATTCAGCCAGTCAAAGAAGGGGATGCGCTGCGCACCAACGAATCCGCCGAACAGACACAACCCCGCCGCATTGGCCAGTTGCATGAATTGCGAACAGGCCGCTGCAGCGCGCCCTTTCTCCTCCGCTGAGCGGTACTTGCTTCCTTTACGGTAGAACATCCAGCGCGGCACTGGCAGTCCCGGCACGCGCGTCCACAGCTGGAACATTTCGTAATACATATAGGCCCCATTGGTGTGCCGCCCGGGGGTGGGTTCCACGGCCGCGTGCAGGGCAAAACCGGGGTCATTGCGCCCGTCGTGCATGGGCAATTCCTGCCCGCCGGATTGCGCTGCGTATAGCTCGGCATCCCCGCCGATCCGCTGAGCAGCCGCCAGGCTGCCGTCCGCCAGCAGGTCGCCGATCCCCTCGCGCGCGATCATCATCTGCGCCAGGCTGCGTACCACCTCCGGCTTGCCCCATTCCAGGCGCAGCCCGCCTGTGTCTGCCTCGTTCAGCAGCCCGCGTTGGAAGCAATCGATCGCAAAGGCGATCGTCGCCCCGGCAGAAATACTGTCCATTCCCGCCAGGTTGAGCATCTCATTCACTTCGAAGACCATTTCCAGGTCGTTGTTGCCGGTCAGGGTGGCCAGGGCGGTCACGCTTTCGTATTCCGGCTTGTGCACCAGCCGCCCGCCCGCTGCCCGGCACAGCCCTCCGCAGCCCAGCGGGCATGCTGCGCAGTGGTATTTCTTCACCTCCCGTGCGATGATCCGGTCGGGATCGATACCTTGCGAAGTGCGCAGCCCGAAATCCATATTGCTTCCGCTCCAGTTGCGCACCGGCGCATCTCCCATCTCCACGCTCATCTGGTTCATGCTGATCGTGCCCCACTTCGAGAGGAAGATCTTGTACAACATTCCATCCAGACGCATCTGCAGCGGCAGTTTGCCCATCAGCCAACCCAGCCAGGAGAGCATTCGCCCGTTAAGGAAAGGCGGCTGGAAATTCACCCATTTGAGGAATTTCTGGTTCAGGCGGCTCAGCTCCTCCGGGTTGCGCACCGGCACCTTGGCAGTGCCGGAAGCCGCCACCGCCTTCAAATGCTTGGCCCCCATCACCGCCCCCAGCCCGGAACGGGCTGCCAGTCGCCCGTAGTCGTTGACAATCCCCGCGATCAAAGAACGTTTTTCACCTGCCGTGCCGATACAGGCCACACTTACCTCGCGCCCGCTTTCTTCCTTCCCGCGTCGGCGCAGGATCGTCTCAGTCTGGTCGGCGTCCAGGCCCCATAAATCGTCCGCCAGGCGCAGTTCTGCCTGGCCGTCAGACAACCATAAATAGACCGGGCGGGGGCTGATCCCGCGCAGGAAAATTCCGTCCCATCCGCAGGCCTTCAGGGCCGGGCCGAGTGTACCGCCGCAATTGGCATCGCCCCAGGTGCCGGTCAGTGGTGATTTTCCCACCGCCATCCAGCGCCCGGCCATCCCCGCTCCCGTTCCTGTCAAAAGGCCAGGCAGAAAACCCAATATGTTCTCCGGTCCCAGCGCGTCGATCTTGTCTCGGATGGCGCGGGTCAATGCCCAGGCTGCCAGGCCCATTCCGCCCAGATATTGCACGTACACTTCCTCTGGAACGGTTTCAACCTCAAAAGCGCCCGTGCCCAGGTCAACCCACAGGATCTTTCCCATCACGCCGCCGATCATAGGCGCCTCCACATGCTTACTAAAAGATCAGCTGAGCGGCTCGAACCTGGCAGTGAAGTGCCGCATCAGCGGCGGGGCATAAGTGATCCGGTAACCGCGTAATTTTTCCGGCTTTTCGGCCAGTTCCGCCAGTGCTTCGGCCACATAATCCAGATGGCTTTGCGTGTACACCCGGCGGGGCAAGGCCAGGCGCACCAGTTCCAGCTGCGGATAGACCCATTCGCCGCTGGTTGGGTCGGGGTAGGCAAACATCACCGAGCCGATCTCCACCCCGCGGATGCCTGCCTGCAGATACAGTTCCGCAGAGAGGGACTGCCCTGGAAATTCGTTGTGCGGCAGATGTGGCAGCAGGCGCCCGGCATCCACGTACACGGCATGCCCGCCCGGCGGCTCAATGATCGGTACACCGGCCTCCAGCAGGCGGTTGGCCAGGTAGGCGGTCTGTCCCAGGCGGTATTCCAGATAATCCCCGTCCAGGGCTTCGTACAGTCCCACCGCCAGGGCATCCAGGTCTCGCCCGGCCAGTCCGCCGTAAGTGGGGAAGCCTTCCTTGAGGATCAGCGCATTGCAGATCTCCTGATGCAGCGCGGCATCCCGCACCGCCAGGAACCCGCCAATGTTGACCATGCCATCCTTCTTGGCCGACATGAAGGCTCCGTCGGCCAGTTTGAAGATCTCGCGGGCAATCTCGATTGGGCTGCGTCCCGCGTAGCCCGGTTCGCGCATCTTGATGAAGTATGCGTTTTCAGCGTAGCGGCAGCAGTCGATGAAGAACGGAATGCCGGCCTCATGGTAGACTGCTGCGGTCTGGCGGATGTTCTCCAGTGAGACTGGCTGCCCCCCTCCCGCGTTGTTGGTGATGGTGATCGTGCCAAAGGGAATATTCGCCGCCCCCACACGCTGGATAAAAGCGCGCAGTTTGGCGATATCCATATTGCCTTTGAAGGGATGGTGGTTGGTTGGATCGAAGGCCTCATCGATCACCAGATTAGAGGGTAGCCCGCCCCGCGCGCGGATATTTCCCTCCGTAGTGTCGAAGTGCATGTTGGAGGGAATGTGTTGCCCCGGCTTGACCAGCAGGCCGGTCAGGATGTTCTCTGCTGCTCTCCCCTGGTGGGTGGGCACAAAGTGTTCGAAACCGAAAATATCCTGCATGGCTTCTGCCAGGCGGAAATATGAGCGTGCCCCTGCATAGGACTCATCGCCTGCCATCAGAGCTGCCCACTGGTTCTGGCTCATTGCGCCGGTGCCTGAATCGGTCAGCAGGTCGATGAAAACATCCTCGGCTCGCAGCGCAAACAGGTTATACCCGGCCCGGCGCATGGCCTGTTCGCGTTCAGCGCCTGGGATCAGGTGGATCGGTTCGACCATCTTAATGCGGAAGGGTTCGGCTGGATATTTTGGCATAACATCTCCATTAGATGATATTTTTTGGGATGACTCCCAAAAATAGTATAGCACAATCCCCCCTTTCATCTTCTGGTTATGTAAGGGCGACCCGCGGCGTTGTTTTGGATTATCTCCTACTTAACAAAAGGTCGCCCGCCGGATTACGATACCTCTCCCCGTAAACTACATGTAGGGGCGGGACCAGGCCCCGCCCCTACACAGCATGGTAGATCGATTATTTGAGCTCGGAAGTGCAGTTGGGGCAGCGCGTGGCCTTGATCGGGATGGTAGAGCAGCAATGCGGGCATTCTTTGGTCGTGGGGGCCGCGTTGGGGGCGGGTTTCTTCATCTTATTGATGGCGCGCACCACCAGGAAGATGACCAGGGCTACGATCAGGAAATCAATGATGTTGTTGATGAACAGGCCGTAGTTGAGCGTCGGCGCACCGGCGTCCTTGGCTGCCTGCAGTGAAGCGTAGGTCTTGCCATCCAGCGGGACGAACAGGTCGGTGAAGTTGACCTTTCCGAGCAGCATCCCCAGGGGAGGCATGATCACATCGTTGACAAAGGATGAAACGATCTTGCCAAACGCGCCGCCCAGGATGACGCCGATCGCCAGGTCGATCAGGTTACCGCGCATGGCGAATTCCTTAAATTCCTTCCACATAAATTCCTCCTGTATAAAACGGATTTTCTTTATTGTACAGCAGGAATGGATTATTGCAATCGAAATAAGGATACCTGTTTGGACAAGCCCCCTTTGCATATCGGGGTCTTTGCGCTGTAAGACAGTGCAAAGACCCCGGACCTTCCTTTTTTTATTGCACTGCTTCGATCCTACCTGAGCCGGAGATGTGCTGGGTCAGGCGCGGCTGCCCAAAATAGCGCACCGAGCCGCTGCCGCTGATATGCACGTCCAGGCTTTCTGCGGCATTCAGCACCACATCGCCCGAGCCGCTGATATGCACCTCGGCATTTTTTGCCTTCAGTTCAGGCGCCAGGATCTTGGCCGAGCCGCTGATGTGGATCTCCAGCCCATCGGTCATCCCGGCGATCCCGCCCTTGGCGGAGCCGCTGACGCGGATATCTACGTGACGCGCCTCCAGCGGTTCAATATCGATCTGCGCTGAGCCGCTGGTCAGCAGGCGCAACGCATCTGTCTTCAGGCCGCCGCACTGCAGCGAGCCCGAGCCGGAAATGGTCACTCCTTCCAGTTGCCGTACCGAGATGTAATATTTGATCGGCGGCTTACTGGAGAAGATCCAGTTCCACCAATTGGTGAACTCCAGCACCAGCGTGCCGTCGCGTACCTCGCTGCGCAGCTTCTCCAGCGTTTCAGGTTCGGTTTCAATGGTCAGACTTTCGGCCTCACCCTGGGTTAAAATAATCTCGCCGTATCCGCTTAAAGCGATGCGGTTAAAATTTGCCACCGGGCGTTGTTCTTGGGTCGGCATGGGGTTCCTCCTTAATTGATGGGTATAATTATTTTTAACCGCGAGGATGCAAAGGCGCGAAGAAGATCAAAATGAACTTTGCTATGAAAGGATATGAATGCCTTGGCGGCTTGGCGGTCTGGTTTCTTTTCTATATTCATATACGCAAATTGCGGAGGATAGTTGCATGAAACACTTCATGGTTGAGATCACCTATCTGGCATCTGCCGATCAGATGGCAGAGACAGTCCCCCTGCACCGCGCCTTCCTGCAAACCGGTTATGAGCGCGGTTGGCTGCTGCTTTCCGGCCCTCAGAATCCACGCCTGGGCGGTATCGTCGTGGGGCGTGCGCCTTCGCTGGAGGAATTGCAGGCCTTTTTCAGTGCCGATCCGTACCAAACGAAAGGACTGGCGTCTTACCGGTTTGTCGAATTCGATCCGGTCAAGCGCCAGTCCTTCCTGGAAGACTGGGTAACGGCAGCCTAGCGGCTCAGCTCGATGATTTGGTAAGCGGCCTGCTGCGGTTCGCTGCCTGCCTGGGCCTCATCGTTGAAGGATACCAGGTACGTGTTCTGTCCGATCACGGTCAGCCCTTCGGCGTTATGACTGAATTCGAACGGCGTGCCGTCTGCCTGGCTCACCAGCAGGGGCTTTTGGGCGCTGGTCAGATCGTTGATCGATAACACCCACAGGTAAGCTCCCGCCTTATCCCCTTCTTGGTAGTTCGTCAGGATCACCAGGCGGTTCTGGTAAGGATCGTATTCCAGGCTGGAGAGGCTCAACTTGTGCGGAATATCCGGGTTCACAGATGTAAGGTCGATCGTGTATTTCACTTCATATCGGTCGCTCAGGTTGATCTCGCCGCTGTCTTTATTGACCGAGAAGGGAATGCTGATGATCTTGAAGGCCGGTTGGGCGCTCTCTTTGCTTTGCCCCAGTTCGCCGATCCCTACCAGCAGGTAATTGCCGGGAATGGCGGTCAGGCCGGTCACCTTAATGTAAGCCGCGTTATCCAGCACTTGCGCGAATTTGTTGCGCATCGAAACCGAGGAGGTCACCCCTTCGGGTGTGGTGGTGGCAGAGACCACCTGCACCTTGCTCGGGTCTGCCACTGGCCAGGCCAGCAGCATATTGTAGCCGTTCAGGTCGCTGTTGGCGGTGTCCACGCGGTCAAAACCGGTCATGGCGAAGACATAGTCGCGATCTTTGCTGATCGCCATGCTCTCGAAATCCTGCGCTTGCAGGACGGGGGCCTCGGTCTTGTAGGTGATCTGGTCTGTGGCAAGCGTCTCGTTGCTGAAGGGCATGCTGAACAGGGCGGAATAACCTGTTCCCGGGATGGGCGCTGCACTGCCGAAGTATAAATTAGTCCCGTCGTACAGCACCGGCGAGGTTTGGCAATTCACTGGCGTGCCAGATTCATCTGACAATCCGGCCGGAAAGCAGTTAAAAGTGCCTTCAGATTTCACCGTGGCCGTCAGGGTGGGTTGGCGCGAACCAAAGATGATCCCTACCACCACCAAGATCACCAACGCAAGGATAGCCCCGATGGTGGTCAGGTTGCGCTTCCGGCGCGAGCGGGTTTCGTCCCGGTGCGATTGCAGGACCAACTGCCGTTCGGAAAGCCTTTTAGGCTGCTCTGGCAGGTTGACCTTTACGCTCACCCTTTTACCGGCGGATTGGGGCGCAGGCGCTGCTTTCACTTCCGGCTGGGACGGTTCTTTTGGAGCGGGCTTTTGCGGTGGAAAGTTGGACTGTCCGCTTGGTTTGGGGCTGGCTTTTTTCTTGACTTCCTTCTTGCTCATAGAGTTTCTCCGATCAGAAATAAAAAATAAGGGACTTAACCGGCCGGTGCGCGCCCGCGCACATGCCAGATCACTTTGCCCAGCACCTGGGCGCGGGGCAATGCCCCAAAGGTGCGTGAATCGATGCTTTCCGGATGGCTGCCCGTCACGTACACAGCCTGGCGCAGGGGATCAAAGCGTTCCACCCGCTTGACGAGCACCCCGTATACCGCATGGCGGCAGATCACCACGTCTCCGGGCTGCAGCCGCCCCCACCAACCAGGCAGGCGTGCAGCCAGAGCAAAATCTCCCGCGCGGTATTCCGGTTCCAGACTCTCGCCGCGAATGGCAAACCAGCGCAGCATCCGGCTTACAGGACCGGGTAGGTGATTTCCTCGCCGGGCTTATACGGCGCCTTCACCCGTTTGGTCGGCACGCCCTTGGTCTCCCAATAGATCTCGGCGAAGCGATTGACCGCAGTGAGCAGGTTCAGGGCATGTTCGCGATTGGCACTCTGGCGGCATTTGGAACCCAACTGCATGATGCTGTGCACCAATCCCGGCAGTTCGGGATATTTATCGATGTGTTCCTTCTTCAGATAGTCGCCCCAGATCACGCGCACCTCGCGTTTGCACAGCTCGGCATGCTCTTCCTTGACGGCCACGTAACGGCTCATGCTGTTGTGGAATTCCGCCACATCCTCTTTGCTGCCGGCGGCTTTTTCAGCCATCAGGTCGATCATGCGGATCACGGTCAACGCGGAAAGCTGGGCCAGGTGCGGATCGTAAATACCGCACGGGATATCGCAATGGGCTTTGGCGCGTTCAAAATGCACCACGCGGTCAATTGTGGAAAGTAAACGATGGATCATATCAGGCTCCTTAATGGGATATCGGACATAAAAATATTATAGTCGAAATGACCCGGATTTGTTAATTTCTTATTGTATAATGAATCAATGCCCTTCCGACATAAGGATTGAGAGAATGAAGAAACGCACGGCTCTATTTGTCTTCTTTTCCACTGCAAGTGCGGGATATTTGTTTGGCCTCCGCCCCTGGCATCTTAAATGGGGCGCCACCCCTGCGGAGGTTACAGCAGGAATGCCTGGCGATGAGATCGTGCCCCATCCAAAGTTGCTCAGCACCCGGGCGGTGTCCATCTCTGCCGCGCCTGCCTCCATCTGGCCCTGGCTAGTGCAGATCGGTTACCAGCGCGCCGGCTGGTACAGTTACGACGCCCTGGAAGCCGCTGCTGGCGTGGCTGATTTCGCCGAGGGACATTCTGCGCTGCGTATCCTCCCCCAATTCCAATCCCTGCAGGTGGGGGATACGATAAAGACTGACCCGGCCGGGGGATTTTCCGTGGTAGGCCTGGAAGCAGAGCGCTGGATGGTGCTGCGCGCGCGCATCAATATGCGCGGGCAGCATATTCCTCTTGAAGGACCCTGCCCCGCCGGTTTTTTTGAGGGCTCGTGGGTTTTTGCCCTGCAGCCGACTGGAGAGAACCAGACCCGCCTGACCGCGCGCTTCCGCATGACCTTTGACCAGAGCCTTCCTATGGCATTGTTTGCTTATTTGTTGTTGGAACCGGCAGTATTTATCATGGAACGCAAGATGCTGCTGGGCATCCGCCAGCGGGCAGCAGGATAAGGAACCTTATGGAACTTAGCCCCGATACGTTGTTGCGTGATCGTTACCGCATCATCCGTCTGCTTGGCAAGGGCGGCATGGGTGCAGTCTACCTGGCCTATGATACTTCCCTGGAAAATCAGGTGGCGGTCAAGCTGAATCACAATATCAGCGCCCACGCCGCCCAGCAATTCCTGCGCGAGGCGCAGTTGTTGGCCATGCTGCGCCACCCCAACTTGCCCCGCGTGAGCGATTACTTCGTCCAGGCCGACACCCAATTTTTGGTAATGGACTACATTGCCGGGGAAGATTTGAGCCAGTTGCTGGAAAAACAGGGCCGCCTGCCCCTCGAGCAGGTGCTGCCCTGGGTTGAACAACTGGGTTCCGCGCTGGATTACATGCACCGCCAAAACCCACCGGTCATCCACCGCGATATCAAGCCCGGCAACATCAAGCTGACCGCCGAGGGCGAGGCCTTGCTGGTTGATTTTGGCATAGCGAAAGCTTCCGATGCCAGCCAGGCCACCGCCACCGGCGCCGTGGGCTACACTCCCGGTTATGCCCCGCCGGAACAATACGGCTCCGGTCATACCGGGCCGTTCTCCGACCAGTACGCCTTTGCCGCCACCATCTATACCCTCCTCACCGGCCAAAAACCGGTCGATGCTGTCCAACGCGTATTGGGGCAGGCTGTCCTCACCCCTCCGGCGACGCTCAACCCTGCCTTGCCGCGCAGCGTCTGCGCCGCCCTGGAGAAAGCCCTCAATCTCCGCCCCAATGATCGCTTCCCGGATGTAACGTCTTTTGTTGCCGCTTTCGCTGCCATTTCTAACGAGCCCACCTTTCCCAGCGGCGCGGCCTATCCCACCCAGGCATCTGGCACTTTTCCCACCGTGCAATCTCCCTCCGCCGCCACCGTAGTGAGCGGGCGCACTGCACCGCCCCCCGGCGGCGCTGCCCCCACCGTGGGGGCAGCCGCGACCGCTTTTCCGCCTGCCGCAGTTCCCGCACGGCGGCCTGTCTGGCTGCTGCCCGTGCTCCTGGTTGGCTTTCTGGCGCTGGCTGCCCTGGTGGTGTTGTTTGTTGTTCCTGGCCTGACCAATCCTGCCTCACCCGCGGCAACCGCCACGTTAAAGGCAGTTGTGGAAAACACCCCCGCCCCCAGCTTCACTTCCCTGCCCACCAAGACCATCCTTCCCAGCGAAACTCCTCAGCCCACTTTCACCGCCACGTTCCAGCCCACCCTCACCCCCACGCTCACCCCCACCCCCCAGGCCTCGCCGACTGCCACCCCCCAACCGCTTGGACACGGCGGTGTGTTGGCCTTTGTTAGCAACCGCGGCGATGGCAAGGTCTACCAGATCTGGACCATGTCGGTGCTGCTGGACAATGCCGGTCATCTGGTCGCCGGAGATGTGCGGCCGCTCACCAGCGGCGAGGGAGACAAGTTCTACCCCGCCTGGTCGCCGGACGGCAAATACCTGGTTTATTCCATGTATGCCGGGATCGATGAGAAAGGCGATGATCTGGGCCTTGACTTGTGGGTCATGGACGTCACCCAGCCTGATCTGCCCGCGGTCGATATCACCCGCCAACGCGGCGATGAAACCTATGCCGACTGGTCATCAGACGGCAAGCTGATCGCCTATACCAATGATGGGCGCAGCGATAAGGTGCCGCAGATCTACCAGATCCAGCCGGATGGTTCCAACCGCAAGCGCCTCTCTTTTGACCTGCGCGAATTCCAGCCCACCTGGTCGCCGGATATGACCCGCCTGGTTTTCATTGCGCTCATTTACAACAACAACCTCATCTACTGGCGCCGCGACTACGAGGGTTTTGCCACCCCCAATGCTTTTGATATTGCCCGCCTTTCCGAGCGCACCGGCCAGTCGGCAGAGCCGGCCTTTTCCCCTGACGGTGTTTTTATTGCCTACACCCAGATGAAAGGCCGTTTGAATAATATTTGCACCGTCCAGGTAGCCACCCGCGGCGCGGATGTAGCCTGCCTGACCAACACCAATAAGGAAACCCAGCCGAACTGGTCGCCGGATTCGCAGTGGATCGTTTTCACCTCTGAGCGCGACGGCAATCAAGAAATTTACATCATGTCCGCTGCCGGGCTGATGCAGTCCAATCTGACCAACGACCCCGCCGAAGATTTCCAGCCTGCCTGGCAGCCGTAATGGAATGCTTTAAGGGGCGGTCTGGCGTATCATTGCTGTCAGGGTATAGCCGCAGATTGCCCTTTTAATGAAATAAGAACGGCAACCACTGCATGATCAGCGGCTGGAATTGCAGCACCACCAGCCCCACTACCAGCCCCAGCCCCGCCCCGGCGATCACGTCCGAGACGTAATGCAACCCCGTGTTCACCCGCGACAGGCTGACGAAGGGCATCCACACCACCAGCAGCACTGCAAACCAGGCCGGTCCCAGCCCGCAGGCCATCACGGCTAGCAGCATGGCCCTGGCGGCATGCCCAGACGGGAAGGAGTGCGGGTCGGTATTGCGATAGATCGCTCCCCATTCGCCTTCCGGTCGTTGGCGGCGCACCATGAACTTGATCGCCAGCACCAGCACCGCCAGCCCGCCCACCGCTCCAGCCATCAGCGCCGCGCGGTTGTGCCAGCTCTCCGGGCCGACCAGCCAGACCAGTACCAGCCCCGCCATCCAGAACCATGAATCCCCTGAATGCGCCAGGAAGGTAGCCGCCTTCCAGCGTAGATTATGCTCCGGCCCCAGTCGCAGGTGCGCGGTTAATCGCTTGTCCAGTTCAACCAGATTCTTCCAATTCATGCAGTCGGTTTTCCCCCCAGGTCAAGGTGCATGGCATACCACTGGTGCGGCTTATCCACATCCATGCCCATCTCGGCGTACGGGCAGAGCAGCACTCGCCCGCGGAAGCCCAGCCGCGCGCTGACGATCTGGCCCGCTTCTTCCAACGTGTATCTACGCCGCAACAACGCCCACACCGTACTCCAGCCTACTTTGGAAGCCTGGCGCAGCGGATTTTTGCGCGCCTCGATGATCTCTTTCCACAGCGGATTGTCTCGCTGCGCGGCAGCCGGGCGGATGCCAAATACATCTGCGCCGCAAACTTCCACATCCTTCAGCTTTACATACGTTCGCCGCGAACCCGGGTAGCGCTTTTCCATCACTCGCCGTTCGATTGTGGCATAGTACAGATCGTCCTGGGTTTCCTGGATCTTGTTCGCCATCCAGGTCAGCATCTCGGCCGTCAGGCCGGGAATGTCGGAACACAGGTACAGCGCGTGCGTGCAGCCCGGGTTGGCGCGTAGGATCTCCTGCGCCCCTGCGTATGCGTTCGACATCAACCCGCCGTTGTCCGGCAGGAAGGTCACCGGCAGGTGCGATTGAAGCGGGATCCCCTGCGGCAGCCCGACGATGATGATCCGGTCGATGAAGTCGGTGGCGTTCACTGCGTCCAACACCCATTGGATCATCGGCTTTCCGGCCACATCCAGCATACATTTATATTCTCCGCGCGTCAGCGCGTAGAGCTTTTCTTTGGGGGTCGGTTTCCCACCGGCGGTGATGATTGCTTCCATTTTTAGCCCAGCTCCTGGATCTGCGGAACCAAATGAAGTTGGTTTACCAGGCCTTCAATTTCCTTGAAATAACTGCCCGGATGGCTGTAATCAACCGGCTCAGTCCGTCCCGAGGCCGCTACCAGCGCGGCCTCCATCATATTTGTACCAAACGAGCGGCCATCTAGCACCGGGGTGGTGGTGACCAGGTATCTGACCCCCGCCCGGCGGAAGGTCTCCTTGTCATCCGGGGTAGTGGTGTTGGTAACGATCACTTTCCCCCGCAGCGTATCCGGCATATAACGCAGGATATAATGGCAATCCCCGGCGATGATCGTAGCCCATTGGAACCACTGGCCCCATTTTGGGGTGCGTTTTTCCTGATCTTTTCCCGTTGGGTACACCCACCGGAAAGGCAGCCGCGAGACGATCGGAATGAGCAGTTTGGCTAGCAATTTGACGCTGGAAAGCTTGTGCAGGGCATACGGCAGCCCCAGGCTGAACATCAGATCCCCGTAAACCACCTCGTAACCGCCCTTGAAAAATGCTTCCGAAAGCCCCCAGCGGTCGACGGCCGTCACCGCCAGCACGCGTTTATTGGGCAGGAATCGCCCGATCTCGCGCGTCACCAGGTCGGCGGCGCTGCGCTCCAGGGTGGTTTTCAGGCCGGTGCCGTCCAGCACCGGCGTCTTTTTCACCTGTTTGACCAGCGAGCTGACCGAATGCAGGCGGTAAAAATGTCCATCCACCATCAGCCCCAGGTCGGTCCCGCCGACCCCAAAGGCGTCCACTTTTCCGTCTAGTTCTCCGTACAGGCGCGCCGCGGCCTGCATGTCGCCGTCCGTTCCACGCCGTTCGATGCGTACCTGCTGTCCAAGCAGCTCAATCTCCACGCTCTTATCGCGTTTGGAGGATCCAATGCTGATGCTGATGGCTTGTTTCATTTTATATGACTCTCCTGCAAGAAATCTCCCCTGCGCCGCGCAGGGAGCGGAAGCGCAAGACGGGGACGAATCCCCTGTGAGTATACCTTAAAACCCCTTGATTGGAGAAAGTTGCTCCTACCCCACGCCGGGAACCTTTTTCCAGGCCGCAGCGTTTAGGATTCAGCATTATGAAGATTCAGGATTCTAACGTATAATGACAGAAGTAAGCATTCCATTTGGTGAGGTGTGAACTTGAAACGCCTGACTTTTTACGCGTTTACTTTATTGTCATTGGTTCTCAGCCTGTCGCAGGTGGGCTGCCAGGCTTCCGCTCAGGCAGCTACTTTCCAGCCCCTCAGCATTTCCGCTCCCGACTGCAACGGCGGCAACCTGATCAAATCCATCCAGGCGGTGGACGAATCTACCGTGAAATTTAACCTCTGCTTTTCCGATCCTGATTTCGCTTCCAAAGTCGCTTTCATCACCTTCGCCATCCAGGATACAGATTATTTGAATGAAGTAAAAGGCAGTTCTGTGCTGATGTCGGAAAACTCTGTCGGCACCGGCCCCTACGTCATTAAGCGCCGCGATGCCAACCTTCTGGTATTGACTGCCAACCCTACTTATTGGGGGGTTACTCCAGGCGTGACCGAGATCGACTTCATCGGCAAGCTGGCTCCCACCGACCGCATCCAGCTCTTGCTCAATGGCAAAGCTGATATTGCCGACAGTCCTGCCGTATCGGACCTGAACCGCGTAGCCACTTCGACGGTTGTGACCACCTACAACCGCCCGGCGCTCAGCACCATTTACCTTGGCATTAACAATACCATTCCGCCCTTCGATAATGATAAGGTGCGCCAGGCCTTTGCTCGCGCCATCGATCGCGATAACATGGTGCGCGTCTTCTACCCCTATGGCGGACAGGTGGCCGACCAGTTCATCCCCTCCATCCTGAACCCCGGTTTTTCCAACGGCATCAACTGGTATTCCACCAGCACCGCTGACGCGCGTACACTCCTCGAAGAGGCCGGTTATGATTTCAACCAGGAAATTTACCTGGCTTTCAACGCTGACCCCTCGGCTGAAATGACCGAACCGTTCCGCCTGGCCACCCAGATCCAGACCGATCTGCGCCGGGTGGGTGTGCGCATCACGCTCCGCCCGCTGGTCAGTACTGACTTTCAGAACGCGGTCAAGAACGGTGAAGAAGCCTTCTATCTCACTTCCTGGAACTTTGCTCCCCTGGATGCGCTCAGCTTCTACCGTCAGCATTTCATGGAGGCTGATAAGGCTTTCGGCGTCATTCCCCAGGATGTAAAGGATCAGATCAACGCCAGCGCCCAGGAGACCAATACCTTCGCCCGCCAGCAGCGCTACGACCGCATCAACGGCCTGCTCAAGGAATATGTGGTGGGCATTCCCCTCGTGCATTTCTCCGGTACGTTGGTCATCAATAACAATGTTCAAAATGTCTCGGTAACTCCCTTCAAAGAATCCCTCACCCAGATGAACACGACCGTGGATAGGATCATCTACGTGCAAAAGAACCTGCCGGTGGTCCTCTGGCCCGCCGACGAGACCGACGCGGACACTTTCCGCATTGCTAACTTGCTCTACGAAAGCTTGACCAGGTTCTCAGATGAGGATCTCAGTGTTCAGCCCTCACTGGCCGAATTTTGGGAAAACAGTCCCGATAATACCGAATGGACTTTCTATTTGCGCCACGAGGTCAAATTTAGCAACGGCGCCACGCTGGATGCCAATGATGTGGTGGCCTCCTTCGCGGCCCAATGGAACGTTGCCAGTCCCAACCATACTGGCAACACGGGAGCTTTTACATACTTTAGACGTTTCTTTGGCGGTTTCATCTCCACCGATCCGAATATCAGCCCCGAACAGTAACTTTGTCGGGGGAATGGATCGACGGCAGGAACCGCGCAGATAGCCCGATACCCTTTGCCAAGGAGGCATTATGTCCCCAACCCATTCCCCCCATTCTGCCCACGCCAACCGCGTGCAGCAGATCCTTTATGGGATCGTTTGTGTGTTGCTGGTGTTTAACACGGCTTGCAACACGCCAGCCACACCCACCCTCCAGCCCACGCCCACCCCGCAGCCCACGCCCAAACCCCGTGAGACCCTGCCCCCTACCCTGGTGGAGATGGACCCCCCGCCCTCCAGCGAGATCAGCCCATCTCAACCTCTGACGCTCTACTTCAACCAGGATATGGAACGCGCCTCGGTCGAAGGCGCCCTTCAGTTGAATCCCCCTGTGGCTGGGCGGTTTGACTGGGTGGACGATACCACCGTCCGTTTCACCCCCGACCAATCCCTGCCCACTGGACAGGATGTGACCGTCAGCCTGGGCACCGGCGCGCGAGCCGCCAACGGCCTCAACTTGCGCCAGGCGGTGGATATCCCCTACCACACTGCCGGTGGATTGGTTGCCGTCAGCTTTGTGCCCGTCCCGGATGCCGCCGAGGTCGATCCCACTTCGGCTGTCATGGTGGCCTTCAACCGTCCGGTGGTGGCGTTAGGCGCCGACCCGGCCAGTCTGCCGGCTGCTTTCACCCTCAGTCCCGCTGCGCCTGGGCGCGGCGAATGGCTGAATACCAGCACCTACATCTTCTACCCTGAACCGGCTTTGATGGGCGGCGCGCAATACACAGCCACCCTCAATCAAAACCTCACCACCACCGATGGGCTTGGCTGGGCGCCGGAATTTGACCCCTCCCTGCCCTGGATGTTCCAAACCACCACGCCCCAGGTGACCGGTTTTGAACCGGTTTCCGAAATTCCTCTGGAGCTGGATGCCCCCATCATCTACACCTTCAACCAGCCCATGGATGCCGCCTCCACCCAGGCCGCTTTCAGCATGGCTGGCCCGGATGGTCCCGTCAGCGGCGAGTTCACCTGGAACGACGATCACACTGAAATGACCTTTACCCCCGCCGCCCTGCTGAAGCGCGCCTCCGAGTACGATATTTTGCTCAACGAGAGCGCAGCTTCTGCCGGTGGTTCGACCCTGGCAGCGCCGTACGAAGTGTTGATGTACACCTACGGGAATTTTGCCCTCCTCTCTTCCGAACCGGTTAACGGCGGCACGCTGCGGATGGGCTACGGCTCCGAATCGATCAAGCTTACCTTCGCGTCCCCGGTCAAGCAGCAAGATTTTAACTCCCTCATC
This sequence comes from uncultured Anaerolineaceae bacterium, assembly GCA_964424115.1. Taxonomy (GTDB): domain Bacteria; phylum Chloroflexota; class Anaerolineae; order Anaerolineales; family Anaerolineaceae; genus CAYRHN01. The sequence continues at coordinate 225,796 of CAYRHN010000004.1, forward strand.
TCCATCCAGCCCGAGCCGTCCAATTTCAGGGTTAACCTGGCCTGGGATAGCAATTTGGGCCTGTATGTGTACGGCGATTTCCAGCCGCGTACCCTCTATACCCTGCGTATCGAGACCGGATTGCAGGACAAATGGGGCCAGACCCTCTCCGAGCCGGTTCAGATCGCCTTCCAAACCTCCGGCATCCAGCCGGCCTTTACATTTGCCTACCCGATCTATTACGGCGGTCGGGCCATCTTCCTCACCCCCGATAAGCCGTTCATGGCAGTCTCGGCGGCCAACATCGCCTCCGCCAACATCTCCAGGGCTTCCATCAGCCTCAACGATTTCTTCGAGTATTACCAGATGGACGGCGATAAAATGCGCAACAATCCTCCGGCAGGCCTCACCAGCTCGGTCTATTCGATTAACCTGCCTCAGGATGTCAGCCAGATCGTCAACATTCCGCTCAACCAGGGCGCTTCGCTGCCCACCGGACTTTATTACTTCAATATCACCTCAAATCCGGCGGTGGAGCAATTCTACGCCGGGGCCTTCTTGGGCGTGGTCAGCCACGTCAACCTGATGGTCAAGGGCGCCAGTGATACGGCAGTGGTTTGGGCGGTGGATGTCGATACCAACCAGCCGATCGCTAACGCCCCCGTCACCGCCTACAGCCTGTACGGCACGGAAGTAGGCAGCGGCGTCACCGATGCCCAGGGCCTGGCGCACCTCACCCTCCAGACCGATGAGGTCTTCCGTGGCGCATCCGACCAATATTTTGTCATGCTCGGCAGTGGGGTGGACGACCCCAACTTCAGCCTGGCCATCAGCGATTGGAAGCAAGGCCTGTCAGCCTGGGATTTTGGCATCCGTTATGACTACTACCAGGAGGACCCCACCGTTTATCTGTACACCGACCGCCCGATCTACCGCCCCGGCCAAACCGTCTACTACCGTGGCGTGATCCGTTCCCGCGAAAATGGGCGCTACTATCCCTTTGGCATCGACCAGCTCCAATTACAGGTCCAGGGTCCCTACTCGGCCGACACCGGCAAGTCCCTGGCCAGCAATCCCGAAACCCTGCCGGTCTCCAGCCAGTTTGGCACGTTCAGCGGCTCCTATGTCCTCCCCGACGATGCCACCCCCGGCACCTATACCTTCAATTTCCTCACCGAAGGATTGGGCTATCCCTACATTTCCTTCATCGTGGCTGAATACCGCAAGCCAGAGATCGAAATGACCGTCAACTTCGCTGACGGCGTGGAGATCGCTGCCGGCCAGGACATTCAGGCCACCATCACCAGCAAGTACTACTTTGGCGCCCCAGCCGCCAACATGAAGATCAGCTGGTCGCTCTACTCCTATCCGGATTACTTCTATCTGCCTGGTTTCGAGACCGGTCCGTCCGACACTCGCTGGCTGCTCCCGCCCTGGGCATACTGGGAATCCGGCCTGGGCAATTACCTGGCCGGCGGCGAGGTGGAAACCGCTGCTGACGGCACCTACTCGGTCAATATCCCCTGGGCGGATATCCAGGAAACGCTGGCCGGCGGCTCGCCGCAGACCCTCACCCTGGAGGCCAACCTGATCCAGGAGGGCGAGTACCCCGTTAGCGGGCGTTCTACCCTCACTGTCCATCCCGATGCGTTCTATATCGGCGTGAACCCTGAGCAGTGGGTGGGCCAGGCCGGCAAAGAACTGGGCTTTTCCATTCAGACCGTGGATTGGCAGAAGAAGAATGCCGGGCAGATCGCCCTGCACGCCGTATTCAACAAGGTCGAGTGGAAACAGACCACCTACAACGCCGACAGCGGCTCCTACGACTATGAGCAGATCAAGACCGAAGTCGCAAGCACCGACCTGTCCACCGACGGCCTGGGCCAGGCGCGCGTCGCCTTCACCCCGCCCGATGCCGGCGTTTATGAGGTCACCCTCACCGGCGGCAATGCACTCAGCCAGTCCATGGTCTGGGTCACCGGCGTTGGTTACGCTCCCTGGCCGGCTCAGGCGAACAACCGCCTGCGCCTGACTGTGGATGCCGACCAGTACGAGCCCGGCCAGACCGCGCAGATCTTTATCCCCAATCCCTTTGGACCGGGCGCTGTTGGCCTGGTGACCCTGGAGCGTGGTGAGGTGATGCGCACCGATATGATCCAGTTCAGCGAGGCCGGTTACACCTATGCCCTCCCGCTCACCGACGAGGACGCCCCCAATATCTACTTCTCCGTGGTGGTGCTTGGCAAGACTCAGGACGGCATAGCCGACTTCCGCGCCGGATATGTCAATCTCCAGGTGACCCCATCCGCCTACACCCTCAATGTCAGCCTCACCCCCAGCCCGGAACAGGGCGAACCGGGCGGCACGATGCGCTTTGACGTGCTGGTCACTGACCGCGACGGCAATCCCGTTCAGGGAGAGTTCTCCCTGGCGGTGGTGGATAAAGCCATCTTTGCCCTGGCCAGCCCGAACGCCGAACCGATCCTGGACGCCTTCTATTCCGTCCAGCCGCTGGCTATTTCCACCAGCCTCTCCCTGGCTGCTTACGGCGAGCGCGCCGTGGCCCTCCAGTTGGGGCGCGGCGGGGGAGGCGGCGACGGCTCTCTGACGCCCACCCTGCGCGAGAAGTTCGAGGACACTGCCTTCTGGAGCGCTAATATCGTCACCGACGCTTCCGGGCGCGCTCAGGTGGAGTTCCCTCTCCCCGATAATCTCACTACCTGGGTCGCCACCCTGCGCGGCCTCTCCAGCTCCACCCAGGTTGGCGAGGCGGTCACTGAGGTGGTGGTCAGCAAAGACCTGTTGGTCCGCCCGGTCACTCCGCGCTTCCTGGTGGTCGGCGACCGCGTCCAGCTGGGCGCCAATGTCAATAACAACACCGCCAACGATCTGACCGGCGTGCAGGTCACCCTGCAAGCCAACGGTGTGGAACTGGAAGATGCCGCCGCTCAGACGGTGGATATTCCCGCTCATGGGCGCGTTAACCTGACCTGGTGGGCACGTGTGCAGGATGTAGAATCCGTCGAGCTGATCTACAGCGCCAAATCCGGCGACCTGGAAGATGTCACCCGTCCGGTATGGGGCAACCTGCCGGTCCTCCATTACAGTTCTTCCCAGTCTTACGGCACTGCCGGCATGCTGGCGGAGACCGGTGAGCAGTTGGAAGTGGTCAGCCTGCCGCGCAGTTTCACCCCCACCGGCGGCGACCTGACCGTGGAGCTTTCCCCTTCCCTGGGGGCAGGCATCCTTGACGGGCTCAAAGCTCTGGAAAAATTCCCCTATGACATCACTGAACCGGTTGTTTCGCGCCTGTTCGCCAACACCGCCGCTTACAACGTCTTGAAGAAGCTCAACCTGGCCCGTCCGGAGTTGAAAACTGATCTGGAAAGCGCCATCACCGAAGGCGTCGCCTGGCTGCAGACCGCCCAGAACCAGGACGGTAGCTGGAGCTGGTTGCCCTCCACGACTTCTCCGGATATGACCATTACTTGCTATAGCCTGCTGGCGCTTGTCCGTGCGCAACAGGCAGGCTTTGAGGTCTCGGAGCAGACCATTGACAATGCTCGCACCTTCATTTCCGGTTCGGTTTCTGCGGTATCCATCCAGAGCGGTGAAGATTTGTTGAATAGCGAGACTTTTAAAGCCTATGTGCTCAGCGAGTCTGGTTATTCGGTGGATCTCAGCTCCCTGTATGCTCTGCGCGACCGTCTGGCGCCTTACGCCCGCGCCATGCTGGCCATGGCCTACAAGTATCAGTACCCGGACAACACCCAGGAGTACCGCACCTTGCTCTCCGATCTGGAGGGCAGTGCGGTGCGTTCTGCCACCGGCGCCCATTGGGAATCACCCAATCCGAACGTCTTCAACTTTGACAGCGCCAACTTCAACAGCGCGGTGGTGATCCTTGCCCTGGCCAAGTTTGACCCGGCCAACCCGCTCCTCACCGATGCAGTGCGCTACCTGGTCATCACCCGCAACGCGGGCGGTTGGTGGACTTCCAGCTACGACTCGGCCTGGGTGCTGTATGCCCTGGCGGAGGCCATGTCCGCCACCGGCGACCTGCAAGCCGATTATGCCTTCTCCGCCAGTCTGAACGGCGATGCCATCGCCGCCGGCCAGGCCAGCAGCCCCGATGCACTCACCACCGTCACCTCCACCGTCCCACTCAGTGTCCTTTATCCCGCCGATCCGAATGCTTTACGCATCCAGCGCGGCGAGGGCAGCGGCCGCCTGTACTACCGCGCCTTCTTGCGCTTGAATAAGCCGGTAGAGGAGCAGGCCGCGGTCAATAAGGGCATGACTGTCACCCGTTCCTACTATCTGGATGGGCAGGATTGCGTTGCTGAAGAATGCCAGCCGATCACCGATATCTCCCTGGCTGCCAACCAGAACATTCTCGTCCGCGTCACCCTCACCTTGCCGCACGACAGCTCTTACCTGGTGGTGGAAGACTTCTTCCCGGCCGGGGCCGAGGTGATGGACGCCACCCTCAATACCACCCAGCAGGGCGGCAAGGACAGCCCGGTGGTCTACTCCTGGACGGATTACTTCAGCCGCGGCTACGGATATTGGTTCTTCGGCACTCCCAAGGTCTATGACGACCACGTGCGCTGGGCTGCCACGTCCCTTTCCGCGGGCACCTACGAGCTGACCTATCGTCTGACCCCCATCCAGGCCGGCGAGTTCCGCGCTATGCCCACCCACGCCTACGAGTATTACTTCCCGGACGTGGAAGGCAGCAGCGCCGGGTCGGTATTCACCATCAGCCAATAGATAAAGAAAAAGAGAGAGCAGCCAGTGGCTGCTCTCTCTTTTTTACGTCATTGCGAGGAGGGCTTTAGCCCGACGACGCAATCCCCCTTTTGGCGCTCATGTGAACATTGGAGGGAAATTACTCTGTTCCTCGCCGGAGGTGGGTCGCTCGCCATAACCTTTCAAAGTAGTTGTTAAACGGTCAGGTACTTAATCCACCGTCAGCGTCTTGCTCAGGTTGCGCGGAAAGTCTGGATCGTACCCGCGCGCCAGGCTGACCTGGTAGGAGAGTAACTGCAGCGGCAATACGCTCAGGAGCGTGTTAACGTAGGGGCCGGCCTTGGGCAGCACGATCACCCGGTTAGCGTTGGCACGCAGGCGGGCATCCTCCTCGCCGATCGCGATGGCGTACCCGCCCCGGCAGGTGACCTCATTGATCCCGCTGATCGTCAGCGCCACGCCCTCCGGCGAGGTGACGAACAGCACCGGGTAATCGGCGCGGACTGCCGAGAGCGGCCCGTGCTTGAATTCGGTCGAGAGCATTCCTTCGCAATGCGCATAGGTGACCTCTTTCAGCTTCAACGCCCCTTCCAGGGCGATCGAATAAGTGAAGCTGTAGCCCAGGCAGTACAGGTCGTCCCACTTTGCCAGCATCTTGTCCAGCCCTTCCAGTTGCGGCAGCACCATATCCAGGGTGTAGCGGATCTGCTCCGGCAGGTGCTCCAGTTCGTGGGTGCTGCGCCCGCTCAGGCGCATGGCCAGGAAGAGGAAGGCGATCACCTGGTTGGAGAAGGTCTTGGTGGCCGGTACGCTGATCTCGTACCCGCAGGCCAGCGGCAGGTACACCTCACTCACCCGCGTGAGGTTCGAGCCGATCACGTTGACCAGCTCAAAGACGCGCATGCCCCGCTCTTTGGCGATCTCCACCGCATTCAGCACATCCTTTGTCTCGCCGCTCTGGCTGACGAAGATGCCCACATCTTCAGGCCCCAGGGTCGGGCCGTATTGGGCCGTGAACTGCGGTGCCAATACTGGGATAGTCGGCTTGCCGGCCAGATGGCTGAAGAACATTGCCCCCGCCATGCAGGCGTGGTAGCTTGTCCCGCAGCCGACCAGGTAGACGCGCGGCGCGCAGCGCATGGCTTCCACCACTTTTTCCACATCCGCCGAGTTTTCCAGCAGGTGGATCAGTTCGCGCGCCACCTGCGGCTGTTCGTAGATTTCTTTCAACATGAAATGCGGATAGCCTCCCTTCTGGGCCGCCTCCATGCTCTCGGTCACCAGTTCTGGCTCCCGTTCCACTTTTTGCCCGTCTTCCACACGGAATACTTCCACCACGCCGGGGGTCAGGCGCACGATCTCGCCGTCGTTGATGCGCACCACCCGGCGGGTGAGCGGCAGCAGCGAGGGCAGGTCGGAGGACAGGCAGGCCATATCCTCTGTTAACCCGGCCACCAGCCCGGAACCTTTTTTCAGCGCGTAGAGCGCGTTCTCGCCCACCTGACTGATCACAAAGGCATAGTCCCCGGCCAGGTCGTCGTAGGCGTGGCGGATGGCCTCCACCACTTCGAAGCCCTGGCGCAGGTAGCGTTCCACCGCGTGCACGCAGCTCTCCCCGTCGTTCTGGGAGCGCACGGTCATTCCCTCGGCGATGAATTGCTGGCGTAATTCCACGTTGTTGACCACGTTGCCGTTGTGCGCCCCGACCATCTGCCCGGTCGAATCCAGGTGCGGCTGGGTGTTCTCTTTCGAAGGCGCGCCGAAGGTGGCCCAACGCAGCTGTAAAATGCCGCGCGTGCCGCGCATCTCGGCGAAGTTCAGCCGTTCCGCCACATCGTTCACCTTGCCCACATCCTTGCGCAGGTCGATCTTGCCGGTCTTGTCGATGGTGGCGCAGCCAACCGAGTCATATCCACGGTACGAAAGCTGCCTTCCGGCGTCGGTCATGATCGGACCCAGGACCTGCTCGTCCGCGCAAACGATCCCAAAAATTCCACACATGGTTTTCCTACTCCATTAAATTAATTTTTTTAACCGCGAAGACGCTAAGACGCTGTTGTTATACCACTTTATTCCTGCGCGCCCTCGCGTCTTTGCGGTTTAAATTTCTCATACTGCTGTATAATTATCTCACATTTTCCAGAGGTGACCAGATGAGTGCAAAGAAACCGAACCGGGGAGGTTGGCCTGCCGCAGTGTTGAAGGGTCTGTTGAGGCGCGCTGCGCCTGCGCCCAAACCACCGGCCGAAACACCCCCGCCGCCCGCTCCCCAATCCCAGCCCGAAGCGCAGCCTCAGCCAGAATCCCCGTTGATCCTGGTCCAGGCGCCGGATGCCTCAGCCGAGATCATTGAACTCGAAGGAGACCTGCACCGCTTGCAACAGCAGCAGCTTGCCTGGCCTTTCAGCCCGCCTCCGGCGTCTCCGTCCTCGGCGCCGCTTCCCTCTCTGGATGAAAGCCACTATTGGGAGATCGCCCGCAAGCTGGGCCGTTGGGCCTTGCTGGGGCTGTGCATCCTCCTGGCGGCCTTGCCGCCTTTCCTCGTCTTCCTGGACCGCTGGTTGCTCGACCGCCAGGTGCACGACCTCCTGCGTGACACCTGGTGCCGCAGTGAGTTCTTCTGTCAGTTATGGTGGCCGTCTTACTTTCTGATCATCATCGCTTCTGCCGTGCTTTTAGTGCTGTTGGTGGTCTTTGCCGTACGCGACAACCGCCCGCATAACAACCAGGCGCCGGCTGCCCCGGGCGACAGCCAGGAGCAAAAAGCAGCAATTCGCCCCGAACAGCGCCGCATTGCCCGTGGCCTGGAGGTGTTGGCCCTGGGCTGGTTTCTCTTGCTTATGCTCCTCGCCGCAGGTTCGCGCATAGCCCCCGGCATCGAACTACTCCCCGCCATTCTGGTCTATCTCTTGGGGCGTGTGCTGGCGGAATACTCCGCCGGGACGCTCTTTATGATGCTTCGCGGTTGGTGGGCGCGCTTTTGGCCGCTCGGCCTGGCCCACCTCAGTTTGATCGTTTTCCTCTCCGATTCCAGCGTCGGACGCCCCACTGCTTTGCTCACCTTTGGCTTGCTGGTGGCGGCCTTGCTGAACCTCTGGCGCCTCCGCAGCCGCATTCAGACCATCCACTGGGTCACCCTGGCTGCCGTCTTCCTCTTTACCCTCAATATCAATTCCTGGGCCTTTTCCACCATCGGAGATGAATATAGTTTCTTCACCTTTGGCCGGGATATTCTCCAGTACCAGACCTGGGACTACCGCACCAGCCATTTCTTTAACGGCATGGGCGTCTATGGCAGCCACCCTTACCTTTCTTCCGTCTTTCATGCCCTATCTATGGGCTTGCTGGGGGTGAACAACTTCGGTTGGCGTTTCAGCAGCCTTTACCTGGCCGCCCTCTCCATCCCGATGTTCTATTTCTTTTTCCGACGTTTCCTGGACGAGCGGGTTTCCCTGCTCGGCGCCGGGATGCTCGGCTGCTCGCATTACCTGATGACCTTTGGCAAGATCGGTTATAACAATCTCCAGGCTTTGTTTGTCATGGGGTTGGTCTTGTGGGCAGCCGGGGAGGCGGTGCGTTCCCGCCGCGCCTTGAATTACACCTTCCTCGGCCTTTCCCTGGGCCTGGTCTTCTATGTCTATCCCGCGGCGCTGTACGTGCTGCCCCTGGCCGGCCTGCTGATGCTGATGTACGACCCGCCCTTTAACCGCCCGGCCCTCAAGCGCTGGTTCCTGGCCGGGGTTGCCTTCTTCATTTTCTTTTCCCCTCTTATTTTCCAGCCCGAGTACTGGCAGGCCAAAGTGGCCGGAACCCTTTTTTACAACCCGGATATCATGCAGCAGGATGGCGGCATCGCAGGCCACCTGGCGCGTAATTTTCTTTATTCGCTCTTCTCATTTCTGTACATTGCCCAGGAAAGCCACTTTGTCACTTCTTCCTATGTTGATCCTCTCTCAGGCATGCTGGTGTTGCTCGGACTGGCCTGGGCTATCAAGCTCCTGCGCCGCGACCGCTTTGCCGTCTTTCTCCTCCTCGGCTTTCTGCTCCTCAATTTCTTTGTCGGCGCCACGCATGACCGCAGCACGCCTGCCAACACGCGCATGTTTCTGCTCCTGCCCTGGTTCACCCTCCTGGCTGCCCTGGGATTGAGCTGGCTGGCCTGGCAGCTCCAGCGCCTGCATGCCCCGCCGCGCCTGGCGACCGCCCTGGCCGTGCTGCTGCTGGCCGGCATCCTGGCAGGCAACCTGTACCAGGCTTACAGCCTTTCCCGTCAGCGCTCCGAAGGCCAACCTTCCATGGAGATGCTCTTCCTGCGCATGCTTCAACGGGATGCTTCGCTGCAAAGTGCGGCCATGCAAGATGCCCCCCGCCGCATCTACCTCTTCATCACTGAGGAAGGCTGGAATATTGACGGCCTTCGCCTGGCCCAGCAGATTTACGCTGTGCCGGATTCAGTCACCCAATTACAGCGGGTGGCGGTCACCGGCAGCGAACTGCCTCCTTCCGTGGTGGACCTGATCCAGAACGAGGACGTGGGCGTCATTATCCAGCCCTGGATGCGCGAGGATTGGCGTGCTGCCCTGGAGACCCGCCTCGCCGAATGGAACAAGAAACCCTGTGTGATCCGCGACATCCCCACCACCGATCCCCGCTTCACCATCTGGTGGTCCGAGCGCTGGTCCTTCACCTGTCCCGCCGACGGGGATTGGTCCCTTCCCCGCTGAGGGATTCAGGGTTAAATATCTGGTACAATTAGCCTAATGAATGGCAATCCCCTGCTTGGCTGTAAGCGGCCGGCAGCATCATTTATTGACGGATGGTATCTACATCGGCACGGTTTTCAATCTTCTTATTTTGATCTTGTTTGCGCTATCGGCGGTAACCCTGTTTCTTTTTGGGGCTTATTACCTGTCGATCAGCCTTGTCTATTTGTTCCGTGTCCGCCACAAGAAATTGGTTCCACCCCCTCTGCCGGATTCCTTGCCGCGTGTGACCATCCAGCTTCCTGTTTATAATGAACGCTTCCTGGTGGAGCGCCTGATCTCAGCCGTCACTAACCTGGACTATCCCAGGGAATTGATGCAGATCGAGGTTCTGGACGACTCCACCGATTTCACCTCCGAATTGCTCAAGCCGTTGGTGAAAAAGTACAAGAAGGCCGGTTTCGATATTCTCTACCTGCACCGTCCTAATCGCGAAGGCGCTAAAGCCGGCAACCTGATGTACGGCATGCGCTTTGCCAGCGGCGAGCTGATCGCCATCTTCGACGCGGATTCGGTCCCGGAGAAAGCCTGGCTCAAGAAAGTGGTGCCATATTTCCACAACAATCCGAAACTGGGCTGGGTTCAATCCCGCTGTATCCAGATCAATGACAAGACCAATCTAATCACCCGCTTGCAAACCGTGGGGCTGGATGCCTATTTCATGGTCGAATTTCCCGTCCGCCAGGAGTTGGACCTTTTTCAGGGCTTCAGCGGTTCAGCCGGCATGTGGCGCAAAGAGTGCATCATGCAGTCTGGCGGCTGGCAGTATGACAGTCTGACCGAAGACCGCGACCTGAGCACTCGCAGCCAGATCGGCGGCTGGAAGGCCGGCTTTGTACCGGAGGCGCTGGTGGCTTCGGAAGTTCCTGCTCTCATGGACGCCTTTCTCAACCAGCAATACCGCTGGGCTAAGGGTCACACCCAGGACTACCGCAAATCGTTCTGGAAGGTCGCCAGAGCCCGCCTGCCCTGGAAGGTGCGCCTGGAAAGCATTGTGCGTTTCAGCTTTGATTTCTCCTTCCTTGCCACCCTGATGATGCTGCTCCTCTCCCTGCCCATCGGCATCCTGGCGCCCAGCTTCTTTAATTTCTTCGTTTTCACTTTCTTCGCCGGGGTGGGTCCGCCGATGTATTACTTCGTCACCCGTTCCAGCAGTTTTCCCCGCGCCTGGCAGCGTATGTTTCTCTTGCCGGGTCTGGCCTTGCTGGGCATTGGGCTTTCCTTCAGCTGCGGCTTTGGCGTGATCTCCGGCTTGCTCTTTAAGGGTGGAACATTTGTGACCACCCCCAAGGGCGGCCAATCCGTTACCCGCGATTTCGGAAAGCGCTTCCACATCTCCATGCCAGCCCTGTATGTGATCGGGGAACTGGCCATGGGCATCTACCTGATCACCGCTGTGTTAGTGTTGTGGCCTACCGTGGGGCTGCTGATGGCGCCCTGGCTGCTCTCCAGCGCCTGTGGGTATCTGATGGTAGCCACCTTTAGCATCTGGCAGTTGTGGTTAAAACCCAAAAAGACCGTTCAGTATGGTATCCAGCAGGAGCTTGCTAAGCTCTCCTGAATCGATATACTTTCAGTTCTTGGATTGCGATCCGTCACAAAAACTAAAAAATTGTTATGAATGCCGTCATTTCTTGTCGGCATTTCTTATTTAAGGCTATAATCAAGCCATATTCCGGCTGGAGGTTTTGGGATGTCTTTCGCGATTGGTGAAAATATTGGCCCTTATCGCATTGTTGAACAACTGGGGCAGGGGGGCATGGCCACTGTCTACAAGGCCTATCATGCCTCCCTGGACCGCTACGTTGCGATCAAAGTTCTCCATCCCGCCTTTACCGAAGATCCCAACTTCCTGGCCCGGTTTCAGCGCGAGGCCCGCGTGGTGGCCCGCCTGGAACATCCCAATATCGTCCCGATCTATGATTATTCCGAACATGAGGGCCGCCCGTACCTGGTGATGAAATTCATCGAGGGGGAGACGCTCAAGGCCGCCATGGAGCGCGCCCCGCTTTCCCTGGCCCAAACCCTTACCATTCTGGAGGCAGTGGGTGCGGCTCTGGCCTATGCCCATGAGCAGAATGTCCTTCACCGCGATGTGAAGCCCTCCAATGTCCTGCTGGCCAAAGACAAGAACATCTACCTGGCGGATTTCGGCCTGGCGCGCATGGCCCAGATGGGCGAATCCAGCCTGACCAGCGACCGCCTGGTAGGCACTCCTCAGTACATTTCCCCCGAACAGGCTCTTTCTAAGCCTAACCTGGACGCCCGCACGGATGTCTATTCCCTGGGCGTTACCCTCTACGAGATGGTGGTTGGGCGCGTGCCGTTCAATGCCGATACCCCCTTCGCCATCATCCACGACCACATCTACACCCCCCTGCCGCTCCCGCGCCAGGTCAATCCGCAGGTGCCGGAAGCCGTGGAGCGGGTGCTCCTGCGCGCGCTGGCCAAGGATCCTAACGACCGCTTTGCGGACGTGTCCTCGCTGGTCAACGCCTTCCGCGCCGCCCTTAAGGGTGAGCTGGGCGAGGGCATGAGCAGCCCGGTTATCTCGCCTTCCTTTGCCCGGGCTCCCACCGCCCAGGTGCCGCCGGTGGCCACTGCCCCCACGCTGCTGAAATTGACCGTCGAAAAGGCTTCCGATCCCGTTTCCCCGCCAACCGTTGTGGCTTCCACCGCTGTGCCGGCAGCCGAGATGGTTGCCGCCAAACCGCACCGCCCGCCTGCCGCCAAGTACTGGATGATCGGAATTGTCGCGGTGGTGTTGATCGCTGCCGTTACCTGCCTGATCCTTTTCAACCGACTGCCGGAGATCCTGCAAAAATTAGGCATCACCAAACAGGATATCGTCCAAATGGTGAGTGATGAGACCCCCATGCCCTTCGACCAGGGCGGACCAGTCAACCAGGGCAATCCTCCCGCCCTCACCTCCCAGCCTCCGGCCCAGGATGTGATGACCCTGGCGGAAAAGGCGGTTACAGCCTGGGACCAGGGAAATTTGATCGTGGCGGGCGATCTCGTCCAAAAGATCGTTGATCAGGCCCGCGATGATTGGGCCCGTTACAGCGATGTCTTTGATTATTGGGCCGGCAAAGAGGCCTGGCTGCTGGTTGGCATGGCAGCTTACCGCTCCGGTGGGGTGGAATTAACCCTGCCCTCCGACGCCGCCCGCCAGATGGTCCACCGCGCCCTCTACGAGCTGGCCAAAGACCCCCTTGCGGGAGATTTTCTCAAGCAGCATGCTGATAACCCGCTGTTTGTGGTGGCCACTACCCGCCGCGAGCTGTATTTTGGAGATCCTGCCGCGGCTAAGGAGAGCCTGGGCAAGCTGCTCAACCGTCCCGTGGAATTGAAACGCTTCCCCGAAGCGCTCTTGCTGCAAGGCGAGCTGTACATTCAGCTCAAGGATATTCCCGCTGCTACCAAAGCTCTGGAAGAGGTCAAGGCCGCTGCCGGCATGCCGGATTGGATCGTGGCGCGCGCTGGCCTCTTGTTGGAAATGCTAAAAACCAATCCATAATTTGAGGTGTATCATGCGTCAACCGTTCGTAGCTGGAAACTGGAAAATGAACAAGACCGTCGCGCAGGCCGAAGCCCTGATCACGGAGATGCTGCCCGGTCTGGAAGCCGCCCAAAAGGGTGTGCTTTGCCCTCCCTTCCCCATCACCGCCGAAAATCCATCCGGCCTGGGGGTAGAGTGCGTGCTTTGCCCGCCCTTCCCTGCCCTGATGGCTGCATCCAAATTGCTGCAAGGCAAGACCGTCTGCCTGGGCGCGCAGAACCTGCACTGGGAGGCCTCTGGCGCCTACACCGGCGAGGTCTCTCCCGCCATGATCAAGGAATTCTGCCAGTACGTCATCCTCGGCCACTCCGAGCGTCGCACCTATTTTGGCGAGACGGATGAGACCGTCAATAAGAAGATCAAAGCTGCTCTTGCCGTCGGCCTCATCCCCATTGTTTGCATCGGTGAAACCTTGCAGGAGAACCAGGCCGGCAAGACCCACGAGGTGGTGGAGCGCCAGGTGCGCCTGGGCCTAGCCGGGTTAACCCCCGAGCAGGCCCAGAGTATCGTCATCGCCTATGAGCCAGTTTGGGCCATCGGCACCGGCCTGGCTGCCACCAGCGATGTGGCCGAGAAGGTCCACAAAGAATATATCCGCACTCCCCTGGCGGACATGTTCGGCGCGCAGGTCTCCGAATCCATGCGCATTCTCTACGGTGGTTCGGTCACCGCGGCCAACGCCGTTGAATTCTTTGGCCAGCCAGACGTGGATGGCGCGCTGGTGGGCGGCGCCAGCCTCAAACCTGCCGATTTCGTCAAGATCGTCGAGGCTGCCAGGAAGTAAGGCGCGTGGCTGCCTCTTTGGAGAGCCTGGCCTGGCTGCTGGTTTGCCTGGCATTGTTCTTGTTTGTGCAGCGCCGCCTGCATTTTGAGTTGCAGGCGGTGCTTTTGTTGCTCACCCGCCGCCAGGAGCTTGCGGTGGGCATCTTTTCCTTACTATTCTTCCCCGGTGTGCTGTTGCATGAGTTAAGCCATTACCTCATGGCGCGCCTGTTGGGGGTGAAGGCGGTTAAATTCTCCCTCCTCCCCAAGATGCTCTCCGGCGGACGTCTGCGCCTGGGCTACGTGGAAACCCGCCAGACCGACATCGTCCGCGATTCGTTGATCGGCCTGGCCCCTCTCCTGACTGGCGGAGCGCTGGTGGCCTGGCTGGCGATTGCGAAATTGTCCCTGCCGGAGCTGGCCGGGTTGGCCGCAGCCGGGCAATGGCAGGCTTTCCTGGATGCCCTGCACCAGCTGCCCCTCCTGCCGGATTTCTGGCTGTGGTTTTATCTGGCTTTCACGGTCAGCAGCACCATGCTGCCCTCCGCCTCCGACCGACAATCCTGGCTGCCCATCCTTTTGATCTCGGCCGGTTTGCTGGGAATGGTGCTGCTGGCCGGCGCTGGGCCGTGGATGGAGCAGCACCTGGCCCCCAGCCTGTATTCTCTGCTCAGCTCGCTGGCTCTCATTTTTGGCGCCAGCCTGCTGGTGCATCTGGTGCTTTGGCTGCCGGTCCTGGCCTTGCGCCTGCTCCTCTCCCGCCTGACCGGCCTGCAGGTGAAGCCCTAGGATCCCGCTGCAATCAATTTCCAATGCCCATAAATCATAAAAGCGCCCCACCTCTTCGATTACGGGAAGAGATTTTTGTTTAAGGAATTCTTGGATATCGAATTATTGGACAAAAATGGTAGAATATTTGCATGCTGATGGACCGCTTTGGGCGTCGGATCACTTATTTGCGCATCTCGGTCACTGACCGCTGCAACCTGCGCTGCGTCTATTGCATGCCGCCGGAGGGGATCGAATTGCAGCCGCATGAGAATATTCTGACCTATGAGGAGATCCTCCAGGTGGTCCAGGTTGCCGCGTCCCAGGGGGTCAGCGAGGTGCGCCTGACTGGTGGCGAGCCGTTGGTACGGCGCGGGCTGCCCGATCTGGTGCGTAAGATCGCCGCCGTGCCCGGCATCCAGGATATCAGCCTCACCACCAACGGCATTTTGCTGGAGAACCTGGCCCGCCCGCTGGCCGAGGCCGGTCTCCATCGTATCAATGTCAGCATGGATACGCTTGATCCCCTTAGATTTGCCCGCATCACCCGCGGTGGTTCCATCCGGCGTGTCTTTGCCGGACTGGAGGCTGCCGAACAGGCCGGGTTGAATCCGGTCAAGATCAACGTGGTGGCCATGCGCGGCGTTAACGACGATGAACTGCTTGACCTGGCCCTGCTCAGCCGGGACCATCCCTGGAACGTTCGCTTCATTGAATTGATGCCGGTCAAGAATCAGGCGCCCTGGGGCGAGGGCTTCCTCCCCCCAGGCCGCATTTACCTCTCCGTACAGGAGATCCTGGAGGCGTTGTCCGGCCTGGACTTGCAGCCGCTGAAGGAAAAGGTGGGCAGCGGCCCTGCTCAGGAATTCAGCCTGCCCGGCGGGCGCGGAACGGTGGGGGTCATCTCACCCCTGGGCAGCTGCTTCTGCCAGGATTGCAACCGTCTGCGCCTGACTGCCGACGGCAGCCTGCGCCCCTGCCTGCTCAACGACGGCGAGGTGTCGGTGCGGGATGCTCTGCGTGCCGGAGAGGATTTGCTGCCCTTAATACAAAAAGCCGTCCAACTCAAGCCCAAGGGGCACGAGTTGGACGCAGGGGATACCCCAAACGTTCGTTGTATGGGGCAGATCGGCGGGTAAGCACTCAGCCGGTGCCGAACTGGCGGTCTCCGGCGTCTCCCAGTCCAGGCAGAATATAACCGTTCTCGTTCAGGCGCTCATCCAGCGCTGCCAGGTAGATGTGCACGTCCGGGTGGCGGGCATGCAGCGCTTCCACGCCTTCCGGCGCGCCGATCAACCCGATGAACTTGATCCGGTTCACGCCCCAGCGTTTCAGCACGTCCACCGCTGCGGTGGCCGAGCCGCCGGTCGCCAGCATGGGATCCAGCAGCAGGCAAACCGATACGCGCGGAGCAATAGGCAGCTTGTTGTAGTAGGCCACCGGTTTGAGCGTACGCTCGTCGCGGAAAAAGCCCAGGTGCCACACTTCCGCCGAGGGCATCAATCCCCAAATTCCCTCCACCATCCCCAATCCGGCGCGCAGGATCGGCACCAGCCCGATCTTTTCCTGCAGTTCCGCTCCCGCATATTCACGCAAGGGCGTTTCTACCACGCGCGGCATCAACAGCAGGTCCTGCGTGGCCTCATACGCCAGCAGTCCGGCGATCTCCTGCACCAGCTCGCGGAACTTTTTGGGTTCGGTGCGTTTGTCGCGCAACTTGGTCAATTTGTGGGCGACCAGCGGGTGGGGTGAGATATGCAGATTATCCATGCCAACCTCCCAGAATGGTATTTTCTTATTATAACCTACTTGGCTTGACAAATCGACAATGAAAAGGATATACTGATTTCAATACCTGACGAAATATCACCGTTCTGGACCATAGGGCACGCAATGGCAAATCGCCGGCTTCGGGCACGCAGAAGATCATTTAGCTATCGCACCTTGATGATCATTATCTTGGCCGTTTTTGTGTTAGCCTTTCTGGGGGAATTCTTCGGACTATTTGATTTTTTCCTTCGTTTCGCTGCCATTTTGCTGGGACATGATGTCGGCTTTCCCTCCTATACGCTCGACGCCGTTTGGATATTGGGTTTTAATTGTCTGGTCGGTTTCCTGGCTGTTTTTCTCATCTGGTTGTTCATCGTTGGCCTGGCGGTCCTTCCGGTGCGCGGTTTTTCTGAGGTGCGCCGCGCCCCCATGTATCTTTTCCTTTACATCATGGGATGGCATGGGCCGCGCCTGTTCGTGGAGAATGGACGCATCCTCTCCAACCAGGAGGGTATGTCACCCAAATGGCCGGGGGTGATCGTGCTGGACTCTAACAGCGCCATTGCCATGGAAGCAGGCGTGCGCAAGCCGGATCTGATCGCCCCGTTCCGTAAATGGTTGGCACGCTTCCTGCGCCTCATTGGCATGATCGACCGCGCCGAGAACGCCCGCGTGCGCGGACCGGGGGTGATCTTCACCTGGCCGGAGGAGGAGATCCACGCCACGCTTGACCTGCGCCGCCAGTTTCGTCTCCAACCCGGTAATGTGGGATACACCAGCGATGGGATTGAGGTCACGGCCCCGGTGTGGGTCATCTTCACCATTGGCCAAAACCCTGAGGTGCTGGATGTGACCTACATCGGCGACCAGGTGGCTGATAGCTTACGCGTGGTCACCCTTGAGCAGCTGCCCAACGGCCGCTGGCGGGTCAAGTCGGTGGCTGATAACCTTGAGCTGGACGCCTCCGACCGGGCTGAATTCCACGAGTTCGCCCGCCGGCCCACCACCTTGCGCAGCATGCGCGCTTATTCGCCTCCCCCGCAAACCACGCTAAATTCTCCCCCCGCTTTTGATTCCAACCGCGTCTTTGCGGCTGCTTTTGGTCAGGCGCTTTACCAAAACCAGATGCTCCCCTGGGACGATCTCCCTAACCGGGTGGCCGTGGATTTCTTCCGCGAAGAGCTTTCTCGCATGAATTACGAGGATATGTTTAACCCCGACCCGACCGTGGCTCCTTACAGTGATCTCAAACGCCGCGTCCGCCTGTCCGCCCGTAATAACGGCATCCTGGCTTGCCGCCTGGTGCGCCACCGCGACGGGCTTTCCCTCCAGCCGGATGCCACTTATGCCCCGGATGAGATCCTGGTCTCCCCCATCCTCTCCCTCACCAACAGCAAGGTCCTGCGCGATCGGGGCATCAAGGTCATCGCCGCCGGTTTCCCCGAGCTGCGTCTGCCGGAGGTGATGTATGTCAAGCGGCTTGGTTTCTGGAAGGCGCGCATCGATAGCGAGGCCATGATCGTTGAATCGCGCGCAGAGTTCGATGCTATGCGCGAACGCAACCGCGCCCGGGCAGCGGCTCAGCGCCAGATGATCGAAGAGTTGGACGTGATCCTCCACCGCGGCGGCGCCAGCAAGGAAGCCCTGGCCTGGCGCGTGTTGCAATCCCTCGAGCGGGCGGCTATTGATCCCCAAACCCGCCAACTTCTTCCGGAGCATACCATCTCCACCCTGCGCATGTTGCGCGACTGGATGCTCCCTGACGATGCCAATCCCCCGCCGGTGGTTTGAGGTTGCTATGAATCCTTTGCTGCGCCAACTGGCTGAAATTCGCCGCCGCTTCCTCGTTCGATGGACTGAGTTCTGGCGGCGTATCCGCGACTATTTTCAGCGCAATCCCGATACCTTGGATGGGTTGATCGGCACGCTCACCGGGGTTGTGTTGCTCTTGATGATCCTGGATGTGGCTTATCTTGCCGAACGGGCATTTGATCAGGGGCGTTCTGCTCAATTCGTGCGCGATCTCCTGCAAAGCAATCCCTTCTTCCGCGGCGATTTCGGCGATTCGGTCATCCGCCCGCTTTTCACGATCTTTCTGATCCCCATCAATCTGCGCTTCCTCATCGCCCCCCTCACCGCGATCCTGATCGTATTTGTTGGCGCCGCCAATTATATTCGCGGAATGTTTAACGTTCCTTCCTTTGGTATGGCCTTCCGACACATCATTACGGCGGTTTTCTTTGTGGGAACCGGCAGCATGCGCATCAGCCGGGGACAGCGGGTTCTGGCTTCGGGCGAGATCAACAAGATGGACGTGATCGGTGGCCCAGGCTATCTGGAGGTGGAGCAGGACAGTGCGGTTTTGGTTCGCGGGCCGTATGGTCACTTGCGCCAGGGAATTGGCAAGGCCCTTTTCCTGCGCAATTTCGAGCGGATCGTGCATGTCATCAGCACCGAAGATCAGCACGAACGCCAGGAAGAAAAGGTGCTCACCACCCGCGACCGGATCCGCCTTACCTTGCGCAATATGAACTGGCGCTACCGCGTCCTGCCGGCTGAGGGCGAGAACGAAGGTCGCCGCTCCCTCTCCAACCCCTACCCCATGTCGCCCGACGCCATGCGCAATATGACCTACAATATGAGCGCGGATGCAAAAGGCAATATGGATTGGAATGTCGCGGTCAAGAACATCGTCACTGGCGCCGTGGAAGATTTTGTCTATGGCAATACCATCGACCAGGTCACAATGCCCGGCCTGGCCGGGGGAGACCCCCGCCGCACGATGCGCGAACAGGCCTTTGTTCCCAACATCACCAATAACTTGCGCAATATTGGTGCCCGCCTGGTGTGGATCGATGCCGGGGTGCCGGATATCATCGAGCCGGATGTGGATAACAGCCGCATCAACCTGTGGGCATCCGATCAGATGGGGGAAAGCGAGGCCCAAACCGCCTACGCCCGCGCACGCGCAGCGATCTACCACGAGCAGGGTCGGGCGGAGGGACAGGCCGAGTTGATCATCGGCATTACGGAAGCCCTCAATAATGTGGAATTGAACGACGATCCCGAACAGAACCTCCGCAACATCCTCCTCTTCCGCACTGCGCAACTGCTGGAAGCCATGGCCGACCGTGAGCCGCCCAAGGATCTCCCTGAATGATTCGTCAGATTGATTTGCAGGAAGCCTTTGATACTTGGTTTAACCATTTTCATCCATCCAGCTTGAGCGCGGATCTCCGCGGAAAAGCCGGCAGGTTGATGACGCTCGCCGGCGGACCGCGCATTACCAATGAGGGTCTTCGTAGTTCGATCGATGAGATCATCGCTCACAGCAAGAAGATCTATTTACGCCTGGATACTGTGTCTGATATGGATGCCCGGCGCCAGTTCGCCGAGGTCCTGGCCATGTCGGCCATTTGTTTCCAAAAGGTGGAAGAACTGGATCAGGCCCGTGAACTGCTCAGTGCTGCCGTGTTGATCCCCCTCCCCATTCACGAGAGAGCTGTTCTGGCCTGGATGTTGGGCAGCGTGGATATTTTGCGGGGAAGGAATTTGCAAGGCTATAAGAATTTGCGTGCGGGGATCGATGGCTTTACCCGTATCCGCGACCAAAAGCAGCGCCTCCTCAACCGCAGGCGGGATGTTTGGAACCAGGAAGATCATCAAATGCTTTCCGCGCGCTATCTGGATTGGTACCAGGCGCAGATCAACAACATGAACAAGGTTCTGGCCGGGGTTATGCAGCAGGCCTTGGATTGGTTGGGGTTGGATAAGTGGGGGCATTTCCGCACGGTCACAAAGACATGGCAAAAGCAGTTGAGAGCCTACCTGGAGCATGCCGATCCACGCGAAAAAGATGTGTTGAGTGTGACCGGCACCAGCACCGACTTGCTGGGGATGGATTATCAAGAGCGGAACGTCGCCTCGCGTATGCGCCTGCGGAAAGAGCGCGGCGATCCTCAAAAAGCGCGCGCCGTCATTGCCGAAATGTTACGCTTGAGCCATGAAGTCGCCCGCGTCACACACCGGGATGGTCCGGCAGGCAATCCTCCTCGCCTGGGGACCCCCTATCTTGAATTGCCGGAAGTGATGGTGGTTTGCGCCTGGGGGTTTTATGAGATTTGCGATCTGGATGCCTCGATCCAATTGCTGTTGCGCGCATTAAGGTTGTTCTCGGATGGCAACTGGATGCAGTCGGTGGCGCGGTGGATGTTGGGAATTGTCTACCAGGATCTGCCCGGCAGTGAATTGTTGGGAATGGCCGAGTGGCAGCGCGCGGCTGAACAAATGGAGGAATTCGCCTTTCGCTCGCGCCGCCAGCACGAGAATGAATTGTTGGCGCATTTGGAGAGGATTAACGACATCATGCGCCTCACCTTGAGTGAACCACCCGAAATTGAAATACCGGATGCTGACATGGAGAT
Source organism: uncultured Anaerolineaceae bacterium (assembly GCA_964424115.1). GTDB lineage: Bacteria > Chloroflexota > Anaerolineae > Anaerolineales > Anaerolineaceae > CAYRHN01. Next base: position 246,576 of record CAYRHN010000004.1, read on the forward strand.
CCGCTTTGCGCGCATTAATTTGGCTATCCAGACTACCGCGGTGCATTTCCAGGATACCCGCCAAAGAGAATTTCTCCAATCATTATCCCGCGTCCTGCGCTGTGATGTCCACCAGTTGCGCGTTACCCGCCTGACCAATGGCTGTCTCCTGGTCACGATCCAGTTGCTCCTGGACAAGGCGGTGTCGCTGCTGAATCTGTATCTCAACCAGCACAATAGCTTACTCTCCCTGCCGGATTTTAAGGTCCCCGGTATTGAGCCTTTGCCCGAAGAACGCCGGATTGGAGAGGATTTGGAGCATATGGAAGATGAGATGCGCGGACTGAGCGAAGATAAGGAGTTGAGCGGTCTCCTGCTCAAGCGCAGAGAGATCCTGGAAAAATTGCTGGCTCTCCAGGATCAGCGCGCCCAACTGACCAATCCCCTCCGTGCTACATTTGATATCCAGTCTGATGAAAAAACGCACTATAAGAATCTATTGCAGACTACCAAAGATCTGCGCGATACCTATCTTCTCAACCAGACACGGTCAGCCAACCAGTAGATTCTGTAAGGAAGCCAGGTCTTCCCGGCTCGCCCCCCCTCCAAGTAGATAGTCCTCAATTTCCAACCCTTTCAGAGTGGCCAGGATGACCTCGCGGGAATTGGTGTGTTGGCTTGCGAGCAGTGCGTCCCGATCCGGGTCCGGGCTTAATACATAGTCCGCGGCGATCTCTTCTGGGATCACCCCTGCCAGCGCCAGCAGCAGCAGCGAGATGATGCCCGTCCGGTCGTGCCCGCGGATGCAGTGGAACAGCACCCCGCCCGGCTGGGCTTGCGCCACCGCCGAAACCACCGCTGCGTGCTTCTCCGGCCAGCGCTGCAGCGCATCCTGGTAGTAGAGCGGCGTCCTCCACAGCTCGGTCATCGCCCATTGAGTTAAAAATTCTTTGTCGGTGATGTCTTCTATTGGAATTTGAATATTCACCAGGTCAGGGTAAGGGGAGATGAAGTCAAGCTCCTTTTCCACCATGCCATGCGTGCGCAGGGTGATGATGGTACGGATTCCGTAGGCGTACAGCGCCGACCATCCTTCCGCGGTCAGCCGGGCCGGGCTGTCCGAGCGGACGATTGCCCCCCAGCGGGTCGTGCGGCCGTCCCGGGTGGCCAGTCCGCCCAGGTCGCGGATGTTGTTGCAGCCTTCCCAGTCAAGGATCCGGTTCATCGTGGGTCTCCTCCGTAAGAATATGCATCATTATAGCATTCTCCCAGAGACTAGATTTATTCTTACGTTTGATGAGTATAGAGAAACCACACCTTGTATTCGTAGATGTTACCCGGAAAAAATCCTGGCGTCTTTTCCTCTTGGCGGTTCAGATTCATATCGCTGTACATCAGGATGCTAGTAATGTGATGAAAGAAATCGGAGAGGTTACACTCAATTTGGTACGTTCTGGACCTGCGGATTCAATCGCACCGACTTGGACCGCATCCGCCGGGCTGGATCGGGAACATCTTGCAGTTCAAACGTGACCAGTTCGATCGCATTTGGGTCGGGCATCTCCAATACCCGCTCAGCCAGGCAGCCCTTCATCCGCTCCAGCAATTCATGCACCGAGCGCCCATTCCCAAAGCTGAGCGGAGATTGGTTTTTTTCGCTTAGTAGTGATGTCACCGCCTTCTCCAACACCACCTGTGTGAATCGGAAACCTCCATTTTCAGCAAATCCGCGCAAGATCGCTCCAAGTTCGCTGGCCGAATAATCTGGGAACTCTACCGGGGGAGCAAAACGAGAACTTAAGCCCGGGTTGCTCTCCAGGAATTGGGCCATCTTTTCAGGGTAGCCCGCTGCCACCACCACCAGCCGCTCGCGATAATCTTCCATGGCTTTTACCAACGTGTCCACCGCTTCTTGTCCAAAATCGTTGCCATCTTTGATCAGCGTATAGGCTTCGTCAATGAACAGCACGCCATCCAACGCTTCCTTCACCCGTGCCATGGTTTTAAGTGCAGTCTGTCCCACGTAACCGGCCACCAGATCGGCTCGCGACACTTCCACGCAATGCCCTTTACGTAGCAATCCCAACCCGCGGTACAACTCACCTAACAGGCGCGCCACGCTGGTCTTGCCCGTACCGGGATTGCCCGTAAAGATCCAATGTTGCAGCAGGTTGCCCGGATGGTAATCGGCTTGTTTTTCTCGCCGCAGCCGGGCATAACGCGCCGAACGATATACCTGCCCTAAGGCGCGTTTTACCGGCTCCAGTCCGACTAATTGCTCTAGTTTTTCCCAGGCTTCAGCAGCCGCGTCCAGCTCGCTGCGCCACCTTTCGGGGATGTCCTCGCGCTGCAGCCCGGCATCGCCTCCCCCCCGCACCAGGCGGGCTGCCCTCCGGCGTTCCAATGCGTCCGCCAGGCTGCGCATCTCGCCCGCATTGCCGAATGTTTCGTCTCTGCCTGCCAGCATACGCCGCACCGCTTCGCGCAGCTCGCTGGCGGTCTCTTCCTCGAACGGAATAGCTCGCTCTGCCAGCATGCCGGAGAGGATTTGCCACAATTCCTCCTCGGAATAATCTGGAAAATTGAAAGTGTTCTCCTCTGGAAATCGACGTGGCAAGCCCGGGTTGGCTGCCCGGAAATGGGTCATCCTCCCCGGATACCCGGCTGCGATCACCACCAGCCGTCCACGCTCGTTCTCCATCCGCGCCAGTAATGTGTCCACCGCTTCCTGCCCAAATCCGCCCCGCTCATTCTCCGTCAGCATGTAAGCCTCGTCGATGAACAGCACCCCGTCCAGGGCCTGGTCAATGACCTGGTTGGTCTTGACCGCCGTTCCGCCCACATGTTCCGCCACCAGGTCGTTGCTTTTCACTTCCACGAGATGGCCCCTGCGCAGCCATCCCAGTTCGTGGTACAGCTCCCCCATCAAGCGAGCAACACTCGTCTTGCCCGTGCCGGGATTGCCTGTGAAGATCATATGCAGCAATGGAGCTTCACGCAGGCTCTGCCCACTGGCTGCCTGGAAACGTAGCCAATCCGCCAGCTCGCGCATGCGTTCTTTGATCTCTTTCAATCCCACCATGGCGTTCAGGCGTTCTTCTACACTGCGTTCTCCAGCCGGGTGAGCCGAAAACCATCCCAGGTCGCGAACCGAAGCCAGGTCCAATCGGTTCACCCCTTCCAATCGACGGATCCATACGCGGGCTTTGCCCCCTTCAGCAGCCATCCAATCCGCAAATCGCGCCACATTTTCGCTTTCCACTTGTAAACCCCTTGCCCGACGTTGGTGGCGGATCAAGCGTTCGATCTCCCTGGCATCCGGGCCGCCGATCTGGGCCACAGCCCCTTCGCGTCGGAGGATCAAAGTACGCAATTCTGGTAGATCAATTCGTTCGGCTGCCTCGCACAGGCTGTCATAACGGTCAGCTGAGAAAACGAAGGTCACCAGATTGGGATTGGCAGCAGGTAAGCGTGTCCATTCTCCTACCAGTCCGGCCAATGTCCGTAGATCGTCAAAATGACGCAGCAGCGTCTCAGCCTGTAAAAAAACGATTGCAGTGCGGCCTGGTTCCGTGCGGCGCAGCAATTGGTCGAAGATTCTCACCGCGTGGATGTCGCCCATTCCAGTTAAAGGGCGTTCTTCTTCGGGAGTGCCGTCTGCCCGCAGCATCCGGTTTTGGCCCAGCGGACCTTCTCCCAACATCCCGCTCGATTGCGGCATGTTGAGCAGCGTGCGTGTGTCTGAGGGAGCATAAGGGCGCATTTGCCCGCCCTCTCCCAGAAAATATACCGGCCGGTGAGGCGCCAGGAAAGCTACGCTGGAATATCCCGCCTGGTGCATGGCGGCTTGCAGGCATTCTTCAAGGCCGATCTCGCGCGGTCCGGGCGCAATGAAACTATCATCCACACCCGGTCCATACAGGATGCAGAAACGCTGCCCCTCCACCCCTTGCAAGGCGCGTGCCATGCGTTCCACAACTGCCAGCAACTCAACCTCCCAGCCGCGCGGTTCGGCGCATCTTGACCGCACCGGTTGCCGTAGAAGGCATGCTGGTTTTATTTTCTTGCATTCCTCCCACGTCGAGCCCATGCCAGGAGAGCGAGCGCATCAACTCCTTCATTCTTACACGCAGTTCGTGCTTGGTGCGTGCTTCAGCGTCCAGAGAAAGCAGATGTAAGTCGTTCTCCAATTCCTCACCTGGACGGGGGGCGATGTGGACTTCCACCTCTCCGCCTTCTAAATTCTTCAATTTCACGCAATATCCCTCCCGGGCATCCCCTGCGGAATAGGCGCCTTCTTCCAGAGCAAATCCTTGTTCTGCCAGGGCAGAAACCACCACCTCGGCGATGTCGAAGCGTAATTGAGAATTGATCACTGCCAGCCGGGCTTGTTCGACTAATCCGCTCAGGCGCTCCTCCATTTCCGGCAGGGTCTGATGGATCTGGTTCAGGGAAGCGGCATCCAGGGGTTCGTCCAGGATCACTAACAGACTGTTTATATCCCCTAATAACTGGCTCAAACCTCCGTTGGTCCAGAAATCAACCTCCAACGGTACGCCCAGTTCGTTCCCATCCAGGTCAACCGCGGGGATCTGCCTGGCAGATAGGGCTCGGGCGTTCAATTCGCGTAATTTCTCGCTCAATCCGCGCAAGAGGATCTGTCGCTCTCCGTCCAATCGTTCCAAATCCAGGCGCAGGTCGGAGAGGCGTAGATAGGCTTGCTGGGCTGAGACCAGCGCAGCTTCACCTACACCGTTGCGCAGGTTGTCGGTTGCCAGGGAAAGCCCCTGGCAGGCGCGTTCCAGCGCTTGAGGTGCCAGCAATTCATGGGGGTAACGGTCATTAATAAAATTCCTTACTGCTTTCGCCGACTCAAGCCAGGACAGCGCATCTTCTACCAGATTGGTATGCCCATCTTTCAGTCTCTTCCAGTCTTGTTGCTGGGCGTCATAGGCTGCATATAAGGTATGGGTCTCTTTCTGCACCCTCGCAACTTCTTCGCGGAAAGTCTGGTCTTGCCGCCGGATCAGTTCATCCACCGAACGGTACAGATCTCCGGCTGCGCCGTGCATTTGTTCAGCCAGTTCGGAGCGCTGTCGCATTAAAGCCTGGCCGGTCGCCTTTTCGATCTGGTATACCTGTCGATCAAAGCGCCCGACGACATCTTCCAGATCTCGCTGGCGTGTTTGTGCTCGCTCCAGGTCTTGCCAGATGGCTGAAGACGTTTCGGAGATCAGTGTAGTAGTCTGTGCGGGCGTTGGTTCAAGTGCCGTGCTGGAGGCAAGACGATTATCCTCTGCTGCATCCCGCAGGCGCTCATACTCGTTTCTGGAAAGGCGTACAAAAGCCCTTTTATGCCCACTCATAGTTGCGCTCCTGCGGCCTGTTCAATAGCCGCCAGTAACCCCCGTGGTGGAACCCCCACCAGGATGAGTTCTTCTGCCTGTAAGAACATTTCTGCCTGGCGGGGAGAATTCTCGAAATCATATTCGCGCAGCCTTCCACTCAGGTGGTGGATTCGCTGATTGGTCGAGCCGCGTAATCCTTTTCCATTATTGAGACTTTCCAGGTAGGGACCATCTATTAACGTGTCAATCTGTGCCAGCAGGGGGGCAGCGGATGGAATGACGTGGAGCGCCTCCAGGGTATAACCACTAAAACAAACCCGATTCAATTCCGGGCGACGTACGGCCACGATTTGAAGGAATGCCGCCAGGGCAGGCGCCTGGGCGAATGGCTCCCCGCCAGAAATCGTGATCCCTTCGATGTCTGGATTGTCAGTTATGATCTCGTCAGCCAATTCTGCCGGTGAGAGCAACTGGTTTTCCCGCTCCTCAGTCCAGTCAGGCGAGATACATCCTGCGCATCGCAGTGGACAACCCTGCACCCAAACAGCCGCGCGCAACCCCGGACCCAAAGCCCGAGTTTGGCGCACTAAGGCCGCGATATTAATAAAAGGGAGAGACATTTCGATCACCAGATTTTGCGCAATTTGTGTTCGAAATATGGAGTTTCGGCTCTTTTCGTCAATATACGAACACATGTTCTATTATAATGATTCTCTTGGAAAAAGTCAACTTAATTTAACATTAGGATTTTTTTTGCCCTCTTGACAATTGTTGCATTAACGAATATATTAAGCACGCTTAACTAATTGAAAGGATTAACGAATGGATTCTGCTGATACCCTGATAACCTCTCTTCAGAACTGGATGAAAGCCTTTATGAGCCGCTCGATGCGCGATTCAGTCGTATACGCCCGCCAAAATGGGCTTTCCATGGCTCATTTCGGCACCTTGCTGCGCATCAGCCAATCCGGATGCAGCAATGTCTCCTGCATCGGCGAAGAAATGGGCATCTCCAATCCGGCTGCCAGCCAGATGATCGACCGCCTGGTGCAAATGGGTCTGGTATCGCGTGGCGAAAATCCCACGGACCGGCGTCTCAAGCAGATCACCATTACCGAGCGCGGCGAACATATTCTCCAGGGCGGATTGCGCGCCCGCGATAAGTGGTGGGGAGACCTGGATAAATTGCTTTCTTCCTCGGAACGAGCCCAGGTGATCGCTGCTTTCGGTATCCTGATCGAAAAAGCGAAATTGCTCGAACCGGAAAGCACTTCCTGATCTCTACTTCAAATCGAACAGGTATTTTCCCGCCATTTATTTTACGGCGGAAATCTCCTTGCCGGTATCAGTTATTATTTTATCCGGCATACACCGTATCAATCTTTATTAGAGGAGTGTGACCATGTTAAAATTGGTCAAATATTTAAAACCCTACACCCTGATGATTCTGCTGGCCGTCGCTTTGGTTTTCATCCAAGCCAATGCCGACCTGGCCTTGCCGGATTACATGTCCCGGATTGTTAATGTCGGGATCCAGCGCGGCGGCATTGAAAGCCCCGTGCCAGACGCCATCCGCCAGAGCCAGCTTGACAAGGCCGTCCTTTTCATGAGCCCGGACGAAACAGCTCAGGTGTTGGACTCCTATCAACTGGTGGATGGAACTTCTGCCAACTTTGCCGCCAACCTCGCCAAATACCCGGCCCTGGCTAAAGAGCCGGTGTATGTATTGAAGGATATTCCCCAGGCCGAACGCGACCAACTTAACCTGCCCATGGCCAAAGCTCTCCTGGCCGTCTCCGGCCTGGAACAGGCTGCCGCCAATCCGCAGGTAGCCGCCGCAATGCTGCAAAAGTACAATCTCACCATCCCTGAAGGCGGCGACATTTTCTCTGTCCTCTCCACCCTTACCCCGGATCAGCGTACTCAACTCATGGCGGTTTTCAACCAGAAGTTTGAGACCATGGGAGAATCCACGCTCATCCAGGCCGGCGGCACTGCGGTCAAAACCGAGTACACTGCCCTGGGCGTGGACACCGGGCAGATCGAGACCAACTACATCGTTGGCGTGGGCTTGCAGATGCTCCTTCTAACGCTCGTCTCAGTTGCCTGCGCGGTTGCGGTGGGGTACCTCTCCGCCCGCACTGCAGCCGGCACAGCCCGCACGCTGCGCCGGGATGTCTTCCGCAAGGTCGAATCCTTTTCCAGCACCGAGTTCGATAAGTTCTCCACGGCCTCGTTGATCACCCGTTCCACCAACGACATCACCCAGGTGCAGATGGTGATCATTATGATGATCCGGATGGTCGTCTATGCGCCCATCATGGGCGTGGGCGGCATCATCCGTGCCATGAGCAAGGATGTGTCCATGTGGTGGATCATTGCCCTGGCCGTGGTGATCCTGCTCAGTCTGGTCATCACCATCTTCAGCATTTCGCTGCCCAAATTCAAGATCATGCAGAAGTTGATCGACCGTCTCAACCTGGTCACTCGCGAGAACCTCTCTGGTATGATGGTCATTCGCGCCTTCAACCGCCAGAAGTTCGAGGAATCCCGCTTCGATAAGGCCAACCAGGACCTGACCGGCACCAATCTCTTTGTCAGCCGCGTCATGGTGAGCATGATGCCGATCATGATGCTGATCATGAATGGACTGACCATCCTCATCATCTGGGTCGGCGCCAAGCAGGTGGCGGCCTCCAACATGCAGGTCGGCGACATGATGGCTTTCATGCAGTACGCCATCCAGATTGTCTTTTCGTTCTTGATGTTGTCCTTCATGTTCATCATCCTGCCCCGCGCTTCTGTCTCTGCCGACCGCATCGCCGAAGTGATCAACACCAAGGCGGTCATCCTGGACCCCGAGCAGCCCAGGCCTTTCAAGGCTCCATTCAATGCTACGATCGAATTTCGCAATGTCTCCTTCCGTTATCCTGGCGCGGAGGAAAACGTGCTCTGTAATATCAACTTCACTGCCCAACCCGGCCAGACCACTGCCATCATTGGTTCCACCGGTTCCGGCAAGTCCACTGTGGTCAATCTCATCCCGCGCTTTTACGATGTCACCGATGGCGCCATTTTGATCGACGGCACCGACATCCGCGAGGTAACCCAACATGACCTGCGCGAACGGATCGGCTATATTCCCCAGCAGGGTACCCTGTTCTCCGGCACCATCGGCAGCAACCTGCGGTACGCCGATGAGAACGCCAGCCCCGAGACCCTGCAGGAGGCCATCCAGATCTCGCAGGCGGAAGAGTTCATCTCCACCCGCCCGGAAGGGCTGGAGGCTGAGATCGCCCAGGGTGGCGGCAATGTCTCTGGCGGCCAGAAGCAGCGCCTGTCCATCGCCCGCGCCCTGGTCAAGAAAGCTCCCATTTACATCTTCGACGACAGTTTTTCAGCGCTGGACTTCAAGACCGACGCCGCGCTGCGCAAGGCCTTGAAGGAAAAGACCGCCAACAGCACCATTCTGGTCGTCACCCAGCGCATCTCCACTATCAAGAACGCCGAACAGATCGTTGTTCTGGATGAAGGGGAGATCGCCGGCATTGGAACCCACTCGCAATTGATGCAAAGCTGCGAACCTTATCGCGAGATCGCTCTGTCGCAGCTCAGCATGGAGGAATTAGCATGATGCACTCAGGCACTCCCAATCGACCCGTGCAAAGACGGCGCGGCCCCATGGGCGGCCCGATGGGCGGCCCCGGGATGATGATGCCCGGCGCAAAAGCCCGCGATTTTAAAGGTACGATGCGCAAGCTGATCCAGTACCTCAGCCCTTACCGGACTTCGCTGATCGTGGTCTTTGCCTTTGCCATCCTTTCCACCATCTTCTCCATCATCGGCCCGAAAGTGTTGGGGATGGCCACCACCAAGCTCTTCGAAGGCGTGCTGGCCCAGATCGCCGGCACTGGCAGCGGGATCGACTTCGACTATATCGGCGGGATCTTGCTGATCATGGTCGGCCTCTACCTGCTCTCCGCTGGCTTCTCCTACATCCAGGGTTGGATCATGTCGGGAGTGTCTGCCAAACTGACCTACCGATTCCGCCGCGACATCGACCTGAAGATCAACCGCATGCCGCTGCGCTACTTCGACGGCACCAACCACGGTGAGATCCTCTCCCGCATCACTAACGATGTCGATACGGTCAGCCAGACCCTCAACCAGAGCCTGACCCAGATCATCACCTCAGTGGTGACCATGATCGGCGTGTTGATCATGATGCTCTCGATCAGTTGGATCATGACCCTGGTCACCCTGATCGTCCTGCCGCTCTCCTTTGTGGTGGTCATGTTCATCATCCGCCGCTCGCAGAAGTATTTCAAGCAGCAGCAGGATTACCTGGGGCATGTCAATGGCCACGTGGAAGAGATGTATGGCGGCCATATCGTAATGAAAGCCTACAATGGCGAAGCCAAGAGCGTGGAAACCTTCGATAAATACAACGAGACCCTCTACAACTCGGCCTGGAAATCGCAGTTCTTCTCCGGCATCATGCAGCCGATGATGATGTTCATCGGCAACCTGGGCTACGTGGTGGTGGTCATCCTGGGTGGCGCACTGGCGGTCTCCAACGCCATCACCCTGGGCGACATCCAGGCCTTCATCCAGTACGTGCGCTCCTTCACCCAGCCCATTGCCCAGCTCGCCAACATTTCCAATGTGCTCCAGCAAACCGCTGCGGCTGCCGAACGCGTCTTCGAGTTCCTGAACGAGCCGGAAGAAGTGGCCGAGACCGAGAATCCGGTTCAGTTGCAAAAAGTGGAAGGGCATGTCGAGTTCAAGGATGTCCATTTCGGTTACATTCCCGAAAAGATCATCATCAACGATTTCTGCGCCGAGATCCAGCCCGGTCAGCGTGTGGCCATTGTCGGTCCCACCGGCGCCGGCAAGACCACCATGGTCAAGCTCTTGATGCGCTTCTACGATGTCAACAGCGGTTCTATCCTGATCGACGGCCACAACATTAAGGATTTCACCCGCCAGGATCTGCGCAAGCTGTTTGGCATGGTCCTCCAGGATACCTGGCTGTACAACGATACCATCCTGGAGAACATCCGCTACGGCCGCCCGGATGCTACGGACGAGGAGGTCATTGCTGCGGCTAAGGCCGCCCATGTTGACCACTTTGTCCGCACGCTGCCGGAAGGGTATCACATGGTGATCAACGAAGAGGTGAACAACATCTCCCAGGGGCAGAAACAGCTCCTCACCATTGCCCGCGCCATCCTGGCCGACCCCAGAATGTTGATCCTGGACGAGGCCACCAGCTCGGTCGATACCCGCACCGAGGTGCTGATCCAAAAGGCGATGAACACCCTGATGAAGGGGCGCACCAGCTTCATCATCGCCCACCGCCTCTCCACCATCCGCGACGCCGACCTGATCCTGGTCATGCGCGACGGCGACATCGTTGAGCAGGGCACCCATGAAGACCTGCTGGCGCGCGGCGGCTTCTACGCCGAGCTGTACAACAGCCAGTTCGAACGCGCCCCGCTGCTGGCCGAAGCTTCGCCTGCCTAGATTTCACCTGCACCTTCAAGAAGTCCCTAAAGGTCCCCCAGACCTTTAGGGACTGTTTTTATAGAGAAAGCCAGGTTGAATCAGGGACTCGCCGGTAAATAAAGTCCCGCTCGCTGAGAACATGTGCCTCTGGGGTAGGGGCTAGGGTAGGGGCGAAGCAACCCAGAGAGAACATGGCTGTTCTAAAGCCACACCGCCCCGGGTTGCTTCGCCCGGTTGGTTGCAACGCGTTGAATGCAGGGCGAAGCACCCCGGAGACATGTTGAATTAAATTTGCCGCGGTTCGCCCGGGGTGCTTCGCCCTACACCTGATGTCTATGATCTTTACGTCTCTGTTAAGGCCTTTTTCGTCTGTTTCGTGGTTTTCTTATCCCCTTCTTATCCCTTTCCCCTTGACAAATCCTCCTCAATATCCTAAAATGATACCGACTGGTCGGTTTTTATTTTTTACTTTGGAGATTTTTGTATGCAGCAGCGCAGTGAAGAAACCCGCAAACGGATCCTGGAAGCCTCGATCAAGTGCTTCTCTCATTCCGGGTATGATGCCACCGGCGTTGCCGAGATCTGCGCCGCAGCGGGGGTCAGCAAAGGCGCCTTTTATCATCATTTTTTGTCCAAGCAAGCGGTCTTCATTCAACTCCTTAATGAGTGGTTGGATGAGCTAGATGCTCAAATGGCGGCTTCTTTCCAGAATGCCACCACCGTTCCGGACGCTTTTGATAGGATTGCCGGGATTCTTCCTAGGGTCTTTCAGGAGGCTGAGGGGCGTTTGCCCATGTTCCTGGAGTTTTGGCGCCAGGCCAGCCGCGACCCGGTCATTTGGGAAGCCACCATCCAGCCCTATCACCGTTACCAGCAGGTCTTTGCCCGCGCCATCCGCGCCGGCGTCGATGAAGGGTCCCTGGATGTGGCAGACCCTGAATTGGCGGCGCGGTTGTTGGTCTCGATGGCGGTCGGCTTCCTGCTGCAGGGCGTCCTCGATCCGCAAGGGGCAGATTGGGCGGAAGTGTCGCGCCAGGGCATCGCTACTCTGTTAAGAGGTCTGAGGAGGCCGTATGAATCTGATCACAGGAGCGACCGGGCACATCGGTAATGTGATGGCGCGCCAGATGGTGGCGCGCGGAGAGAAGGTGCGCACTTTTCAGCTGCCGGGCGAGGACTGCCGTAGTCTGGACGGGCTGGATGTAGAGCGCGTGGAGGGCAATGTATTGGAGCTGGATTCGCTCCGTCATGCCTTCGAGGGGGTGGATACCGTCTACCACCTGGCATCCCTGGTGACCCTTTTGCCGGGCAAACAGGAGCTGGTGCGGCGGGTGAATGTGGACGGCACGCGCAACGTGCTGCTGGCCGCGCGCGAGAAAGGCGTACGCCGCGTGGTCTATACCAGTTCGATCCACGCCCTCGGCCGCCCGCCGCTGGATGTGGCCATTGATGAATCGATCCCTTTTGACGACAAAAACCCGGCCGGAGAGTACGACCGCACCAAAGCCGAGGCCTCGCTGGTGGTGCTGCAGGCCGCCGCAGACGGACAGGACGCGGTCATTGTCTGCCCCACCGGTGTGCTGGGCCCCTATGACTACCGCGGGTCGGAGATGGGCAGCCTGCTGTGGACCTGGGCCAACCAGAAGGTCAATTTCCTGGTCAAGGGCGGCTACGACTGGGTGGACGTGCGCGACGTGGCGGCCGGGGAGATCCTGGCGGCCGAGCGCGGCAAGCAGGGCGAGACCTACATCCTCTCCGGCGAGCAGATCCCCCTGCTGCGCCTGTGGGAGTGGGTCAAGGAAGTGACCGGCCTGAAGGGATTTCACATTACCGTTCCCTTCTCGTTGGCCCGGGCAGTCGCACCGCTGGCTTCGGTCGTCTACCGCGCCACCCGCACCAAGCCGCAGTTCACCGAATATTCGCTTGAAACGATTGTAAGCAATTCCAATATTCGCAACGCCAAGGCGCGCCGCGAGCTGGGTTATGCGCCGCGCGCCCTGCACGAGACCGTCGCGGATACCATCCGCTGGTGGAATGAGAATTACCGTCTGATCGCCACCACCCTGCGCAGCGGGTAGCCGTGTCTGATCAGGATTGGCAGGGCAAGCTGGCCCTCATCACCGGCGCCTCCAGCGGGATCGGCGCCCTGGCCGCCCAACACCTGGCCCAACGCGGGCTGCGCGTGGTGCTGGTGGCGCGCCGCCGCGCCCGCCTGGAAGATCTGGCGGATGAGATCTCCCGCGCGGGCGGCTGCGCCCGCGTGCTGCCCGCCGACCTCTCCCTGCCCGAGCAGCGCCAGTTCCTCTTTGAGCAGGTGCAGGCCCAGTTCGGCTGCCCGGATGTGCTGATCAACAACGCCGGGCTGGGCTGGTACGGCTACTTCAGCGAGATGGACTGGCAGACCCTGCACGATCTGCTCCAGGTGAACGTGTTGGCGGCGGTGGACCTGACCCGCCTGTTCCTGCCGGAGATGCGCGAGCGCAATTCCGGGCATATCATCAATGTCAGCTCCATCGCCGGCAGCATGCCCAACCAGGGCATCGCCCTCTACTCGGCCAGCAAGTCCTTCCTGGATGCGATGACCACCTGCATCTATCGCGAACTTGTCGGCACGCGGGTGCACATCAGCAGCCTGCGCCCCGGCCCGGTCACCACCGAGTTCTTCAGCTCGGCGGCCGGGCGCCCCAACGGGGGAAAGGTGCCCGCCGAACGGTTTGCCGTCAGCCCCCAGGTTGTGGTAAACTCACTCTGGTCGCTGCTGCAAAAGCCCCGCCGCGTGCTATACGTGCCGCGCTACCTGGGCATTGCGCCGTGGATCGAATCGCTCTTCGGTTGGGTGATCGACCTGCTGGGGCCGCTGCTGCTGCGCCGATCCCATCCCCGCGCGTGAGGTTCATTGATGGCGCAGCTTCCTCCTACTCCCTTTTCCGATTCCTACTGGGTCATTCCTGGCAATTTCCTGGCCGGAGAGTATCCCGCCGTGCGCCTCTCGGAGGAATTGAGCCGCATCAAGCTGCGTAGCCTGCTCAAAGTTGGCATCGACACCTTTTTCGACCTGACCAAACCCGGCGAATTGACCCCTTACGATACCCTGCTGGCCGAGGAGGCCGCCTGGTTGGATAAGCCCGCCAGCTACCTGCGCCATCCCATCCAGGATTTCGGCATCCCCTCCCACGCCGAGATGGATGCCCTGCTGGGCGATATCGAGCGGGCTCTGGCCGCCGGAAAGCATCTCTACCTGCACTGCTGGGGCGGGATCGGCCGCACCGGCACCGTGGTGGCCTGTTACCTGGTGCGCCGCGGTGCATCCGGCGAAGCAGCCCTGCGCCAGTTAAGGCAGCTGCGCGAGGCCTGCGGGATTTTCTGGCCCCCCTCTCCCGAAAGCGACGCCCAGCGCGAATTCGTGCTGAATTATTAGGTGTAGTTTTTTGCGGGGGAGGGAGTATCAAAAGGGGAAGGGGGCGCGATAGCGCCCCCTTCCCCTTAATAAATTCCCCTCCCCGCCGAAAAATTGCGTCGATCGTGAAGCATTTTGGCGGGGAGGGGATAAAGGGGTGGGGTGCCCCCGTCAGCTTATTTTCCTTGTTTCTCCAGCAGCGCTTTTTCCTTGGCCTCGTGCCGCGCGGCCAGTTCCTTCTTGACCTGTTCCCATTTCTTGCCGAACAGGGGATAGAAATATATAGAAATGAAGGACACCACCAGCAGGATGCCCGGGATCAGCATCCAGGCGGTGATGATGCCCGTGGAGACCTGCTCCATCTTGTCCGCCGGGGTGACCTGCCCGGCTACGTAGCCGGAACTGGCAGCGATGGTCAGGAAGGCTGCCTGCGCCAGGCTGATGGCCGGCTTGGTGACGAAACTGTTGATCCCGGCGTACATACCCTCGCGGCGCAGCCCGGTGCGGGTCTCGTCGTGGTCGATCACATCCCCGTTCATGATCGGGATCAGGTACATTCCCCCGGCAAAGCCCAGCCCGATGCAGAAGAAGCTCAGCATCGAACCGAACTGGGTCTTGCCCAGCAGCAGCATGATGAAGCAGCCCAGCGCGAAGATCGCCAGCCAGACCTGCAGGCAGCGCTTTACCCCCCAGCGGTCGCGCATATTCACCCAGAAGAAAACCCCGGCAACGATGCCGACTGCCAGAGCCACATAAGTGAAGATGGGATTGACCAGGCCGATGACATGGTCAAAGTAATAGAACACGCCCTGCATCAGCCCGGTCTGGCAGTAGATGACGGTGAAGCTGGAGACCAGGAAGATCAGGAAGGGTACGTTCTTGAAGCTTTCCACCAGCGCCTTGAGGAAGGGCGGCTGCTCCTCGGCCTGCTGGAAGGACTTTTCCTTGTAGAAGAAGGTGGAGAAATAGACGATTAGCCCGGCCAGGATGCCCAGCCCGATCATCATCCAGCGGAAGGGGGTGGGGTCGTCCACGCCCGGCACCGGCTTGATCATCGGCAGCACCACCAGCGGCACGCCGATCGAAATGGCCTGGAACATGATCTTCCAGATGAAGACGCTCGAGCGGGCCTTGTTGGAGACGGCCATCTCGTAGGGCATAATGTAGATGCTGGTGGCGATGGCTGTGTAGAGCGTGTCGTACAGGAACAGCCCGATCAGCAGCTGGATGAACAGCGCGGTGTCCTGCCCCTGCGTGCCGGGAAAATCGACGAACAGCAGGATATAGGCCAGGGCGATGATCGGCGCCCCGTAGCGGATGTAGGGGATGCGCCGGCCCAGCTTGCTCTTGGTGCGGTCGCTGATGTAGCCGAAGAGCGGATCGTTGATCGAGTTCCAGATCATGAAGATCAGCCAGACGACGGATGCCGAGGCGGTGCTCAGCCCGCGGATCTCGGTGAAATACCAGGTTAGCGCGCCGCCGCCGACCACGGCTTGCAGCAGGGCCACCGCCGCATCCGCGCCGGAGACCCACACGCGGCTCTTGACAGGAATATACTCTTCCTGCGCTTTAGGGGTTGTCATAGGTGCTCTCTCCTCTAGTGAAATGTTACCGTTCACATGCTATTATACACCCGATTCCTCCGCGCAAGGGAAAAAGTGAGCTTTGATTGGCAAGAATGGGCATAAAATCACCCCGGCTGGTTGGAGCGAAATCCTTAACGCAAGCGCGCGAAGGCGCAGAGAATAAACAAGCGCAGGGACCGTTGCTAAAACGCATATAATTCAGCAGGAAGATTGCGGAATGACTACTTTTTTAATTAATATTGAAATGCTTACGGATTGAATTCCCGCGCTTGAATGCTTTGTAATATTTATCCAACTTGCGGTAGAGAATATAGCCCTCGTCGTTTGCAGCTTTCAGCTTTTCCTGCATGCCATCGGGATTGATCGTCAGCAAATCATGTACCAATGAATTTCGAGTTGTCGTCCATGTAGAAATATCATCGAGAACAGCGGGAATTTCGAAGGCGTTTCTCGATCTACAAACCTGCCTGGAAAGCACATCCGCATAATTTTCAGAGTTCTCAATAGAATCACGGCTTCTTGAAAATTCGAGAATGGTCTTGAAATATTCCAACTTGTCCGATATGCGCCACAACTTGATTTGTCTCCGTTCATTGATTCCTAGAATATCAAGAAGAAACCCCCGCACTTGTGGGTTATTTGTAATGTATTCACGGGTATCGTCAAAGATGCCTGCATAAAATAATAACGAAGATAGTTTATCCTCAAAAAGGGCATACAGAATTTGAATCCCTTCTAGATAAAATCCCCACTCTATCGCTAAATCATAACGAAAGATCTGGTTACAATAAGCCTGGTTTTTGCCCTGGTTATCAATGACTGGAGTAAATTCATGTGAAGCCATTAGTTCACTGCCTTTTATGACACGAACATGTAATTAGTTTGTAGGGTGCGTTGCCAACGCACCCTACATCTTTGCATCTGAGTACCCCTTCGGGATAGCGCGGTCAGGCTTTCTTCCTCGCCCGCACGTCCACGGCGAAGGCGCCCTGCCCCTCCGCCAGCGCGCGCAGCGGATTGACCTCGATCTCGGCGATCTCCGGGAATTCGTGCGCCAGCTGGGCCAGCCTTGCCAGCCCATCCGCGGCGGCGGCCCGGTCGGCCGGCGGCAGGTTGCGGAAGCCCTTCAGCTTGCGCCCCGCCCAGGTCTTTTCCAGCATCTCCTCCGCCTCGCGCGCCGAGAGCGGCGCCAGGGCAAAGGCCACGTCCTTCAAGCCCTCCACCTCCACCCCGCCGGAACCGAACATCACCAGCGCCCCGAACTGCGGGTCCTGCACCACCCCCAGGATCACTTCCTGGCCGGGGGGCAGCATGCGCTGCACGTGCGCGCCTTCCAGGCGGGCCTGCGGCGCGGCCGCGCGCGCCCGCTGGGTGACCGTCTCGAAGGCCTGGGCCACCTCGGCGGCGTTCTTCAGGTTGAGCAGCACCCCGCCGATGTCGGATTTGTGCGAAATATCCGCCGAAGCCACCTTGACCACCACCGGGTAGCCGGTCTGCTCGGCCAGCTGCGCCGCCTGTTCGGGGGTGGCGGCCAGGCGCAACTTGAGCGTGGCGATCCCGTACACCTCCAGCAGGTCCAGGGCCAGGTCGGGCGGCAGCCATTCTCCACCGGGGATCTTGGCGATCCGTCCGCGCAGGTCGCGCAGTTCGGCGGGCCTGGGATGGGCAGGCAGCGCCGGTGCTTCGTCCAGCCATGCCAGCATCTCGGCCCTGCGGCAGAGCGCCCCCAGCGCCGAGGCCGCCCACTCCGCGAAACGGTATTCCACCACATGCGCGGCGCGGAAGAACTCCACCCCCTCCTGGATCAATTTCTCGCCCATCACCGCCACCACCACGGGCTTATCTACCACCTGGATGATCGGGATGATCGCCTTGGCCACTGCCCCGGCGCTGGAGGCCGGCGGCGGGGGCAGGATGACGATCACGCTGTCCACGCCCGGGTCGTCCAGCACGATCTTCAGGCACTGCGCGTAATGTTCCGGCGGGGCCGAGGCCAGCATGTCCACCGGGTTGTGCAGGCTGGCGGCCGCCGGCAGGACGGCCTTCAGCGCGTCGTGGCTGGCCTGCGAGAGGTCGGCCAGGCGCAGCCCGTTCATTTCCAGCGCGTCGGCGGCGGTCACGCCCGGCCCGCCGGCGTTGGTCAGCACCGCCACCCGCCGCCCTTTGGGTAAGGGGCACCAGGCCAGCGCGCGCGCCCAGTGGAACATTTCCTCGGTCGTGTTGGCGCGGATCACGCCCGCCTTGGCAAAGGCCGCGTCGTAAGCGGTCTCGGCGCCCGCCAGCGCCCCGGTGTGCGAGGCGGCGGCGCGTTTGCCCGCTTCGAAGCGCCCCACCTTCAGCGCCACCAGCGGTTTCTTGCGGCTGGCCGCTCGCGCCGTTTCCACGAAGCGCGGGCCGTCCCGCAGGCTTTCCAGGTACAGCGTCACCACTTTGGTATGCCTGTTCTCTACCACGTGCGGGAGCATGTCCGTCTCGGTCACGTCCGCCTGGTTGCCCAGGCTGGCCAGGTAAGAGATGCCGAAGCCCTGCCCGCGGATCCAGTCGATCACCGCCGCGCAGATCGCGCCCGAGTGGGAGATGAAGGCCACCTCGCCGGTGGGGGGCGGCGGCGGCTGCAGGAAGGTGGTATCCAGCGGCAGGTGGGTGTTCATCAGCCCGATGCAGTTCGGCCCGATCAGGCGCATCCCGTAGCGCGCGGCGATCTGCACGCACTGCGTTTCCAGGGCGGCCCCTTCCGGCCCCGTCTCGCGGAAGCCCCCGCTGGCGATGATCGCGGCACGGATGCCGCGCTCGCCGCACTGCGTCAGCGCATCCGGCACGTAGGGCGGCGGCACCAGGATCACCGCCAGGTCCACCGGGTCGGGCACGTGGGCCACGTCCGGGTAGATTGGCAGCCCCAGCAGGCTGTCGCCCTTGGGGTTGACGAAGTGCACTGCACCCGTGTAACCGGATTGCAGCAAGTTGCGCGCCAGGCCGTAGCCCAGCTTGGTCGGGTCGCGCGAGACGCCGATCACCGCCACGCCCTGCGGGGTGAAGAATGGAGCCAGCGAATCAGTCATAGGGAACCTCTCGGATAGGATTTGAACCGCGAAAATCCAAAGGGAATCATGGGTTTAAGATCTTTGAACACGGATTTAACGGATCGAACGGATACACACGGATCGGATAACAGAACTTTTATGGGGGTAAAAAACCGCTTTGTTTCGAGGTAAATGATTCTATAGATTGATTATAGCAAAGAACCCCGCCCGCAAAATGGACTATAATCCTTAATCAAACCGATTAATCTCCTTTATTCTCCGCGCCTCTGCGTGAAAGATTTTTTCCCATACTATGAAAAGATCCTTCCTTCCCCTCCTCCTCGTCCTGCTCCTCCTGGCGGCCTGCAACCTGCCCGTCCGCCGCACTGCCACGCCCCTTCCGCCGCGCGAAGCCACCCCCACCCGCGCCCTTCCCACGCCCGCGGCCACCGGCCTTCCGCCCACCCTCACCCCCACGATCGGGAACCAGCCCGGCCTGACCATCACCAGCTCGCGCACCTACGACCTGGCCTTCGAGGTCACCCTCTACAACCAGGGCAGCGGCGCCGCCAGCAAGGTGGAACTGACCGTGGCCTTGATCTCCTCGGTCGACCCCTTCCAGGAAGTGTTGTCGATGAGCAGCACCCACCACTACTCTGTCGAGACCGACGAATACGACAACCAGTACGCGGTGGTCGAGCTGAACGACTTTCCCTCCGGCGGGACGGAGACGGTGCGTTTTGAGTACCGGGTGAAGGTCAACGGCCTGTCCTACGACCTGGGCGATTGCACCGGTGACTATACGGGCTACGACACCTTTGCCGAACCCTACATCGAGGCGGATGCGCCGGAGATCGCCGACAAAGCCGCCGAGCTGTCGCAGGGCGCGCTGACCCCCTGCGATTCAGCCCGCGCCTTCTACGAGTTCATTGGCGATAACATGGATTACAACGGTTACAACCCCGGCGACATCGGCGCGCTGGGTGCGCTGGAGACGCTGGCCGGGGACTGCACCGAATTCTCGGACCTGCTGACCGCCCTCAGCCGCGCTGCGGGCATCCCTGCCCGTCCGGTGGAGGGGGTCACCTGCTGCACCACCGCCGAGGAATACACTGCCGGGAATGTCAAACATAACTGGCTGCTGCTCAACCTGCCCGGCAGCGGCTGGGTGCCGGTCGATCCCACCTGGGGCCGTTTCCCCAACCAGCGCGACGACTTTTTCGCCGCCATCGACGACCAGCACATCCTCCTCACCCTCGGCCGCAACCCCGCTCCGCTCAATTCCTACCACGGCTACACCTACACCTGGTGGGGCAGCAATGTGGATATCACCAACGAGGAGACCTGGAGCGTGCTGGAAGTGACGCCTTAAAAAGTTCAGGGTGCTTTGCTCGCATTGCGAGCAAAGCACCCTGCGTTCTATTTTATTGAGCGAAACCGCTTAAAAATCGTTTGACTTTGGCTTGCGCAGCGAGCGGAAGAGCATTACCCCGCCGCCCAGGATGAGGATCACCGCGCCGATCGCCTTCAGCACCGGCTTGCCGAACAGCGAGCCGAACAACCCGAACACTGCCAGAGAGACCAACGCCATCCACATCCCGGTGCGGGTGGTCACCTCGCCCCACTGCCCGTACCAGGAGGCCAGCATGATTCCCAAGCCCACCCCGCCGGGGATGAGCGTCCAGCCGTAAGCCCACAGGACCCAATCGCCGGTCAGGGTGCAGTACAGGAAGATCACGCCCAGGGTCAACATGATCGCGCCGGGGATGAACAGCGCTGAGAGACCCTTGCGCTGCTCGCGCCAGACCAGCGGCGGGATGAAGAACCCGGCCGCCAGGACAAAGAAGATGATCGGCCAGGTCTTGCCGAATGACAGCCCGGGGATCAGGTTGAGGACCAGGATCAACACGCCCAGGCCGATCAGGAGGACAGCAAAAGTGATGGATGCGCGGTTATTATTGTCCATAAGAACTCCATGGCAGGGGGAAGATTTATCAACAATGGAACTTTGCGGTTGTACCTGCTCTTGTAATTATATACGCAAAGCCTGAAAATAAGTTGCAGGCAGCGATAAAAAGCAAAAAGGATGAACTGATTTGGCGTGGCAGCGGTAGGGGCAGGCTGCCATGTTCGATCCAGGATTCGCAGATTAACAAAAGCCTGCCCGCTGCCAAATCCTTTGCGTTTGCGGGGCGGCGGGCGCTCCTTGTCGGTCGGATTTACCCCCTTCCCCTAACATGACGGAGCGCCCCTACCTGGGAAAATTCTGTCGCCCCAGGCTACACAAGGTTGAATCTGTATCAGACGTAAATAACGAAATATATCCCTTTGCGCCTTAGCGGTTCATATTGGAGTACAATTACACTATATCTCCCAAACAAGGAGCGGAAAAAATGGAAATTACCTCTGTCAAGATCGAGAAGCCCGAGGAGATCAACTTCATCCTCGGCCAATCCCATTTCATCAAGACCGTCGAAGACCTGCACGAAGCTCTGGTCAATACCGTGCCGGGGATCAAGTTCGGCCTGGCCTTCTGCGAGGCCTCCGGCATGTGCCTGGTGCGCTGGAGTGGCACCGACCCGGAGATGATCGAACTGGCCAAAAAGAACGCCCTGGCGATCGGCGCTGGGCACAGCTTCATCATCTTCCTTGGCGCAGGATTCTTCCCACTCAACGTGCTCAACGCGGTCAAGATGGTCCCGGAAGTCTGCCATATTTTCTGCGCCACCGCCAACGAGACCCAGGTGATCGTGGCCGAGGCCGGCGAGGGGCGCGGTATCCTGGGCGTGGCCGAAGGCCAGCGCCCCAAGGGCATCGAGGCCGAGAAGGATATCGCCTGGCGCAAGGATTTCCTGCGCCGCATCGGATATAAAGCCTGATCTCAACGGAGAAGAAGAACCATGAAAAAATTGATCCCCTTCCTGCTGGCCTTGTCCCTGCTGCTGGCCGCCTGCAACACCGCCCCCGAAGCGACCCCCACCGTCAGCGATGCCGAACTGTCCACCCAGGTGGCGCTCATCCTGACCGCCTCGCCTACCGCCACCGCCGGGGTAGTGCTGGTGACCCCCACGCAGGGCGAAGTGCTCCAACCCACGCCCACCCAACCGGCGGTGGCGCCGACCGTCACTGAAGGCGCCCCCCGCCCGACTGCCACGTTGATGCTGCCCACCAACACCGTCCAGCCGCCCACCAATACCCCCGAAGCCACCCCCACCACCGGCCCTACCCCCACCCCCTCCAACACGCCCGAGCCGACGGCTACCCTGATGCCCGGCGACCCGCGTTCCTACCTCGACGCGCCGCTCTGGAATGACGAGATCGCCGACAATTCCTACTGGCCCACCGGCGACGACCCGCAGGGCTTCACCAGCGCCGTGGTCAAGGACGGCTATTATGAGCTGACCGGCCTGAAGACCGTCTCCGGTTGGCGCATGGCCACCCAGGAAGCCCTCGGCGATTTCTACCTGGAAATGACCTTCAACACCGCCAACTGCCAGACGGATGACCGTTATGGGATCATCTTCCGCGTCCCCGTGCGCACCGACCCCGTTCAGGGCTACCTGTACAGCGTCTCTTGCGACGGGCGCTACTCGCTCAGCCTGTGGAACGGCAAGGCCCCCGCCGGACAGCAATTGACCGTGCTGCTTTCCATCACCCCCGATAAGAACATTTTGGTTGGGGCGAATCAAGTGAATCGCCTGGGGATCAAGGCCAAGGGCGGCACGCTCATGCTCTATGCCAACGGGGTCGAGATCAGCGACATCTACGACGCCACCTACCTGAGCGGCAGCTTCGGCGTGCTGGTTGCTTCGCGCACCTCCACCACTTACACCGTCAAGCTGGACAAGGCCAGCTACTGGATTAATCCGAAATAAGCCTTTAACACGAATGCTTTGCGCGCGGACGAATATTTTTTAACAAAGATCGATCCGTGTTAAGAATCGATTTCTAATTCACTTGCCAGATCGATAAATCCCGTTTTCCCGAACAGGCGTTGCAGGGCTGACAGGCCCGCCAGCGCCTGTTCCCTTGTCTGCCCATCCAGCTCCAGCGCCTCGAATTCGTCCTCGTCCAGCACTGCCTGCCTCCCGTCTGGGTAGACCAGGAGGTCCAGCGCCAGGTCCACGTAGCTGATCTGCCCATCTGCCACCACCGCCGGGCGGGAGACGTTGCAATACCAGCCCTTCACTGGCCCGCTGAGGCCGTTGTGGATCTCAAAGATGTTGTACCAGCGATCGGTGAGATACAATTCCACGAAGCGGTCGCCGCGCAGCAGGGGAATATCTTTTGCCCTGCCCTTGTCGCGGTTGAACAGCGCCTCGATCAGCACTCCGCGCGGGCTGCGCGCCAGCACCTGCCCGTTATAACGCCAGGTTTCTCCGCCCTGCAGGTTCAGCTTGCGCACCAGCACTTCTTCGTTCAACCCACATCCTCCAGGCACAGCAGGCGCTCCGGCTTCAGCCACAGGCTCAGCTTATCGCCTACCTTCACCGGGCGCGGCAGGTCGAGTTCACAGGTTGTGTTCCCGCTGCACGCCAGTTCTGTCCGGAAATACTCGCCGCGGAAGACCACATCCCGCGCCACCCCTTCCAGTCGGTTCAACCCACCTTGCAGCGGCTCCAGGCTGGCGGCCGAGGGGCGCACCAAAAGCTGCACTGCGCTGCCGCGCGGCAGGAGGGTCTTCCCTGCGCACTGGAACGTGCCCGCGGCCGTCTCCACCTGCGCCGGATCGCCCAGGATCAGCCGTCCGGGCAGCAGCGTTCCCAGGCCGAGGAAATGTGCGCTCCAGGCCGAAGCGGGGGCGCGGAACAGTTCTTCCGGCGTGCCGCTCTGCGCCACCCGCCCCTGGTGCATCAGCACCAGCCGGTCGGCAATAGCGAAGGCCTCGCCCTGGTCGTGGGTGACGTAAATGGCCGGGATGCCACTGTGGTGCAGCACCTGGCGCACTTCGCCGACCAACTGCTCGCGCAGGGCCCGGTCCAGCGCGCCGAGCGGTTCATCCAGCATCAACAGGCGTGGGCGGGGGGCCAGCGTGCGCGCCAGCGCCACGCGTTGCTGTTCGCCGCCGGAGAGGTCGGTCACCCGCCGCTGCCCAAACTGGGACAGGTTCACCTGCGCCAGTGCCTCGGCCGTACGCGCCGTCACCTCTGCCTTGGGCAGATTCTGCATGCGCAGCCCAAAGGCCACGTTCTCCGCCACGCTGCGGTGGGGGAAGAGCGCATAATCCTGGAACATCAAGCCGAAGCGGCGCTTGTGCACCGGCACATCCGCCAGGTCCTGCCCGTCCCACAGCACCTGCCCGGATTCGGCCGGCTCCAGCCCGGCGATGATGCGCAGAAGGGTACTCTTACCGCTGCCGGAAGCTCCCAGCAGGCAGATCGTCTCGCCCTGCGCCACGCTGAAAGAGACCCCCTGTAGCAGCGGCTGGTTTTCGTAGGACTTGGTGACCCCGCGCACTTCGAGTGCCATGCCTTGATTGTACCAGAACCTCAGCACGGCGAGGCGGTTAAGATCTTAACCCAAAGACGCACAGAAGACCTCTGCGTGAGGATCTTAATGCTGATCTCCCCTTTCGGAATTTACGAATAATTAATTACATTTTTGAAATTTATTTATACATTCTTGACATTATTCAATATTGTGCTAAAATAATATCAGAATTATAAAAATAACTATTTGGTTTCTTACAGGTGCGGAGGAGCAATGCAACCCGCCCTACCTTGACAGGAGGAGGAACGATGAACAAAACATTGAGTAAGTGTCCGGTGTGCGGAGGTGAACTGGAGGTGACCCGCCTGCACTGCCGCCAGTGCGATACCACCATTGATGGACATTTTTCCATGCCGGTTGGGCCGCTGGCCGGGCTGACCCCCGACCAGGTGCAGTTCCTGCTGGCCTTTGTGCGCAACGAAGGGCGTTTCACCCGCCTGGAGCAGGAAATGGGCCTCTCCTATCCCACCCTGCGCAATCGTTTGTATGACATCATCCGCGCCCTCGGTTACGAACCCAGCAAGGGCGAGGAACCCCCGGCCGCCCGCCTCTCCCCCGAGGAGCGGCGTAAGATCTTGATCGAGCTGGAACAGGGCAAGATCAACCCGGCCGAAGCCCAGCGCCGCCTGAGCGGCAAGAGTTAAGCCCCAAGGAGGAATCCGATGACCGATCCTGAAGAACGCATGCATGTTTTGAGAATGGTGCAGGAAGGTAAGATCAAGCCCGAAGAAGCCATGCGCCTGCTCGATACCCTGGAAGAGACCAGCGTCGCTGATAATATCGCCGCCGCCGCGCCATCCGTCTCCCGCCCCGGGCGCCGCCTGATCGTGCGCGTCACCGACCTGGATTCCGGCAAGGTACGCGTCAATGTGCGCCTGCCGATCGGCCTGGTGCGCGCCGGGTTGAAGATGGGCGCCAAATTCACCCCCGAGGTGGAAGGCCTGGACCCCAACCAGCTGTTGGAATTGATCAATTCCGGCGAAACCGGCATGCTGGTGGATGTCGAGGACAAAAAAGAAGGGGAGCACGTCGAGGTATTCATTGAGTAACTGGAAACGCAATTTCTTTACCATGTGGGCAGGCCAGGCTGTTTCCCTTCTCGGAAGCAGCCTGGTGCAATTTGCCCTCGTCTGGTGGCTGACCGATACCACCGGCTCAGTGGCTGTCCTGGCGACCGCCACCTTCGTCGCCCTCATCCCTGAGGTGGTGCTCAGCCCCTTCGCCGGCGCCCTGGTGGACCGCTGGAACCGCAAGCGGGTGATGATCGTGGCCGACAGCGCCATTGCCGGCGTCACCCTCCTGCTGGCGTTGCTCTTCTGGGCCGGCCTGATCCAGCCCTGGCACGTCTACCTGGCCATGTTCCTGCGCTCCCTGGGCGGCGCCTTCCACTTCCCGGCCATGCAGGCTTCCACCTCTCTGATGGTGCCGGATGAACACCTGGCCCGCATCCAGGGCCTCAACCAGACCCTGCGCGGCCTGATGAGCATTGGCGCGCCGCCCCTGGCCGCCCTGCTGATCGCTCTCATCCCCACCCAGGGCATTCTGATGATCGATGTCACCACCGCCGCGATCGCGGTCGGCCTGCTGCTGACCGTGCGCGTACCGCAGCCGGAGAAGACCGCCGCCGCTGAGGTCATCACCCCGCGCCTGCTCTGGCGCGATGTGGTCGTGGGCTTCCGCTTCATCCGCAGCTGGCGCAGCATGTTCACCATCATTGTCATGGCCACCGTGCTGAACTTCGTCTTTGCCCCGGCTGGGACGATCATCCCCCTGCTGGTCAAGAACTACTTCAAAGGCGACGCCGGTGGGGTGGCAATGATGGAGACCCTCTTCGGCATCGGCATGGTTGCCGGCGGCCTGGCCCTCAGCGCCTGGGGCGGCTTCAAGCGCAAGATCCTCACTACCATGATCGGCCTGATCGGCATGGGTCTTGGCATCAGCCTGGTCGGTTTTGCCCCCGCCGACGCCTTTTGGATGGCGCTGGCCGGGCACGTGGTGCTGGGCTTCATGTCGCCCATGGTCAATGGCCCGATCATGGCCATCCTCCAGGCGCGCGTCCCGCCCGAGATGCAGGGGCGTGTCTTCACCCTGGTCAACAGCGTGGCCGGGGCGATGATGCCGCTCAGCATGGCTGCCCTGGTGCCGATGGCGCAGACCCTTGGCCTGCAATCCTGGTACCTGGCGGCGGGCGCCACCTGCGTGGTGATGAGCCTGATCGGCCTGCTCACCCCCCTGGTGCTGGCCGTGGAAGAGGAAAAGCCCCCGCTCCTGGCTTAAATACAATGGGGTGGATTTTGCGCCTTGAGCAAAATCCACCCCATTTTTATTAATAATACGTTAGTGTTCCCAAGGGGGATTGCGCCTTTGTGTCTTCGCGGTGGAATTATTCCTTCTTCCGCTTCAGCACCAGCCCGAGCAGCACAAAGACCAGCCCGGCCCCCGAAATGGCAATGATCGCGATCCCCAGCGCGTGCTTATCCAGCCCTTCCAGGGCCGGGATCAGCGGCGCGGGCGTGCTGGTGGGGGTGTTGGTGGGGGTGCGCGTGGCGGTCGGCGTGCGCGGGGTGGGGGTGAAGGTTGGCGTGCGCGTGGGCGGCAGGGGCGTCTCGGTCACCGTAGGCGAGAGGGTGGGGGTGAACGAGGGCTGGATCACCAGTTTCTGCCCGGTGAAGACCACGTCTGTGGTCATGCTGTTCAGCTTCTTGATCGTATCGATGGTCGTGCCGTAGGCAGTGGCAATGCCCCACAGCGCCTGCCCGTTCTGCACCTCATGCACCACCGAGCCGTCCGCCTGGGCGGTGGAGGTGATGATCGGCGAGACGATGTTGGTGGTGGGCTGGGGGACATTGGAGGCGCTGGTTGGGGCCGCCGTTGCGCCTGCTGCTGAACCGGTCACCGCGCCCACGTCCATCGTGTAGTAGTACCAACCGTTGCTCTCTGCCACGCCCACACCAATATCGGTCACGGTGCTGTTCAGCATCGTGTTCCAGTGGACCGCGTCGGCCCACAGGGTATAGACAATGTAATTGGTGGTGCCCGAGCTGGTCACCATGGCTACATTCTCACGCACATACACGCTGCCCCCGCTGCCGTACCCGGCGGCGATGGCCCGGCTGGTGTAAGTGGAGCCGCCCGAGCCGGTGTGCGTCCAGGTGCCGATATTGGCCTGGTATTGGGAATGGCTCTGCGCCGAGGCGGTCAGGTAAGGATCGACGCGCAGTTCCGGCAGGCCGTTGGAGACCCGCAGGGCGTTGATCTCGGCGATCAGTTCGGACGAGGTGGGGGCAGCCTGGACGGTTTGCGGCGGAACGGCCGCCAGTGCGCCCGCCAGGAGGGCGATTGCCAGCAACAGGTTGGGGAGTTTAAATTTCACGGTCTGGTCCTTCATTTAACAAGATCATCCGAAACCTCATAACAGCCTGACGGTCGAACAGGTCTCGGATGATCTTTTTTCGCTTAAAATTCGGCGCGGTCAGCTGATCCGTTCGCCGGGCGCCTTGCCCAGCGCTTCCGCTGCCACCAGGAAATCGGTAGCGGAGATCATGCCGATCAGCGCACCGGCTTCATCTGTCACCGGCAGGTGGTGGATCTTCTTCTCGCTCATCACCTTCGCACATTCGCTCAGCGGCATGCTGCGCATGACGGTGATGATCGGCGCGGTCATGACTTCGGAGACTTTGGTGGTGGCCGGGTTGCGCTTATGCGCCACGATCTTGTCGCAGATATCGGTGGAGGTCAGGATGCCGTAATGCGGGGAATCCTTGCTCTGGTTGACGATCAGGCTGTGAATGTAGCGGCGGCGCATCAACGCCAGGGCTTCACTGACCGTTTTTTCCGGGTCAATGAAAACGACCAGGTCCATCATCCAATCGCGCACAGTAAATTCCATGATTCAGTCTCCTTTTTCCTTGAAATAGCTTGCGGGTTGGTTTTGCCGGTTACTTCAAATAATCCCAGGGATTGACCTTGCCCAGGGCGGCATTACGCAGTTCAAAGTGCAGGTGCGGGCCGGTGGAATTGCCCGTGCTGCCCATGTAGCCGATGATCGCGCCGCGCGCCACCGAGACGCCGCAGCCCACGAACCATCCATCCATCAGGTGCGCATACAGGGATTGCCAGCCGCTGCCGTGGTCGATGACCACCACGTTGCCGTAACCCCAGTTGTTCCAGCCTGAGTACACCACTACGCCGTCATCCACGGCATAGATATTGAAGCCCATGTCGCCATCGACGTCGATCCCGCGGTGGTTGGTCTCGGGCGAGTAGTCATATCCGGAGAGGTAATGGTGCACCGAGGGCCATTCGAACGGCGGACCGCTGCCCACCGCCCCGTCCACCGGACCGCAGGCGCCCGGACCGAAGATGGAGGCCACGGCCGGGTTGTCGCGGGGGATCTGCGGCGCGCTCCAGGAGACAAATTCGCGCGAGCCGCCGGGGACGAACAGGAAGGTGCCGGCTGCGATCTTGGGGTAGGAGTAATCCCCGACCGCTTCTTTGGTCAGGTGGTTGCCCGGCCAATTGACGATGTCGTCCGCCGTCACGCCGTAGTACTCTGCCACGCCGTTCAGCCCTTCGCCCGCGCTCCACTTGTGGTACACGCCGTTGGTCGGCATGACATTCAGCACCACGCCGGGTTGCAGGTTGTGCGGATCATCGCCCAGCACATACAGGTTGCCCCACAGGATCGTCTCTGGGCGCAAGTTGAACTTCTCCGCGATGCCGAAAATGGTATCCCCGCTCACCACCGTGTAGGTGGATACCTCAAAGCGCGGCCGGGTGGGGAAAATGGTGTGCAGTTGCGCCAGGCGAAAAACCCCGCTGACGAACACGGTCTGGCCGCTATCGTATGCGGGCATCATCACCGTGGGGGTGACGGTCGGAGCCGTCTGTGCTTTGGCTACCCCCGCTTCAGGGGTGGCAGCGGCCGCTGCCGGCTGAGCTTTTACGTAAAAATTACCCATCACCCAGATGACGAGCAAGACCATGGCGATCGAAGCCAACCCCGCCCCAACCCGCAGGGCAATTTCCCCCAATCCCATGCGTACGATCCGCTCCCAGGTGCGGCCCCAGCGTCCCGGCGCAGCCGGTTCACTTTGCGAGGCGGTGATATCGGCATCGGCAGTCGGTTCGATCGGCGATGTCGAAAGTTTTTCAGGCATATTTCATAGTTCCTCTTGTGTCATCATAACATAATAAAAAGAATTGTGTCAAGCACAACCCCCCTCCGCTTCCCCAACGCTTAACCTGCTTTAATCCAGTAGGTGACACGTAGAGGCAGGTCTCAGACCTGCCTCTACGTGCGCGGCCTTTGGGTTTCAGGCTCTTTCTTTATATTTTTCTCTTAAGACTCTTCTCATATCTTTGCGCCTTTGTTTCTTCGTGGTGAGATTTTTCTTACTTCTTCACCATCGGCAGGAACAACACATACTCGATCTTCGCGCCCAGCACGGTGACGATGTTGTCCTCCGGCCGGCCAACCAGCACCTGGTTGTTGACCGGGTCGTAATGCCCTTGCAGCCGCTCAGACTCGCTGATCGTCCCGGCCGCCCGGCGCGGATACCAGGAGGCCGAGCCCGTGCAGCCGTTGGCCCCGTCGCACCAGGCCACGCTGCCTTCGCCATACATGGCCCCGCTCGGCCAGTACTCGCCGGTCACCAGGTAGTCGTTGTTCGACAACCCTTCCAGCCAGCTGTAAGACACCCGTTCGTTCGTCCGCGTGCCCACCAGGCTGTTTGCCGCCGAGACCGACCCCTTGCAGCCGCTCGTCCCGCTGCAGAAGGTCGCCGCCCCGGCATCCTGGATCAAGCCGTTATCCCAGCCTGGGCTGCCGATCACATAGTTGCCGGTGCCGGTCAGCAGCATGCTGTGCCCCACCTCATCCCCGTTGTGGCTGCCAACCAGGCTGTTATCGGTGGAGACCGGCCCGGTGCAGCCCGAGCCCCCGTTGCAGAACGAAACCGCCCCCTGCCCGTTGTTCCAGGATGGAATGGGGATCAGATAGTTCCCGTTAGCGAGGAAGTAGAAATTGCCGCTGCCTCCCACCTGGTCGCTGGCGTGCGTACCGATCAGGCTGTTGGAAGCCGATATAAACCCGCTGCAATTGGTCAGATAATCCAGCCGGCAAAAGGTCAGCGCGCCCGCGTCGGTCGCGCTGCCGTAGTGCCAGTTGGGCGAGGAGAAGACCAACGCATTTTCGTCCCAATTCATCGAACCCATCCCAACGTGGTCCCCGTCGCTGCCGCCTACCAGGCTGTTGCCCGAGGAGACCGTCTCCGAGCAGCCGGAGAGGTAGGTGCAGAAGGTCATTGCGCCCGCTCCTGCCGCCGTGCCGTTCCAATTGTAGCTGATCACGGCGTAACGTCCTTCGCCCATCTCGGTCCCGGCCAGGCCCACCTGGTCGCCGGTGTGGCTGCCCACCAGGTTGCCGCTTGCCTCCAGCGTGCCCGCGCAGCCGCTGCCCCCGGGGCACCACTTCACCGCTCCAGCATCCTCTGTCCCGCCGTTATCCCAGTTGGGGAACATGACCATGTAGTTGTTAACATCGTACGAGGCGACCGCGTCCAATCCCGGCCCATCTCCGGCGCTGCCGCCCACCAGGCTGTTGCTGTTGTCGATCTCGAAGTTCTTGCAGCCGCTGATCCCGCTGCACCAGGTAACCGCGCCTGCGTCGACCACGCCGGCGTCATCCCAATATGGGCTGAGCACCAGGTAATTTCCGCTGTAGGGCAGGCGTGCGTTCGTCCAGCCCACCATGTCGTCTTTGGTGGCGCCCATGATCGAGTTGGCAGCACTGATATAACCGCTGCAGCCGCCCATCGTGCAGAAAGTGACCGCGCCCGCGTCGCTGGTGCCGCCGCGGTCCCACTCCGGGCTGAATACCGCGTAGCGCCCGCTCTCCAGCGAGAGGATCCCGCTCGAACCGATACGGTCGCCGGTGTGCTCTCCGATCAGGCTGTTGGAGAAGGAAACCGCGCCGTAGCAGCTGGAAGAGCCGCTGCACCAGGTTACCGCGCCCACGTCGGTGGTGGTGCCGTCGTCCCATTCCGTGCTGCGCACCAGGAAAGCGTTGTCGCTGAGGATATAAATGGAATTGCCCACGTGGTCGTTGTTGTGGCTGCCCACTATGCTGTTGGATGAGGAAATCTCCCCATAGCACGCATTCGCCGAACTGCAGAAGCGCACCGCCCCGGCATCCACCGCCAGGCCGTTGTCCCAGCCGGTGACGGTGACCACGAAACCGCCGCCGGGCAGTTTGTAGATGCTGCCGCTGCCAACATGGTCGCCGCCGGTGGTGCCCACCAGGCTGTTACCGCTGGTGATCGCTCCCGTACACGGGCTGCTGGTGCTGCAAAAAGTGACCGCCCCGGCTTCGGCGGCCAGGCCGTTATCCCACATCGTATTGGGCACAATGTAGGTGTCGCTGTTCACCACCCAGACCGACCAGAACCCGATGCTGTCGCTGTTGTGGCTGCCCACCAGGCTGTTGGCGGCCGAGATGCTGGCCGGGCAGCCGCTGGTCTTGCTGCACCAGGTGACCGCTCCGGCGTTGGTGATGGTGCTGTTATCCCAAATAGGGCTGTTGACCAGGAAATTACCGTCGGCCAGCACGGTCACGTACCCGTACCCCACCATATCCTGCGCGGTGGCGCCTTTCATCACCCCGATCAGCGCCTTGCTGGCGCCATTGTAGAGGTATACCGCACCCACGTTGGCGGTGGTGCCTTCATCATAATAGGGATCGGTGACCACAAAATTGCCGTTGGGCAAGACCGTCACCGACTGGCCAAAGCTGCCGCTCCCGGCCGGGCCGCGGATATCCGTCCCGCCTTTGCCGCCACCGGCCTGAACCGTTGCGGGCTGGAGCAGCAGCAGGAAGAGCAGGAACGCGCACAGAAACGAGCGGAAGGTGGTTTTCATAAGGCCTCTCATGTCGCAATATGGGGAAAAGGGAATAAATTCATTGTAATGGAGAATCGGCGCCAGCACAACCGCAGGGGTAGAGTGCCCCGCAGGGGTAATGCGGTTCCAATCCCCAATACCAGAATGAAATAAATACGTTATAATCGGGAGGCTGAATTTGCAGCCAGGAAGAGGTATTACTTATGGAAGTCGGACAGATTCAATCGGTCGATATCGACCACCAGATGCGCACGGCCTATCTGGACTACGCCATGAGCGTCATCGTCGCCCGCGCCCTGCCGGACGCCCGCGACGGCCTCAAGCCGGTCCACCGCCGCATCCTCTATGCCATGTACGACATGGGCATCCGCGCCAACTCGTCCTACAAGAAATCCGCCCGTATCGTTGGTGAGGTGCTGGGCAAGTACCACCCCCACGGCGACCTGGCGGTCTACGACGCCATGGCCCGCATGGCGCAGGATTTCTCCATGCGCTACATGCTGGTGGACGGGCAGGGCAACTTTGGCTCGGTGGACGGCGATTCCCCCGCCGCCATGCGCTACACCGAAGCCCGCCTGGCCCACATGGCCGAGGAGATGATCCTGGATATCGACCGCGAGACGGTTGATTTTGTCGATAACTTCGACGGCTCCTTGCAGGAGCCGCTGGTGCTGCCCTCCCGCCTGCCCAACCTGCTGCTCAACGGCTCTTCCGGTATTGCCGTCGGCATGGCTACCAACATCCCACCCCACAACCTGCGCGAGATCGCCGCGGCCGTTTCTTATTTGATCGACAACTATGCTGAGATCGAGAATGTTTCCATTGAAGACCTGGTCAGGCTGGTGCCCGGCCCGGACTTTCCCACCGGCGGCATCATCGTCGGGCGCGAGGGCATCCTGCAGGCCTACACCACCGGCCGCGGGCGCCTGGTGGTGCGCGGCATGGCCCACATCGAGGAGATCAAGGGCGGCCGCTACGCCATCATCATCACCGAGATCCCCTACCAGGTCAACAAGACCGGCCTGCTGGAGCGCATCGCCGAACTGGTGCGCGAGGGCAAGATCGACGGCATCAGCGACCTGCGCGATGAATCCGACCGGCGCGGGATGAGCATCGTGGTGGAACTGCGCCGCGGCGCCCAGCCCAAGTATATCCTCAACCAGCTTTATAAATACACCCCCCTCCAGTCCACCTTTGGCGTGCATTTGCTCGCCCTGGTGAACGGCGAGCCGCGCGCGCTGACCCTCAAACGCGCCCTGCAGATCTACATCGAACACCGCCAGGAGGTCATCACCCGCCGCTCCGAGTTTGACCTGAAGAAGGCCCGCGCCCGCGCTCACATCCTGGACGGATTGCTGATCGCCCTGGCTCACCTGGACGACGTGATCCAGACCATCCGCCAGGCTCCCGACGCCGACCAGGCCAAGGAGCGCCTGATGTCCCGCTTCAAGCTCAGCGAATTGCAGGCCCAGGCCATCCTGGATATGCAGCTTCGCCGCCTGGCTGCCCTGGAGCGCCAGAAGATCGAAGACGAGCACAAGGAAGTCATGGCGCGCATCGCCTACCTGGAAGACCTGCTCCACGACCCGCTTAAGATCCTGGGAGTCATCCGCCAGGATGTGGAGGAGATGGCCGCCAAATACGGCGACGAGCGCCGCACGCGCATCGCTGCCGAAGCGAAGGAGAACCTGCGCGAGGAAGATCTGGTCTCCGACGAGAGCGTGCTGGTCAGCATCACCCAGCGCGGATACATCAAGCGCGTTTCCACCAGCGCTTTCCGTCTCCAGGCGCGCGGGCGGCGCGGCGTGACCGGCCAGGCCGTGCGCGAAGAGGATGAGGTGATGGTCATCCTGCCTTCCCGTACCTTGCAGACCATCCTGTTCTTCTCCGACCGCGGCAAGGTCTATGCCGAAAAGACCTACCAGATCCCCGATGCCGGACGGGCCGAGCGCGGCATTCCCATCGTCAACGTGCTCTCCCTTGACCCCGACGAGCACATCACCGCCGCCGTCTCAGTGCCGGAATTCAGCACAGATGCCTACTGCGTGATGGCTACCCTCAACGGGCGCGTCAAGCGCATGCCGCTCTCCGAGTTCGCCTCGGTGCGCCCCTCCGGCATCATCGCCATCAACCTGGACGAAGGCGACCAGCTTGGCTGGGTGCGTCTGACCTCCGGCAAGGACGAGATCCTCTTCGCCACCATGCAGGGCCAGGCCCTGCGCTATTCAGAAGAAGAGGTCCGCTCGGTGGGCCGTACGGCTGCCGGCGTGGCGGGCATCAAGCTGGACAAAGGCGACAAGGTCACCTCGATGGAAGTGATCGAACCCGGCGGCTGGCTGCTGGTGGTCAGTGAGAAAGGCTATGGCAAGCGCAGCAAGCTGGACGAATACCCGGCCAAGGGCCGCGCCACCGGTGGGGTGGTCACCCTCGACCAGAAGAACATGGACAAGACCGGGCGGATCGCCGCCGCGCGCGTGGTGCAGGAAGAGGATGAGATCACCGTCATCACCAACACTGGCATCATCCTGCGCCTGAAGGTCAAGGACATCTCTGCCATGGGCCGCGCCACGCGCGGTTCCAAGATGATGGATCTCAACGCCGGGCACGTGGTGGCCTCTGTGGCGCGCTTCCGCGCCGCCGACCTCCTGCGCGCCGAATCCGGCGAGGATAAAGAGTAAAGAGAAACCACAGATAAAAACGGATAAACACAGATCATTCTTTAAAGGTAAGTTTTATCTGTGTTTATCTGCTGGATCTGTGTTGAGGCATGTTCCTTCCGTTAAGTAAGAATTTAACCGCAGGCGCTTTGCGCACAGATAGGATCGGATAAACAAAGATAAGAATTTGAGTTTTATGTTCTTATCTGCGTTTATCTGTGGCTAAATTCTCTTAAAACGGCAGTACGATCCGCCCGGTGGCCACCAGGCAGAAAGCCCCCAACACCAGCACCGAGAGGAACAACATCAGCGCCAGGAAAAAGCGCTGTTGGGGGGTCAACCCCAGGAACGGTTTGCGCTTGCGGGGCGGCACGCGTTCGGGCTGCTGCTCGGGAGCCTCTTGCGGCTCTTCTTCCTCGATAAATTGAGAACCGGAATTTCGCAGATCATCCAACATAGTTACCTCTCGGATAGGGGGCGCAGGTGGATCTCACCTGCCGGAATGCTTACCACTTGCCCGTCCTGCCGCAGCAGGCGCAGGCTGCCGTCTTCATCGATGCCCTGGATCGT
Organism: uncultured Anaerolineaceae bacterium; assembly: GCA_964424115.1. GTDB lineage: Bacteria > Chloroflexota > Anaerolineae > Anaerolineales > Anaerolineaceae > CAYRHN01. The sequence goes on from CAYRHN010000004.1 coordinate 282,030, forward strand.
CCCGAACCAGGACGGCCCAACGGGAGGATCCAGCCGCACCAGCTCGCCGCGCAGCGCCAGGGCCTTTTCCCATTCCAGCCGGAAGTCCGGCCCGGTCAGGCGCGGGCGCCATTCGTCCAACGCGCGCAGGATATCCGCCAGCACCTCCCAGCGTTCGGGCGCAAAGCCCAGGGCTTCCTCCAGGCTGGTGGCCGGGAAGTTGACCTGCTCCGGCGGCGGCACCGCCGCGCGCAGCACGTTCAGCCCGATCCCGATCACCACCGCCTGCGGGGTGTGCTCCTCCCACAGCGCCTCCACCAGCAGCCCGCTCACCTTGCGCCGCCCGATCAAGACATCGTTTGGCCACTTGATGCGCGCCTCCAGCCCGCGCTTCCCGTTCAGCGCCTGGCAGACGGCCAGCGCGCCCAGCGCGGTGAAGTAGGCCATGCGGCCCGCCTCGGTGGGGGTGGGGCGCAGCACCAGACTGAAGGCCAACGCCGCGCCGGGAGGAGTGATCCAGCGCCGCCCGCTGCGTCCGCGCCCGGCGGTCTGCGCATCGGCCAGCACCAGCGCCCCGTCCGGCGCGCCGGATTCGGCCCAGGCCAGCGCTTCATCATTGGTCGAGCCGAGGCTGGCGAAGAATCGCGTCTCGCGGGCGCCCAGGCCCTGCAGGGGGAACGGCTCCATCCCATTAATTGTACACCAAATTGCCGGAAAGGCAGATAGCTTATCGCTCCTGGCTGATCGCAGATCGTCCACGGAAAACGACCTAATTCTCAGGTGCCACACCCTTTGACCATGCCTTCACAATCCTCTTCGCAAATATTAAGACCCTAAAGATCTTCCAGACATTTGAGGCCTAGATCTGCCTATTTGCTCCTGCAGCGAAACGGGTATATAGTTAGTAGTAATTCCGGACAATTATCGAGGCCATTTTCAGTTAACTTGGTCATGCTGAGCGTAGCAAAGCATCTATCAAAATCTTATTTCGAGAAGGATATGAACCATGGCCACTGTGAAATACAAATTTGATGAACTTATGAACCCTTTGCTTCAAGCATTGAAGCAACTCGGCGGGTCGGGCACTAATCAAGAAATCGAGGATAAAATTGCTGAAATAGTCGATATTCCAGCAGACCAACTCGAAATTTTACACAGTCCGAACAAAGGCGGCATGACAGAGATCGAATACCGCTTGATGTGGACGAGAACATACTTGAAGATATATGGTTTAGTAGAGAACTCATCCAGAGGTGTATGGTCTCTTACTGCGAAAGGTTCCTCAACCGAGAAGGTGGATGAAAAGGCAGTGGTTAAAATTGTTCGTGAACAGATGAGAAAGGAAAAACAAGAAACTAGTGATGATGAAGACGAACCTGACAAGAAATTTGTCTGGCAGGAGGAATTGCTGGATATTGTCCTGAAAATGTCCCCCGCGGCATTTGAAAGACTTATTCAAAGGATGTTGAGAGAATCAGGATTTGTCCAGGTGGAAGTAACCGGTCAAACTGGCGATGGCGGCGTGGATGGGCATGGAATTATGAGGCTGGGAGGTTTATTAAGCTTCCATGTTATCTTTCAAGGGAAACGTTGGAAGGGCTCTGTTGGAGCCGCCCAGGTAAGGGATTTTCGGGGAGCCATGGTTGGAAGGGCTGATAAAGGATTATTTATCACCACCGGAACTTTTACAAAAGACGCCATCCGCGAGGCCACCCGTGACGGCGCTCCGGCGATCGACTTAGTGGATGGAGACCAGCTAGTGGAGAAGTTGAAGCAATTATCCATTGGTGTCCAAACCAGGAAGATTGAAATGGAGCAGGTCAATATTGACCATGAATGGTTCGCGAAATTGTAAATAACTTAGAAGGTAGGTAACATGAAAGGGCGTGTAAAAGCTGGTATGGGGACGTTGGTAGGCAATGCGGGGGAATATTATGTCGTGGCGGAACTACTCAAGCGGGGGGTGATCGCAGCTCTTGCGCCGAGGAATTCCCCTGCTTTTGATATCCTGGCCACCAAAGACGATAGGACCATCCGCATCCGTGTCAAAACCAAATCAGAAGAATATAACGGCTGGCATTGGATGGCAAAGCTGAATGGGGAACTTTTTCGGGATCTGCACTCACAAGGAGATTTCACCATCCTGGTCAACCTGACCCTCGAGACGGCCAATATGGAATATTTCATCGTTCCAACGACAATCCTCAATCAATGGCTTATCGATGACTTTTCCGCATGGGTCGCCACCCCTGGAGTGAATAATCGCCCCCATGATCCCAATAACCGTTTCCGTGATTTTCGTTATAAAGACCATGCTTCTCAACTAGTGGCTTACAAGAATGGTTGGGAAATTTTGTGGGCATAAGAATAAAGTCCGTTTCTAACATGCTCCCCGGTTTCATTTCCAATCTAAGGCAGCTTGATGAAATTTGAACTCACTTTCCAGGAACAAGATAAACAGAAATTGATTGCGTTTGTTCAAGAGCACCAAGAGCATGTGTTTGTCAAACAGCGCAAATTAAGAAACGTAACCGGTGAAGTGCCTGCTCGTTCCCGGGGATATTACTGGCACACCATATGTATGTGCTTACTAACTACCCAACAACGATCCAACCCAACCAGCAGGATTAGTAAATTCTTACTGGCAAAACCATTTTTGATTTCTCTGGAGAATTGCTATCAAAACGAAGATGTTGAAACATTCATATTGCAGGAGTTGACCAAATTTGGCGGGATTCGTTTTGCCCCAAAGATCGCCGATCAATTAAAAAGGAATCTTGCCATGTTAGATTCCAAAGATTGGGAGACTTTGGAACAGGAGGGAAATCAACTTGAGAAACAACGCAAATTAGAGCCTTCCCCAGAGCACTACAAACTGGAACGAGAAGCAGCCCTCTATATGCAGAAATTTAATGGTTTTGGTCCTAAGCAATCGCGCAATTTTTGGCAATCCCTCGGATTATCTCGTTATGAATTCGTGCTTGATTCCCGGATTATCAAATGGCTTAAGGAGAGGGGTTTTCCTATTCCTCTTTCATCCATGGCTTTAGGAGAGGAAGAATACTATAGCTTCATTTCGGATAACCTTCGAAAATGGTGCGTTGAATCCGGAATATTACCTTGTATAATGGATGCCGCTGTCTTTTCGAGCCAGGATAAGGAGGAATGGCCAGAAGACGCTACCGTCTGGTAGTTGCAGGATACCCTGCCATAAAAATCTTTGCGCCTCCGCGTGAGCCCTACCCTGCCCCCAGCGCCCGGCGCACGTCCGGCCCGGCCACCTCGATCACCTGCCCGGCCTGCATGCGCGAGGCCAGGTAGCCCAGTTCGGGCGGCATCTGCTCCGGCGGGGTATTGGTCGCCAGCACCGTCAGCAGGCGCTCGCGCTCCTCGTAGCGGCTGTTCAGCAGGCGGAAGATTGTCTCCAGCGCCCAGCCGGTCAGGTGGGCCTTGTCCAGCTCGTCCAGGCACAGCACGGCCGCCCGGCGGGTCTCGGCGATCAGCCGGTCGGAGGCATCCGCCTCGCCGAACTTTTCGCGGATCTCCACCAGCAGGTCGGGCAGGGGGATATAGCGCGCCAGCACGTCCACTGCGCGGAAGCCGTTCACCAGCGCCTTGAGCAGGAAGGTCTTGCCCACCCCGTATTCCCGGCTGGTGAAGGTGACGAACCCGGCCGGGCGCTGGTTCATCCCCAGCAGGCGGCGGGCCGTCTCCAGCGCGGGCGCCTTGGGGGAGAGTTCCCCGATCACCTGGAAATCCTGCAGGCTGATACGCAGGTCGCGCCCGGACAGGCCGCTGTTGCGCTCCAGGTAGAGGTCCTTCTCGCCCTGGCGGCAGACCGGGCAGAATTCCACCTTCGTCTCGCCCAGCCACCAGCCGGAGCGCCCGCGGTGCGTCAACCAGCGGCATTCGCCGCGCCCGCCCCGCGGATGGGGAAAAGGCCCATCGCGGATGAGGAAGAGCATCATCGCGCCCCAGCCGTGGCAGTTGGGGCAGCGCAGGGGATACTCCGTCTCCGGCAGCAGCAGCACGGCGTTGGGTTCCTCGCGCAGGGCCAGGAATTCCCCCGGCCAGATGCGTTTCCACAGCGTGCCGGATGGAGGGGTAGAAGCGGTCATAGGATTACCTCCGTGTTTCTTCGTGAACCTTCGTGATCTCAGTGGCTAACGATGGTTGGGTTTCGCCTGGTTTCCGGAAAGAATTTTGGCAGATGGGGACGCTCAACCCAACCTGCCGCTATCTGCTGCAGGGGGGAGCTGTCTGCTGTTTGCTGATGTTGGGCTGGGGGCAGCCGCAGCGTCTCCCAGGATGATCTTGCGGATATTGGCGATGGCCTCTTTGGTGAGCTCGCCTGGGCGGGCAGGGGGCGGGGCATCCGGGTCCTGCAAGGCCCACTCGATCCAGCCGTAGCCCTGGGAGTGATAGAGCTTGCCTTGCTTGTCGCGCGTGGCGCACCAGCGGGCGTAGAGCGGCTTGAGGCGGGCGGCCAGCTCTGCCTGGGCGGGCCAGCGTTCGCGCAGCGCGGTGATCAATTCAGTCACCGGTTCGCGGATGTTGAAAGGCACGGCAGCCATTCCGGTGACCTGGCAGTAGATCTCGCGGGCAAATTCGGCCTGGGGGTTGGATTTCTGCAAAAGAAAATGGGAGGGAGGGGAGGCAGCCGCAGCAGCCGCAGGGGATTTTTCCTGCGCGGTTGCGGATTCTGCTGCTTCTGCTGCTGCTTCTTCTCTCCTC
>CAYRHN010000005.1:0-285050 GCA_964424115.1 uncultured Anaerolineaceae bacterium
TGAATTTGATTTGTCCCTTGCCAAACATTTCATGTGTTAAAGATACACTACCCTTACCAATACCGCCGCGTAAAAACTCCCCCCTATTTATGATATACTGATTCCATGCCAAAAACCCAAACCCGCTTTGTTTGCCAGCAGTGCGGGCGCACCTTGCCGCGCGCGATGGGACGCTGCCCGCAGTGCGGCAGTTGGAATTCAATGGTCGAAGAGATCATCGCCCCGCCGCCAAGCGCAGCAGCCCACTCCGCCGGGCGCGGCCTCTCCGGGCAGTCGCAGCCCCGCCGCCTGAAAGATATCGAAGGCGACGCCGAAGCGCGCATGGCGCTGCCCATGCAGGAATTCGCCCGCGTGCTGGGCGGCGGGATCGTTCCCGGCTCGATCATCCTGGTCGGCGGCGACCCGGGCATCGGCAAGTCCACCCTGCTGCTGCAAACCGCGCTGGAGCTGGCTCGCGAAGGGCGCGTGCTGTACGTTTCCGGCGAGGAATCCGAGCGGCAGATCAAGATGCGCGCCGTGCGCCTGCTGCGCGATCCGGAGAACGAAAAAGAGATCCCGCCTATGCCCGAACAACTCTATTTGGTGACCGAGACCAACCTGGAGACCATCTTCGAGCATATCCAGACCGTCCAGCCGGCGGTGCTGATCGTCGACTCGATCCAGACCGTCTATCTTCCGGCAGCCACCTCCAGCGCCGGATCGGTGACCCAGGTGCGCGAGTGCGCCTCGCGCCTGCGCGAGTTGGCCAAAGCCAGCGGCTGTGCTGTGTTCGTCATCGGGCACGTAACCAAAGAAGGCGTGATCGCTGGCCCGCGCGTGCTGGAACACATCGTCGATACGGTGGTTTACCTGGAAGGCGACCGATTCCAGACCTTCCGCCTGCTGCGCTCGGTTAAGAACCGCTTTGGACCGACCTCCGAGGTAGGCGTGTTCGAGATGCGCGAGCGTGGGATGGTGGAAGTAAGCAATCCTTCCGAAGCCTTCCTGGCCGAGCGGATGATCAACGCTCCCGGTTCGGCCATCACGGTCACTATGGAAGGCACCCGCCCACTGCTGGTGGAATTGCAGGGGCTGACCAGCGCCTCCAACCTGGGCAATCCGCGCCGCACCCCCAACGGGGTGGATTTCAACCGCCTGTTGTTGATCGTGGCAGTGCTGACCCGCCGCCTGGGCCTGCGCCTGGGCGAACAGGATGTGTTTGTCAATGTGGTCGGCGGATTGAGCATCGACGAACCAGCTGCCGACCTGGCCATCGCCGCCGCGATCGCCTCCTCTGTGCGCGACGCGCCGGTCAAAGCCGACGCGATCCTGCTCGGCGAGGTGGGCTTATCCGGTGAATTGCGCTGGGTAGGGCAAATGGATGCCCGCCTGCGTGAAGCTGCCAAGTTGGGCTTCAAGACCGCTGTTGTCCCGCGCCGCATTCGGCGCGTGGAAGCCTGGCCGGATGGATTGAAAGTGCTGGAGGCGCGCTCGCTGCGCGAAGCGCTCAACCTGGCCCTCACCCGCCGCGAGGCTGAAGAAAAACCCGATCCCGAATCCTAGTTCTCACGAGGTATGCCATGTCTATCCTGGAATCCATCCTGACCTGGAAACCTATGCTGCAAACCCGGCGCAACCATGCGCTGGAACATGCCACTTTGAAAGTGCTGGCCACGCGCGATCCGCGCCGCATGATGGCCGGTTATTCCCATCCCAGCGGCATCTACATCCTCGGCAAGGTCAGCACCGAAGAACTGCAAGAAGCGCTGTTCGAAGCTGAAAAACGCCTGCGCGCCGGGGAACACACCCTGGCCATCCATCCCGGCTGCGGCACCAACCTGTCGGTGATGGGCATGGCAGCCGGTTTCCTGGCCTGGATGGGTTCCCTGCGCATGCCCAAGAGCACGGGGGACAAGTTTCAGCGCCTGCCCAACATGATGGCACTGGCTACTATTGGGGTGATGCTCGCCCAGCCGCTGGGACCCTGGCTGCAAGAACACATCACCACTGAGGCCGAGCTGGGCACGCTGCGGGTGAGCGAGATCGCCCGCCTGACCCGTCAGGAACCGGTCACCCACCACATCAAGACCGAGCTGGCATGATCCTGATCCTGCACGGCAACGACACCTTCGGGATCGAACAGACTCTGCGGCACATGACGCAGGAATTGGGCGATCCTTCGGTGGCTGATCTGAACCTGTCCCGCCTGGACGGGCGTACGGCCACGCTCAATGACCTGCGCGGGGCTGCTTACGCCATGCCTTTCCTGGCCGACCGCCGCCTGGTGATCGTCCACCAGCCGCTGGCGCGCCTGAACGCAGCCGCCGCCCAAAAAGATTACATTGCCTTCCTGGTAAGCCTGCCGGAAAGCACCACGTTGGTGCTGGTGATCGAGGACGAGCAGCAGCGCGGCGAGTGGACCACCCTGCGTCCAACCCACTGGTTGACCAAGTGGGCGCGCGGCGAGGGCGCCAAAATCTGCAAGATACAATCTTTTGCTCTGCCGAGGCCGGCTGATATGCCTAACTGGATCCGCAGCCAGGCCGAGGAACAGGGCGGGCAGTTCGCTCCCCCGGCTGCCAGCCTGCTGGCCAACTACCTGGGCAATGACACCCGCCAGGCCAGCCAGGAGATCACCAAGCTGCTGACCTACGTGGACCGCAAGCGCCCGGTCCAGGCCCAAGATGTGGAACTGCTGACCGCTCCCGGCGGGCAGGCCAACGTCTTTGACATGGTGGATGCGCTGGGCCGCGGCGACGCGCGTACCGCTCTGCGCTCGCTCCACCGTTTGCTGGAGGAGGGCGACGCGATCAGCCTGTTCGGGATGGTCGTGCGCCAGTTCCGCCTGATCCTTACCGCGCGCGAAGCGCTGGACAGCGGCCTGCGCCCCAACGCCCTGGCGGAGGAATTACACCTGCACCCCTTCGTGGCCGAGAAGATCGCCGAACAGGCCAAACGCTTCAGCATCCCCGCGCTGGAGAAGATCTACGCCCGCCTGCTGGAGATCGACGAAGATGCCAAGACCAGCCGCATGCCGCTGGATGTGGCGCTGGATACCTTCGTGGCAGAGATCGGAAAGTAGTTTTTTGGTGTTTTGCTTTTCTTTCCGGAGAGGCATAACGTCTGGATCGTGCCTCACAAACTTGTAAACTAGAAATTTACTCCGATTCTGTTAGAATCAAGTGGCATCGATGTTGCACCCTGCTTAAAAACCAGGGGAAAAATCCCCTGGATCACCCACATCTCGAGGATCCCATGAGAAGACACCTGCTGCGCTTATTCTTAGGGGGGATCTTGCTCCTCACTGGTACCGCCGCATTCAACACCGCCACGCCGGCCTCCGCGCAACCAGCCCGCGCCGAAAAGGCTGCACCTGCGCCGGATGACCCGGATGCCGCCGCGATCGCCCAGGCTCTCCAGGACGCGATCAAACAGAAAGATGGCCAGGTGCTGGCCTTCGTGGTCTATCAGATCGGCATCGACCATATCGTTTATACCCCCGAACGCGATACGGCTGTGGTATGGCTGTCAATGACTGACCCGGCTGACGGGCAGGTGATCGCCACCGAACCCGGGTTGGCGATCGCCCACCGCAACGGCGACGGCTGGCAAATCATCCTGCAGGCTGATTACGCCTGGGCGGATGAATTCGCTAAACTACCTCCAGAATTAATCCCCACGGAACAAATAGCCCAGTACGATGGCGCCGCCAAAGACGCGAACACGATCAATGCCACCTACTACGGCTACAAATTGCCCTGGGGTGGTGGACAATCCAAGCAGTTGGAGGGCAGCATCGGCCACTTCCTGGATTATCATTCTTGCACCGAAGAGGCATGCCGCTATGCCTATGACTTTGCGGATGGGACGATGTTCCCGCTGTTGGCTTCGCGCGGGGGCACAGTGAACCTGTGGAACGACTCGTGCACCAACGGCGATGAAAACTGTTCCAACTACATCGTTCTCAAGGATGCGTCCACTTCGCCCACCACCTACCAGCTCTACCTGCACATGGCCAACAATACCATTCCCTCGGAGTTAAAGCGAGTTGGTGCGCAGGTCAACCAAGGCCAGTTCATCGGCAATGTGGACGACACCGGCTATTCCACCGGGCACCACCTGCACTTCATGGTACACACCAACCAATACTCCTATTGGGGAAATTCGGTGGATATTCGCTTTGACGAAGTGGATATCAACGGAGGGGTGCCGCGCACACAACACGAAGCGACCACTTATTCGGAGTACGGCACCGGCTATCACACCAATGATATGTTCACCTCCGGCAATGCGCTGGCGATCGGGCCCACCGGAGGCCTGAGCCGTCCGGACGCCGGAAGCCCGGTTACAGTCACCGGCCGGATCCTGGACATCAGTGGGGCCGGCACAGACGACCGCGGGGTGGTCAAAATGCAGGTGCTGGCGCGGACGGTGGACAGCGATTGGTTCGCGATCGGAGCTGCCCAGACCAATAATCCCTTCGATGTTGATATTGACCTGTGCGCCTCAGGGCTGCCAGACGGGCCAATCACCTTCACCCTGCAGCTGTGGGATGTGGAAGGTAACACAACCATCTCCACCGATTACCGCACGATCATCAAAAAAGATGTTTGCCGGCCGGCCTGTCAGCCTGCCCCTGACCAGGTGGCGCTGTACACCCTGGAAAATTATTCCGGTTCCTGCCAGCTTTTCAACCCGGGTAGCACCGTGTTGGAAAGCACGTTTAATAACCACATCCGCTCCATCCTGGTCGGCAACAACGCTATTGCCACGCTCTATACCGGTAACAGTTACAATGAGCGCCGCGAAAGCTGGAGTGGAAATGATCCCAACCTGAGCGACGATCAACTCGGAAACGATACCGCCGGATCGCTGCAGGTGCTTCCCAGTTCTGCCCCACCCGGCGCTACCCAGATCGTCACCCCACACAACGTGGAAGGCCAGGGGTTGACCAGCGTTGACTCGGTGCTCTTCAGCTGGATAGGCGGCGATGGGGCGGTGGATTTCAGTGCCACCCTCACCGGCAGCGGCGGATTTTCGCGCAGCATGGATTGGCTGAAGACCCCCGCCTGGTCGGTGGGCAGCCTGCCAGCCGGCGACTATACCCTGACAGTGACCGGGCGCAACCCTGCAGGACAAACTTCTACTTCACTGGATTTCAGCATAGGTTCTGCCTCGCTGCCCGCAGCAACTCCCATCAGTCTGGCCACAGAGCTGGACGAACGCTTTGAAAGCGCGAACGCAACCTGGATCGCCTCCGGCCTGGCGCGGCGCGACAACATGTCGATCGGTTCGCGCAGTACCTATACCTGGGGATTCAACGACGGCAGCGATTACTCCGCCGGAGCAACGCATTCCGGCAGCCTGACCTCGCCGCCGATCGTCATCCCCGCCGAGGGGGCTAAGATGTTCTTCGAGTATTACCACTCGTTAGGCGACAGCCAGCCGGTCTGGGACGAACGCTGGCTGCAAATTTCGGTCAACAACGGGGATTTCGTCAATTTTTACCAATTCCAGAACGACCGGATGAACGCCTGGTTGATCAGCCCGCTCTTCGACCTCTCCGCTTATGCCGGGCAAACCATCCGCCTGCGTTGGTATTTCCATGTGGTAGATGGGATGAACAACACCAGTCCCGGCTGGTTCATCGACAACCTGTACGCGGCAGCCAACCCGCCCGTCACCAGCTGCAAGGATGTTCCGGCCAACGATTCGCCCGCCACGGCCACCTCCATAGCTAACGGACGTTCAACAAAATTCTATCTCTGCCCAAGCGGCGACCTGGATTACTATACCTTCGAAGCCCAGGCCGGGGACAATCTTTCTACATGGATCGAGGCGCAGTCAGCTGGTTCTTCTGTGGACGGGGTACTGTACCTGCTGGACAGCGACGGCAGCTCGGTTTTGACTTATAGCGACGACCCGGCCAGCGGCGTACTGGACCCCAAACTGAGCTTCCAATTCACCCACAACGGGCGCTATTTCCTGCGCTTCCGCGACTTCAAACATCCTGGCTACGGCGGCGTAGTCTATTATTATTACATCAACTTCTCCCTGACCGGCGCAGCTCCGCAAGTGACCATCATCAACCCAACCTCTACCTGGATGGGCCTTTTTCCCTTCCAGTTGAGCGCTACCGTCAACGATCCGGGCAGTTCTGTCAGTAAAGTCGAATTCTTCCGCCATTCCAGCGATTGGAGCGACCCCACCTGGACCCTTTTAGGCACGGACACGAATGGCAGCAACGGTTGGTCGGTCGGTTACACTCCAAGCGTCCAGGACAACGGCGCAGCCTTCTACGTGCGCGCCACCGATAATAGGAGCCTGTCCAGCGGAGACACCCGCTCTAACCTGATCATCGATTCCACACCGCCCACCGCCGAGTTCTCCGGCTTGCCCCCAGTAAGCGAGAGCACCTACATACCCTTTGCGTGGAGTGTCAGCGATGATATCAGCGGCCTGGCCTGGATGGAATTAATGGCCCAGGTGGAAGGCAGCGGCTGGCAGTCTTGGAACCCGGCCATCACGCTCAACACGCTCTCAGCGGCCTACCTGGCCCAACCCGGACAGACGATCCATTTCTGTATCAACGCACGCGACGCAGCCGGGAACCTGGCCTCCCCAGCCGGGACGGCTTCCACCACTGTTGAATCCACCTGCACCCCGGATTACTTTGAGAGCATGGGGGACAACCAGGTGGAGAATGCCACCGTACTTGAGCCGGGTTCGTGGCAGGCGCACAATTTCTGCGCTGCTGCAGACGAGGATTGGTTGCGTTTCACTGCAACCGAGAATGGTGATTACATGGTACTGGCGATGACCCAATCCGGCGGTGCAGCTGCGACGATCGAGGCCTATGACTCAACCGGCGGCCTGCTAGGCTCCGCCAGCGCGGCTGAATTTGCCAGCAGCGCAGCCCTGCACCTGAATGTTGTGCAAGGCGAAAGTTATTTCCTGCGTTTCAGCCCAATCAACCCGAACCTGCTTGGCAGTCAGGTTTATTATGAGGTATGGATCGGCCCCGGCTTCTTCCACTATTTACCGGCTATCCAAAAATAAGATCTGGTTTTTACAAAGATCCTGGATCAAACATCGATGGGCGGGCCTGAGGCCCGCCCATCCGAACAGAAAGCAAATAAAACCGAAAATAGATTTTACCTGTGGAAATAGCCACCGGTGATGAAGCGCACCGCCATCACCAGCAACACCCCGCCCACTGCCCACCAGGCCTGCACCGGCGCAGCCGAGAGGATCATCAACGCCAGGGTGACCGGAAAACCAATCAAGGCCATCACCAGGCCGTGATGCTTGCGCAGGAACGGCACCGGGATCAGGCTCACCAGCATGCCGCAGAAGGTCTGCCAGAAAGCCAGCGGCATCAATGCACCAGCCGCAGCAGCAAAACCGCGCCCCCCACGGTTAAAACGGCCAAACGGCCAGCAGGCCCCTACAACCGGCGCCATGGCAATGGCCGGCATCCAATCGGTATTAATGCTCAAGCGTGCAGAAATGGTCACCGGCAAAGCCGCCTTGAGGAGATCCAGCAGCAAAGCCAGCGCCCCCAAGAACGCTCCGCCGCGCTGCATTGCCGCAGCAGCGCCGGGGTTTTCACCCATTTCAGTCAGCCTCATGCCTGTTTTTATCCGCACCAGCAAATCAGCTGGAAGGAGGGAACCGAGCAAGTAACCGGCAAGAATCAAACCTGAGATCAGGAATACTTCGCTCATATTCAATTCTCTTCAGGGATCAATCGTAATGCAGGATCTTCTCCCGAACTTCCGCCCAGCGCAACGCATCGGCAATGCCCTGTTCAATGGGCAGCCGTGCTTGCCAGCCTAACAACTGCAAGGCCCGGTCTGCGCTGGCATACGAACCAGCGATATCACCCGGACGGGGCGGCGATTCACGCTTATTGATCTGCTGGCCGTAAACCTTTTCGAAGGCTGTGACCAGCTCACGTACTGTCACACCGTGCCCGGTACCCAGATTGATCACCAGGTAACGGTCAGTCGGGTTACCGGCACGTTCAAATGCTTTGTCAAAGTCTGCCAGGGCAGCGACGTGAGCCTGGGCCAGATCCCAGACATGGATGAAATCGCGCAGGCCTGTACCATCGCGGGTGGGCCATTGGGTACCAGTGATCTCAAAGACCGGCTGAACGCCGCGGGCAGTATCTACCAGTTTGCCGACCACGTGGGTGGGAAACTGGACGTGAATACCGCAGCGCATTTTGGGATCGGCGCCGATCGGGTTGAAATAACGCAAGGCAATCCCGCGCATATTATAGGCTGCGCAAAAATCCTTGAGCAGCATTTCCATCATGAACTTGGTGCGCGCATACGGACTGGAGGGATTTAATGGCGCCTCTTCGGTGACCATAAATCCAGGCACCACATCATAGATCGATGCGGAGGAGCTGAACACCACCCGCCCACAGCCCAGGCGCTGGAGAGTGTGGAAGAATTCGTTCGATTTGGCCACATTCTCGCGGTAATATTCGTAGGGCTTGCTGACCGATTCCGGCACCACGATTAAAGCCGCGCAATGCACCGTGGCGTAAATATCCGGATGCTCGCGGAACAGACGCTCCACCAGGGCTGTATCGGCAATATCGCCATGATAAAAGATACGCCCGGCAACGAACTCGTGCCGCCCGGTCACCAATGAATCAAGGATGACCGGTGTATGCCCGGCATCTTCCAAAGCCGCAGCAATGGTCGATCCAATATATCCTGCCCCTCCGGTAATTAAGAACTTCATTGAATTCGCCTCCATGTGAACCTGTTCAAATCGGATTGATTATCTACATCTTAATCCAAGCGGGCGGGTTTGTAAAGTGGCGTTTTACTTTTGGCTTTCCGTGTCTTTTCCGCCAAAACTGCGCCGCACGAGGTAAGGCGGGCGGTGCTTCACTTCCTGGAAAATATAGCCCACATAAATGCCGATCAAACCGAGAGAAATCATCAAGGTTCCCCCCACGAACAACAGGATAAACATTAAAGAACTCCAGCCGGGCGCCAGAGTGGCCTGATTGCCGCTGACCCAAAAACTGAGCACATAGACCGCCTCAATTACCGCCCCCAGCAACAACAATCCGCCCAAGCCGAGCGAAAGGTAGAGTGGAGTAAGAGAAAAGGAAAAAACGGCATCCATGGCCAGACGGACCATTTTTGCCAGAGAATACTTGGATTTTCCCGCCAGGCGCGCCGGTTGTTCATAAGGTAGGATCACGCTTTTGAAGCCCATCCAGGCCACCAACCCGCGCAAGAAGCGGTGGTATTCTTTCAATTGCCACAAACCATCCAACGCAGCACGGTTCATCAAGCGAAAATCTGCCACACCTGACTGTAAGCGGGTATTACTCAAGCGGTTCATCCCGGCGTAAAACCAATCCGAGGTGCGGCGCTTGAAGGAGGAAATGTGTTGATCCTCCAAACGCTGACCAAGAACAATATCGTAGCCTGCCTCAGCAAGGCGCAGCATGTCGCCAATCACCGACGGGGGATGCTGACCATCCCCATCCAGGGTAATGACATAATCGGCATCCGCGCTGTCCAGTCCGGCAGTGAGGGCTGCCTGGTGACCAAAATTACGGCTGAGTTCGATGACGCGCACACGCCCATCTGCAGCAGCCAGCGCTTCCAGGTGCTCTGCGGTGGCATCCCGCGATCCGTCATTCACGTAGCGAATGCAAAAATCGTAGGGCAGAGCGTTCACTGCCTCGACCAGTTGTTGGTGAAATGAATCCAGCGCAGCTTCTTCATTATAGACGGGGATGACCAGATCAACCCGCGTGCGCTCGGTTTTTTCGGGCATGGCAGCCTCCTGGATGAGATATGCCCATTATACCCTCATCCAGCCCACTCTATCCCCAGACCAGGCGTATAACCAGGGCCAGAAGCATGACCCAGACCCCTATCACCAAAACAATATAGAGCGGATTGGTGGGGCGTTTTGTCTCCAGGTGTTGGTCTGCTTTCAAGCGCGCCTCAGCCCAGATTGCAGGAGGGATCATTTTGACCGCCAGAAAAATCCCCAACGGAGTAAGGATCAGGTCATCCAAATAACCCAGCACAGGAATAAAATCAGGGATCAGGTCGATGGGGCTGAAGGTGCGCGCCACCACGTAGGCGGCAAAAGCGCGCGCGTACCAAGGCAGGCGCGGATCGCGGTACGCAAACAACAGCGCATAAGCGTCGCGTTTGAGCAGGCGTGCGCGTTGTTTAAGATTTTCGATCATCAGATATCCAAATCGCGGCGGTCAAAGGCCAGCCAACTGAGCAAGAATCCCAATAATGCCAACCCCGCCAGTGCCAGGAGCGGCAAAAAGCCGATCCCCATTCGCAGTGGATTCTGCCCCAACAACACCCACAACGGTGATAGAAAAGGCCAACCGCCCCATACTTCAGGCACAAAACCCAACAGGGAAAAGATCAATCCAGCAAGCATGACCATCCAAGCCATCCACAGGCTAAAGCGACTCGAACCCTTCAGACAACCCAGGAGCAGCGCCAAGGAACCGTGCAACAAAGCGAACAAATCCACCCCAAGCAGCGCCACAACCAGCAGATCAAAGCGGAGGTGGATGCCCAACAGCCAGTGGATAAACAATACCGCCACTCCCAGCATCAGCACCAAAAGGGTCACCGTAAAAACCAACGCCAGGGCTTTACCTAACAAAAGACTGCGGCGCGATACAGGTTGAGCCAGGAGCAGGCTGAGAGTACCGCTTTCCATCTCCCCTGCCACCAACCAGCTTCCCAGGCGGGCTGCAAATCCTCCCAGCAAGAGCGGGAAGAGCAGCCCTAAACCCAGCCGTCCCATCCAGCCCGTTGCATCAAGCAGGTCGCCAGATAATTGCTCGCCAAGCGCCAGGCTTCCCGGACCGACAAGCCCAGACAATAATACCAGCCCGGCCAGCAGCAACACCAAGCAGACAAATACCCACAACGACGGGACAATCCACGGGCGCAGAGTTTCGCGAAAAATGCTAAGCACGGCCGCACACCCCATAATTCAGGCGAAAGACCTCATCCAGATCGGGTTGCTCGCTGGTAAAAGCGGTCATCTCCAGCGGGCTGACCGCTTTCAAGAGCGCCTCCGGCGTGCCACGCAGAACACATCGCAACGAATTCTCCTGAATGCAAACATCCTGCAAGTTCGGCACCCCGCGCAGTGCCTCCACCGAAGGTGGCCGAGAAAAATGCATTTCCACCTTGCGGAGCGAGCGTGCACGCAGCTGCACCCCCCGCTCAACTGTCACAAGCTGCCCGTCATGCATCACTGCCGCCCGATCACAGATCCGCTCCAGGTCCGCGGGTTTGGAGGAAGTAAAGAATACACACACGCCTTCAGCGCGTGCGGCACATGCCAGGAGGAAGAACGCGCGCTCTCCTGCATCATCTAAAAATTGGGTCGGTTCATCCAAGATCACCAGCTCGGGTTTGTGCATGAAAGCCTGCAGCAGGCCGATCTTTTGTCGCTCGCAGGTGGAGAGGGTACGGATGGGTTGGAAAAGGTCCACGTCCAGTTGCTGAGCCAGGCTACGCACCGTCTCCCACTGCACCCCACGGCGCAATCCGGAGAGGTAACGCAGGAGAGCATCCCCGGTCATGTGGGGGTAAAGATCAAAGTGAGCCGGCAGGTAACCTACCCGACCGTGAATTTCTTTATAATGTTCATGGCTTCCCAGGCGCAGCACCAGCGCTCGCCCAGACGTGGGACGAATCATGTCCAACAGCAACCGCACCAGGGTCGTCTTGCCGGAACCAGCCGAACCCAACACGCCATAAATCTCGCCCGGTTCGACCTCAATCGTGAAGTCCTCTATGGCACGGCGTTTGCCAAAATACTTGGTCAATTTTTCAGTTCGGATCACAAGATAACGCATCGCAGCCTCCAAAAAAAAATGAGATCAAATTTCATGGGTCTTCAACCCATCTGCGAGCCTGTGACCAAAGCAGCACCGGCTGGACGAGGCGCCAGCCGGTGCAGAAATAAACCGAAGAACAGCGTCGGGCGCTGTCTACCTACTGGCTCCTCGATCAAGACCAGCATAGAAGCCCCATTCCCCTTGGGCAGCTGCGCGGGTCTCTATATTATGAACGAACGGCGGCAAAGACAGATACCCCGGTCTAAGGGGCACATCCGTCGAATTGCCACTTCCATCGTTATCCATACCAGTTACTCCTTACATCACAGTCCAACACAAGATTTGCTTTTGACAAGCTCTTCGATTTTAGTGATGTTTCGGCTGCCTGTCAATAGTTTTACCACATCATACCTACCTGGATTACTTATCCCTTAATAGATCAGGGTGTCTTGGCCTCTTTAGCGGCCAAGACACCCTGTAAAACTCTTCGATATGCGCGGCTGTGCCGCGCATATCCTGGCAAAATCAAGAACCGGAAACGCCGGTGAAGCGGAAGCGCTCGATCTTGAGCGCAGGGACACGGGCATAGACCGGCATATACGATCCGCGCAGCAGGTAGGTTTGCGCGGTGGCTGCCGAAACTTGCGCAAGGGCATCCACATAAGCCTGGGTGAAGCGCAAGTTCTTGATCCCGTAGGCGATCTGGCCGTTCTCGATCCAAAAGGCCCCATCGCGAGTCATGCCGGTCATCAGACAGCCGCGCGGATGGACCAGACGGGTATACCAGAAGCGGGTCACCAGCACCCCGTGTTCCGTCCCGGCAATCAATTCTTCCAATGAATTTTGACCAGGAGACATGAAAAGATTGGTCGCCATTGGACCCATTGCACGCCAATCCGGGGGCATGGCGTGTCCGGTTGACACCGCGCCGGTCTTATGGGCGGTATAGCGATCATGGACCGGGCTTCCCACCACGCCCTGGCGGACAATCTCCACCTTTTGGCGCGGCTGACCTTCGCCATCGAAGGGCAAAGGCAAGCCATGCGAGTCGAGCGGATCATCCCACAGGCTGATCAGGGGGCTCATCGCTGGGGTGCCCTGCAAACCGTCCATCCAGGAACGGCCGTCCAACAGAGACTGCGCCCCGATCCCGTGCGAATTCAGATTAGAAAGAATATCCATCACTGAGTAAGGCGAAAGGACTACGGCAAATTCGCCCGGCTCAATCAGGCGCGGAGCACGCCCGCGCAAAGTGGTCTGGATGGCCTGTTCGCCGAGCGACTCGACCGCCACATCGTCCATTTTCCACCCAAAACCCTCCGCCCGTCCAGAGGAATCCTCAGACATGACGGTTGTTTGAAATTCGCATTCGGTATGCGGATGGTAGGCAAACACACCACGCGAATTGGCGACAGCCGTTTCTACCAGGGTGGTAGAAAGCGCTCCGGCAGCATTCAGACCAGCCTCGAAGGCGCGCGCACAGACGGCCTTTACCGGCTCGGCGCGCTGCTGTGGACTGCAATCCGCTGTAGCCTGGTCGACCACATTCACTGCCGCTACTGCAGCCGGTTCTGCCAGGCCAACATCCTCTGGATCCTCCGGGCTGATGCGTGCGTGCGTCAAGGCAGCCTGCACCAATTCATCTAAAGCGGCCTCGTCGGTGCGGTTGGTGGTGGCTATGCCCGAGCGCAGCCCAATCAAGGCACGCAGAGTGATCTGGATATTACTCTCACTCACGTTCTGATGAATGATGTTATTCGCAAATCGGGTCAAAGCCTCATCCATTGTGGCGATGAAAACCTCACCCAAAGCGCCGCCAGCTTCCACCCGGCGCAAAATATTCTTGCAAAGTTGTTCTAGATTCTCACTCCCGTACATGATTCCACCTCCTCAGGATTTGAGCACGCCCACGCGGATATTGCGGAAGCGTGCCGGGGCTGCGCCATGCCCGGTATGGGCAACCTGCGAAGGTTGGCCTTTGCCGCAGTTGGGGGTTCCATACATCTGCCAATATTTCTCATTGCAGACCGCATCACAGCTGTTCCAAAACTGGGGGGTCACAGCGGTATAGGTGGGGTTGCGCAGCAGGCGCGTGCGCTTGCCGCCCTTGATCTCGTACCCGACCTCAGTGCCAAACTGGAAATTGTAGCGCCGGTCATCGATCGACCAGGAGCGGTTGGTTTCCATATAGATACCATCGTCAGTATCGGCGATCAAGTCTTCCAGGTCCCACTCACCCGGCTCAATGCTGATATTGGTCATGCGGATAATCGGCACACGGTTCCACTCCGAAGCACGCATGCAGCCATTGGAAACCCGCCCCAAGCGTGAGGCGGTTTCGCGGGACATGAGATAATTGACAAACAAGCCATTCTTGACCAATGGGGTAGATTGGGCAGGAATACCTTCATCGTCCCAACCAAAGGTACCCAGGCCAAAGGGACGAACGGAATCAGCGGTCAGGTTCACCACCGGGGATCCGTACATGAAATTGCCCAATTTCTCGGTAGTGAGGAAAGATGTACCGGCATAAGCCGCTTCGCTGCCATATACCCGGTCCAGCTCAGTGGCATGCCCGCAGGACTCATGGATCTGCAGAGCAAGCTGATCGCCGCCCAGGATAATGGTGGTGTTGATCTCTGTCGGGCAAGGGGCAGCGGTCAGCAAGGCTACTGCCTCCTCGCCCAGCGTGCCGGCGCGGGCAGGGAAATCCCAGTTCAGGATCGCTTCCCAACCAGCGGTCACCTGGCTGCGGCCAAAGGAATTGGGGTAGGAACGGGTTTGCACCTCGCCACCACCCACCGCCACTGCCTGCAGGCCGCCGCCAGACTCAACCAGGACCTGCTCGGTGAAGGCACCTTCACTATTGGCGAACCATTTTTCGTCCCGTCGGAAGGAAAGGCTGCTGGTGCGCATGCGAATGCCGGCCGTCTTGGCTATAGCCGCATCGGCTGCCAGCAGAACACGCAGTTTGTCATCCTGTGAAACCTTGAAGGGGTCGATCTTCAGCGGGGTGGCGTAGTGCCCGCGGCAGGTGACCGCCGGACCCAGGTCGACTGGCTCATCATGCGCTCCGGCTGAGGCCGAGGCGATCTCCAGCGCCAGACGGGTGATACGTTCCACCTCTGCCGCTGTCACTTCGCGGCTGCTGGCAAAGCCCCAGGCGTTGCCCACCAGAACGCGCACCCCAAAACCCAGCGAATCGCTGGATTGCACAATCTTGACCACGCCATTCTTGACAACAATTTCTTCCTCCAGCCGGTGCAGCACACGCATATCTGCATAACGCGCGCCGCGACTGGTAGCCAGGTCAATGGCTTTCAGCATGATATTTTGATATTCGCTCATCCGTGAATCCTTCGAAATGAGATATTGTAGGGGCGGATCAAATGATCCGCCCCTACAATTAACTACAGATGGAATTATTAAGGTCTGCTTATCCTTGCCCAGGCCAGGGATGACCAGATTATTTCAGGAACTTGTCGACCTGTTCAATAAAATGGGGAACATCCAAGGGCTTGGAAAGATACCCGTCGCAGCCTGCATCAAAGGCACGCTGCCGGTCGCCCGGTAGGGTATGCCCGGTCATGGCAATGATGCGAATACTGGCGGTTTCAGGATCCTTCTTCAGCGTTTCGGCCAATTTCCAACCGTCCAATTCAGGAATGGAAAGATCCAGAAGCACGAGGGCAGGCTTTTGCTTACGAGCGATCTCCAACCCCAAACGCCCGTTTAGCGCCTCCAATACCTGATAGCCAGCCGATTCGAGCAGGAACTTAACCATATCCAGGTTGTCGCGGTTATCTTCGATGATCAGGACCGTTGCTGAACTCATATTTCCACTATACAAGCGAATATCTAAATTGTCAAACGAAAATAATCCCGATGATCGGTCTCCTCCTTAAGTAGGAGACTGAACAGCAGGTAAGATCAGGCACGCCAAAAACCGCGGCGCACCGGACGAACATCCTCCACCGTGACGAAGGCGGTAGGGTCGGCCTCCATCACCACAGTCTCAGCGTGGTCGATCTCCTTGCGGCGGACAGCGCAGGAAAGCAGGGTGACCGTGCCATTGCGCCCACGACCAGGGATCTCAGTCACAGCATAGCCGTTCTCGCGCAACTGTTCGGCAATAGCAGCCCCGCGATTGGAAGAAACCGCAGTGAGTTGAATGAAGCCAATCGCCATACGCTCCTCGATGAACATCCCCAACACATTGCCGGTGGCAAAACCGGCAGCATAACCCAAGATCGTCAACGGATCGCTCAACTTGGTCAGCACCGAACTGATAGCGATGACGAACACCAGGGATTGGAAGAAGCCTAATACCCAGGCCAGACCCTTGCGCCCGCGCACCACGAAGAGGACGCGGATGGTGTCCAGCGCCATATCGATGATACGCAGGAAGAAGATCATCAGCGCCAATTGCCAGGGCTGTAGAGAAGCAATAAACTCGAACATATTTTGCCTCCTCGGGGATTACTTCTTAAGCGCCAGGGGGGATTCCAGCGCTGGCAAATACATTTTATCCATATAATCGCTCAACATGCGGCGCATACTGAACTGCGGAACAAGCGTTCGCAGAGATTCTTTTACCATCGCCATCCAGCGCACAGGCAGGTTTTCGGCTGTGCGGTCGTAATAAAGCGGGATGATCTGGTTCTCCAGGATATCGTACAGACTGCGCGCGTCAGCCTCATCGCGCTGATCGCCATCCACGGGATCGCTATCCTCGCCAATTGCCCAACCATTATGTCCGTTATAACCTTCGCGCCACCAGCCATCCAAAACTGAGAAATTCAAGACGCCGTTCATAGCAGCTTTCATACCGGAAGTGCCAGAGGCTTCGTTCGGGCGGCGGGGGGTGTTCATCCAAACATCCACGCCCTGCACGAGATAGCGAGCCACGTTCATATCATAATCTTCCAGGAAGATCAGGCGCCCGCCGGTCTTATTATCCTTCACCGCGCGGTAGACCTGCTGGATGATCAACTTGCCGGGCTCATCCGCCGGGTGCGACTTTCCAGCAAAAACGATCTGCACCGGGCGGTCCACATCATTGATCAAACGCAGCAAACGGTCGTAATCGCGCAAGATCAGGTTGCCGCGTTTGTAGGTGGCAAAACGGCGCGCAAAACCAATGGTCAATGAATAGGGTTCCATCAATACCCCGCCGGCCACTACCTGGGAGGGGTGGATCGTGCCGCTCAACCAGGAGTTGCGGATGCGCTCGTTGGCGAAAAGCATCAGCTTGCGTTTCAAATGACGGCGTAAAGCCCAGATCTCGGCATCGGGAATGTTGACCACCTGCTCCCACATGGTCGGATCGTTTATACGTTCCATCCAGCTTGCCCCCAGGTACTGCTCAAAGAGGTGGCGCATGCGGCGCGCCATCCAGGTACCAGGGTGGACCGAATTGGTGACATAAGTGATCGGCACCTCCTCCTCCCGTCGATCCGGCCAGAGGAATTGCCACATGCGCCTTGAGACATGCCCGTGCAACTCGGAAACCGCGTTGGCGCCTTCCGAGAGATGCAGAGCCAAAACCGGCATGCTGAACATATCTCCCCAGGATTGGGAGTGGCGGGCAAGATCGATGAACTGCTCGTGGGTCAGGCCGAGCTCTCCCCACATATTTGAGAAATACTTATCCACCAGCCAGAGCGGGAACTGGTCGTTCCCGGCCGGGACAGGGGTGTGGGTCGTAAAGACATTGGTTGCGCGAATATAAGCCACCGCATCTTTATAAGACTTGCCCGCTACGATCTCCTCGCGCAGACGTTCCAACGAGAGGAAGGCCGAGTGGCCTTCGTTCATGTGCCAGACATCCGGCTGATAGCCAAGCAGGCGCAGAGCGCGCACCCCTCCGATGCCCAGCAGGATCTCCTGCGAAATGCGCACATCCAGGTCATTGCTGTACAGTTTGGCGGTCAGCATGCGGTCGGATGGCGAATTCTCTTCCACATTTGAATCGAGCAGGAAGAGCGAACAGCGTCCCACCTGGACCTCCCAAATGCGCGCCCAAACCTTGCGGTCTGGTAAATCGACTGAAACCAAGAGAGGTTTATTAGCTTGATCAAGTAGCGGCACGATCGGCATCTGGTAGAAATCCAGATATAAATTGCCGGTTTCCTGCCAACCGTCCTCGGTGATGCGCTGCTGGAAGTAGCCCTGGTTATACACAAAGCCGACCCCCACCAGGGGCATGCCCAGGTCGCTGGCCTCTTTGATGTGATCGCCGGAAAGCACGCCCAGGCCGCCAGCATACACCGGCAGGGATTCGTGCAGGCCAAACTCGAAGGAGAAGTAGGCGATCTGGCGCCCGGCCTGGGCCGGGTACTCACGCTTCCACCAGGTGTTCTCGCCCTTCATGTAGGCATCAAACGTGCGCATGACTCGCTCGTAAGACTCTACATAGGCTGGATCGCTGGCAACAGCATTTAGCTTAGTTTGTTCCACCTTGCGCAGCAGAGCTACGGGGTTGTGGTTAACCTGGTTCCAAAGCGGCTTATCGATATTGGCGAACAACAATTGCACATCGGGGTTCCACGCCCACCACAGATTGTAGGCAAACTGGCCCAGGCGGCCGATCTTGGCAGGCAGGCTAAAACTATTCGGGATCTCGCGATGATATTGGATCATGTTAAATTATCCTCATTTGGATAAAGAATTGGGGCGCGGCAGGTGACGAATGTCATGCCCCAGGCAGACTTTTTACTGCCAAAACAGGATTATATCATAGAGTCAGGGGGCAGATAACAGGATCAGAAGGCAGAGAAGAACAGGTGAAACAGGCTTATTTTTAGAAAAGCCCTTGCGTTCCTGTCCAAAATCTCGTACAGTTAATCCATACCACCCATCCCACAGGCAGATACCAATGATAAATACAGATCACTTTCTTCCCGGTCTGGAACTATCGCGCCGTTTCTATTTTGAAGCGGTGCGGCCAATCCTGACCCAGCACTTTCCCGACCTGCCGCACTGTGCAGCACGGATCGGCTATGGCAGTGAGGTGCTGGGCTTCGACACCCCCATGTCTATGGATCACGACTGGCATCCGCGGGTAGATCTCTTCCTGCGCGAGGAAGACCTGCCCCGGGCGGAGACCATCCGCCAGAGACTAGCCGACCACTTGCCACACACCTTCCTGGGCATCCCGGTGGATGCCGTACCCGTCCCGGATGAATCCGGTGTGCGGGTGATGAACGCCCAAGACTCCGGGCCAGTGGAGCACGTTATCGCACCCACCAACCTGAAAGAATTCGTACAACGCCGCACCGGCTGGAACATCTTCCAACCGCTGGAGACCGCCGATTGGCTCAGCCTGCCTTCGCAGACCCTGCGCGAGCTGACCGCCGGGGAGATCTTCCACGACGACCTGGGCGAACTGACCCGACTGCGAGAAGAGCTGATCTGGTATCCACAGGATGTGTGGTTATACCTGCTGGCTTCCGGCTGGAACGAGATCGAACAAGAAGAGCATCTCATGCCGAGGGCCGGCTTTACGGGCGACGAACTGGGTTCTGCGGTGATCGGCGCCCGGCTGGTGAACAGGATCATGCGACAGTGTTTCTTGATGGAGAAACGCTACGCACCATACCCAAAGTGGTTAGGCTCCGATTTTCAGCACCTGAAGTGCGCCGAAGAAATGACCCCTCACTTACGGCATGTGAAGCAGGCCCAGGCCTGGCAACCGCGCCAGGCCGCTTTCGGACAGGCCTGCCTGCTGCTGGCCGATATGCACAACGAACTGGGGTTGACCCCCCCCATCCCAGCCGAACTGAGCAATTTCCATAATCGGCCATTCCCGGTGATCCACTCCGACCGGTTTGCTATCGCGCTGCGGGAGCAAATCCAGGATGTGCACCTGCGCCGCTTTGCTGAAAAAGGCCTGATCGGGAACATTGACCAGATCAGCGAGAACGCTGAATTGAAATCGAACATCGCAACGTGGCGGGAGAGAATCCGAAAATTATACGAATAAATTTACCCCCCAGGAGTCCAAGACATTGAAAAACGTTTGGTATTTTTTACAAGGGTTGGCCGTATTGCTGGTGATCGGTGCCCCCCTCCTCGGTTATGCACTGGGACAACCGCTGGTCGGCTGGTTGGTCTTTGCCGGACTGATCGGCCTGCACCTGTATGAACTGACCATCACCATTCCCCTGGCGCGCAAAAAAAGCATCCCTACCGGCGAGGCAATCACCAAAACGATGTTGTTCGGCTTCACCTGGTGGGTACCGGTCAAAAGAGGGATATTCGTGAAGTAATGGTTATGGTGTTGGCTGCTCCAACACCATAACCAAATATTTTTACAGCCCGCCGAAGATCTTGGCGAAAAAGCGGTGCACCTTGTGGAAGGATTTGACCGGCTCGGCGTACATCAGGATGCACTTGCCAGTAACGATGCTAACGCCCAGCTCTTTGGCTGCGCTCTCCGCCTCGGGGGATTGAGAACCCTGCTGCAGCCAGGCACGCTTGAGGCCGATCTGGGCCGCCTCGCGCAGTACTCCGGCGGTGTGCGCTGGTTTGGTGTTGATCACCACCGCATCCACCTTACCCTGCAGGGCGGCCAGGTTGGGGTAGCACGGATCACCATCAGCCTTGGCCAGGGTGGGGTGTACGGCAAAGACCTGGTAGCCGCGCTCCTTGAGCTCCTTGTAGATCATGTTGCCAAATTTTTGTGGATTACTGGAAACTCCCACCACAGCCAGCCGTTTTGAATGGATGAATTCTTCAATTAATGGATTCATTTTGCTATCCTTCATACAAAATTGGGGAATGGATAAGATTATAACGGGTTTATCAATTTTTTTGTGAAATTCCTATAAATCGCTATTCATATCGGACATCTGTCGGATGAAAGCCAGCAATCTGTATGCTAAGATTAATCGAGATAATTTTTATTCATCTTCAAACACATCTCCAGGTTTCCCATGCAACCGTTTGATGTTCTCACCCCGCGCGGACAACAGCGCCGGCTGTTGAAATTAGCCTACCAGGTAATGAAGAATTACGATCTGGAAGTACGCCAGATCACTTTCTTGACCATGGCCACCAATGTGCTCTACAAAGTGGTCACCCGTGGCGGGGAGAAATTTGCGCTGCGCTTCTATTCCGACAAGGACAGCACCTTAGAGGAAAACCGCACCGAGTTGTACTGGCTGAAAGCGATCTGCCGAGATGTGGACCTGCGGGTGATCCAGCCGGTGCTGCGCAAAGACGGTGAAATGATCAACGTATGCGAGATGGCTGGGCTGCCGCCAGGCAAGCGCTGCGCGCTCTTCCGCTGGATCCCGGGCACGCCGCTGGCCGAACAGATCACCCCCGCATACTACCACCAACTGGGCGAGATCATGGCGCGTCTGCACACGCACGCCGAGAGCCTACACCTGCCGCCGGAGATCCGCCCCAAGCGCTGGGACAAGGTATTTTACTACCCGGACGAAAAACCGATCTACCACCTGCCGCAGTACCGCTCGCTGTTTTCCACGGAACGGATCGCGCTAATGGACGAAGCTGTGCGGCGGCTGGACGCCTTCCTGCCCACCCTCTACGAACGCGGCGAGCCGCCCATCCTGATCCACGGCGATCTGCACCCCTGGAACGTGCATGTTTTCCGTGGGCAACTGTATGTGTTGGATTTTGAGGATGTGCTGCTGGGCTACCCGGTGCAAGATGTGGCCGTGACCCTGTATTATGGACGCGACCGCGAAGATTATCCAGAGCTGGCTGCCGCCTTCCGAGAGGGCTATACCGGCGTGCGCGCCTGGCCGGCCCGTTCTGAGGATGAGCTGCGCCTGCTGATGGCGGCGCGCAACACCAATTTCATCAATTATGTGGCCGAGATCGATCCAGACGCGGAGAGCTCGCTGGGGAGAATGTTCGCGCGGTTGAAGGGATTCCTGGAAGTAGAGGAACTGGCACGGGCTTAACCGCGAAGAATAAGAAAGGGCGCCCAGCGTTCCCGGCGGGCGACCCTTTGTTAAGGCTTTACCCTCTGATAGAACATGGCGGGGCGCCCTTACATAGACTGGGGGATATAGGTCAGGTTTTCCGGTCCAACATATACCCCAGGGCGCGCTCCTTAATGCGCGTGATAGCAGCAAGGTCAAATTGATCCTGACGGTATTTCAAGACCAGGTGCATGCAGCCGTCGACGGTCATCGTATTGAGCGAGAGGCGGGTGCTGGGGGAAATGGGAGGAAATGGCAGGAGGGTCTCCAGGTGGTGCGGGCCATCCATCGCGGGTAACTCGATGCGGCCGATGTTGCTGAGGTTCAGGCAGCGCGGATCACCGACCAACCCGGCGATGCGGCTGACCAGGCGGTAGGCGGGCGTCCAGCGGTTGGAGCAGAAGGCCGCACCCAGGCCATCCACCAGGCGCGGGTCAAGTTCGTCCAGCACCAGGGTCTGGAACAGCTTCGACCGGTCTTCCATGCTGCGGTGAATCAGGGCGTGAAATTCGCGCGCCAGGTCCCAGAAGGAGACCCCCGCGCGGGCAGGCAGGCGCAGGTTAACAGCCGAGGCATATACCCCCACCGCCCGGCCGGGGGGTGGGGAGACGCGGTCGCCGATGTTCACCGCCACCCACAACTGGTAGGTATCAGAAAATTCCTGCGGCCAATCCCCATCACGCGCGAGAGAAAAGGCCGCCGCCAGCGCACCGCCGACCGAGACGCCGTTCTGCTTGCAGCGGGCAGCTAGTGCAGAGGTCTCAGCGGGGGATAGTTGGAAGTACAGCGCATCATTATGCTGGCGCTCCCAGTACTGGCGGTGAAACTCGCGGTATTGGGTGAAATTGACAACCGGGGGCTTGGACCAAAACCAATTAAGCAGGCGGGCCAGGATCCTGAGCGGAAGCGCGTCGAAGGGTGAGTGGGATACGGTCTGCCAGGTGACCAGGGGCGGGTTGGGAAGCGGGGCCACCTCGCGCGCGGGATCGTTCAACAGGGCAGCCAGGTCCATCATCACCAGGGTCATGGAATTGCCGTCGCAGATCACATGCGGCGTGACCGCGACCACATCGGAGGAAGCCGGGCTGCGCAGGAGGAAGAAACGCGCCACCGGGCCGCGCTCAAACTCAAAGGGCAATCGTTCCTGTTCCAGGAAGAGCGCCAACCAATCATCATCGGATGCCTTATCCCGCACTTCCAGCGAAAATTCACCCACGCCCGCGCTGGTGAGATAGGCGGAACCGTCCGGTTTAAGACGCACGCGGCTGGCGAGAGGCGGATAGTGCACCTTAAGCTTGCGCAGTGCGTTTTCCAACAAGGCGGGAGAGACATCTCCGCGCACGCGCGCGACCATGCCCACCGCATGGTAAGGGAGCCACAGGCTGCCGCGCGCGTAAACGATCTTTTGTTCGTAGATGGCCGGGGTGAAGGGCATGGATATATTGTATCTGTTTTTTAGCGCTTAAGGCCAGAAAACAGGGCTGCTTCCGGGAAGAATTTACCCCTGAACACGGATGGAACGGATCTTGGCGTTTCTTTGCGCCTTAGCAGCCTGGCGGTGAGATCATCATCCCGCGAACTGGCGCTGGTAAAGGGCGGCGTAGGCTCCGCCGCGGGCGAGCAATTCCTCGTGCTTGCCCTGCTCGACGATCTTGCCGTCCTGCACCACGCAGATCAGGTCCGCGTCGCGGATGGTGCTGAGGCGGTGGGCGATCACCACCGCGGTGCGGCCGTGGAAGAGCGTGCGCAGGGCCTGCTGGATGAGCAGCTCGGTGCTGGAATCGACGTTAGAGGTAGCCTCATCAAGGATCAAAATGGGCGGGCTGGTGAGGATGGCGCGCGCGATGCAAACCAACTGGCGCTGCCCGACCGAAAGGTTGGCGGCGCCCTCCAGCACGCGGGTGTTGTAACCCTCCGGCTTGGAGACGATGAAATCGTGGGCGTTGGCCATGCGCGCGGCCTGCTCCACTTCGCCATCCGTGGCCTCGGGGCGGCCAAAGCGGATGTTATCGCCGATCGTGCCGGAGAAGAGGAACGAATCCTGGGGAACCAGGCCGATCTGGTGGTGGAGCGAATGCTGGGTGACCGAACGGACATCCGTGCCGTCGATGCGCACCGTCCCGCCGCTGACATCATAAAAGCGGGCGATCAGGTTGCCGATGGAGGTCTTGCCCGCCCCGGTCGGGCCGACCAGCGCTACGGTCTGGCCGGGCTGGATGCGCAGATCGACCGCGTGCAGTACGTCCGGCAGTTCGGGGCGGTAGCGGAAGGTGACCTGGTCGAAAACGATCTCGCCCTTCACGGGAGGCATTTCCCCGGCGCCGGGAGCATCCTGCACATCCGGCGGGGTATCGAGCAACTTGACCACTTGCTCGCCGCCGGCCATGGCCGACTGCATGGTGGTGTAGACGCGGCTGAGCTCCTGGACCGGCTGGAAGAAGCGGGTGACATACGAGAGGAACGCCACCAAGACGCCCAGGGTGACCTGTTCCCCGACCATGCGCCCGCCGAAGAAGAGCACGATGGCAGTGGCAAGGACGGAGAGGAATTCGATGGCAGGAAGGAATATGAACGACAGGTTCATGGCGTTGATGGCCGCCTCGCGGTTGGCGTCGTTGACCTGGTTGAAGCGCTCGTGGCTGGTGTTCTCCTGCCCAAAGGCCTGGATAACGCGCACGCCGGAGATATCCTCGGCCAGACCGCCGACCACGCGCGCCACCTGGGTGCGCGTCTCGCGGAAGGCCACCCGCGCGCGGCGAGAGAACCAGAGCGTGACCAGCACCATCAGCGGCAGGACGATGAAGGTCATCAGCGCCAGGGCCGGACTCATACTGAGCATGATAATGATAATGCCGAGCAGGACCAGCACATCCCCGATCAGGGTGATGACGCCTTGCGAAAGCAGCTCGTTGATGGTGGCCACGTCGTTCATCACGCGCGAGACGGTCACGCCGACGATGTGGGTGTCGTGGTAGCCGAGCGAAAGGCGCTGCAACTGGGTGAAAAGCGCGCTGCGCAGGTTGGCCAGCACACGCTGACCGACCCAGGAGAGCAAATACTGCTGAGCGGCCGTCGCAATGTACAGCCCGATGAAGGCCGCGCCGGTCAGCAGCACCATCTGCACCAGCCCATCCCGGTCGCCAGCGGTGATGTACTGGTCGACGATCAGCTTGAGCAGGTAGGGGGTAAGGAGGGTGAAGGCGGTGGCAAAGAGCATGGCCAGGAAGCCCAGGAACATGCGCTTGCCGTAGGGGCGCAGGAAGGCCAGCAGGCGCGCCACCACGCGGCGGTTGAAGACCTGGCCGCGCAGGTCCTCGCCGCGGGCGAATTCTTCCATCGCGCCGCGCGGGCCCATTCCCGGATTGGTAACGCCGATGCCAAAGCCCATGAGTTATGCTCCTGCTCCGCATGAGAGATCTTGCCATACGTAGGGGCGGGTCTGAGACCCGCCCCTACGCGCAAAGGCGAAGGAGATTGCTTCGCTTCCTGCGGGCGCTCGCAATGCCATGATTAAGGTTTTTTTCGTGTATTTCGTTTGATTTGTGTGTTTCGTGATCATCTTGTTCGCTTCTTGTAGACAGGCTGAAGCCTGCGCTACGATGGCAGAGTAGAAGATTGCGGTTTCAACTGCTGGCGGTAGTAATTCTGGTAGATAGGCGAGGATTGCAACAGATCGGCATGTTTGCCGCGGGCCACAATGCGGCCTTTGTCCAGCACCAGGATCAGGTCGGCGCGCTGGACGGTGCTCATGCGGTGGGCAATGACAAAGGTGGTGCGGTTCTGCATGACCCGCTCCAGGGCCAGCTGGATGAGGTGCTCGGTCTGGGTATCCACGCTGGAGGTGGCGTCGTCTAAGATGAGGATGCGCGGATCGGTGAGCAGGGCGCGGGCGATGGCCACGCGCTGCTTTTGCCCGCCGGAGAGGGTCATGCCGCGTTCGCCCACCTCGGTATCGTAGCCGTGGGCGGTCTGCAGAATGAATTCATGCGCCTGGGCATCTCGGGCAGCCTGTTCGATCTCGGTCTGGGTGGCGTCCGGCTTGCCAAAGGCAATGTTCTCGCGGATGGAAGCGGCAAAGAGGGTGCTCTCCTGCAGGACCATGCCGATCTGCCCGCGCAGGGAATTGACGGTCACGCCGCGGATATCGACCCCGTCGATGGTGATGCGCCCGGCGGAGGGATCGTAAAAACGCGGGATGAGGTTGACCACGGTGGTCTTGCCCGAGCCGGTCGGGCCAAGCAGGGCGATGACCTGGTTGGGCTCTGCCTCGAAGCTGATCTCCTTCAAAATACCGCTGTGCTTGCCGTAGGCAAAGGAGACGTTCTCAAAGCGCACCGCGCCGCGCTGCACGGACAGTTCCGGGGCGCCGGGTTCGTCGTGCACGTCCGGGACGGTGTCGAGGATCTCGAAGATGCGCTCAGCCGAGGCGGCTGCCATCCAGATGGCAGGCAGGATCATGCCCAGGAAGCGCACCGGCGAGACGAGCTGGCCCATGTAGCTGGTGAAGGCCACCAGTTCGCCGAGGGTGACCTGCTTGTCGATGACCATCATCCCGCCGGCCAGCAGGATGACCACGCTGCTCAGGTTGGCGATCAGGTGCAGGAGGGGCATGCTGGTGGCCTGCAGGCGGGCGGAGTAGGAGGACAGGTCGAACCAGCGCCGGTTTTCGACCTCGAAACGCTCGATCTCGGCATCCTGCTGGGAGAAGGTCTTGACCACGCGCGCGCCGCGCAGGTTCTGCTCCACGCGGGTGGTGAGCACGCCGAGTTGTTTTTGGATCTGCAGGGAAAGCGGGCGGAAGACGCGCCCGAAGCGGATGGACTGGAAGGCGAGCAGGGGAATTGCCACCACGGAAAGCAAACCAAGGGTGGGGTTCATCAGCAGCATCACCAGCGCGGTGATCAGCATGAGGAAAATGCCTTCCAGAACGCGGAAGGTGGCGCGCCCGGTGAGGAAACGGATGCGTTCCACATCCTGGACAGCGCGCGAGAGCAGGTCGCCGGCCTCAGCCTGGTCGTGGAAGGAGAAAGAGAGCAGGGTGATCTTGCGCTGGATCTCGTTGCGCAGGTCGAAGGCCACGTTCTGCGAGGCCACTTCCGTCCAGCGCCCCTCGAAATAGGTCAGCACGCCCTTGACCAGCACCAGGCCGAGCAGCAGCCCGATCAACTTAGCCAGGTAATCATAGTCAGCACCGCCGATGCCGCGGTCGATGGCCAGCAGGATGATCTGCGGGCTGAGGATGCTGAGGATGTCGATCAGCACCATGGTGCTGTAGGCCCCGGCGGTCAGCTTCCAATGCGGGCGCAAATAGCCAAAACAGCGCCATAACAGGCGCCATTGGGAAGGGCTGGGGGGCTTGGGGATGGAAACCGCAGTCATCGCGCCTGTCATTATACTGCGATTGGAAGAGGATCAAACCGCGGGGGCGCCAAGAGGCGAAGAAAAAGGAGAAAAAGCGTACGAATGTCATGCTGGAACGAATCTCTTTTTAACCGCAGATAAACGCGGATTGAATATTCTCGATAAAGAACTAGCCACCTGACAGTTTTAAGCTCATAAACCATGCGTCATTGCGAGGAGGGCTTTAGCCCCCCGAAGCAATCCCAAATAAGGCACAAGAGTTAGAATTTCAGGGAGATTGCTCACCTGCACTTGCCGCAGGTGCAAGTGTCGCCCCATGCGGGGCTCGCTATGCTCGCAATGACGTATCCAAACTTTCAGGTGGCTAAATAAAGAATGACCGTTGTTTTCGAAACCTTTTCTCCGAATTGGCGCATTCCTCTCCGCCCTTTATGCTACAATCCTCTTATCCCAATCCCTCAGGGGTCTATGAAAAGATACGCCCTCCCATTCCTTTGCCTGTTCCTGCTGCTGGCCGGCTGCGCGTCCGCGGCGACCGCCACAGCCACCCCAACGCCGAGCGCCACCCCGCCGCCGACCGCGACTGCGACGCGGACGAATGCCCCAACACGCACCTATGCTCCGCGGCCTACAACACCGCCCACCTGGACACCGGCTCCTCCTACTATCACCCCTACCCCGGTTCCCATCCCGCCATTGTCGGAGAAGGGGCCGTGGATATTTGTCTCCTATGAGGATAATTCAACGCAATGGACCCGGGTTATCTGCATTGGTATTATGGAGGAGGCCTCTATTTTTGTTCAAAAGACAATAATTGGCAACGAGAGGAAATATTTGCTCCAGGAGAACTCAACATATCTGGTTTGGAAATCATCAATCCCTAAAATCCTATGGAAACCATTCCTACCCTCCGCACGTTAAATCTGACCCTGCGCCCGCTGGAGCCCAGCGACGCGCCGATCCTCTTGCGCATCTACCAGAGCGAGGGGGTGCTGCGCTATTTCCCGCCCATGCCGCCGCCAACATTGGAGCGCCTGGAGCGCTTCATCGCCGGGCAGGCGAAGCACTGGGCCGAGCACGGCTACGGCAACTGGGGCGTGCTGCCGGACGGCGAGCAGGAGATCACCGGCTGGGCAGGCTTGCAGTTCCTGCCGGAGTTGAACCAGACCGAGGTCGGCTTCCTGTTGGACCGGCCTTTCTGGGGCAAGGGCTACGCCACCCAGGCGGCGCAGGCCGCGCTGCAGTTCGGCTTCGAACGGCTGGGGCTGGAGGAGGTCATCGCCCTGGTGCACCCGGACAACCTGGCCTCGCAGCGGGTGATCCGGAAGTGCGGGATGGAATATGTGGAGACGCTCGCGCTGTGGGGGATCGAATTACAGCGCTATTTAATTAAGATCTTGGAACACGGATCGAACGGATAAAACGGATCTTTACGGATATTCAAAAGATCCGTGTTAATCCGTCCAATCCGTGTTTATCCGTGTTAAAAATTCCTGACCGGTTCCAACTCCAGCGGCGGGTAGATCTGGCCGGGGACGGGGGGCATGGGGTTGTATACCCAATCCACCGCCACCGCGCCGCAGGTGAAGCCGCCGCGGCGGCGCACGCCCTGGTAGGTGCCGCGCAGCAGCACGTCCTCCATGGTCAGCGCCAGGCCGAGGACCGCCACCGGGCTGCCGGCCGGGATGGCCTTCAGCTCCGCCCCGTAGGCGCCGGTGGAGAAGAACACCTCGTCGCTGCCGCCGGACTGGGCCTGGATGACCGGCACGATCATCGGGAAGCCGTCTGAGTCCAGGTAGGCCAGGAACTTGAGGTTATCCAGCTTGTTGAACAGCGCGCGCGTCCAGGCATTGAGCGCCGGGGCTCCGCCGCGGGCCGGGGAGAAGATGCGCGCCAGGATGGTCTTGACCGCCGCGGGAATGATGGCATTCATCGGCAGGGGCTGCTTGCCAGTCTGCCCGATCAGGTCCATGTAATGGACGGTATGGATGCCGAAATAGGCGTTGTAGCGGAACATGGGAATGTTATTGAAGCGCTCGTACTCCGGCCCGGACTGCTCGGTGTGGTTCCAGAGCGCCTTGCCGCGCCACAACTGCTTATCGAGGGTCATGATCAGGAAGGCCGTGTGCGGATTGGCGCGCACGTTCTCCTTGCTCGTGCCTTCGACGAACTGGCCCCAGGTGACGGTCTTTTCCGCCGCGGCGGTCATGCTGGAGATCATGGTCAGGTGCGGCAGGCCCTGAGGGGTGACGGTGGCCAGCAAACCGACCTTCAGGGCCGGCTGGGTGGCCTGGATATCGGCCTGGCTGAATGTGGTGTGGGGGAATTGGATGCTCATGGTTTTCCTTTTTCTTTTTTCATTTTTTACCCATAGGGTAAAAATGAAAATAACCTAATCCTCTACCCGGGCGGCGCCGGTGACGAAGGCGCGCGCAGGTTCAAAGCCGCTGGCGTGGCGCGCGCAAGCCTCAGCCTGGTCGAGCTGGGCGCGGGTGAGCAGCAGCGCGCCGGAAAACTCCCAATCCATACCCAGGCGGCGGTATTTGTCGCGGCAGAGATTGTTGAAGGCGCAAAGCTCCCAGCGCGCCACCTGCCCGGCCAGATGCTCTCTCAACCAGCGCCCTATGGCATGGATGTTGTCCTGGGTGGCGGTCGCCTCGGGGATGAGGGGCGTGCGCACCCACAACTGCTTTTCGGGGTGGCGGGACAGGTAACCGCCCAGCCACTCCAGGTTTTCCAGGATGCGGGTGTTCTCCGCGCCGGTGTAGTGACGGTGGGCGGCGGGATCCATCAGCTTGAGATCGTAAAGGACCAGGTCACACGGCTCCACCAGTTCCTCCAGGACGGCCGGCTGGCACAATCCGCAGGTATCCAGGGCAGTGGAAATCCCCGCCGCACGCAGTTCGCGCAGCAAGGCCAGGGCAAATTCAGGTTGCAGGGTCGGCTCGCCGCCGGAGAGGGTCACCCCGCCGCCGGATTTTTCAAAGTAGGCGCGGTCCTTGAGCAGTTCGGCGGCCAGTTCCCCGGCTGTGACCGTCCGCCCGAGCAATTCCTGGGCATTGGCGGGGCAGATCTCGGCGCAGTTGCCGCAGGAACGGCACAGTTCGCGGTCGCGGTGCACGCCGTCCGAGGTGCGTTCCAACGCCAATTGGGGGCAGGCGCGGATGCACAGGTCGCAGCCAATGCAGCGGTTCTCCAGCCAATGCACCTGGGGGCGGAGCGAGATGCTCTCGGGATTGTGGCACCAGGCGCAGCGCAGCGGACAGCCTTTGAAGAAGACCGTGGTGCGGATGCCCGGCCCGTCCTCGGTGGAGAGGCGCTGGAGGTGAAGAATGGTGCCTGGTTGCAACGAGGCAAGATCTTGCGTTGCTGTCATGTTGGCGGGATTGGCAGAATTCATTCCCTGCTCCTAGCCCATGGCGTGCGCTTCGCGGGCAATGATCTCATCCTGCAATTCCTTGCCGATGCTGGTGAAATAGGCATTGTAGCCGGTGACACGCACCAGCAGGTGGCGGTAATTCTCCGGGTGGCGCTGGGCGTCGCGCAGCATCTCGGCATCGATCATGTTGATCTGCAGGGCGGTGCCGCCGTTCTCGATATAGCCCAGCAGGAAGGCCTTGAACTTCTGCTGGTGTTCAGGATCACGCAGAATGGAGGGGTTGAAGGTGATGGTGTGGCTGCCACCGTTGGGCAGCAGGTTGAGATAATCGCCGCCGGGGGTCTTACCGCCCAGGGCCTTGCCGACCGAATTGACATTGGCAGTGGGGCCGTTGGTGTCGGCGCCGTTGGAGGGGCAAATGGCGTTGGAGAGGAACTTGCCCTTGGTGCGCCCGTCCGGGCTGGCGGGGAGGATATCCGAATAGGCCACCCAGTAATTCCAACTGAGCATGCCGGGGCGGAACTGGCGGCGGGTGGAAACGGTCTTATGCTTCCAGCACTCCTCGGTCCACAGCTCCATTACCCGGTAAGCGAGTGCATCCGCAACGTCATCGTCGCGCCCGTACTTGGGCGCTTTGTGCAGCGCCTGGGCCTGGAGCACCTCGTGCCCGGCCCAATTGTCGCGCAGGGCCTGGACCAGCTCGGCCATGCTGCACAGCTTCTTGTCGAAGACCAGGTACTTGACTGCCAGGAGGGAGTCGACCGTGGTGGCGTAGGTGACCGCCTCAAGGGTGGTGAAATTCAACTCGGCCCCGCCCTGGGTGACATCCAACCCCTGGGAAGCGCAGCCGCGCACCAGGCAGGAAAGGTAGGGGGTGGGGTGGAAGCGCGCGCGTAAGGCCTCGGATTTCTCGTAAACCGAGACCATCTTTTCGATGATATGGCGGGTCTGGGCGGCATAGGCGGCCCAGAACTGCTCAAAGGAGGTGAAGGATGCCGAATCGCCGGTATCCGGGCCGTGGCGTTCCACCTTGTCGGTCACGCCGGTCATCTCGTCCCGGAAGGGGATCAGGTCGAAGCCGCCGGTGAGTGCCAGCTCGACCGCCTTGAGCAGATTAAGATTATTGTCCACCGTGCCGGAACGGTCGTTGCCGACCATGGTGTTTTCCAGGCAGCCAACCGGGGCGTAGTCGAAGACGTTGGACTCGTTGATCAAGTCCTCTACGCCGGCCTTTTTGGCCTGCAGGAGCATTCCGGCAATGGAACGCTCGTCAAAATTGATCAAGAAAGGCGCACCCTGGCTGGAAGCGACCATCTCGACCACCTTGTCCAGCAATTTATCCGGCGAGCCGCGGTGCAGGCGCACGTTGGGCTTGGGCTCCAGGATGGGCGACATCTCGTCGATCACGTCCAGCAGAATATAGGTCAATTCGTTGGTCATATCCCGTCCAGCGGGGCCGACCCCGGAGACGGTGAAAAGCTGCCCGTAGCCGGCGGTGATACCCTGGTTGCCGCCGGTACGGATCATGCCGTCGTAGGCGGTGTTGCAATGCATCCAGAAACATTTGAGCATTTCCTTGCCATATTCGGGATCCATGCCGTGTTCAATGGAATAGCGCCAGACGGGCAGGAGGTACTGGTCGAGGCGCCCAAAGGAATCGCCGGGGCCGGGGTAGCATTCGTCGCTCATCACCAGCATGTGGGTCAGCCAGAGGGATTGCAGCGCCTCCCAGAAGGTCCGGGCCGGCTCCCAGGGCACGCGGGAGAGGTTATCGGCCATCTGCTCTAATTCGGCCTTGCGGGCATGATCGGGTTCGATGGAGGCCAGGCGCAGGCACTCCTGGCGGTACTTTTCGGCCAGATCGTGCGGCATGGTGCTGGCGGAGAGCATAGCGCGCAGTTGGGCGCCTTTGCTGCCCTGCTTATCCGCTTCGGAGAGCGCATCATAACAGGCCTGGATCTCGGCGTGAATGCCCTTCCAGCCGCGCTGGATGGCGGCGGCGTAGTCGGGGACGAGGTGCCCGCTGGTGGCGCCGGAGTTGCCGTAGCCGTGGTTGTGCAGCCAGAGCATGGCAGCGCGGCAGCCGTTGGGGCCGTAGAGCAGGGCGTCGCGCTCGCGCGTTTCGGCTTCGGTAAAGCAGGCAGAGGCCTGGATATTGAAGCGCCCGCCGGCGATCAGGTCGCCAGGCAGGATCTCGCGCGGCAGGTAATTAACCATCACCTCGCGGACGAACCAAGCCCGCCGCTCCGGCAGGCTCCACGACCAGAAATCCGCGGCCAGTTTGACCGGGCGGGCGGTCTGGCGGAAAGCCGAGCGGAAGGTTTGCAGGAAGCCGTAGGTCTCCGGGACGATGTAGAAGGTGATCTCGTTGTACTGGAAGTCCCAGGGAGTACCGGTGGTCCAGGAGGTGTACTCGTTATTCCAGGCGCGTTTGACCCCCTGGAAATAGTAATCGCGCAGCCATTGGATGCGCGGGGAGAGATTGGTGGGGGCCTTGATCCGGTATTTGGGTTGGGCCGTTACAGCGGGAGTGCACATAGAATTTTCCTTTCATTTATCTAATCGAACGAGAAAGCACAATATTCTTTAAGAAGGACTTCCCAGCGTCTCAGCATCCTGGCTATTCAAAAGGTGCTTTTCGCCGTGGCGGAGCAGGTCCTGCATGGCTGAGGCAGCGGCGGCCGCATCGGCGGCGCGCACGGCATCCACCAGGCGGCGGTGGAGGGCAAAGACCTCGTCGATCACCGCGTCATGGGGGTGGAGCGAGAAGAAGCGCCCGGTCAGATGGGTGTAGACGCTCTTGAAGGAGTTAAGCACCAGCGGATACATCAGGTTGGCGGAGGCCACCGCCATCAGCAGATGGAAGGAGAAATCCAATTCCACCAGGCCGGGCACATTCTGGCGGGAGATGGTTTGCTCGCGTTCCAGCAATTGCTCGAACTGGGCCAGGTGTTCGGGGGTGCGGTTGCGCGCCGCCAGGGAGGCCGTCTCGGTCTCGATCAGCAGGCGCATGTCGATCATCGAACGAATGAAGGCCGGGTCGAGCTGGCTGCCGTGGAAATCCAGCAGGGAGGAGAGCAGGGCGCAGGAGCCGCTGGTGCGGAAATCGCTGACGAAAGCGCCGCGACGCGGCTCGATCGTCACCAGCCCTTTGGCGGAGAGGTCCACCAGGGCCTCGTGCAGGACCGGGCGGCTGATGCCGAGCGCCTCGGCCAGGTCGCGCTCGGCGGGCAGGCGCATGCCAATCTGCCACTCGCCAGAGAGGATCAATTCCTCCAGGTGGTGAACACAGCTTTCTTTGAGACTGGGCGCCTGCAAGGGAAGAACGGAAATATTCATAGAAAAATTCCTCGGGAAATCTGGTAAAACCACCAGCCAGATAAAGAATACCATTTCTATTCGCCAAATACAATCCCGAAGAATGTCATATCCTGCAGAAAATCACCTATAATCAAAGAAATATGAAGTGCCTTTTCTAGCAAGACAAAGAGAACGCCTGGGATTTCTGAATGTCAAGGAGTCAGGAATGGGAACCTTTACACGAACGATTGGACGTTCCGGCATCCAGGTCAGCGCAATGGGCCTGGGATGCTGGGCTATTGGCGGACCGTTCTGGTCAGGAGATACCCCGGCCGGATGGGGCGAGGTGGACGACCACGAATCCATCCGCGCCATCCACAAAGGGCTGGAGATGGGTATCACCTTCTTCGATACGGCGGATGTGTACGGCTGCGGCCACTCGGAGCGCGTGCTGGCGCGCGCGTTGAAAGGCAAACGCAGCGGGGTGGTGATCGCGACCAAGTTCGCCAACGTTTTCGATGAAGCCACGCGCCAGATCATAGGCTCGGACGCCTCCCCAACCTATATCCGCAAGGCCTGCGAAGCCTCGCTGAAACGACTGGAGACAGATACCATCGACCTGTACCAGTTCCATGACAACGGCTACGATCCGGCGCTGGCCGGGGAAGTGCGCGATACCCTGGAAGCGTTGGTGGCGGAAGGCAAGATCCGCGCCTACGGCTGGAGCACCGATAACCCGGAGGGATTGAAAGTGTTCGCCCAGGGAGCGCATTGCGCCGCCAACCAGCACCAGATGAACGTACTGGACGACGCGCCGGAGATCGTGCGCCTGTGCGAGGAATATCACCTGGCCAGCATCAACCGCGGACCGCTGGCGATGGGCCTGCTGACCGGCAAATACACTGC
Organism: uncultured Anaerolineaceae bacterium; assembly: GCA_964424115.1. Taxonomy (GTDB): domain Bacteria; phylum Chloroflexota; class Anaerolineae; order Anaerolineales; family Anaerolineaceae; genus CAYRHN01. Next base: position 34,754 of record CAYRHN010000005.1, read on the forward strand.
CGGCGGCACCCAGTTAGGCATCGACGATGTGCGCGGTACGCGCGCGCCGGAGTGGATGCAATATTTCAAGGACGGCCGGCCTGCGTCCGAGTGGATGAAGAAACTGGACGCGGTACGTGAGATCCTCACCAGCGGCGGGCGCACGCTGAGCCAGGGCGCATTGGGCTGGCTGTGGGCGCGCAGCCCGCAGACCATCCCGATCCCCGGTTTCCGGCTGGTGCGCCAGGTGGAGGAGAACTGCGCTGCGCTGCAATTCGGGCCGCTGGCCCCGGAGCAGATGCAGGAAATCGCCATGATCCTGGGACGGTAATAGAATCCATGCGCGCTCCGATCAAATGGTATCTGATCCTCTGGGGTTTACTCCCGGTGGCGCTGGCCGCGGTGGGCGGGCTGGCCGGAGTGGTGGCAGGGTGCCTTGCCGCTGGACTGAACATCCTGCTCATCCTGGTCCTCAAAGAGGATAAGACCCGTTTCCTGGCAACCGGCATCCTCACCACCGCGGCCGTGTGCGTTTGGGCGTTCGCCTTCCCACACGAATTCCGCTCCGAGTCCGGCGGATTCTCGGTCATCGCGCCGGTTTCCTTGAAAGAGACCGTCTATAACCCTGAATCGGGCGAGTGGGGTTCGGAAGTGCACGCGTTTTCCGGCGGACAGGGAGATGCCGTGTACGGTGTTGTGTACGGAGATTGGCCGGCGGATAAAGTGGGCCAGGGAGAAGCATTGCTGGAGGAGAATTGCGCGAATTTTGTATCCTTCTCAAAGGGCACTCTGTACCGCAATGAACCCGTTTCACTGGAGGGATACCCGGGGCGCGAGTGCATTGCCACGATCGCGCCGGACGCCGCCACCAACACCCTCCGGCTTTACCAGGGCCGGACCTACCTGGTCGGGAACCGCAACTATTCGGTATCCGTGATCCGCAAAGAAGCCGGCTCGGATCCGCTCAAGCTGGATGATTTCATTCTTTCATTCAAACTCCTGACCCCATGACGTTCACACGCTGGCAGAAGTTCTATACCGATGATCCCGTGCTGGCAACCAGTGCACCAGCGCGGCGCTTCGTCAAACAGCCGCATCCAAAACCATAGCCAGGAGACTCCCGTGAAAAATAAAATTCGATCCAATTTTACCTTCAAGTGGCTGTTGCCAGCCGCCCTGGCCTGCGGGCTTCTGGCGGGATGCGCCCCAGCGGCGCTGCCTGCAGCCTCTCCGTCCCCGAGCGCGAGCGGGGGAACGACCGTTCCGCTCGTGCAGGACACGACCGTTCCCACCGCCACGCGAATTGCCGGGAGGACGACCCCCAAAGTAGAGTCGACCGCCACCGCAGCGGAATCGACCCAGGATGCCAGGGCGGGAAAGAATCCGCAGATCGCGGAGGCCCTGGATAGAATCAATGAATTGCAAGTAATCGCTTACTTGCAACAATTCACCGGAGAAGCCCCCCTCTCGCTGGGCGGCGCCTCGGGCGAGATCGAAACGCGCGATGACGAGCAAAACCAACAGGAACTCACCCAGGCGCTCTACCAGTACCTGCAAGAGCGAGGCCTGTCAGTCAGCGACCAGGAATGGTACGATGATGAAGAAGGCGTTGGCGGGCGAAACGTGATCGGCGAGCTGCCCGGCACAACCCGCCCTGAAGAGATCGTCATCCTCTGCGCGCACGTGGACAGCTATTGCGAGGAATCGCTCTGCCCCGGCGCGGACGACGACGCCAGCGGCGCGGTGGGCGTGCTGGCGGCAGCAGAAGTCCTCTCCGGAATGCACTTCGAACGCACGCTGCGCTTCGTCTTTCTCACCGGCGAGGAGGACGGCCTACTGGGCAGCTATTATTATGTTGAAGGCCTGAAAGACAAGGGAGAGAACGTAGTGGCAGTGATCAACCTGGATATGCTGGGCTGGGATGGCAACGGGGACGGCACAGCGCTGCTCTACACCCGCCCGTGCAAGGGGAAGGAATGCGCGGCAGACAAGGCGATCGCGGATGCGGTGATTCAGGCGGTGGAGGACTACAGCATCCCGGACTTCCAGCCACGCATCACCCAGGGGGACTACGATGAGTCGGATGCCTACTCGTTCTGGGAAGCAGGCTATGCCACCATCCTGGCAATTGAGGACGACCAGGACGAGGACAATCCCTATTACCATACCGGAAATGACCGCCTGGACACACTGGATACGGCCTACCTGATCGCCTATATCCGCGCAGTGACGGCTGCCGCGGCAGAGTTGGCGGGACCGGTCAAATGATCTTTTTTTGGCGAATTTCTAGCCGCCGACGGCTCTAAAAAATACTATCACTTCTTAGGTAATACTTGAAGAGACGCAAATAATTGCGCCTTTTCGAGTATTACTATAATATATATGTCGCAATCTGACATATAACGGTCTATAATGAGGTTAGAAAGTGACCCCAGGAGACCCACGTATGTCCACCCCCGCCGCCAGGCTGATCACGCTCATCCAATTGCTGCAGCGCAAGCCCAACCAGAAATCGTCTGCGCTGGCAGCCGAGCTGGGCATCTCGGTGCGCACCCTGCACCGCTACTTTGCCCAACTGGACGAGATGGGGGTGCCGGTCTATTCGGAGCGCGGGCCGAACGGGGGCTTTTCGCTGGTGCGCGGTTACCGCATGCCGCCGCTGGTGCTGACCCCCGAGGAGGCGGTGGCGGTCTACCTGGGGGTGGGATTGGTGGAGGAGACCTGGGGGCAGCTCTACCGCGAGGCGGCGCGCGGCGCGCTGGCCAAGCTGGAGAACGTGCTGCCGGACGAGCAGCGCCACGAGGCCGCCTGGGCGCGCCGCACCCTGCTGGCCACGGGGCTGAACCGGGCCGACCTGGAGGCGCTGGCGCCCACGCTGGAAAAACTGCGCCGCGCCGCGCGCGAACGTAGGCGGGTGCGCATGACCTATCAGGGGCGCACCCAATCCGAGGATACCGGGCAAAGCGAGCGAATGGTCGACCCCTACGCGCTGATCCACCGCTGGGGCTGGTGGTACGTGATCGGCTTCTGCCATCTGCGCGGGGAGGTACGCACCTTCCGCGCCGACCGGATCAGCACCCTGACGCTGCTGGACAGCCCCTTTGAGGTCCCGGACGGTTTTGACCTGCGCGCGTACCTGGAACGGGAGCAAGCCGCCGCGCAGGGAGTGCGGGTGACCCTGCATTTCAACGCACAGATGGCCGGGGCGGCGCGCGAAAACAAGCTGGCCTGGGAGAGCCTGGAAGAACAAGCGGACGGTTCGTTGGTGGCCGCCATGCAGTCTTGGGACATCCCCTGGGCGGTCAGCCTGGCCTTCTCCTACGGGCCGGGAGTGAGGGTGATCGAACCGCCCGAGGCGGTGGAACTGGCAAAACAATGGGCCGCGGCGCTTGCGGCGCAGTATCAACAATCAGGTTCATATTGGAACACGGATAAAGCCATAAAATACATAAAAAATCCGTGAAAAAACCTGCACTCACCTGCACTTACATGAGAATTCATTTCAAACGAAAAATCACGAACTACAAAAACAGAAAGGCAAATGAAAATGGAAACGCTCGATCTACGCAAACAACTGAAATACCTGTATGCGCCGACCACCAAGAAGGTGGAGGTGGTGGATGTGCCGGAATTCGTCTATCTGATGATCGACGGAGCGATCGAAAAAGAATCCAGCCCCAGCACCTCGCCGCTCTTCAAGGATAATATCGCTGCCCTGTACGGGGCAGCCTACACGCTCAAGTTCATGCTTAAGCTGCGCAAGGAGAACCCGCTCGATTACCCGGTGATGGCGCTGGAGGGATTGTGGTGGGTGGAGGACGGGAAATTCGACATCAATATCAAGGACAACTGGTTCTACCGCCTGTTGATCCTGGTGCCAGAGCAGATCACCCCGGCCGCCTTTGCCGAAGCCCTGCAGCAGATGCGCAAGAAGAAGGGCGACCAGCCGGCCTTTGCCCGCCTGCGCCTGGAGCACTGGCGCGAAGGATTGAGCATGCAGATCATGCACCTGGGGCCGTATGCCGAGGAACCGACCACCGTGGCGCGCATGGACGAATTCGCCGCAGCCAACGGCTACCGCAAGTGCGGCATGCACCACGAGATCTACCTAGGCGACCCGATGCGCGCCGACCCGGCCAAATTGAAGACCATCCTGCGCCACCCAATCGAGAAATGAGGAGGTAAAATGTCCGTCCTGAACCAACTGGCCTGCGCACTGGGCGTACGCAGCGAGGTACCCAACCAGGAGTTGGCCCGCCGCCTGGCAGAAAGCGAAGATCGGGAGGGAATCGCCGAACTGGTCGCCGCGTTGGGCAACAAGGATCGCAATATCCAATCCGACAGCCTCAAAGCCCTCTACGAGATCGGCTACCTCAAACCGGCATTGATTGCTCCCTATGCAGCAGACTTCCTGGCGCTGCTGCACAGCCGCAACAACCGCCTGGTGTGGGGCGGGATGATCGCACTGGGGACGATCAGCAACCTGGCGGCGGATGCGCTCTTTCCGCAGGTAGAGCGCATCCAGAAAGCGATGGCACAAGGCTCGGTGATCAGCGTGGATTGGGGCGTGCGAGCCCTGGCAGGGATCGCCTCCGCCAAAGCGGAATTCAACGCGGCCATCTTTCCTTTCCTGCTCCAACACCTGCAAACCTGCCGTCCCAAGGATATTGCCCAGCATGCCGAGAATATCCTTCCGGCAGTGAATGCCGCCAATCGGGAAGCCTTTATCGCACTGCTGGAAAAGCGGATGACCGATCTGCCGCCCGCACAGGTGACGCGCATCCGGCGCTGCATCCGACAGGCGCAAAGAACTTGATCGCCGTCACACATAGACGCAAAGGCTTTTAAACACGGATCAACCGGATGGAACGGATCTTCACGAATCTGGGATCGGATCCATGGGTATTGATCGGGAAAGGCCTTGCTAGGATCGCTTCAAATGCCAAAGACAAGGAGACAGACCATGGCAAAGGATTTCCTTCAAACTGCCGGGATCGATTGGCTGCTGGCCAGCAATGAACCGTGGACGCGCTACCGGGCGCGGGTGGACCTGCTGGGACAGGCCGAGGGGGACGAAGCGGTGAGCGCAGCGCGGCGGGAGATGCTGGCACATCCCCAGGTGCAGACACTGGTACAGGGCTTGCAGGATTGGCCGGGGGAAGTGATCGCCAGCCATAAGAGCGCCGGGCAGCCCTTCCACCGGCTGAACTTCCTGGCCGACCTGGGCCTGCGCGCCAGCGACCCCGGCATGTCGGAACTGTGCGGGAAGGTGCTGGCACATGCCTCGCCGCAGGGACCGCTGCAGCTGGTCAGCAATATTCCGCAGCATTTTGGCGGCAGCGGCGAAGATACCTGGGCCTGGGCGCTGTGCGACGCGCCGCTGCTGCTCTACGCGCTGGTCAATTTCGGTCTGGGCGAGCACCCGCAGGTGCAAAAAGGCATCACCTATCTGACAGGCCTGGTTCAGCAGAACGGCTGGCCGTGCACCGTCTCGCCGGAGCTGGGCAAGTTCCGCGGCCCGGGCCGCAAAGAAGACCCCTGCCCCTACGCCACCCTGGCAATGCTCAAACTGCTGGCCGTGGTCCCGGAACTGCGCAGCAGCCCCGCCGCCCGCCAAGGCGCGGAAAGCCTGCTGGGATTATGGGAGCGGCGGCAGACCGACCACCCGTACATCTTTTACATGGGGACCGATTTCTGCAAACTGAAGGCGCCCCTGGTATGGTACGACCTGCTGCACGTGCTGGACGTGCTCAGCCGCCTGGATTGGCTGAAGGGGGATGCCCGCTTGCAGGAGATGATGGGGATCGCAACACAAAAGGCCAATCCCGAGGGACGCTACACCCCTGAATCGATCTGGGCAGCCTGGAAGGGCTGGTCGTTTGCCGACAAAAAGAATCCCTCGCCGTGGCTGACCTTGCTGGTTCTGCGCGCGCAGCGCGCGCTGCGGTCGAAAGAACGAATAACGCCCTAAGTTATTTTCGCCCGAGGATGATCATGCAGACCAGGCCGGCGGCGGTGACAAAGAAACCCACGCCAGGGAAGAGGGGGATTTGGGAGAAAAGCAGCACTCCCAGCCCGATCATCATCAGAATGCCGATCCATCCGGCGCGACGGGCGCGGGAACGTCCGCGCTGGCTGCCGGTGAAGGATTCAATGCCGGTCAATCCGGCCAGGATGATCAAGATCAGGAGAATGGACGACAGCAAGAACTGACTGGAATACTGAGGGATGCCGAGCAGGGAAGCGTAACGCGAGACATTAAAACCCAACTGGAGAATATCAAACCCGCTGATAGCTAAGATGCCATAACCCAGCGAATACCAGGGCAGGAAAATTCCCAGCAAGACCAGGCAAGCTCCAATGAATTGCGAGCGCAGGCTGAACGGGATCTGGGCTTGAGGATACGCCGGTGGAATAGCGGGTGGATAGCCGGGCTGTACGGGTTGATAATAGGCGGGGGCGGGATTACCCTGTGGAAATTGAGGCGGATCGGCCTGCTGCTGCAGGGAGAGATCGGCGCCGCAACTTCCGCAAAAACGGGAAGTCTCGGGATTGGCAGTCTGGCATTTTTGACAGATCATGGAATGTGCCTTCCGTTGGGTGGAATGAAATTGCTGTGCCGGGTTATTATAGACAATTTTTCTCGTAATGTAAATCTTCTAATCCTGCGTCGGGGTATAATACCTGCATGCCCGAGCACCAGGAAATCTACCAACAATATGCAATGCAATACGACCGTCTGGTGATGCGCGAAGATCACCAGGGAAATATTTTACCCGCCATCGAAAAGATCTGCCCGCTGGAAGGGCTGGACGTGGTGGAACTGGGCGCAGGGACCGGGCGGCTGACCACTTTGTTGGCCCCGCGGGTGCGCTGGATCGAGGTGATGGATATTTCCCCGGCCATGCTGGCGGTGGCACAAGGTAAATTGGAAGCCGCTGGGCTGCGCAACTGGCGCATTGAGGCCGCCGATCACCGCTGCCTGCCGCTGGCGGATGCCTGCGCCGACCTGGTGGTGTCCGGCTGGAGCGTGTGCTATCTAGTGGATTGGTATCGGGAAAGCTGGCGCGGCGAGGTGGAAAAAGCACTGGAGGAGGTTCGGCGTATCCTGCGCCCAGGCGGCACATTGATCCTCCTGGAAACGCTGGGCACCGGCTATGAGACGCCAACCCCGCCTGAACACCTGCACGGGTATTATGCCATGCTGGCCGAGCACGGATTTGACTCGACCTGGATCCGTACCGATTATCGCTTTGAATCGGCAGCGGAGGCAGAGGAACTGGCACGCTTCTTCTTTGGCGAGGAGCTGGCAACGCGAATCACTGCCTCCGGCAACCCAATCCTGCCGGAATGTACGGGCTTATGGTGGCTGAAGTTCTAAAGGAGAAAGACCATGAAAAGCGAAGAGATCATCCGGAAATTAGCCGAAACTGCCCAGACCATCTACAGCCTGGCGAACAGGTTGAGCCCAGAGGACGCACGCTGGAAGCCCAACCCCGATTCCTGGTCCATCCTGGAAGTGATCAACCACCTGTACGACGAAGAACGCGAAGATTTTCGCGCGCATGTGGATCACCTGCTGTACCACGCCGGGGAACCCTGGCCGGAAATCCATCCCCGCGAATGGGTAACAGAGCGCAGCTACAACCAACGCGAATTGCAATCCTCGCTGGAGAATTTTATGGAAGAAAGGGCCAATTCACTGGCCTGGCTGCGCATATTAATTGCACCCCAATGGCAAACCTTCCAGGAATTTGAATGGGGCCGCCTGACCGCCGGAGACGTATTTGCCTCGTGGGCAGCCCATGATCTGCTGCACGTGCGCCAACTGGTGGAACTGCGCTGGGGCCTGACTGTGCAAACCGCGCAGCCCTTTGATGTGCGTTACGCCGGCGAGTGGTAATCCAGACTCAGCGCGCAACCAGGTGGCAAGGCGGTTGGCGTTCCTCACCTGGCCCGTACATTTCGATCTGACCGTCGCTGTTGCTGTCAAAGCCATCACTGACGGACTGCTTCAAATTGACCACCAAGACCAGATCATGCTCCCCGCGGCCAAACACGACCGGGGTTGAGCGCCAGCGCACTGCCCAGGTGTTGCCCACCTTTTCCACCCACAGGCGCTCCGCAACATTGACCGGCTCACCGTCAACCAAAACCGAGAAAGTGGCTGATTTAATGTAATTATTGCAGTACGATTCGCTGGCAGCTTCCCAGGCCCAGGTGAGAATGACCGGACGCCCGGCACGCACCTTGATGTTTTTCATTCCAAACAACCCGGAATAGAGAGAAACGAAAACGGGTTTTTGCCGCTGTTTGCGCATGCGCATGACTACAAAGGCCGGTCCCCCCACCGCAGCCAGCCCCAATGCCCAACGTTTCATATTCATTTTCATCGAACACCTCTGTGTGTTATTATACATGCATCGTCAAGCGAACAACAAAAACTGGCTGATAAAAACATGAAACTCACCGGAACCAAAGCCTTTGGATTGCTGCTTGCCAGCCAGGCCATCTCGCTGCTGGGCAGCGGAATGACCCGTTTTGCTCTCCTGGTGTGGGCTTACCAACAAGAAGGAACTGCCACTGCCCTGGCCTTGCTGGGATTCTTTATCACCACCACCTATGTGATCGCCAGCCCGATCGCGGGAGTATTCGTGGACCGCTGGGATCGGCGCAAGGTGCTCTTTTATTCCGATCTCGGCTCAGGGATGATGACCTTGCTGATGCTGCTGCTGTACCTGGGTGGCGGCTTGCAGGTCTGGCACCTGTACGTGATGGAAGGCATCGCCGGGGTACTGGAAGCCTTCCAGGATCCGGCCTCCTCAGCTGCAATCAGCGTACTGGTACCCAGGGAGTCCTACACCCGCTCCAATGCGTTAGCCGGGCTGGCTCGTTCGGCCACCCGCCTGCTTGCCCCCGCTCTGGCAGGATTGCTGCTGCAAACCGCCGGGCTGCCGGTGGTGATGCTATCCGATCTGGGCACGTTGATCCTGGCGTTGGCCAGCCTGCTTTTTTTGCGTATTCCCACCCCGCCGCCGAGCCAGGAGGGCAAACTGGCCTCGGGAGGATTCCTCAAAGAACTGGCTTTCGGTTTTCGCTACATTTTCCAGCGGCCGGGGCTGCGCGGCACGCTTTTTATCTTTTTTTTGATCAATACCTTTGGCACACTGACCTACTATGCCGTGCATGCACCGATGATCCTGGCACGAACGGGGGGCAGTGAATTGGATCTGGGCATCGTGCGCTCGGTGATGGGGATTGGAGGAATTGCCGGGGGGCTGGCACTGGTAGCATGGAGCAAAAGGCCACGCAATCGTGTGAAGACCTTTCTGATCAGCACTTCGCTGTCCTTTGCCCTGGGCGATCTGTTGACCGCACTCAGTCGGGATGTGACCGGATGGGCAGTGGCCGGATTCCTGGCTGAATTCAGCATCCCCTTTATCATCAGCCCTTATTTTGCGCTGTGGCAAGAACTCGTTCCGGCAGATGTGCAGGGGCGAGTCTTCTCCTCGCGTAACATGGTGCAGATCGGCGCGCAACCGCTTGGTTATTTGTTCGGCGGCCTGCTGGCAGACAGGCTCTTTGAGCCAGCTCTGGCGCCAGGTGGAGGGTTAGCCGGTTTGCTGGGTCCGCTGGTGGGAACCGGCCCAGGAGCAGGCATGTCGGCCATGTTCCTGTGCACCGCGCTGTTCGGCGCACTGGCGGGCGTGCTGGGCATGCTTGACTCAAACATTCGGGATTTGGAGAAAAAATTATGATCAGTAACCAGGATTTGATCCAAAGAGCTCACAATATTCTCTTCTTACGCCAACCTTCCAGCGAAGTCACAACCGGCGAGGTTAGCGCCGCCCTGGTCACCGAACTGGGCCATGTGTACGTGGGGGTGAGCATTTCCGCTTCATGCGGGATCGGGTTTTGCGCCGAACACAGCGCGATTGCCAGCATGCTCACCCAGGGCGAATCGCGCATTTTGAAAATCGTGGCGATAGCGTATACTGGTAGCATTCTACCTCCCTGCGGACGGTGCCGCGAAATGATCTACGAAGTCAATCACGCCAATCTCAGCACCGAGGTTTTGCTTTCTGCTGAAAGATCAGTCCGGCTTTCGCAACTGCTGCCCAACCGTTGGCAAGATGCATGGAAAGATATGTAAGAATATCTTGACAAACACTATACCGTTCGGTATAATTTCAGCCAATGGATAACCGCAACAACATCCTTGCATGCGCCCTGCGCCTGTTTGCCGCCAAAGGCTATGATGCCGTGGGGGTACAGGAGATCGTGGACGCTGCCGGGATCACCAAACCCACTCTCTACCACTACTATGGCAGCAAATATGGGCTCCTGGAAGCGCTTTTGGCTGAACATTTCAGCCAGTTGAACCTACGCCTGGGACTGGCGGCTTTCTACAAACACGACCTGCCTGCCACAATCGAAGAGACTACCCGGGCATTTTTCCAATACGCGCGCGAGAATCCCACCTTTTACCGCTTCCAACTGGGGCTGTGGTTCGCCCCGAGAGACAGCGAAGCCCACCAGGCGCTGCGGCGCTGGAACGATGAACAATATCGCATTGTTGAAAACCTCTTTGCCCAGGCCGCTGAAGACCATGGCAATATGCGCGGGCGCCAGCGCGCTTATGCAGCCACCTTGCTGGGCATGATCCAGACCTATATCAGCCTATGGCTGAACGGAAATGCGGAACTTGACGAAGCACTGCTGCGCCAGGCAGTGCACCAGTTCCAACACGGAATTTACTCGTAGAACCTCGCAGGCTTATTATCCCCGAAGGGGGTTAACCTGCAAAAAGGAACGGGTTGAAACCTGCATTATTTACTTATTTTCTATACCGAACGGTACACAAGGAGAACGAATTACATGAACACCTGGGCACAAGATGCCGTCTTCTACCACATCTATCCGTTGGGGCTGTGCGCCGCCCCGGAACACAATGATTTTAGCCGCGCGCCGGATGAACGGTTGAACAAGCTGTACGGGTGGATGGATCACATTGCCGGACTGGGCGCCAACGCTGTCTATCTGGGGCCGCTGTTCGAATCCAGTACGCACGGCTACAATACCGCTGACTACTACCAGGTAGACCGCCGCCTGGGTACCAACCAGACCCTCAAAGCCGTGGTGCAGGCCTTCCACCAGCACGGGATCCGCGTGGTACTGGACGGGGTCTTCAACCACGTCGGGCGCGATTTTTGGGCCTTCAGGGATGTGCAAATCTGGAAAGAAAATTCAGCTTATGTTGGCTGGTTCAGTAATTTGCGCTTCGATGGGCAATCCTCGTATGGCGATCCTTTTACTTATGAAGGCTGGAACGGACATTACAGCCTGGTCAAGCTCAACCTGGAGCACCCGCATGTGCGTGCGCACTTGCTGGATGCGGCGCGCATGTGGACCCGCGAATTCGACATCGATGGGTTGCGTCTGGACGCCGCCGACGCAGTCAGCCTGGACTTCCAGCGCACGCTGGGGCAGGCCTGCCGCGAATTAAAGCCGGATTTCTGGATGATGGGCGAGATCGTGTTGGGAGATTACCGGCGCTGGCTGCACGAGGGCGAGCTGGATTCGACCACCAACTACGAAGGCTACAAAAGCGCCTATTCCAGCTTCAATGACGGGAATATGTTTGAGATTGCCTACGCACTTAACCGTGAGTTCGGCGAGAGCGGCATTTACCGCGGGGTGGGATTATACAATTTTGCCGACAATCACGATGTCAACCGCATTGCAAGTACATTAAAAAGCCCCGCCCATCTCTATCCGCTGTATGTACTGTTGTTCAGCATGCCAGGAGTGCCCTCAATTTATTACGGTTCGGAATTTGGCCTGACAGGGATGAAAACGCCGCACAGCGATGCACCGCTGCGCCCCAGCCTGGAATTGAAGGGATTGCTCCACTCCGCGCCCCAGCCCGACCTGGTAGAAACCATCCAACGGCTTGCCAGGTTGCGGCGAGAACATTCTGCCCTGCGCAGCGGCGACTACCGCCAGGTGCATGTCTCCGCCCGGCAGCTGGCCTTCCTACGCCAGAACCAGGAAGAGCAACTGCTGGTAGTGATCAATGCCGAAGAACAGACGGCGACACTTTCGCTGAACGTCCCCACCTCCAGAGAAGGTTCCGCCTGGGATATTCTGAACCATCAGGCAGTGGAAATGCGCAACGGGCGCTTAGAACTGCAGGTTCCGGCCTGCTGGGGGCAGGTGATCGCATTGTAAAAATTCATGTAAAATATATTCAATGATCTGTAAAGAATCCAGGTCAAAGCGCTTGATCTAATCGGATATTTCCAGGTATACCATGCATCTCTCGTTTGAGCTCCTTCTTGTAATTGCTGCCGGATTGCTGATCATGAGTGTGATTGCCAGCAAATTCTCTGACCGTTTTGGGATTCCAACCCTGGTGATCTTCCTGGCGATCGGCATGCTGGCGGGTTTTGACGGCCCAGGAGGGATCTACTTCGACGACCCGGTCCTGACCCAATCGTTAGGAGCTCTGGCGCTGGTGATCATTCTTTTCTCCGGTGGACTGGACACGTTATGGAAACCAGTCCGTTCGGTCATGAAAGAAGGCTTCTTGCTGGCAACGTTGGGAGTGCTGATCACCGCCGGAGTGGTCGGGTTAGCCGCGCACTGGATCCTAAATATTTCTCTCCTGGAAGGCATGCTTCTGGGAGCGATCGTTTCCTCAACCGATTCGGCAGCAGTCTTTTCCGTTTTGAGTTCGAAAGGGGTTCGCCTACGGGGAAAGCTTAAGCCGCTTCTAGAGCTGGAATCCGGCAGCAATGATCCGATGGCGGTCTTCCTGACCGTCGGGATCATCCAATTACTGCTGAATCCGGGGAAATCCGCCTGGGAATTGATCCCCTTCTTTATATTACAAATGTCCGTGGGCGGATTTTTCGGCATTACCGCCGGTAAATTGCTGCTTTTCTTGATCAACCGACTTCGCCTGGGATACGACGGGCTGTATCCGGTACTGGTGCTGGGCGGGGTGATCTTTACCTACGGCGCAACCGTGCTGCTGGGCGGGAGCGGCTTTCTGGCGGTGTATGTACTGGGAGTAATAATGGGGCGCGAGGAATTCCTGCACAAGCGCAGCCTGAACCGCTTTTACGGCGGGCTGGCCTGGCTGATGCAAATCATCATGTTCCTGACCCTTGGGCTGCTGGTCTTCCCCTCGCATATGGGACCGGTGCTCCTGCCCGGATTGGCGCTGGCAGCGATCCTTATCCTGGCGGCCCGTCCGCTCAGCGTATTCATCTCCATGTTGCCCTTCAAGTATTCCTTGCGCGAAAAGACCTTTATTTCCTGGGTAGGCTTGCGCGGCGCGGTACCGATCATTTTGGGCACCTATCCGCGCCTGGCCGGGCTGCCTGGCTCCGATACTATCTTTAATATTGTGTTTTTTGCCGTGCTGGCTTCCGTATTAATACAAGGGACATCCATCCCTTATATGGCGCGCTGGCTAAAAGTAGACGAAAGGGGAGAGCCCCCCAAACCATACCCACTGGAAGCAGTGAGTGAAGTGGGATGGAAAGGCTCTCTGCGCGAGACAACCATCCCGCCAGGGTCCTGGGCAGTGGGCAAGGCTATCTACCAACTTGGCCTGCCGCAAAATTACCTGATCATCCTCATTGCTCGAGGAGAAGAATTCCTGATCACCAACGGTACTATTGTGATCGAAGCAGGCGACCGCCTGCTGGCGCTGGCGGAAATAGAAAACCATCTCCAGGTAGAGGCTAGCCTGCGCAAACCGAAAAACGAACTTTAATGCTCGTGGCCGCTTAATTTCTCAGCGCCGGGCAATTTTCCCACCAGCTCATGCGGCTTGTGGATCAAAATTGGAAAATGCTGCGGGCAGATCCAATATTTTTTATCCTGATATTCCAAGGCCAGCAGCGGGATTTCCTGGGCCGTGGCTTCACATACCAGGCAGCGGGGTTTATCGTGAGACATAGATTCCTCCAAAAGATCAAGTGGGGTCACTGAGAATTCCGCGACATTGATCCGCCAGGGCTGCCCAATCCAAGTGATACACCTGGGCAGCAGCGCCAAGTGTTTCAAAGCGCGCCATGCTGCATCCCACGCAAGCCATCCCGCGACTTAAAAAGACGGGGATCAACTGGGGGTATTGATCCAGCAGTTCAGATATCAAGACAGAAGGCGAAAGTTCAACGGACATTCCGGTACCCTAATTTAGAAGTTATTATATTCTACAGAGGCCGGGGTGTCTTTGCGCTGGAGCAATGACGGGAGATCATTCCAGGCGCGGAGGGAGATCTTCGGCAATGCGCACCAGACCGTGCGGGAAACGGATCACTACCCGCTCGCGCCCAGCCTGCACCAGGCCCTGCGCATCCCATTGGCTGAGAGTGCGGCTGACGGTGAAGAGGGTGGTGCCGGTCATCTCGGCCAAATCCTGGCGAGAAAGCGGTAGATCGATCAAGACCCCCTCCTCGATCCTGCGCCCCGATTGAGCAGCCAGACGTAATAAAGTACGCGCCAGACGGCGTTCCACACGTTCCGTTGCCAGCTGGCGGAAACGTTCCTGGTATTCCTGCACCTGCTCAGCCATTAATTGCAGCGCATTCATCGCCAGGCGCGGGAAACGCTGCACCAGGTTCATCATTTCGCGCCTGCCCCAAAAAGCCGCCAGACAATCGTCCGACGCCTCAGCAGAGACCGGATAAATGGGATCCTGGGTCATTGCCACCGCCCCAAACAATGCATTCCTTTCAATGACTCGCAAGAGCACCTGCTGACCGTCCGGGCTGGATTGGGTCAATTTGACCCGTCCCTGCCCCAAAAGATAGATACACTCGGCTGGATCCCCTTGCAGGAAATAAAACTGACCCGATTTAATCTCCTTAAAACGTGCGAGGGAGGTTACGGCATCTATCTCTGCCGCTGATAATCCTTGAAAGAAAGGCTGGGTAGAGAAGAGAGGATTAAAAATGGGATACGGATCTTTCATGGAATCTATTGTACTTGATTAAGCGCAAAGAAATTGTATGCCAAAACTGCTAATATCATGTCAGAAGCTGAACAAAACAGGCTATAATTTTTGGAGGCATAAAATGGAAGCAACTGATATCCTTTCTTCAGAACACCGCGTTATCGAACGCGTTATTGCAGCGCTGGAAACCGGAGCGCGCCGGTTGAATAATGGGGAAGCTGTGCGACCAGGCTTTTTCCTGGATGCAGCCGACTTTATTAAGGGCTTTGCAGACGGCTGCCATCATCGAAAAGAAGAAGGCGTTCTATTCAAACGGATGGCGGATGCCGGCATACCGGTGCAGGGTGGGCCGATCGCGGTGATGTTGGCTGAACACGAACAAGGGCGAGCCTTTACGCACGCCATGCGCAGCGCGGCTGAAAAATTACAGGCGGGCGAGGTCAGCGCAAAAGCTGCCGTGGCGCAAAATGCGCTCGGTTACGCCGCCCTGCTGCGTCAGCACATCCTTAAAGAGGATAATGTCCTTTTCCCGATGGCAGGACGTGTGATCCCTGCCAACCAATACCAGCAAGTACTGGATGACTTTGAGCATGTGGAACACGAAGAAACCGGCGAAGGGGTCCACGAGAAATATCTGGCCCTGGCCGAAAAATTAGAACAGGAAGCCCATGCCTGACATGTATGACGCCTTCAGCAGCGACTACGACCGTTTTGTCTCCTGGCCAGGACGGTTGAATTACGAAATGCCATTCCTTCTGCGCCAGCTGCCCGCCGGCGGCTCCGTACTGGATGCGGCTTGCGGGACAGGTATGCACGCCATTGAGTTGGCGCGACACGGATTTTCCGTCAGCGGGGCCGATCTGAGCCCGGCGATGATCGAGCGGGCACGCGCCAATGCCGCATCCGCCGGGCAAACCGTGCATTTTAAAGCAGCGGGTTTTGGCGGTCTGGCGGCAGCATTTCCAGAGCGCTTTGATGCGCTAATCTGCCTGGGCAATTCCATCCCGCACCTGCTGACCCAATCCGAACTGCATACTGCTTTAGCCGATTTTTCCGCCAGCCTGCGCCCGGGGGGGGTGCTGCTGCTGCAAAACCGCAATTTCGACGCCGTCCTGGCGCAGCGTGCGCGCTGGATGGAACCGCAAAACCACCGGGAAGGTGCAGCAGAATGGATCTTCCTGCGCTTCTACGATTACTTGCCAGATAATCTGATCCAATTCAATATCCTTACCCTGAAACGCGCCGCTTCAGAAGCGCCATGGGAACAAACTCTGCAAAGTACGCAGCTTTTCCCATGGCAGGAGGCAGACCTGGTGAAAGGATTGGAGCAGGCCGGTTTTAGCCAGATTCGCCGCTATGGGGATATGCAGGGCGCGGATTATAATCCGCAAAACAGCGGCAATTTGGTCATCACCGCTGTAAAAAAGGATTCGTGACCTAATCATCGTACCGCACCGGCGCTAAGGGGCGAGGAATAAATTCATAAAACCTTTGCGTCTTAGCGCGCGAGTGCTCCGGAGATGTATGGGGGGGATATATTTGGCCTCATTCACTCCAGATATATTTTATTTTCCCCTGTGCTACAATTTAATCATCTTTTTCCACTCACCTGGCGGTTGTTCGCAAAGAGAGGTGACCGATGAACCACATGCGTGCTTTACTTCTTTTCGCATTGACCCTGGCGCTGTGCGCATGCCAATCCATGTTACCTGCCACACCCAGTCCCATAGCAACACAAACTGCACAACCGATCAAAGCCACTCTTGCCCAGGCGCCCACCTCCACCAATACTCCGGCTGCAACACTCGAAGCAGGGCTTCCAGCCGAACCTCAGGAGGTCAGCATTCCCACCCAGGGCGACGAAATCCTCTCCGGGCGCTATTACCCGGCTGCGCAATCGAACGCCCCGCTGGTCATCTTTGTCCACTGGGTCAAAGGAGATATGAACGACTGGAACGAAGTGGCGGTCTGGCTGCAAAACCGCGGGCAGGCCAACCCTTATCCCAACCCGGGCGACCTGATGGTTTGGGACGTGAGCTGGTTTCCAGCCGTCCCAGAAGGGCGTTCTTATGCCGTACTGACCTTCTCCTTGCACGGCTGCCAGCCCTGGAAAGCGGGCTGCAAAGGCTTTGACTCGCAAGGCTGGTACCAGGATGTGCAGGCGGTGATGGACTTTACCGCCGACCTGCCTGGTATTGATCCTGACCGGATTGTATTGATCGGCGCCAGCATTGGGGCGGATGGAGCAGCGGACGGCTGCGCCTGGCTGAACCGGCAGCGTCCCGGCGCCTGCAAGGGCGCACTTTCGCTTTCCCCTGGCAGTTACTTGACCGTCTTGTACCCGGATGTCGTGAAGGAATTGAGCCAATCCCAGCCACCTGTGCCTGCCTGGTGCCTGGCAGACGAAAAAGAGATCGGAATGTGCCGGGCTGCGGGAGAATATCCCAGCTACAAGACAGTGGAGATCCCGCAAGGCCAACACGGCACCCTGTTGTTGCGTCCGGGGTTGGCCCCCCTGCCAATGCAATTGATCCTGGATTTCCTCGCGGAGACATTACCCTGATATGGATTCGCCTACTTTACAACGCATGTTCCACGGCGGGATCAGTGCCGCCGCCCTGGCCGACCAACTGGTGGCGCGGTTTCATGAACGACATTACCGCACCTCTGTCACCCACGGCCCGGATACCGCTCTGGCGCAGATCGGAAGCCAGCACGGGACGCCGTTGAGCGTACACATCGCGGATATCGCCGGCGGTGTGATGGTGACGATGAGCCACGAAGGCGATTGGCTAGACCGCGTCAGCGACAGCAGCGAGATACTGGAACGCGCCTCGCGCGGCGGGTTCTTCTCCGTCCTGGCAATGATCCCCGAGGCGCTGGGGGAGATGAAAAAAGAGAACCTGGCGCCACTGATCTGGAACGTGATCAACGAGATCTGCGCGCTGAGCCGGGCGTTGGCCGGGGAATCGCAAGCACCCCCCAACCCCAAGCTGTGTCCGTATTGCCAGACGGTCAATTCCTATGAGAACGAGATATGCCAGAGCTGCGGCGGCCCATTACCATTGGTCCTCCCGCGCATCTGCCCTAAGTGCGGACGGGGGCACACTTCGGACGCGTTGTTCTGCCAGGCTTGCGGCACACGCCTGGTGGAAGGATGAAAAGGAGCAATCATGAGTAGCATACAATCCTTTCTACAAAAGATCCTGCCCAAGAAATGGGCTGAGGATATGGAAAGCGAATCGCGCGCCTGGGTGGCACGCTGCCCGTGCGGGCATGAGCGGTCGATCTGGGAACTGGGCGGGGTGCGCTGGAAAGCTTCCGGCAACCCACGCCGCCTGTTGGCCTGCGCCTCCTGCGGGAAGACCACCTGGCACACGATTCAGAAAAAAAACGTCTGAGTCGAAATCTGATTGCCACTTCCGAATAAGCCAAATGGCGCCCGGTGCGAATTCAAACAGAATGAGTTCCACGAATAAGACTTATGGAAATTTCGCCCAATTCGGGAAATTCGCAATCCTATTCCGTAATTTGCATTATTTGAATCCTTGTTTTTGGTGGTGAAAGGAAGGATCCCGTGAAAACTGGCACCATTTTGATGCTTAACGGCGCATCCAGCTCGGGCAAAACTAGCCTGCTGCGTGCGCTGCAAGATAGCCTCGAAGAGCCCTTCCTGGAAGCCGGGCTGGATAAGATCATCTGGATGATGCCGAAACGCTACCTGGAGCGCCCTTTATGGGACGACATTCTTGGCTTGTTCGATCATTCCGGCGAAACGGGGCTCAAAATGTGCTACGCGCTGCACCGCATGATCCTCTCCCTGGCGAGTTGCGGTTTTTCGGTAGTAGCCGATCACGTGCTGGTGGAACCCGCGTGGGTGGAGGATTGCGCGAACCTGTTCGCGGAGATGCCCGCATACCTGATTGGGATCCGCTGCCCGCTGTCAGTGCTAGAGGAACGCGAAAAGTCACGCCGCAATCGCACGCTGGGACAGGCGCGGGCGCAATTCGAACTGGTGCATGCCCATGGCTGCTACGACCTGGAAGTGGATACCGCGCGTTACACCGCCCAGGAATGTGCACAGCAAATCATCTTCCACCTGCAAAGTGGGCAGCCACCCAAGGCTTTCCGAAAATTGAGAGAAAAACGCCAATGAAAATCTCCATCCTATCTCTATGTGTTTTAATCCTGCTTACAGGATGCAATTTACAACATACCCCCTCGACCGCTCTACCGACCTCAACCAGGCTCCCTGCAACAGAGACTGCACTGCCTGCCACCCCTACCCCGCAGCCCAGCCCAACGCGCGAGCCAAGACCTTTTTTACTTGTGCAGGGTAATGGAATTGTTATGGGGGGTGTTCTGGAAGGAAAATGGCTACAGCCAGCAGAAGCATACCAGAACGATTCCTACCAAGATATCATTTTGTTTTATGATTTACAGACGTTGAAGGCTAAAGCACAGGGCGGACGGCCAGAATTGCGCGAGGCGCCACCGTGCCAGGGTGCATACACTGTGCCTTTGGATATCCAATTGGCCGAGACATATGGGATAGAGTCCTTTGGGTGGTTGGGTTTATCCTCCCAGGGGTGGAACGTAGCTCCACGCCCGGCTGAGGCAGTAGATTTGTTGACCGCCGAGCAGACTGCGCTGCTGGATGATCTGCTGGCGCAAAACGGGGCCTTAAGGCTAGATTACCAGCAATTGAGCGCTTACCGCACTGACCTTGAGGGCGACGGAACCGAAGAGATCATCCTCACTGCCACTGCATTGCAGGAAGAAAGCCTGCACATGGTCGCTCCGGGCGAGTATGCGTTAGCGGCACTGCTGCGGGGGGATTCCGCCATCTTATTGGTTGGCGACTTCTACACCGCCGAAGAAATGGCCTTCCCTTCCGCGTATGCGATCAGCGCGGTCCTCGACCTGAACGGGGATGGAAAGATGGAAGTGGTTGTTCACGACCGGCACTGGGAAGGCGATCTGCTGCTAGTTTACGAGATCAATGGAAACGGCGCCCGGCGTGTGCTGGATACGTGTTGTATGGAAGAAGCAATGGAGGATGAACGGTGTGTGAGCGGAAGACCCTAGCGCAATAATACTACTCCCGTCTCAATGATCTCGGCGCGCACGCTGCCGCTGGTCAGTTCGATCAGGCCGGACTGAAAAGCTGAAAATTTTTCCGGCAGCATACGCGCGGTGAGGGTCACATCTGCGCCAAAATCCTCGTCCAATACCTGCCCGCCGTGGGAGGCCAGCAAACGCCGCACCCGTTCGAGATAGGGGTAAGGGAAAGCAGCCATGATCGTGTGCGCCTCTACTTTGCGAGCACGGGGAACAACCTCCACCACCAGCCGTACAGCGTCGCTGTAAGCACGCACCAACCCGCCGGTGCCCAACAGGGTGCCGCCAAAATAGCGCGTCACCACAACTGCAATATCTCCCAGCCCGGAACCGCGCAACACCGCCAGCATCGGCCGCCCGGCGGTACCAGAAGGCTCACCAGCATCACTGCAATGCTCGATCACGGAATCCCCGAAACCAACCCGGTAGGCCGGGACGTTATGTGTGGCATCGGCAAACTCCTCACGCACGCCGACCAGGAAAGCCCGTGCTTCCTCCACACTGAAAACAGGCGCCAGGGTGGCAATGAAACGCGAATTGGAAACGGAGAATTCGCGGCGGATCCGCTCAGCAGGGACAGGGTAAGAAAGCATGGAAGTATTGTAGCCAATATTCCCTGAGCTGGGAAGAATTTCCTAACACATTGAATCCGAAAAGCGTAATATCTTGGTGCAATCATCCACCAGAAATATACGAGGAGAAAGAACACCATGGAAACCCTAATGGAAGCAACTGGAACCCGGATCATTCCTCCCGATGATTTTCCGGTGAAGTGGGAAAACCCCGGCGATGAGAATTACCATTGGACACGCGATCGCGAACACCTGCCTGATCCATTCACGCCCATGTTCCACAGCGTAGCCAACTACTGCGCCCTGGAGGGTTTCAAGCGCGGCGGATACGCTTACGATGAAGCTATTCAAATCCGGCTCTACCAGTTGATCAATCATTACAACTACACACGGCTGGTGCCTTTCGAGGGTAACGCTGAAGAATTGGAAGCCCGCAAGCACAGCAACCGCGCCCACTTAAATGCAGTAGCGCTGCATTTGAAACAGGTTTGGAAAGAGGAATGGCTGCCGCAGCTGGAAAGACGCTGGGGAGCCTGGGAAGCGTTTGATCTGCGCGGGGCCAGCATGTCCCAACTGATCTCCCACTTTGAGGAAAGCCTGGAAGGCGGGATCGACCTTTATCGCATCCACTACCTGATGGGGCCGCCGATGTGGTTCGCCATCGACGAATTCACCACTTACTATTGCGACCTGTTCCCAGGACAAAACGAATTGGATGCGCACTGCCTGTTGCAAGGTTTTGACAATAAGACCCTGGAAGCCGGGCGCGCACTATGGCAGCTCAGCCGGACCGCACAACAAGCGCCAACCGTAGCGAAGGCGCTGGAAGAACTCCCCTCCGACCAGGTTCTTCCGGCATTGGAAGCTCAGGATGAGGCCAAAGGTTTTCTGGTGGAAATGGCAGTCTTCCTGCGTACTTACGGTGGGCGCAGCGATCTGTGGGACTGGGGGTACCCGAGTTGGGAGGATGATCCCACGCCGGTGGTCAACAACCTGAAGAATTACCTGTGCCAGGCAGAGCGGGATATAACAACCGAACTGGCCAAGGCTGCCGCGGAACGCGAAGCAGCGGTAGCTGCCGCGCGCGCCGCGCTGGAAGGATACCCCCAACCGGTGGTGGAACGTTTCGAGCAACTGATGGAGGCCGCCCAAACCGCCCTGGTGCTGACTGAGAACCACACATTCTATATCGATTTCAACGGTTTTGGTTGGCTGCACCGTTTGATCCGCGAATTTGGCAACCGCTTTGCGACACAGGGGCGGCTAGAATCTGCCCAAGATATCTTCTACCTCGTCAAAGAGGAATTACTTGAAATGACTGCCAACCCGACGGTTGCCCTGAGCCAAAAGGCCAAATCGCGCCGGGAGGAAATTGAGAGATGGAGAGGTTATGAAGAGCCACTGGAACTGGGTACTCGCCCCACCCAGGCACTCTCACTCTATTCGCCTGATTCACGGCGCGTTGCCAAGTATTCGGGAAGCCTGGCGGCAGAAGAAGACGGACCGGTCAAGGATACCCCTTCCAACCACCAATTGCACGGGCAAGCCGGCTCTTCTGGCAAAGTAACCGGACGGGCGCGGGTGATCACCTCCCTCAGCCAGGCGCACCTGCTTCAGCCAGGCGAGATCCTGGTTACCCCTACCACAGCACCCCCCTGGACTCCGCTCTTCCTGACCGCTGCGGCATTGGTGACCGATGCGGGAGGGCTGCTCTCGCATGGAGCAGTAGTGGCACGCGAATACCGCCTGCCAGCAGTGGTAGGTACGCACAATGCCACCCGGTTGATCCGGGATGGACAGTGGCTGGAAGTTGACGGCAGCCAGGGGCTGGTGACCCTTCTGGATTGAAAATTTGTCAACGCAGATGCAAACAGGAGTAAAAATGGAGATCCTTTGGTTGGGCGACCTTGAATGTCACAATCCTGCCCGCACGGGAGGCAAAGCTGCCAACCTCAGCAAGCTGGCTGCCACCTACCCGGTGCCAGCGGGGTTCTGCCTGCCCGTTTCGGAACAAGATACAGCAATCCGAGTGCAGGTAAAAGATCTTGAAGCCGCTTATCTGGAACTGGCACAGCGCTGCGGGCTGGACGAGCCTCCCGTAGCAGTCCGCTCTTCAGCGGTGGACGAGGATGGACAGTCGGCGTCCTTTGCCGGGCAGCATGAGACCTACTTGAATGTACGCGGAGCAAAGGCAATCGCCGATTCCGTCAACCACTGCCTTGAATCGGCTTACAACCAACGCGCCCTGGTATACCGCCAGGCGCATGGACTGGAATCTCCACCGCGCATTGCTGTGTTGGTGCAGCAACTTGTGCATGCAGATGTATCGGCGGTGGTGTTCAGCGCCGACCCGTGCCGAGGATTGGCTGACCAGGTCGTGATCAATGCCACCTGGGGTCTGGGAGAGAGCCTGGTAAGCGGCACAGTCACACCCGACCTGTACATTGTGGGAAAGCAAAGCATGCAGTTGCTGGAAAGCCGTATCGGTGATAAACAGACTATGTGCGTGAGCTGCCCGGAAGGCACGCGGGAGGTAGTTGTGCCGCGCCCATTGCGCAAGGAGGCAGCCCTCTCAGCCGGACAGATCGCTGCTTTGGCCATGTTGGCGGTGCGCCTGGAAAACAACCAGGGCTGGGCAGTGGATCTGGAATGCGCCTTCCAGGGCTCCCGGCTCTACCTGCTGCAGTGCCGGCCTATCACGACCACGCGGACAGCCCTGCCCGCTCCGCTGCAGACAGCCAAAGTATGATCAAGCAAGGTTACCTTTGCCCCACGAGCCGATCTCGATCAAATTTCCATCTGGATCAGCAATGAACGAGGAGCGCATGCCCCATGGTTCGGTGCGCGGTGGCATAACGCCCTCAGCCCCGGCTGCTAGCAGACGAGCATATTCACGGTCGACATCTTCGTAGAAAGGAAGATCGATCGCAAACTCAAAAGTGGCATTCAATCCCTGGGGAGAAGAAACCTCCCTACCTAGCAGGCCGGGCAGGAGAGCCCGCTCGTACATTGCAAAACGGACTCCTTCATGAGTGAACTCGGCATAAGGGCCATTCCCATCCCAGTTGATCGCAAAGCCCAACAGATCACGATAGAAGGCCACCATGCGCGGTAGATCCTTGACGAACAAACCGACCATATCAATACGAGTTGCCATATCACTCCTGTTTACTATCCGTGCCCAAGCAAGAAATTGAACGCGAATTGCTTATAAAAATGCGGAAACACAAAGAACAGACCCATACTGGCATTGATTATATTCCTGTATAATCAATCAGGATAATCGTTCCAGAAATTAATCCTTCACCAAGGAGTTGTTATGAACCAACCTGAAGCCACGCAACAGGCATTGAGCATCCTGCGTAACGGAGCTAATTTCCAATGGTATGTGATCCCCTTCCTGGCGTTGGTGGTGTATGTGTATGCCAACGAAGCCTCCAAGAAGAACTGGAACGGCATCGCCGCCGGCCTGGCCCTTTATACGGTGCACTGGTTCTACGAGATCCTCAATGCATTAATCCAGCATTTCAGCGGACATGCTTTATGGACAGTGCCAACCGGCACGGCCTATTTGCTGCTGGTGGGCGTGGGGGTTGAGTTAAGCCTGATGTTCTCTATCGCCGGGCTGGTGATGAGCAAATTGCTGCCGGCAGACCCTAAGTTGAAGATCTGGGGAATCAACAACCGACTGTTGTTTGCTGTCGGCAACGCAGCCTTCTTCTCGCTGGTGGAGATCTTCCTGGCCAGCACGCCGGCCTTCGTGTGGGTTTACTCCTGGTGGGGGGCAATCCCGGTCTTCATCACCGTTTATATCCCCTTTTTCCTGGCTGCTTTCTACTGTTTCGACTGGCCGCGCAAGACGCAGGTGCGTTTCATCGGCGGCATGGCAGCATTGAATATCGTGCTGCTGGTGGTTTTTGCGGGAATCCTGCACTGGATCTAGCAATTATGCAGGGTACTCTACGGTTAGTAGAACAAACCCAATTTTGATAACCATTCACGTCGGATGTGAATTCAACCATTTAGAACACGGATTTCACGGATCTCTATTCTCTTTATGTATCTACCCGTGCGTGACTATGGTTTTTCTTCTAGGAAGTGGGTAATTCACATCAAGTGTAATTTAGTTTGTTAAGCCGTTCATCAGGATGTCGATCAAGGATGCCCAGGTACGCTGAGGAGACACATCAGCAGAGACTGCCTGGAAATAGGTATTCAAATAGGGTAATAACTGCGCATCTGCAAAGGCAATAAAAGCGCCATACAACCCGCGGCTGGCAGCCTCCAGATCCAAACCGGGGCGCACCTCACCACGGATATGGGCTTGCGCCAGAATGGTATGTACCATCTCCAGAAGGGCCTCGGCCAGCGGCCGCACCACCGTCTCTTGTAAGGTTGGATCGCCCTGGTAGGCCGCGCGAGCATAGAAACGCAGGAATCCTGCCTGCTCCTGCGACCATTCCAACCCCCCAAAGACATAGGCTTCCAATGCATCACGAAGAGGCATTTCCGCCAGGGAGCTGGAATAAGAAATAATTTCAGCACTCAGGCTACGCGTGACCAACTGGGCGGAAAAGGAAAGTAAATTAGCGCGGCTGCCGAAATACTGGTAAAGCGAGCCGACCGACACCCCGGCCCGTTCTGCCACCTGCTTGATATTCAATTCTGCCGGGCCGCGGGCATAAGCCTCCTCCAGGATAGCATTGACCACCGTTTGCATCCGTTGGGGATCCAGGCGGCGAAAGGTGCGCGTTACCAGCCCGGCCTTCTCCAGATCCAACACGATGGCGTATGTACGCGCCCAATCTTCAGAAATAAGATCATCGGTCATCGCATATCCTCATAAAAACACACCACAAATGCGCCAGGGAATAAAGGTATTAGGATGGCACGCTTTAAGAACATTTTGCGCTCGAGCTTCAGGCGTTCACCTCAAAAAAGCGACGTCGGACGGCTCGCAGGTAGCGCACCTTCGGATAGCCGAAAATGACCATCACGCCGGGTTGGAACTTACCGCGCATGCCGTAGCGGGCGCGCAGCTTTTTGTCATATTGAAAGGCATAAGCCGGGAAGCCGAGCATACAGGTACCCAGCCCAAGCGCTTCCCCAGCCAGCATAGCATAAGTGGAGGCAATGAAGGGATCGGCCTGGTCAGCGTTCTGGGCATAGAAAAAGATCGCCAGCGGTGCGCCATAGAAGAAATAATCGATGCCCTGGCGGTCATACTCCACATAGGCATCAATGGCAGGCATGACAAAGGTTTTCATTCCATCATAGTCCACCTTACTCATAAAAGGACGCATCAAGGCCAACGAGAAGGGCGAGAAATATTTTTTCCACTGCTTAAGCGTCAACAACAGATCATCGCGCAAAGCACGAACTTGTTTGAACCCACTACGCACCAGCACGCGCACATCCGTAGGAGGAATACCCATCGGGGCAGTGGAAGCAGCATCGATGATCTTTTGCACCACTTCGGGCTCCACCTCGCGGTCCTGAAATTCGCGCAGGCTGCGGCGAGCCAGGAGCAAGTTGTAGAACTGCTCATAAGTGGCGCGCTGCTCACGGGCGGGAATGGGGATCAGATCCTCGGGCAGCAAGCCGCGTCCACGGACATGGATAGCCTCTTGCGGGCAGGCCATCTCGCAGTGTCCGCAGGCAATGCAGCCGAAGAGACTATCGGGGAGAACATGCAGGCGTCCGTCCTCAAGCACCAGTTGATCGCCCTTGCAGACCTGAACGCAAGTGCCACAAGCAGTACAGCGTTCATAATCCACCTCAACTATCGCAGCGCCTTCAACAGATCCGAACTTTATTGTTGTCATGGTACACCTCGACGAAATATTAATATGAACTTATGGTTCATATTATATATCAAATATATTCATATTACAAGAGGGGCTGCGCAACCGCCGCCGGGTACTTACAACACCAACTTATCATTCTATGAAACAATCAAGAATTCGAATGGCAGGTTAAAGCCCGCATTAAGGAACTATTATTCGTTAAAAAACCAACAAAGATATTCAAGAAAATCAAAAAGAAATCTTAAAATATTCAAAATTATTGAAATTACCTATTGACATTTTTAAATATTTAGTTATAATATATTTAGAAATCTGAAAGAGAAACAAACTTTTTTGAACTTTTGCAAGGAGAAATGAAATGAACACAAACTTTTACGCAATCGAGATCACCAGCGCTGCTCATGACGAGCAATTCGCCAACGGCCTGCATCAGGCCCGCCTGGCTGACGCCGCCCACAGCGGGCGCCTCTCTCTGCTGGACATGATCCTGCATCTGATCGCCCGCACCATCTAAGCTCAACAGCAAGAAAGCAAGAAGAAAAGAAAGGAAGCACGAATGAATACCAACCTGTTCGCAATCGAAATCTTGAGCGCCGCCCATGATGCGGAACAACTGAAAGCCATCCGCCAGGCGCAAATGCCTCGCGCCATGTGCAGCTTCTGCGCCACCATCTCCGACCTGCTCTCCCGTTTCTTTGACCGGCCAGCCACCTCTTACACCACCGATACCAACCGGCAGGCCGCCACCAGCACGATCTAGCTTCTCTCCTCGCCACAGGCGCCTGGGCCTCACCGCCCAGGCGCCAAGGAGCTCATCCTATGAAACACACCTTACATACCTGTCCAGTTTGCGGCAACCCTGAATTAACCATAACCCGACTGCACTGCTCGGAATGCGATACCGCATTTGAAGGCCAGTTCCAACCGCCGTCCAATCCGTTGGAGAACCTGAATGCCGAGCAAACGCAGTTCATCCTGGCCTTCATCCGTAACGAAGGCCGCTTCAACCGTCTGGAAGAAGAACTGCGCCTCTCATATCCCACTTTACGCAACCGGCTGGGGGAGATCATCCGCGCGCTGGGTTTTGAACCGGCACCTGCCGAACCCATCCGTCCCAACCTGCCGCCCGAAGAACGTCGGCGCATTTTGCAGGCGCTGGAAAACGGCGAGCTGACCTACCAGGAAGCCCAACAACGCCTGCAGGGCCTCTCTGTGGCAGCCTGATCCGGGAGGGGTGTACCATGAGCGACGAACGATTACACATCCTACGCATGCTTTCTGAAGGGAAGCTGGATCTGGTCCAGGCCGAAAAACTACTGACCCTGCTCAACCCGGGCAAGCAGCCCACCCCGCGCCAGGCGCGCTGGTTTCGCGTCCGGGTGATGGATTCAGCAAAAGGACGCGTGCAAACCAACGTACGCCTGCCAATCGAAGTGATGGATGCGGTGCTGCGCCTGAAAGCCCACCTTGAGCCGCATGCAGACGAGGAAGGAACGCAAAAATTGATCGAGTTGTTGCAAAGCGGCAGCAGCGGGCAAACCATCGAATACGACGACCCGCACAGCGGGCACGTCGAGATCAGCATCGAATAGAGCGGTTCAGGGATTTTTCAAAGGGCGGAAACCCTCGCCAAGCGCCTCGTGCGCCACTCCAATCACCATAAACGCATCCGGATCGATCTCGCTCACCAGTCCCTTAAGCTGGTTGACCTCAGCACGAGTCACCACGCAATACAGGACAGGTCGATCTGTGCCGGTGTAGGCACCCGTTCCGGAGAGAATGGTCACACCACGTTCCAATTCTTCCAGGATGGCGTCGGTGACCTTCTTTGATTCGGAGGTGACGATCATGGCTGAACGGAAGATGCTCGACCCTTCCGAAACCGCCTCAGCAGCCAACCCGCTGACATAGATGACCACCAGGCCGTAGAGGGCCTTCTCCCAGCCATAAGCGAATCCGCCGCCCAGCACCACCAAAGTATCTGTGATCAGATAAGCCTGCGAGATGGAAATGCCAAGGCGATGGTTGAGGATGCGTCCAAGGATATCGGAGCCGCCGCTGGTACCGCGTCCGCGGTAGACCAAACCCAGCCCGACGCCCAGCAGCACCCCGCCGTAGATCGAGCTCAAGACCAGGTCGTGGGTCACCCCGGCCGGGGAAATGAAATAGACCAGTAGATCAGTGAAGAGCGAAAAAGCGCCGATGGAAACGAAGGTGCGCAAGGCGAAACGCAGCCCACCCAGGTAACGCCAGCCGAGAATGAAGAGAGGAATATTGCCGATCAACACCATCAACCCGATCGGCCAGGCAGTGAAGCTGTTTATGATTTGAGCGATGCCGCTGATCCCACCACTGACCAACTCGGCCGGAACCAAGAACAAACGCATTGCCAGGGCCTGCACTAACGCGCCCATTAGCACCAGACCATAATCGGATAAGGTTTTCCACTGAAATTTCATCTTGCACCTCCTCACACCTGCTAGACGGGGCTGATTTTATCACAAACAAACTCTGGTTTCGAGAAAACTCCAAATATCTTCATATACCTACTTTCTTAAAAGGAAATTTTAAGGTATAATCGGTCTGTCAGGCCCTTAGGCTGTCCGTTTGATCGTTGTTCAAATACGATGATATTGGAGGTCTACATCTGATCCTACCGGGAAGTTTAATCATTCGCTTGGTTTATTCACTCGGCTGGATTAATGGGACCCAGCCGGTTTTTTTTGCCAGGGGCTGATAAATTTGACCGATCCCTGAAAAGAAGGGAGGTGAATTGAAGTGACTATTGTAGTGCTCCGCCCCAATGAATCGCAGGATCAACTGCTCAAGCGCTTTCGCAAGAAGGTGGTTAAGAGCGGTGTCCTCAGCACCGTCCGCCGCAAGCGCTGGTTCGTCTCTAAGAGCGAACTGCGCCGCGTGGAGAAGAAAAAGGCAATTCGCCGCATCAAGCGCCGCCAGGTAGGCAAGATCATCGAGTAATCTGACGCAACGATGCGCCAGGTTGTTCTTTGGAGGGAACGTATGGCTAAAGAAGAGGATAAGATATCCGTTGAAGGTACGATCATCGAGGCCCTGCCGGGCACGCAGTTTCGCGTCCGCCTGGACAATGGTCACGAGGTATTGGCTTACCTTTCGGGAAGAATGCGCAAGTATTACATTCGCATTTTGCTTGGCGACCGCGTGCGCGTGGATATGTCGCCGTATGATCTAAGCCGCGGACGCATCACTTACCGCCAGAAGAAATCCAGCGACGGAACAACCCTCGAAGAAGAATGAGTTTGCCAAACGGCAACGGCCTTATTAGAAGACATCCTTACCCCCTGCCTTCGGGCGGGGGGTAATGTTTTAAACGGAAATCCATCAGCAGGGAAGGCGATGTTTATCATATTGACGCAAAGCTTGAAGTCAGTTACCCTATAACTGTATACACTACCGATAGCGGAGGCGGCGTGGAATCTTCGGAGGAAATTTCCTAATCGAATGCGGGCACAGACCGAGGTGCCCGTATATTTTGCTCCAATGCCACCCTCTCCCATCAGAACCTCAGCCAAAATCTATCCTAATTCTGTAAGAGGAGAACCCAAATGTCAGGACCCACAAATGCTTTTGAAATGGCCCAGCGTCAGTTCGACCACGTGGCCGAATTGCTGAAACTGGACCCGCAAGTGCGCGAAATTTTGCGCTGGCCGATGCGCGAATTCCATTTCCGCATCCCGGTTCGTATGGACGACGGCACCATCCGCGTCTTCCAGGGCTTCCGTGTTCAGCACAACGACGCTCGCGGCCCGAATAAAGGCGGCATCCGCTTCCACCCGGCCGAGACCGCCGACACTGTGCGCGCCCTGGCGACGTGGATGACCTGGAAATGCGCCGTGGCGGATATTCCGTTGGGCGGCGGCAAGGGCGGCGTGGTCGTCGATCCTGCGACCCTGTCTACCGCTGAAAAAGAGCGCCTGGTGCGCGGCTGGGTGGATATCATGGTCAAGAACATTGGCCCCCGGCAAGATGTCCCGGCCCCGGATGTAGGCACCACCCCCCAGATGATGGGCTGGATGATGGACGAATATTCCAAGCTGGTCGGTCAATACACTCCCGGCACGATCACCGGCAAGCCCGTGGGCGGCGGCGGTTCATTGGGCCGCACCGAAGCCACCGGCTTCGGCGTGATCTACACCGTGCGCGAGGCGTTGAAGCACCTGAAGCTTGATCCGAAGAAATGCATTGCAGCCATCCAGGGCTTCGGCAATGTAGCGCAGTATGCTGCGATCGGTTTCATTGAACTGCTGGGCGGCAAGGTAGCCTGTGTCTCTTATTGGGATCGCGAAGACCGCGTCTCTTACACGGTCAGCCACCCCAATGGCGTTGACCCACGCTTCCTGATGACCATCACCGACCAGTACGGCTCTATCGACAAAGCCAAGGCCCGCGCAGCCGGTTATGTGATCGAAGACGGCGGCGCCTGGATCACCAAGGAAGCCGATGTGCTCATCCCGGCCGCTTTGGAAGGTCAGGTAAATGCCGAAACCGTGCAAAAGATCCACCCGCGAGTGCGCCTGATGGCCGAAGGCGCTAACGGCCCGACCACTCCGGAAGCCGACGAAATCATCAAATCCCGCGGCATCTTCGTCATTCCCGATTTCCTGTGCAACTCCGGCGGCGTGACGGTTTCCTACTTCGAGAGCGTTCAGAATGATATGAACTACTATTGGAGCAAGAACGAAGTACTGGAGAAGCTGGATTACAAGATGACCACCGCTTTCAACAGCGTGCTGGAAATGTCACTCAAGGAATCGGTCTATATGCGCGATGCAGCCTACATGGTGGCAATTGCGCGCGTAGTGAAGGCCATGGAATTGCGCGGCTGGATCTAAACCGCGCCCAATCCTTTTCAAGAAACAAATGGCGGCCAGTGGCCGCCATTTGTTTTCTCAACTTACAAATTCGACTCCTTTGGCATCAAAGCGCTTGCGCATCACCTCGATTGCCTGGGGATTATCGTCCACCAGGATGAAGCGTCTGCCCAATTCCAGACAGGCTGCGCCCGTGGTGCCGCTGCCGGCAAAGAAGTCCAGGACGCGCTGGCCAGGGTTAGAAGAAGCCTGGACGATGCGGCGCAAGATTCCAAGCGGTTTTTGGGTAGGATAACCGGTCTTTTCGCGACCATTGGTGGGCACAATGGTATGCCACCAGGTATCAGTGGGTAATTTGCCGCGCGCGGCCTTTTCCGGGCCAACCAGATCGGGCGCCATATAAGGAATGCGTTCGACCGCTTCCACATTGAAGGTGTAGCTTTGAGGATTCCTGGCATACCAGAGGATATTGTCGTGCTTGGGTGGCCATTTACGGCGGGTACGCCCGCCGTAATCATAAGCCCAAATGATTTCATTTAAAAAGCATTCCCGGCCAAAAATGCCATCCAATAAGACCTTGCAGTAATGCACTTCGCGATAGTCAATATGAAAATACAGGCTTCCGTCCGGCTTCAATACACGATGGGCCTCGCTCAGACGCGGCTCAAGGAAGCCCAGGTAATCATCAAAAAGATCCATGTATCCCTTGCGCCCGATCTCTAGCGTGGCATATCGCCGGCCCTGGAAACCTACCCGGCTGCCTTCCTCGTCCCGCACGGTCTTGATCTGCGTGCGTGCCTGGGTTTTGCCGGTGTTGAAGGGCGGGTCAATGTAGATCAGGTCGATGCTGCCATCCGGGATGGATGCCAGTACGGATAGATTATCTGCTTGCACTACGTAATCGGTAGCGGGATCCCAATTCATATTCATCCATACGGTTTCATGTTCTTGACCAGTTTGCCAAGAGGAGCTTAAGAATCACCGTGTTTATTATTATATACGATTCTCTGGCGGCTCCAGAGAAAGGGCAAATCCTTTACAAAAAAGTGGCTTGCACGTATACCGGATCGCACACGGCGCGTCCGACGCGGTGGGAGAAGCCTTTGCGATATTGTTTAGCTGGACAATCTAGGTCGGAATAACCGTTGGGGGCGTGGATGCAGCCGTTACATCCCGTTTCAGGCGGCGCTCTGGTATCCAACCCTTGCGCAAAGCCCCGCCAGACGACATAACAAGAGATACATTTGCCCAACCACGCGTGCGTTCGATCACCGTCACGCGCGTTCCAATCTTGAGTGAGGTACCAACCGCAGTGTAGTGGTCGCTTGGACCACTGCGCAGATACAAGGGACGGGTGGTAGTGTAGACGATAACCGTATCTGGGGTGATGCCCAGGGCAGCAGCTCGGAATTCGTCCATCGGAAAAGCCGGCCCGGGATCCACCTTACCACCCAATGAAATATCCTCATGCCCGATCACGTCGAGGAACTTATATTCTTTAAAAAGTAGCAGTATCACTTCACGTGCGACATTTAATTGCTGCTCGGTATAAATGTGCCACCCACGCGGCCCATATTCCAGCTTGTGTGTTTTGACGATCACTTCTTCATCCGGAACGATGTTCTTGCCCAACATCCATTTTTCGCCATATCGCTTGAGTGAGCCGGCATTATCCAGCTCAATACCTATCGAATAGCGGTTCAGGCTGGTGCGGTCGGCCCAGATACTGTCACCAGCGTGCCAGGCAACCGTATCGAACGGAACGAACTGGACAATGCTGCCGTCTCGTCCGATGCAAAGATGCGCCGACACATACGCTGAGGGGTTCTTGAACCAACTCACCACGGATGCCACACTCATGCCGGAAGTGAAGTGCATCACCAGATACTCCTGAGCAACGATCTTGCGGGTCTTGGAATAATTGGGGATGGCCACAAAACGAACCTGAGTATCATCGTCATTGAAAAGTAAATGATTAACAATCTTCATTGGAAGCCTCTTTGCACAAATGGACCTGGTATTTCAAAAAGGGTAGATAAGACGTTTTGATACCCTGCAAGAAATAGGCCAATTAAATAAAAAAAGGGCGGTTTTTTCCGCCTATTTTTACAAACTACAAAGAACTGCTTTGTTTGCGTCCCCGCCCACTACTTTTGGTCCTGGTTTCAGTGGCAATAACGTTGCGGTAGGGGGGTACTGTAATGACAAAGGGGCGGCACATGCGCAAGATGCGACTACGGATACGTTCATCCATCTCCTCGATCATCAAACAAGTGGTGATGACAGTAGGCAGTTCGGCGATATAGCGGTGATTAAGGATCTGGTATAGCTTTTCCTTGGCCCAGGGGGTAGAGCTTTGTGCGCCTAGGTCATCCAGGATCAAGAGAGAAACCGAGCGAATATCGTCGAATAATTTATCGTACGAAACCTGTGAGGTGGGATTGAAGGTGCTGCGCAGGTGATCGAGCAGATCCTGAGCGGTCATGAGCATGGGCATTTCGCCCTGTTGGGCGCGGTAGTTACCGATGGCGGCTGCCAGGTGTGTTTTGCCAGTGCCGGACTTTCCGGTCAAGACGATCCACCCACGCGGCTTTTCCGCAAAATCCTGCGCCACGGAAAAAACCCTGTGTAAATTCTCACGTTCCTCGGGAGTCAATTTTTCCTTTTCGCGCATGGAAAAACTGCCAAAGGTCTGCCCGCTGTAAAAATGTAAGGCGGAAAGGTAGGTCTGTCCGGCGTCGCCAACCGGGTCACGGTAGTCGGGGGCCTGGATGCGCAGGCGAGCAACCAGATCAGGATCCTCAAGGCGGGAACGGATGCGCCCTTCCAGGTCGCTCATGCCGATGTTAGTAGTAACCACCAGGGGCAGACGGTGAGTATAGCGGTAGTTGATGATCTGGTAAAGCTTTTCCTGCGCCCAGGGGGTGGCGTTTTGGGTGCCCAGATCGTCCAACACCAGCAGGCGGATATTGCGGATCTCATCGAAACGACTCTCAAAGGTGGATTCTGGATCATTGTAGGAAAAGCGCAGCCAATCCAGCAAGTCGGGTACCGTGAGAAAGAGGGTCGGCGCGCCAACCGAGACGGCAAAGTTAGCAATGGAAGCGGCTAGATGGGTCTTCCCGCAGCCATACCCACCCATCAGCAGGACCCAGCCTTTCAACTCACGGGCAAATTGTTGACACTGGTTGAGGGCCAGCTTAAGCGAGCGTACCTGGGCTTCGCCCAATCCCAGACGCCCCTGGGGATTGAAGTTCTCGAAGCGCATGTTCTCAAAAGCTTGCAAATTGCTCATGCGGTAGAGGCGCTGGATATTGGCATCCACGGTCTGGACCTGACGGCAAGTGCAGATCTGCAACTTGCCAAATTGGGGGTCGTCGATGGGCAAATTCTGATGTACAAAGCCGATGCCGCCGCAAATGGGGCAGTTCGGATCCCCCGGCATATCCGATGCGGCAGATGGTTTAGTGGTCGAGGTAGTCGGCAAGCTCACCTTCGAGATATTGCCGGCTATCTTTTTCAGCGTTTTGTCGATTCGTTCCATGACGACCTTTCTCCTTCCAGGAGCGTAATACCGCTTCCACATAGCGCCAGCTGCGGGCATTCTTATGTACTGCCAGGCGAATGGCGTCTTCGATCCAGGCGGAGGAATAGGTATTCTCCGCATCGGCCAGGGTCTCGGCCATCAGGGGTGTCAGCGGGCCGATATTCTCTTCATACAGGCGATAAATATTGGGGCGCTCAGGCGAGAGACTGACCGGCAGACGTTCAGCCAAGTCAGAAAGCAGCTCGCCGCTCTTCAGTGCTTTAAGCGCAGCACGCCCGCGGGGAGAGTTAAGGAAATAAACCGTCTCCTGGCGGCTTCCGATCTGCGCCTGGGCTGAAAGCAGCGCCCCACGGTGCAGAGCGCGCTGGAGCGAGCGCTGGAGGATCTGAGCAGCTTTGTCTGGCTCTACGGCAAGAGCAGAGAGGAGCGCTTTATCGGCGAGCAAATCAGAAGTGCGCACAAAACGCAAGCTACCTTCCTGCTGCCCCAGATTCCAGAGGAAATACAGACACACCTTCAGCTCACCCAGATCATCGATCTGCGGAAGCAATTCGGTGAAGAATTGG
This sequence comes from uncultured Anaerolineaceae bacterium, assembly GCA_964424115.1. Lineage (GTDB taxonomy): Bacteria > Chloroflexota > Anaerolineae > Anaerolineales > Anaerolineaceae > CAYRHN01. Next base: position 70,167 of record CAYRHN010000005.1, read on the forward strand.
GCAGGCAGCGGGGTGGGGCGGCCTTTACCATTGGCAAATCCGCCAAAGGGGGCATCAGAAACAGGCGCAGAAGATTTCTTCATTCTTGTCTCGCAGCGTTCTCAAAGCGGGCCAGATTGTTGCGGAAGATCAGCTCAATGCCAGGGTGGGTGGGACCGTTGCGGTGTTTTGCCACGATGATCTCCGCCAGGTTGGCGCGCGGACTATCCTTTTCCAAAGCATCCGGGCGGTGAATGAACATAACGATATCGGCATCCTGCTCCAGGCTACCGGATTCACGCAGGTCGGAAAGCACCGGCCGCTTGTCGGCGCGCTGTTCCACAGCACGGGAAAGCTGGGCTGCCGCCAACACCGGCACATTTAACTCACGCGCCAGCACCTTGAGATTGCGGGAGATGTACGAAACTTCCTGCACGCGATTATCGTTGCGCGTGTCGCCGCTCATCAACTGCAAATAATCGACCATGATCAGGTCAAGATTGTATTCCATGTGCAGGCGGCGGCATTTTGTGCGCAAGGCAAGCGGCGTGATGGCCGGTGTATCGTCCAGGAAGATGACCGTATCAGAGAGCACCTCAATGGCATGGGTAAAGAGCGGCCATTCGTCTTCGGTGAGCTTGCCGGTGCGCATGCGCTGGGTATCGATGCCGGTTTCTTGCGCCAGCAGGCGCTGGACAAGCTGTTCGTTGGACATTTCCAACGAGAACATCGCGACATGCTTTTTATGCTTTTGGGCGGCGTTCTTGGCGATGGAGAGCATAAAGCCGGTCTTGCCCATGCCAGGACGACCGGCAACGATCAGCAAATCGGACTTTTGTAAACCGCCGAGCAATTTATCCAGGTCGATCAATCCGGTGGGCACGCCATAGATCTCATCCTCGCGTTGCGAAAGATGGTCAACCCGGTCATAGACCTCGCTGAGCACCTGCTGGATGGGCTGCAGATCGTGGCGGATGCGCCGCTCGCTGATGCCGAAGATGGATTTCTCAGCCTCGTCCAAGACGGTATCCACGGTTTGCTGTTGATTGTAGGCCAATTGAGCCAGGTGGTTGGCGGATTGGAGCATGCGCCGGCGGATGGAATGCTCCTCCACCACCTTGCCATACGCCTCGGCATGCAGAGAGGTGGGAGTCTGGTTGATGAGCGCCATCAGGTATGCCGGACCGCCAATCTCGGCCAAATGCCCCTGTTGCTCCAAATCCTGGGTGACCATGAGGAAATCTACCGGGGTGCGCCGCTCATGCAGACGGGTGAAAGTCTCCCAGACCCAACGGTTGCGGACAATATAGAAATCATCCGCCTGTAAGAACTGGGCGACATCATAATAGGTTTCAGGGTTGATCAAAATAGCGCCCAACACCGCTTCTTCAGCCTGGCGGGAGTGGGGCAGCCCCTGCACCTCGGGAGCCGCAGATTCTTCAATCTCAGGAATATCGCTCAATGTTCCACCTTGTCGATCGGGAATTAAGTCGCCAGGGATCAGGCTTTATCGGGGTCTTCGTCCGGGTTTTCTTCCGGTCCGGGTGTAGGGGGGAGGTCGTCGTCAATATCCAGGTTCGCAAGGAAATCTTCAAAGATCGACAGGCGGTCCTCGCCGCCCGTGGAGGCAGTATCTGCAGGTGTCTTCTCCCCAGCGGGGGCTTCGCCTTCAGCGGGCGCGGCTTCTTCTTCCGATTCGACCGGGTTATTCTGGATATCCTGCTCTGGAACGATCGCGGCGGCTTCCATTACTTCTTCAGCCACAAGGATGGGGGCATGTGCACGCACCGCCAGGGCAATGGCGTCCGAAGGGCGGGAATCAACCGTCACGTTTTCCCCCTGAACTTCCAACACCAGGTTGGCATAGTAGACATCCTCACGCAACGCTACCACCTCCACCTGTAGCAGGCGGGCATTGAGGGCCGCCAGTACTTTTTTAATCAGGTCATGGGTTTGCGGCCGGGCCAACTCGATCTCCTGGAGGGCAATGGTGATCGATTCTGCCTCATACGGGCCGATCCAGATCGTTAGATAGCGTTCGGAATGCAAGTCCCGCAGCACAACAATGCGCTGCTGGTTGGTCAGCGAGACGCGAACGCTATCGATCACACATTCCACCATACGTGACATAAAAACCACCTTGGATACCCCATCAGAACCGACGGGGATGATCTTTGATATTCGGGCTGTAATGCCACTTTGATTCTAACACGGCGCGGGGCGAGATGCAACCAAACACGGCAGGCTGTTTTTGCACGCAGGAAGGTCCCGCGCAAAAAGACCCCCCTCACCCAGAAGATGAGGGGGGCGGGAAGGGTTCACTACGCCCGACCCAAAACCTGCTGAGCCTACCTGTTCCTGCATGGAAGGCAGGTCCCCAGGGCGGCTTCACCGAAAATCAGGGTTTGCGCTTGACCCTGAGTTTCTCCGTCCAACGTCTCCAGGCTGCTTTCAAGCCGGGGCTTTTCACACGCCAGGTGCCAATGATTCCATAAGGGAGGAATATGACCCACACGATGAAAACCACACCAAAGACCAGCGGCCAGCGTGGGCCGAACCACTGGAAGAAGAATGTCTCAAAGGTTTTATAGATCCCAGCTCCGAGAATCGGACCAATTAACGTTCCCATTCCACCGAGGATAACCATGATCAGTGCTTCAATCGTGGTGACCGCACTGGTCATGCGGGGATTGGCGCTGGTGTTCCAGACCGTCAACATGGCGCCAGCCAGTCCGGCTGCCACAGCCGCCACAACGAAGGCAATGGTGCGATACACGGCCGGGTTGTAACCGATCGCGCGCACACGACTTTCGTTTTCCCGGAGTGCCACCAGCACCCGCCCGGTAGGCGAATGGGTGATGCGCCGCAGAACCAAATAGCTGACCACAAAGAAAATCAAAGCAATATAGTAAAAGGTGAGGCGGTTTTGGAAGGGATTGATCCAATCCGGCACCGGGACGCCTTGAAGACCCTCATCAGCCCCGGTTACGCTCATGAAATCTGAAGCCTTGGAGAGAATGTAAATTGCCTCAGCCATTGCCAGAGTGACCATAGCAAAATAAGCGCCCTTGAGACGCACCGAGACCAGGCTGAAGAGCAGCCCCAACAACGCACTCACTACAATCACCAGTAAAACAGCCAAAACCAACGAGAGAGTTTCGCTACAATCTGTCAAGCCAATCATCACAGACCCGGCCGGGAGAAGTTGGGGACCGATATGCTTCATGAAAATCCCCATTGCATATCCACCCACGCCAAAGAATGCGGCATGACCGAAGGAGAGAATGCCAGTATAGCCAAAGAGCAGGTCATAGCTCATAGCAAATACAGCGTAAATAAAGAATGGCACCAACTGCCCCTGCCAGTAACGGGCTTCACCATCATCTACAGGGATTCCAGAGAGTAAACTGAAGAGAAAGGGGAAAAGGATCAAAACGCCGAAGAAGGCCAGCCCCAGCCAATTCTTCTTCAATCCCAACCAAGAGATGCGCTGTGGTTGTTGCGTTTGCACAGGTTCAGAGCTCATCGCTTACTCCTTCTTCCCGAACAATCCGGAAGGGCTGACCAAGAGAACAATGGCCATAATGATGACCGTGGATGCCTCAGCGATAGCCGGAGAAAGATGCCAGCTTAGCGCCAGATAATCTCCAAAAGCACGCGCCAGACCCAGCAACAGGGCGCCAACGGCTGCGCCGGGGATACTACCCATTCCTCCCAGGACAACCGTAATAAAAGCTGTTAACTGGTAGGCGCTTCCCATGGTAGGATAGATCTGTACGAATGGCGCCGATCCAATCCCTCCTAGAGCTGCCAACGACACGCCCAGTAGAAAGACCGTGGTGAAAACCTTTCGCACATTGATGCCCAGTGCTTCCACCATGGAGCGGTCTTGAACGCCAGCACGGATGATAATCCCCAAACGGGTATATTTCATAATCCCCATCAGGGCAAGGAACATCACCACCCCCAGAAAGACAATAAACAGGCGGTAAGTGGAAAAACTGACCCCGAACACATTCAAGAGGCGGTTACCCCCGCTAAACCAGGCAAAAATATCAGGGGCTGTTCCCGCGCCGTCGAACAAAGGCGGACGATCCATCTTATAGGCCAGGGGGGTCCAAAGCACCTGAACCAATTCCAAAAAAACGTAGCTAAGCCCCAGAGTCATGATCACCTGGAAATACGGCCGGGCATAGAGAGGGCGGATGAGAGTGACCTCCACCGCCGCGCCGAGGCCTGCTCCACTGGCAACCCCCACCAGCAAAGCCAGGAAAAAGCGCAGGTTTTTGTCCAGTTGGAGGACCGTGACCGGCAATGTCTCCCGGGTAAGGGCGAGCACCACAGCGAACAAGACCAACACCCCCATCAGCAACCAACCGCGACGCACCTCGCTTGCCTGCGCCACCTGGGTATCATCTCCCGGGCGAGTGATCGCCAGAGCAATCAGGCCACCTGCAAGGAAGAGAATCAGAGGACGGACCCAGAAACTCAGCAGGGGTTCCTGCGCGGATATTTCCGCCAATGGGTTAGTTACCGCCATGGTTGAGGTCATCTCGGTGGCGGCCATGCCCACGAAATCCACCCCAGAGACCGCCAGAACCAGCAAAGCTGCACCAGCCAAGTAGAGGCCTGTCCGCAGCGCGCGCTGCCATCCATCCGGGATCTTCAAATGCATCGACCATGGGCGGAGGGGTTCTGCCAACATCAAGCCAGCCAGGAAAGCTACCACCAACGGCAGCAAGCCAAAGATGAAGGTCGGATTGGCATAGAACTGCCAGCCCATATAAGCGCCAATCATGAACATCGTTCCGTGGGCAAAATTCAGGATATCCATCAGACCAAAGATTAAAGTTAACCCAGCCGCGACCATGAAGAACAGTGCGGCCTGCGTTAATCCAGAGAGCGTGGTACGAACAAAAGTATCCTGTCCCAAGCCCACCAAACCCAAAACGACAAAAGCGATTGTGAGCACACCCAATACTACCCAGGTCTTATTTTCAAGCCAGATTGTTTTCAGGTTCATCGCTTGGCTCCTATTACAGCAGTCCCCAAGTAGCGGTGAATAAGCTCCTGGTCTTGCACCAGTTCCGCCATTGGCCCTTCATGAACGGTCTTGCCATCATCCAATATATAACAATACTCACCCAGCTGGCTGGCCATAAGGAAGTTCTGATCTACCAGCAGAACGGTGGATTTCGAACTGAGGTTATGAATAGCGGCCATGATCTGTTCGATCAAGACCGGCGCCAGACCCTCGCTGGGTTCATCGATCAACAGCAACTTATTATCCGCAACCAGGGCGCGGGCAATGGCAAGCATTTGCTGCTGCCCGCCGGAAAGCTGATTGCCGGAGAGCTTATATAGGCGCTTGAGATCTGGAAACAGGTCAAAGATCATCTCGCTTTTCCGATCTAGATCGCCCTTCTTGCGTTCAGCAATCTTGAGGTTTTCCACCACGCTCAAGTTGCGGAAAATGGCGCGGTATTCCGGCACGTAGCCAATGCCCATGGATGCAATATCGTAAGCGCGTTTTCCCTGAATCTCTTGCCCATCGAAGATCACCTTTCCTGTACGGGGTGAGGTGAGTCCGAGGATCGATTTCAAAGTGGTGGTTTTACCTGCTCCGTTGCGTCCCATCAAAACGGTGATTCCCCCGCGACGCACGCGCAAAGAAATATCCTCAAGAATATGAAATTGCCCGATGAAGGTGTGAATATGATCCACTTCGAGAATGTATGCGGAGTTTTCTGCCATTATTCCTCCTCAACCGCTTTCTCAGGTTTGGGTTCATCGGATTTCAATTCGTGAAAATCGCCATACAACGCGCCCAGATACGCCTGCTGCACATGTTTATTGGTGGCAATTTCATGCGGTATCCCTTCCGCAAGAACCTGGCCCTGGTGCATCACGGTAATTCGGTCGGAAATATTCATCACCATATCCATGCGGTGCTCCACCAACACCACAGTCTTGTCGCCATCTGCCATTATGCCTTTGATAATATCAATCAACTGCGGAACCTGCTCGGAGGACATACCCGCGGTGGGTTCATCCAGGAGGAGCAGTTCGGGATCTCCCGCCAACATAATGCCTAATTCCAACTTGCGTTTATCGCCATGCGGCAGCATACTGGCATACATCTGCTCCCGCTGCGCCAGGCCCACCTTTTGCAGCACTGCGCGCGCCTTTTCTCCGTAATGCAGGAAACTATCTGCACGGTTGAAGATCTTAAAATTGTCTTTGCCAGTCGATTGGCATGCCAGACGCACATTTTCCAAAACGGTTAGATTTGAAAAGATATTGGTGATCTGGAACGAACGCCCAATTCCCAAATGGGCAATGCGGTGGGGAGGGTAATGGGTGATGTCGTGACCTTTAAAGAACACCTTGCCGCTGGTGGGTTTTAGCACCCCGCTGAGCAGGTTGAACAAGGTTGTCTTCCCCGCGCCATTTGGACCGATGATCGAATGCAACGTGCCGGCGTGGACTTGAATACTGACGCCATCGACGGCCAGCAAGCCGCCAAATTGTTTGCGCAAATCTATTGCTTCCAGCAGGATTGTGGGGTCTGGCATGGCTCCACCTTTCGTGAAAGACTTTATGTGGTTGACCGCAGGGGTCTCCGCTGCCCGTCATATAGACTGACAGGGAAACCCCTACGGCCTGAATGTTTTCATTTCAGTATACTCAATCGGGGATGGAGAGCAAGCGGCCCAACCATCCCCAATTGTGGATCGATTTTCCCTAGGGAGCAGGGATTACAGGCAGATTACCGCAGCGGGAAGCGTACTCACCGGTGAGGGTGCAGGGGATGCCCAGCTCAGAGGTTCCGCTCGTGTAAATCGGCTCGAACCATTTGTATTCAGGAATATTGTCATCGTTCAGGTCAGGATCGAGGTTGACCAACTTTGCCATATACATCGGCTGCTCACAGACATGGTCTTCGGGGCGGATGTGGTAAGTACCCTTGGGGCCTTCGAAGGTCAAACCTTCCAGGGCGGGGATCATGGCGTCGCCAGTCGCATCGCCGCCGGTCTTTTCCAGCGCCGCTGCAAGGGCAATAGCAGAAGAGAAGCCGCCCGCAGTGAACAGATCCGGGGGAACGCCGTTGTTGTCGGCCATGTGATGCTCCACCAGCCAGTCATTGACAGGGGTATTGGCCAAGGTGTAGTGATAAACGCTCAAACCAACCGTACCGGGAACAGCGCTGGAGAAGACGGCGCCGAAGGAGACATTGTCACCGAAGCCGGTAGCCACAGTCATCTGATCCATGGCGCCCATTTCGGACAGTTGATCAAAGAGTTGGACATAACCCACACCAGACCAGACCAGGTACAGGATTTCAGCATCGGAATTCATCACATCCTGGATGTAAGGGGTGAAATCAGTGGTATCAAGTGGGGCATAGACTTCCTTAACTACTTCGCCGCCCAGCATGGGCACTTTGTAATTGATGGCGGTGCCAGCAAACTTGCCGAAGGCATTGTCGACGCCTAAAAGAGCCACCTTGGTACCAATCTTGTTATCAAGCAGATACTTCATGATAATGAAGGCATCGTCGAAGCTGCCACGGGAAGTGCGGAAGACGTAGGGGTTAAAGCCTGCGCCGCTCATACCGGAAGAAGCTGCGGGGTCGATCATCAGGATGGTCTTATATTCCAGGGCAAGGGGCGTGAGGGCCATGGCGCAGGTAGAGGACACAGGTCCCTGCAGGATCTCAACGCCTTCTTTTTCGATCAATTCGCGGGCGATCTGAACCGATTTTTCGGCATTGCCTTCGTCATCGCGGGTTATGACTTCAACGGGGCGATTGGCAATGATCGGGCGGCCTTCGGCATCGGTCTTGCCGCCGGAAGCGTAGATCAAGCCCAGGCGGAAACCTTCCACCTGTTGGGCGCCGTAAGAAGCCATGGATCCGGAGAGCATGCTGATCTGGCCGATCTTCAGCACGGGGCCCAAGGGAACTTCGGTGGGGGCTTCGGTAGCAGTAGGTTCAGCCGGCTTGGGTGTGTTGGTGGCCTTGGGCGGCTCTGGGGTATTGGTCGGAGCCGGGGGCAGGGTCGCGGTGGGTGTAGCACAGGCGGAAAGCACCATCGAGGCTAACACCACGAGAGCAACGATCTTGTACAGCGATTTCATCTTACTCCTCCATAAAAGATTTTGGTTAGGGTTTGTAGAACGGACTTACGTCCGTTTTCCACACACGTGGGGCATTTCTGAGAAAACGCAGGAAAATTATTCTTGGGAAACAACCACCTCCTTCAAGTCGACCTTCATGGATCATTTCATGTTTAAATGTTCGCAACCAGTGAAACAACCATCCCATGCCACCATTATTCATTGATCATAAGAATGGCCTGACCAGTAACTACCTGAACATCCATCTGGTTATAACAATAGGTACGCATGGTCAATAGCCGTTTCTCCGGTTGCCAGGCAGCCACTTCCACCTCGGCGCGCAGGGTATCGCCAATATAAATGGGGGCCAGAAATTCCATCGATTGGCTGAGACATACCGCGCCAATACCCGGCAGACGGTTGTACAACAGCGAGAAGATCATTCCACCTGCCAGCATGGCATGAGCGGTGCGCCGCCCAAGACGACTTTGACGGGCAAACTCAGCATCCATATGGGCCGGATTGAAATCCCCGACCAGGCCGGCAAATGTAGAGACATCCGCCTCAGTGATCGTTTTGGCGAAGCTCTCCCTTTGACCGGGGGTGAACATGGCTGCGGAAATGTCTGCCTGGGGTAACATTCTACAATACCCGGAAAGCCAGAATCGTCTTCTTGGAACCTTCCGGCCCCAATTCAAGGAACTCAACCTGGACAGGCGCACCGACCTGGATCGTATCGGGTTTTTTGGCATCCACGCCAACGATCATGGCAGCAATGCGTGCTCCTTCTTCCGTCTCCACCACGCCAGTGACATAGGGGTTATTACGGTCAAAACCGGATTGGAGCATGAAGCTCGGGCCGATGGAAATGCTGGTGAAGCTGACCAATTTGCCTTTACCAGAAAGCTCAAACCATTCCATGTCAGTAGTGTAGGTTTCGGGGCAAAGAGGGCGGGGTGGCAGATAGACGGCGCCACAAGCTTTGCAGCGCGAACCCATCAGTTTGTGTTCCGCAAGGTAGGTATTAAAAGCAGCAGCAGTGAATTGGTTTTCCATTGATCTACCTCCGTTCATAGATATGCACGATCACGTTCTGCCCGGTACCGCCCACATTATGGGTCATGCCCAGGCGAGCATTTTCGACCTGGCGCGGCCCGGCCTGGCCACGCAATTGCTTCCACACTTCAACCGCCTGGCCGACGCCGGATGCACCGACCGGGTGTCCCTTGGATTTCAGACCTCCAGAAGTGTTAATGGGTTTAGCGCCAGTGCGATGGGTCACAGCATCCTGGGCAGCTTTCCAACCCTGACCGGGCGCAAAGAAGCCCAGGTCTTCGGTGGCAATCACTTCAGCGATCGTGAAGCAATCGTGCACTTCAGCCACATTAATATCCTCGGGCTTGACCCCCGCCATCTCGTAGGCTTGCTTTGCGGCCAGGCGCGCGGCGGGAATGGAGGTAATATCCTGGCGGGCAAACATCGCGCCGTCGCTGGCATGCCCGGAACCGATCAGATGAATGGGGGTGTCGGTGAAATTGAGGGCAATATCATCGGCCACCAGCAGCACGGCGGCTGCGCCATCCGAAACAGGAGAGCAATCAAAGAGACGTAAAGGCCAGGCGATCATCGGATTGGCTTTCGGGTCACGCAGAAAGGCCATTTCGTCAGCCCATTCGGGGATAGGCAGGCCTTTCTTGGCTGCGCTGGCCTTGCGCTGGGCCATCAGATCAGTTACTTTGGCGCCAAACTGAGCCTTTTCATTCAACGAGCCGTGATCATGGTTCTTGATCGCCACTTTCATCAGCACTTCGGGGGAAAGCCCGTATTTGTGCAAATAAGCGGTAGCCATGGTAGCATACAGACCAGGGAAGGTGTAGCCAACTGAGACCTCAAAGGCGGCATCTGCGGCTGTGCCGAGAGCATCGGTCACTTTCTCGGTCGGCAGGTCGGTCATCTTCTCCACTGCACCGACCAGCACCATATCATACATACCAGAGGCAATAGCCAGCGCACCCTGACGTAAAGCCAGTCCGCCACTGGCACAGGCAGCTTCCACGCGCACGGTGGGACGCGGCGTCAACCCGACCCAACCAGCCATGATCGGGGCCGTCTGACCCTGATTCTCAAACTGATCACTGCTGTAGTTACCAATAAATACCGCCCCAACATCCGTGGGGTCAAACCCGCGGTCTACCGAAAGGCGCATTTCATCAAAGGCTTCAACAAACAGGTCACGCGAATTTTTGCCTTTCATAGCGCCGAACTTACTCATTCCGGCACCCACCAGGGCAACGCCGCGGCCAAATCTTCGATCGGTCATAATTATCTCCTTTAAGACAGGTTACAGGATCGGATTTCAGGGATCAGAAAAACAGCCATTGTTAATCCATAAGGGCCAGATGACCCAGCAAGGCTGCATTCCAGGCAGAAGAAACTTCAATGGAACAAGCATGCCCGGCATCAGCCAGGATCATTAAACGGGAACCTGGAATTTTAGAGGCAATCAGGCGGGCATAAGGCTGAAGCGGTTTAAGCGTATCCAGCTCGCCTACCACTACTGAGGTAGGGGCGGTGATGCGCGGCAGGTCGGCGGTGCAATCCAACCCAAGGAAGCTCTGGCATAGCCATTCGACGGCATTGAAGTCCAATTGCTGGTAGCGTGGAATGGAAGCAATTGGCCAGGCAGGATGAGCAGCCAACCAGGGTTCAGAAAAATTATCGGTGACCGAACAGCGGTAGAGCAACTCTCCATCGCGGGTGCGGGCAGCGGCAATCCAGCTTTCTACGATCCCACGCAGGAGGGGCCGCACCTCGCTAACGGAAGAGGAGACAAACAATGAACGCACACGTTCAGGGTAGTGAATCCCCATCAAAAGGGCGATTTCTCCACCGTAGGAAATGCCAGCAATATGGGCGCTGGGTATACCCAGAACCTCCATCAGGCCTGCCAAATCATCTGCGTGCTGGCGCATAGAATAGGGGCCTTGAGGGTGGTCGGATTTGCCCTGGCCGCGGCAGTCATGCAGCAGCAGACGATACTGCCGGCTGAGTACGGGAACCTGCAAAGCCCAACTATCGGTGCTCATCAGAACGCCATTGACCAGCAGCAGCGCCGGAGCATTTTCCGGGCCGTGCCACTCATAGTAGATTTGCGTGCCGTTTACCTGCGCATGGGGCATATTTCTGATCCTTTGTCTCCTAACTTGCCTTGGAGAGAAAATCTTGCAAAAGCTGGAGGAAAGCTTCCGGTTGCTCGATATGCGGGCCGTGGCCGGTATCCAGGATGACATGCTCCTCATATCTTCCGCCGTTGGCTGCGTACTGATCCAACACGTAGCGAGTCTGGGTCACCATCGGCTGGGGTGGGTAGATCTCTTCACCCGGCCAGCCAGGGATGAAGCCCAATTTGCCCAGCGCACCAATGTCGAACATGGAATTATCCGACACGATCTGGTCATGGCTACCGTGCACCCACAGCACGGGCGGTTTGGGATGCAAGGCCAATAATTCCGGCACATCGGCCTGAATGTAGCCGGGCGCACCAGCGTTGATCGGTCCCCACACGCCTGGGCCAACGTTCGGCCAGTTAGCCGAAGGGGTAAAATCACCCGGATAGCGTTCGGTGCCCATCTTTTCAGCCAGCGCGCCGGTAAGGAAATTCTCCTGGCGAGCGGCCTGGAAGGGTGGTTTGTAGTAGAATGCGGCAATCACACTCTGCGGAGAATTGGGATCCTCCGTTGTGCGGTCGCCGGCGATGATGCGGCGCACAAATTCGGGATTGACCAGGCCGCCCCCCGACCCGGCGAAATCCGGAAAACAGGGCTTACCATCGGCATCTTTGGTGCCGCCGAAACCATAGGGCGAAACTGGATTAACCAGGGTGAGGGAAAGGACTTTCTCAGGATGATCGATGACAAAGCGGTAAAGCACCCCGCCACCCAAAGACCAGCCGACAAAGTGAGCACGTTGAACGCCCAAGACAACCAGCAAAGCATCCAGGTCGTCGCTCCAATCGCGGTAGCCGCGGGTGGCGTCGATCAGCTTGTCTTCGGTCCAACCATAGCCCCGCATATCCGGAGCAATAGCGCGGTATTTCTTATGGGTGGTTAGGAGCAACATCATCTCTTCCCAAAACAAAGCGGAGGAGAAATTTCCATGCAGAAAGACTACGGGGGTACCGTTCTCTGGCCCGGCGAAATACACATTATGCTTCAAACGGGGAGTTTCGATATCACGCAGCGTGATCCCGGTTAAAGGCGCAGGTTTGTCCATCTTTACTCCTTGATTCGCATAAGAAAAGAACTCAGCCGATCTTCTTATAGATGCGCGCAGCAGTAAAATCCGCTGGGCGAGGCCCGCCCGGGGCAGAAGCCAGGGTCATACGCAATGTGTCACCTTCTACTTCCACCAAGCCGGCGAACTTTCCCAGCAACCCCAGGGTATGCTGCGTTTGATCCACATCGATCTGGTTGCCATCAAGCACATAGGTGCCACCGGAAGTGATGCCCATTTCATCAAAACTGGCCAAGAAGGTGCCATCCGCTCTGAATTCGAACCACAATCCTGGGAAGGGCTGACCAGCGGGTTGCTGCCATTTTCCTAAAATTGAGACCATATCTGCTCCTTTCGCACAACTTTCGAGAGGTTGAACCCAAAAGGCTAGCGCATCAATTTGGGGGCAATGCCCAAGCGTTCCGCATCTTCGCGGAGCTTGTCGCGGAAATCGGGATGGGCGATCTTGATCAGGGCATCCACGCGCTCGCGCACGCAGCGTCCACGCAATTCGGCAATACCAAATTCGGTGACGATCGTATCCACATCCTGGCTGGGCACGGTCACTTCGGCGCCTTCGCTTAGGGTGGGGACGATAGTGGTAAGGGCGCCGTCCTTGGCAGTGGAGCGCAGGGCAATGATCCCGCGCCCCCCTGGCGACATTTGCGCACCGCGGTGGGTATCCAACTGGCCGCCGGTGCCGGAAAAATGACGCGGGCCAATGCTCTGCGAGCATACCTGACCGAACAGGTCAACCTGCAAAGCCGTGTTAACACTGACCATCTTATAGTTTTGAGCAATCACATAGGGATTATTGGTCACACGTCCCTGCTGCAGTTCGACAGCAATGTTATTATCCAGAAAATCGTACAATTTCTGGGTTCCGAGAGCAAAGGCGCCCACGCTCTTACCTTTCCAGAGGGTCTTGCGGCGGTTGGTGATCACACCCGCCTCGTAGAGATCAACGATCCCGTCCACAAACATTTCGGTATGCACACCCAGGTCTTTACGGTCGTGCAAGAAGGCCGTGATGGCGTTGGGAATGCCGCCAATGCCAAGCTGAATGGTGGAACCGTCCTCGATCAAATCGGCAATATAGCCGCCGATGGCCTTTTCGGGATCGCTGGGAGGGACAGAGGGGAGCATAAAAAGGGGGGCATGATTTTCCACCACATAATCCACCTCGGAGACATGGATCTGGGTATCACCCAACGACCAGGGCAAGTTTTCATTAATCTCGAGAATAACCACATCGGCCGCTTCAATCAGCTCCTTTTCTACGATCAGGCCGAGGGAGAGTGACATGTAGCCGCGCTTGTCGGGCGGGGTGGCGGTGCCCCAGTAATAATTCAACTTGCCTTTGGTGGCATGCAATTTATCTGTAGCGGCACGGTGGAGATTGTTGGGGATGTAAGACACCCGCCCCTGCGGGTGAACGCGCCGGTCTGTACCGCTGTAGAACCAGTTTTGCACGTAAAAATGCCCGGCCATATCCGGTTGGGTGACATAATCGTATTCGCGCAAGGGCAAACAAACCCAAACCGTGACATCATCCAGGCGGTCTTTATGCTTGCCCAATTCGGTGAGCAGGCCAGGTGGTTCCGAGCCGGCAATTCCCGTGGCAATGGTCTGGTGCGATTGCACCAGCGATACCGCTTCCGGAATGGATCGTAATTTCTTGCCGAGCAGCTCGCGGTATCCCATGATTCAGCCTCCTAAGGCATGATGAACGCAGATGCGGCCTGGTTGTACCCCACGCCGGAACCAACAAAGACGACCAGGTCGCCGGATTTGATCTTACCCTGATCGCGGGCGTCGTCAAATGCCATGCCCAGGCAGGCAGAGCCGGTGTATCCCCATTTATCCATCACATAGTGAGCATTTTCCACCGGCAGGCCGAGTTCTTCCATGACCAATTTGATCGAATTGAACCGAACCTGGGTGAAGATAATATGATCAATATCCGAAATATTGAAATTCCCGTTGGCAGCCACTTCGCGCACGCGCGACGGCCAGCCGACATTATTCACTTCAGCCGGGAAGGGAGTAACCAGTCGTACTTTAGTTCGTCCAGCCTGAACACTCTCCACGGTTGCCGGCTCATATGTTCCACCGGAATAAATGCCCCAATGCTTATGATAGGAACCATCCGCAAAGAAGGCGGAGGACACAAAGCCAGGTTTTTCGCTGACAGTTAAAATCGCAGCACCAGCTCCATCGCCGTAAAAGAAAGACATCAGGTCATTTTGCCAATCAGACAATTTGTGCATCATGTAGGCGCCAATGACCATCACATACTTCATGTGGGGGTTGGTAGCAATCAAGCCGGCTGCAATGTTCAATCCGGTTGGAAAGCTGGCACAGGCACAACCGATATCAAAGGTCCCGGCACGGGAAGCGCCCAGCTTATGCTGCACCACTGCCGAGGTAGCAGGCGTAATGTAATCCGGACTGTCGGTGCCGAGCAAGATCATGTCCAGGTCATCGGGTTTCAGACCAGCCTGCTCAAGGGCATCCTTGCCAGCTTCCACCGCCAGATCGGAAGTAGCCCAATCATCCGGCGCATACCAGCGAGTTTTGATATTCGAGGAGGCTTCAAACTTGCCAATCACCTCACCAAATTTTTCAGCCATCTGAGAGTTGGGACGCTCGATGGGAGGAAGATAGCGTCCGGTGGCAATGATCGTACCGTATCGAGACATAGATTACTCCTTTGAAGAATTTCTGGAATTTAATAAGCAGTCGATGAAAAAAGAGAGCAGCGAACTGGAAGCAATTCTCTACTCTCTTTTCTCCGGTTTGATGGGATCATGTTCCCAAGACAATGCCACCATCCACGCTGATGACCGCGCCGTGGACATAGGCAGCCTCATCACTCGAGAGCCAGAGGAATGTATTCGCAATATCCTCAGGTTTGCCCAGGCGGCCGAGGGGAGTGTGTGATTTCATATCCGCAAGGACATTTTCGGGCATCTTGGCAACCATTTCGGTCATGATAAAACCAGGAGCCACAGCGTTGACGCGGATTCCGTACTTGCCCAGCTCACGCGCCCAAACTCGGGTCATACCGATCACGCCGGATTTGGTCGCAACATAATTGGTTTGGCCAAAGTTCCCGTACAGGCCAACAACCGAGGATGAATTGATGATCACGCCGCCATTCTGACGGATCATTTGTGGGGTGACAGCCTGGGCGCAATTGAAAACACCCTTCAGGTTGATCGAGACGACCATATCGAAGGCCTCTTCTTCCATTTGCTTGACCAATTGGCCGTCCTTAACCTTGACGAACTGAGCATCGCGGGTGATACCGGCATTATTGATCAATACGTCTACGCGGCCGTAGTTTGCCACCACATCATCCACCCAGGTCTGCACTGCTGCCCGATCAGCCACATTGACCTTGTAAAAGCGAGCCCCGTTGCCAAGCTCCTTTGCCAGAGCTTCACCGGCTTCGACATTGAGATCGCAGATGACAACCTTTGCACCTTCACGGGCAAACACTTCCGCGGTCGCTTTGCCGATTCCAGCCGCGCCGCCGGTAATAAGAACGACTTTGTCTTTTAAACGCATGGGAAAGCCCTCCGACAGGATTTTCACCAGTATACAATTGAGCCGTTACACAGGGGTTACAAAGGGGTTACAAGCCAGAGATCAGCACAGAGGTAAGTGTCAACGGGCGCGGTGAGGATGGAGCGGAAAGCTCAGCCGCTATTCATTTTGGATGAGGCGGTTGAAGAGCTTTTGGGTTTGCTCAGAAGGCTCCACATCCAATTCCATGCGCAAGGCCGAAGCGCAACGCTTGTAGACATCACGCAGGCGGGCGAACTCACCCCGGGCGGCATAGGCCTCCATCATAAAGCCGTAAGCCGGTTCATAACCTGCATCCTGTTTCAAAACCAATTCCCCCAACTGGATCAGGTCTTCCCAACGCCCAGCCGAGCGATAATGCTCGGCAAGACGGTCAACAGCCTGGAAATAGATCCCGCGCAGACGTTCGCGCTCTGCGGCAAATGTCCAGGAAGTATCCAAGTTCTCGCTCAGGTAATCTTCGCGGTACAGTTCCAATGCGCAGCGGATGCTCTTGAACTTCTCCACAGGGTCACAAATATTTGCCGAGCCGACCAAATCTTCAAATTCAGCCGCATCCAGTACCAGCCCAGCATGTGGATTGAGCATATACCCCAGGTCGCTGCGCAGAACAAAGAAAGGGGTGCTGCCCGGCACCCGAGCAGGTTCCAAAGCCCGGTTGAGGGCATTGAGCGCCACTTTGAAGTCGCGCGCGGCAGCCTTGGCATCCAGGTCGGGCCACAGGCGGTCAACGATCTGCTCACGCGAAAGCCAGCGGTTGCGGAAGGTGAGCAGCAGTTTAAACAACTCACGGGCTTTTTCACGTTGCCAGTCGCGAGCCTGGATGGGGGTGTCTCCACGCCAGACAGTGAACGGTCCCAGGGTTTGTACTGCCAGACTGTAACCGGGATGGTAATCGATCCCCTGCAACTCTAACAATTCCATCAAATGTTCCACATAACTTTTTTCAATGCCCCGGCGGCGGGCTTCCAGCAGCATGGGCAGCAAGATGTGTTCATCGCGCGGACCAAGCATGGTGCTGCGAGTGTAGAGGAAATCCAACTGCTGCTGGCGGCAAATCTCCAAAGAATTGGAGAGGGATAGCATGGCGTCTTCGACATTTTCATCCATCCAGGCGTTCAAGGCTTTCCACATCCAGACCGCGGCCACGCCGAGGGTGTCGCGTACCTGATCAAAGGCATCCGGCAACTGGCTGAGCAGCATGTCGGCCTCCTCGCGCTGGCCGGAATAGACCAATCCGGCGGCCAGAGTGGTGCGCACCAGGCTGGAAAACCAACGATCTCCAGCAGTATCCGCGACCTCAATGGCACGGGAGGCCAGATCGCGACAGGTTGCCAAATCGCCGTTGTAACCGTAGTAACGGGCAAGCCCCCAGATGGGTTCAACCTCCACGCGCATGACCTTGAAAGCGCGCACCTGTTCGATGGCACGCTGGTAATAATGCAAGGCCCGTTCGGCCTGATAGGTTTGCCACGGAGCGCGCATCTCCAACTGATAGGTATGGGCAAGGCGCATCCA
This sequence comes from uncultured Anaerolineaceae bacterium, assembly GCA_964424115.1. Lineage (GTDB taxonomy): Bacteria > Chloroflexota > Anaerolineae > Anaerolineales > Anaerolineaceae > CAYRHN01. The sequence continues at coordinate 87,645 of CAYRHN010000005.1, forward strand.
GGCCACCGCACAAACAAAGGGGGAATCGAGTTGTTCGCCAATGCGAACCCCTACCAAGGCCTGGCAACGGGCAGTATCCAAATCTCCCTGCATGAGGCAAATAAGAGAGAGCAAGACGGATGCTTCGCGATGGAAACGCTGCTGGCGCGATTCCGAAAGGGGAGCATCGGAGTGTGGCAATTGTTCCAACAAGCGGCGACCTTCCAGTAAATGTCCAGTACGGAGCAAGGCGCGCGCTTCCAAGTAGATATCGTCGGGATCATTCTCGGCGCGGAGGAGACGCGCCTCGTGATGCAAATTGCGGGCCTGGTCGGGATGGCCGAGATTGAGCGAATTTTCGGCCAACTGATCGAGCAGATCAGCCACTTCACTGCGGTATTCCTGCGGTTCAAGCAGCCGCAATGCTTCTTCCAAGAGACTGTTGGCGCGCAGGGGGCGGATGGTATCTAGATAGACTTGCGCCTGCCCGCGCAAAGCCCGGCTCTGGCCAAGATGGTTTCCCTGCGCGCGGTAACCACGCTCGCCGGCCTGGTAACACTCCAGGGCGTCATCAAATTGGGAACGCAAGCGCAACACGTCGCCGAGGAGGAGCTCCAGGCCGGGATGAGCGGTTCGGAACTCAGCCGGGAGGGCTTTGATCCAATCCGAGAGGCTCTCGGTGCGCCCATGGCGCAGCAGCGCAGGCCCTACCTCCTCAATTGCGCCAGCGGCCTGGCCGTATTCCTGCGCCTCAAAGAGATGGAAAAGGCGCTCATCCGGTTTTTCGGCACGCGCAAAATACTCGGCGGCGAGCAAATGCAAACGGCGGGCGCGGCCCGGAACCCGAGCCAGCTCGTTGAGCAGAAAATCATGGAACAAGCGGTGGAAGCGGTACACGCCTTCCTCCACCGGGGTGAGGAACAACCCGTTGTGGGAGATCTGACGCAGCAGCCGACCAGAACCGCTGCCGCTGATCAAATAATCGCAAGCCGGTTCACTGAGCTGGCGCAGCACGCTGGTGGAAATAAGAAATTCCTGGATTTCCTGGGTTTGCCGCGCCAACACTTCCTGCGCCAGATATTCAAACAACAATTCCAACGAACCGGGGATATGGCCCAGGACATCTTCCAAATTACTGGGCAGTGATCGTCCGGGGGCGGCATCCTCGGCGGGAGCTTGCAGGCGCTGCCAGATCATCTGCAGCGCAATCGGCCATCCTTCAGTCTCATCCGCAAGAGTGGCAGCCTGCTGTTCCGAAAGAGGCAGGTGGTAAAGCTGGTTGAATAGCTCTTGCACTTCCTGGGGAGTGAAGGCCAGCTCGGCACGGTGGATAAATAATACCTGGCCTTTAACGCGCCAGGCGGTCATGGATTTGAAGACGGGCATCTGGCGGGTGGAGATGACCACATGCAGGCGCGGCGGGCGGTTGGAAATAAAGTGCTCCACCAGAGTATTGATCTGTGAATCATCCTGAAGAATGTGATAATCGTCCAAAACCAGGATGGTCTCTTCCACCAGACCGGCAGAGAGGCTGTTGAGGAGCGGGGTGAGCACCTGGGTTCCAAGGCGCGGCATAACCGCTTCCAGGCGAGAAAGCGCAGCCCGCCCATAACTGTAACCGGATTGATCAAAGGCGGAGAAGAGGTGAGCCAGGAAAATGAGCGGATCGTGATCGTTGTCGCGGATGGAATACCAGAACAAATTGGCATGTTTGCCGGCCAGAGCTGCCAGAGCCGTACTCTTTCCATAGCCGGTGCCTGCCTGCACAATGGTCAGGGGGTAGTCGAGAATGGCATCCAGGCGCATTTCCAGACGCGGCCGCCGCAGGATACCCTTGCGCAGCGCCGGAGGCACAAGCTGGCTTTGAACAACCAAATCTTGCAATGACATGTGGGTCAGATCTTCCCTATGCCAATAAACTTAGCAGAAAGCAGTTCTTCTGTCAAGAACGTTTCCAGGTATGTTTGGCTGCCTCGCCAGAGCGATCGTCCTCAGGCGCCTCAATAGTGCTGCCGGGCGACTATCTGGACGACGATCAGACCGGGATCCATTCGCAGCCGGGGGGGAGGAGCAGCCGGGGAGTCTGGTGCCAGGCTGCGCAGCGGCGCAAGGCATCCGCCAGGTCAGCACCCAGGTCTATATCTGGAAGAATACCCTCTTGCAAATGCAGGGAACGCACCTCAAAAATCTTTTGCGGGCGGTGCGCCTTGGCGTCCAGGCGGCCAACCAGTTGTCCACGGCGCAAGATGGGAAGGCTGAAATACCCATAACGGCGTTTTGGCGCTGGGGTATAACATTCAATCGTGTAATCAAAGTTGAAGAGCTGCCGTCCACGCTCGCGATCCCAGACAAGCGGGTCGAAGGGAGAAAGCAAAGTGGTGTAGGTGGGTTGCAGATCGCCGAGCTGGGCCGCACGGGCCAGTTCGGCGTGGCGGGGATGCAGGTAAGCCCGCCCGGGAAGCCCCTCGATCTCCACTGGCAGCAGAGCGCCTTCGGAAGTCAATTGCTCCAAAATCTTTGGTACATCCTTTTTTCTGAGGCGGAAATAATCCGCCACCCAGCTCTCGTGCGCCACTCCCAGGCAGCCCACAGTACGCAAGGTCAGTTCACGGCGCACGTCTTCGATCGAAGGCGCATGCCGGTCGTCCCAATCCGGCAGGATGCGCTGGCGTAGATCATAGACGCGCTGGAATTTATCCCGCCGGGCCACCATCAATTCGCCTGCCATCAACAGATATTCGAGGGCCATTTTTTCTTTCTTCCATTCCCACCAACCGCCGGGTTTGTGATCAGGATTTTCAAAATCAGCGGAACGCAAGGGTCCTTCCTGGCGAATGCGCTCCATCACAACGGCAGCCAAGTCGGCGTTCTTTTCCAACCACTCAGAAACCTCACCCCACCAGCCCATGAATGGGGTAAGCATCTTGCGCCGGTAAAGTGGGTAGTCTTCGACTGGGATAAAGCAGGCGGCATGAGCCCAATACTCAAAAACATGTCGTTCCTGGAGCAAGCTGTCCAGCCATTGCGGCGAATAAGCACCCAGGCGGCTCCAAAGGATGAAATAAGGGGCACGAGCTACTACATGGATGGTGTCGATTTGCAGCACACCAATGCGGCGAATGACGGACAAAACATCCTCCGGGCCAGATGCAGGCGCCGAGGGTGGGGTAAGCAAGCCTTGAACGGCCAGGGTCAGGTTGCGAACAGCAGAGAGGGAAAATGGTTGCATAAAGGGTTTGACAGGGTGTGGGTGTGGGAGGATAAGTCTTCGAAATAACCCGCAGATATGTTGACATCTGCGGTCATTCCGGCTTACTTAAAGGCGAGAACGCCAAAGGCCTGGGGTCTGGGATCGACGCGCGAAAAACCGGCTTCCAGCAAGCGGCGCACCACCCCACGGGTGACTTGCGCACCGGATTTACTGTCTGGGTCGCCAATATAGTGAAACATGCGTCCGCGCGGCTTGAGGGCACGCCAGGCAAAGCGGTAGAACTCAGCGGAATATAAATCACCAGCAAGGGCAAAGGCAGGCGGATCGTGGAGGATGCTGGAGAAAGAGGACTCCTGCATATGTTCCAACTCATCATAGCTGTCCCCCAGGCGCAACTCAATATTGGAGCGAGTGAACAACTCCTGCGACCAGGGATTGGCGCGGCACATCTCACGCGCAGCGGGATCCAGCTCGATGGTTACCACTTTTTCGGCAGTACGGGCAGCCTGGATGGCGGTGTATCCCAGCCCGGTGGCGGTGTCTAACACACATCCCCCGGCAGTTCCCAAGGCACGCAGCTTGGCCAGGGTATCCTGGTAGGGGTCGGTATCTTTAATGCGGTGCATGGGAATGCCGGAGATAAGCATGGTCGGAGCACTGCGGGTGGGATAGAGGCTGAAAGCGCGGCCCGTGACCTCAGAAAAAGCACGCACCGCCTCAGCCTGCCCATTCTGGATCAGGAAACAGTTATTCTGGTTCTCCGCAATCTCGGCCAGCTTTTCCCAGCTCAAATGCTCTTCCTGCCTGCCCTGCAAAAGCCATACCTCTTGCGGCAGCAGGTGAGCCAAGCCCACGCTGAGTCCCAGGTCAAGAGAAACCGGCGCCTCGGAGAGGCCATCTTTGCGTGCCTTAAGCAGGGGTGACGCCTGATAGTGGGAAAGCAACATAGAACAATTGTATCACAAATACAAATCTCCAAAACAGAGAAAGGCCAGATTTATTAATCTGCTTTGCGCCTTTGAGCCTTCGCGGTAAAATTACCCATCATGCTCTTATTCATTCGCCGATATTACCGCTGGATGCTGCTGCCGGTCGTGGTGCTGCTGGCATTGGGACTGCGCGCCAACGCAGTGGAAAAACTGCCCACCGATTATGATGAGCCGATCTACATGGACGCCGCTCAGGATTACGCTACTTTTCTGAAAGCGGGGGATTGGAATGCGATCATCGAATACCGCGCCAACAGTGAACACCCGCCGCTGACCAAGATGCTGTATGCCCTGGCCCATATCGCTGCCAACGGACGCGATTACGGATACGTGGATGTGGAGCCGGGGCGATGGGTCTCTGCCGTATTGGGAACACTGGCGGCTGCAGCTTTGGGATTGCTCAACCCGTTGGCTGGCCTGTTAATGGCCGGGGACAGTATGGCAGTTAAGTATACCAGCCAGGCTTACCTGGAAGCGCTGCCGATGTTCACCTCCATCCTGGCGGTGCTGTTCCTGGCACGGGCGCATTCGTGGCGCAGCGGGTGGTTTTGGCTCTCAGCCCTAATGCTGGGAATGACAGCGGCGGCAAAGTTTGCTTACGCCCCGGCAGCCCTGCCGGCAGTCTACCTGCTGTTTGAGCGGCGCAAGCAATTCCGCTGGGCCGCCTTGGCCTATCCGCTGGCTGCGGCGTTGTTCTTCTTTGCTTTCGACCCAGCCCTATGGCATGATCCGTTCGGGCGGCTGGCGGAATCCTTCACATTCCACCTCAATTATTCCCACGGCAATGATGTAACCGGAGCCAACCTGCCCTGGCACCAGCCCTTGGTGTGGCTTTCTTATCCCTTTCCGGCTGATTGGCATCCGGAAATATTCAATTATCCGCGGCCGGATACGCTGCTCTTCGTGCTGGGGCTGGTGGGGCTGCCGTGGGAGTGGCGCGAACGCCGCTGGAATTTTATCTGGTTAGTCGGATCGCTGCTCTTTCTGCTGGCCTGGCCGACCAAGTGGCCGCAGTACACCCTGGCAGTCATCCCAGCCTTTTGCCTGTCGGCTGCCTGTGCGGTGCGGCACTTGTGGAGCGTCTGGAAGAATTAACCGCTCCTGAAAAGGGAGAAAGATGGGGAATGGTTTTTTCTCTCTGTGGAGCAAGAAGCCATTAAAATTATTAATATGGTATGATTACTTTTCGCGTTGGCCAAATGCCACCTTCGATAAACAACGCGTCCACATCGTTCGTATCAATCTATATTCAGGAGTAATGCATGAGACTATCCCGTTTTCTTAACCCGCTGGTTGCTTTTCTGTTGGCTTGCGGCGGCCTGTTTGGTATCAGCGCTCCAGCGCCAGCCAAAGCGGCTTCTATTAACAGCATCTCAGCAGGCGATATCGCCATTATTGGTTTTGACAGCGATGATCCGGATACCATTACCTTTGTTGCCCTGACAGATATTCCTGCCGGCGAGGTGATCCGTTTCACCGATTCCGGGTGGACCAGTGGCGGAGCATTCCGCGCCAACGAGGGCGGGATTAAGTGGACCGCTCCAGCGGAGGGGATCAGCGCAGGCACAGTGGTTTCGCAGGCAAGCCCTTTCACCAGCGGCAATTGGTTGGTGGATAACAGCGGGGTAGGCTCGGGCGGATTCCTCCTCTCCACCAGCGGGGACCAGATCCTGGCTTTCCAGGGCGCGGCAACCTCGCCTACTTTCATTCATGCTGTGAATGGCGATGCAACCGCCCCAACCAACGGCTGGCAAACCACTGCGTCGGATGCCAACACATCAGCTCTGCCCAGCGGTCTGGTGGAAGGCACCACTGCCGTAGGGCTGTTCCAGAGCGCCACCGAGCGCAACGATGCTCACTACGACTGCACCAAAGGCACCAGCGGCACCAAAGCTGAACTGCTGGCGCTGATCAACAACCGCGACAATTGGCTTACGGGCGACACTGCCTACGGCACATACTCCTCCTGGACGGGCTGCCCGGCTTCTTTTACGGTAGGCGCCCCGGTAGATAATCCCCCCAGTATCTCCTCCACCAATCCGGCCGACAGCGCCGCAGACGTGGATGTAAACACCAACATCACCGTGACCTTCAGCGAAGCGGTAACCGCCGTGGAACCCTGGTATATATTGACCTGCGGCACCGAGACCGTGACCACCTCGGTCAGCGGAAGTGGGGCAGTCTACACAATTGACCCGGCTTCATATCTGCCCTTCAACACCACCTGCACCCTGACCATTACCGGCAGCCAGGTGACCGATCTGGATGGAACTGCCGACCCGGTGGCAGGCACGCCAAGCATCAGCTTCACTACCGCTGCTACGGATTTAGCCCCCTCGGTTGCTGCTCACACTCCAACCGCCAATGCCACCGGCGTGGCATTGACCAGCAATATCTTAATCACCTTCAACGAGCCAGTAGATACTGCTGCAGATTGGTACAGCATTGCCTGTGCCAGCAGCGGCACGCACACTGCTGTGGCGAGCGGCGGGCCGACCACCTTCACCTTGAACCCAGACATAGATTTCGCGGCCGGTGAGATCTGCACTGTGACCGTCTCCGCTGCAAAGGTGGGCGACCAGGACAGCTTTGATCCGCCGAATGAAATGGCCGCAGACTATTCCTGGAGCTTTACCACCTTCTCCAACGGATGTGGCGGGACCTATACCAAGGTCAGCGCCATCCAGGGCAGCGGCGCCACCAGCCCGATGACCGGAAGTGTTGTGACGGTGGAAGGCATTGTAACTGCCAAGCGGAATGCCTCCAAACAACTGGGCGGGTTCTTCCTGCAATCGCTGCCCTCCGACGAGGATGCCAACGTGGCCACCTCCGAAGGGATCTTCGTGTACACTGGCACACCAGGCTCCTTCAGCTTTGCAGAGGGCGACCGGGTTAGGCTAAGCGGAACCGTATCGGAATTTATCAACACCAACTATGGTGAATTAGATCGCATCACCGAGCTCGGTTCTCTGACGGCGCTGACCGTGTGCAGCAGCGGGAATTCGATCGCCCCCATTGTGATCGACCTGCCGGACACCGCCGATCCGGCCTTCAACCTGGAACAGTACGAGGGCATGCTGGTGACCATTCCTGAGACCCTGACTGTACAACAGAACTACTTCCAGGGACGCTTTGGCCAGGTGACGCTGGGAGCCGGGGGACGTATTTTCCAGATGAACAACTTCAGCAAAGGCGGCGGCAGTCTGTATGACTACACGCGCATGATCGTCCTGGATGATGGCTCGAATACCCAAAACCCCACCTCCATTCCCTACTACCCAAGCGATGGAGCTATGCGACCGGGCGACACGGTGAGCAATTTGACCGGTGTGCTGGATCAGGGACGGATCAACTCCAGCGGTGTCTCCAGCGACGCCAGCTTCCCGACCGTTTATTACCGTCTGCACCCGACCACAGCGCCGGTCTTCGCCGCCACTCCACGCCCAGTCAATCCGCCAGATGTGGGCGGGCGGATCAAAGTAGCCTCCGCGAATGTCTTGAACTACTTCCCGACCCTGGATAACGGTTCCTACCCGTCCGGGGCTCCTTATGGCGGTTCGAATACCCCGCGCGGGGCCAATACCGCCGCAGAATTCACCCGCCAGCAGGATAAGCTGGTGACCGAACTGGCTACTTTGAACGCGGATGTGTATGGTCTGATGGAGATCGAATCCTGGGACGGCGCGGCCGGCGGGATCGGTGCTCCACAGGCACTGGTCAATGCACTAAATGCCCAGATCGCCACCACGGGGATCACTTACGCTGCAGTAGCCGACCCGCTCCTGGGGTACTTCGACCCTGCTGAAGGCGGAGATTACATTCAAACCGCGATCATCTACAAGACCAACACGGTCACGCCGGTCGGTTCATCGTTAAGCTCAAACGACACCATCTTCAGCCGCTCGCCTTTTGCCCAGCGCTTCAAGGAAAACAACACCAACGAGGAATTTATCGTGGTGGTCAATCACCTGAAATCCAAGGGGTCCTGCCCGGCTTCCGGGTTGGACGCCGACCAGGGCGACGGACAGGGCTGCTGGAATGCCAAGCGCGTGCTGCAGGCTACCGCGCTGCTGAGTTTCATCAGCAGCGATCTGGTGCCGCTGGACCCGGATGTGCTGGTGATCGGCGACATGAATGCTTACGGCGCGGAAGATCCGATCAACACCATGACGACTGGCGGGCTGGTCAACCAGGTAGCCGCCTTTGTACCGGCAGCGACGCGCTACTCGTATGTTTTCGACGGCACAGCCGGATACCTGGATCATGCGCTCAGCACGGCTTCCTTCACCGACCAGATCGCGGACGTGGATTACTGGCACATCAACGCCGACGAACCTTCGGTGATCGACTACAACACAGAATTTAAACAACCCGGCACCCCCAGCGGTTCACCCGACCTGTACCAGCCGCACCCATACCGCGCCAGCGATCACGACCCGGTGCTGATCGGGCTGAACCTGACCGTGCCGGATAACGCTCCGGCGGCCACGGATGACAGCTACGACACCGGCGAAGATCAAACTTTAACTGTGGATGCGGTGAACGGCGTGCTGGCCAACGACAATGACGCCGACCTGGACACCCTCACCGCGGTTAAAGTGAGCGATCCGGCGCACGGCACGCTGACGCTGAATGCCGATGGCTCCTTCACGTACATTCCTGATGCTGGCTATGTCGGAACAGACAGCTTCACCTACAAGGCTTACGATGGGCTGTTGTATTCCGCCACAGCAACCGTAAACCTAAACGTAACCTGGGGCTTCCACTTCTTCCTGCCGATCGTTACGCAATAGCATCTTCCCACAGAATTTACAGCGGCGCGCCAATGGCGCGCCGCTGCGCTTTAACATAAACACTGACGCATCCTTTCTAATTCCTGACATCTGACACTAAGCGGGTTTGTCTGACCTATGCTACAATAAATCACGGGATTCTATTGCCAGGTTTAGCCTTTTGCTCCCGATTTTCCCAACCTTTACAAAGAGGAGAATAGATATGAAAGCTTTTCGTATATTTAATGTGCTGATGGCTTTTGTTTTGGCTATCAGCGGCATGATTGTGTCTGCTCCACCGCAAGTTGCAAACGCGGCTGGAACGATCAGCCTGACAACCTTTGGTTCAGCGTACACGCAGGATTTCAACACACTATCCAATGCGGCCGGTACCACCAACAATGTGCTTTCCATTCCTGGTTGGGAACTCACCGAATCCGGGGGTGGCGCGCGTGATAACGAACAATACGCCGTTGATACAGGAGGCTCAAATACCGGAGATACCTTCAGTTACGGTTTAGCCGGCGATACCGATCGAGCCCTGGGAAGCCTGCGAAGCGGTACTTTGATACCTACCTATGGCGCTCAATTCACCAATAATACAGGGGGAACGATCACATCTCTGACCATATCCTATACCGGTGAACAGTGGCGGCTGGGCTTAGCTTCCAGACCTATCGCTGATCGGATTGATTTCCAATTGAGCACGGACGCCACCAGCCTTAGTACTGGAACCTGGACCGATTACGACAGCCTTGATTTTTCATCGCCAATCTTAACCGGCACAGTTGGCGCACTGGATGGAAATAATTCAGCTAACAGAACCGCGATCAGCTACACGATCAGTAGCTTATCAATCTCCAACGGAGCTACTTTCTGGATCCGCTGGTCTGATTCTGATGTAGCAAGCTCTGATGACGGCCTGGCGGTGGATAATCTCTCACTGACCGCAAATGGATTTATTCCCGATGCAGCTCCCACGGTCAGCTCCACCTCCCCTGCCAATGGCGCAACAGGCGTTTCGGCAAGCACGGCGATCAACGCGACCTTTAGCGAGGCCGTCTACGGCGATGCCGACTGGTTGAGCCTGGATTGCGGCAGCGGCGCGGTGAGCGGCGCGGAATCCGGCAACAATACCACCACGCTGACCTTCACCCCAGCGGCCAACCTGCCCGAGGGCGCTTCCTGCACGGCGACCATCACCGCCGCCAAGATCCATGACACCGACACAAACGATCCAGAAGATTTGCTGGCCGCAGATTATACCTGGAGCTTCCAGGTCTTTGCTGCCAATCCTCCGCCGACCGCCTCCAGCACACTGGCGGGCGACGCGGATGTGGCCGTGGGCACGAACATCGACGTGACTTTCAGCGAGCCGGTGGATGTGACCGCCGGCTGGTACAGCGTTTCCTGCGCCAGCAGTGGGGCGCATACCGTGGATGTAACCACAACGGACGACACCAACTTCACCCTTAATCCGGTTGTGGATTTCGGCCTCGGCGAGTTGTGCACGGTGACGATCGACCACACCAAGGTGACCGACCGCGACACCACCCCGGCCCAAATGGCCTCAGACTACGTCTTTAACTTCACCACCGTCTTCGATCCCGCCCCGGCGGTCAATTCTGTTGCTCCTCTCAACGCCGCTACCAATGTCCCGCTGGCAAGCAACCTGACGGTTAACTTCAGCGAAGCCGTGGATGTGGCAAGCGGCTGGTATGGCATCACCTGCGCCAGCAGTGGTGCACACACCGCCGTGGTGAGCGGCGGCCCGACTGCCTTCACTCTCGATCCAGTTGCCGATTTCGTCTACGGCGAAGTCTGCACCGTGACCCTGGATGCCAGCAAGATCACCGACCAGGACACCGCGGATCCGTATGATGCGATGGCTTCCAACTACAGCTGGAGTTTCACCGCCACCAACTGCGGCAACACGCACACCTTGATCAGCGCGGTGCAGGGCAGCGGCGCCTCTTCCCCAGTGGTCAACGCCACAGTCACAGTGGAAGGAATTGTTACCGCCGATATGAACGCGGATAAACAATTGGGAGGCGTGTTCATCCAAAGCCTGCCCGCAGATAACGACGGCAATCCGGCCACCTCGGAAGGGTTGTTCCTCTACACCACGAACACTACTTTCACCACTGGCGACTATGTGCGCATCACGGGCAAGATCGTGGAATATAATAACCTGACCGAAATGAACCCGGTAAACACCGTGCTGGTTTGCGGTACAGGTTACAGTGTTGATCCATTACCGATCACTCTGCCCGTTGCCTCGCTGGCAGACTATGAAGCTTACGAGGGCATGTATGTCACCTACACCCAGACGCTGACGGTCGAGCAGAACTACTTCCAGGGCCGCTACGGACAGCTCACCCTGGGGTTGGGACGCCTGTTCCAGCAGAACAATTTTGCCAAGACCCCGGTCGATCCGAAGGCTTACCTGAGCATGGTCGTCCTGGATGACGGTTCCAGTGTTCAGAACCTTGATCCGATCTCTTACTACACTGCTGAAGGCGCGCTGCGGGCCGGCGACCTGACCAGCGGCGCGATCACGGGCGTGCTGGATGAAGGCCAAACCAACAGCACTACGGGAGCAGCCTTCCCCTACCGCTATTACCGCATCCATCCCACCGCGGCGGTATCTTTCACCACCGCCAACCCGCGCCCGGCCGACCCGCCGGTTGTGGGCGGACGGATCAAGGTGGTGGGTGCCAATGTGGAAAACTACTTCACCACCCTGGATACCGAACCTGCCCGCTCCACCGCTCCTTACGATGGCGGCAGCAATACCCCACGCGGCGCTGACAGCGCAGCGGAATTCGACCGCCAGCAGTACAAGATCGTGGCCGAACTGGCCGCGATGAACGCCGATGTGTATGGCCTGGACGAGATCGAATCCTGGGACGGCGCGAACGGTGGCCTGGGAGCCCCCAAGGCGCTGGTGGATGCCCTGAACACCTACCTGGCCGGGCACGGCAGCACCGATACCTATGCCTTCATCGCCGATCCGGTTCTGGGGCACTTTGACAGCCTTACGGATTCGGATAGCGATTACATCCAGGTGACCATTATCTACAAGACCCAGACGGTCACCCCGATCGGTGCAGCCCTCAGCGTGGATGACACGATCTTTGACCGCTCGCCCATGGCGCAGCTCTTTGAGGAAAAAGCCACCGGAGAACGGTTCTCAGTTGTGGTCAACCACTTCAAATCCAAGAGCTCTTGCCCCTCTTCCGGCCTGGATGCCGACCAGGGCGACGGCCAGGGCTGCTGGAATGCCAAGCGTGTGCAGCAAGCCGAGGCGCTGTTGACCTTCATCAACACTACCCTGGTCCCGCTCGATCCGGATGTGATCGCGGTGGGTGACTACAACGCCTACGGTGCAGAAGATCCGATCCTGACAATGATCAGCGGCGGGCTGGTCAACCAGATGGCAGCCTTTGTGGATGCCGCTGACCGCTACTCCTACGTCTTCGACGGCACCGCCGGCTACCTTGATCACGGCCTGACCACTCCTTCGGTCACAGCCCAGATCAGCGATGCCGCCTTCTGGCACATCAATTCTGATGAAACTTCGGTGATCGATTACAACACCGAATTCAAGAAACCCGGCACATCAAACGGCTCGCCGGACCTGTACGCGTATAACGTCTTCCGCGGCAGCGACCATGACCCGGTCAATATCGGCTTGAACCTGAACACTGCGCCGGTAGCGAACGGTCAGACCCTTACCACGGCTGAGGATACCCCCCTGTCGGTCACCCTGACTGCCACGGATGCCTATCACCCCGCCGGGTACACCTGGACGATCGTGGATGAGACCAACCTGCACGGCGTCCTGAGCGGCACCGCGCCCGCCCTGACCTATACGCCCGATCTGAACTACAACGGCCCGGCCAGCTTCACCTTCAAGGTCAACGACGGCCTGGAATCCAACATTGCCACTATCAATATCACCGTCACCCCGGTCAACGACCCGCCTGTAGCCGTGGACGATGCCTACACCACCGACGAAGATACCCCGCTGGTGCTGGCAGCCCCCGGCGTGATGGCCAATGACAGCGACCCGGACGCGACCGACATCTGGAGCGCCGCCCTGCTGACCTCGCCTGCCCACGGCACGCTGGTCTTCTTCAGCGACGGCTCCTTCACCTACACCCCCGAGGCCAACTGGTCCGGCACCGACAGCTTCACCTACATGTTGATCACCCTGCCCAGCCTGAAGGGCGCTCACACCGACCCGGCCACGGTGGTGATCACGGTCAACCCGGTCAACGACCCGCCCGTGGCGGGAGATGACGAATACAGCGTCACCGAAGCGGGCGGCCTGGTTGTGGCGGCCCCCGGCGTGCTGGCCAACGACAGCGATGTGGACACGGACAATTTCCTCTACGTGACCCTGCTGACGGATGTGACTCACGGCACGCTGACCCTCTACCAGGACGGCTCGTTCGCCTACATCCCGGATGAGGGCTTCACCGGCGACGACAGCTTCACCTACATGCTGGTCTCGACCTTTGGCAAGGGTGAGTACACCACCACCGCCACGGTCACCCTGCATGTGACTGCCAAGAAAGCCCCGCAGATCGGCGATCAGACCATCTACAGCGCGGCCGCCTTTGGGCTGGCCCTGCCGGAGAGCGCCTTCGCCGACGTACCGGCCGAATACCTGGGCCAGGTGACCCTGACGGCGAAACTGGCGGACGGCAGCGAGCTGCCAACCTGGTTGAAGTTCGACCCGGCCACGGCCACCTTCAGCGGCGTTCCCGCCGACCAGGATGCCGGGCAGGTGGTGGTGAAGGTCTTCGCCACCGACCCGACCGGTTCGTACACCAGCAACCGCATCACCATCAACGTGATGGCGCGCACCTTCCTGCCCTTCATCGGGCGGTAACAGACCGTTTCTCCTCACAGGCCTGAAACCAGGCCTGTGAGAACCTGAACAGGAGACCCTAAAGGTTTGAAAAAACCTTTAGGGTCTTTGTTATTGTCCTTTATAATAGAGCTATGCAATGGAACATCCTCGGTCATGAATGGGCGGCAACGCTGCTGCAAGGGCATCTCTCGCGCGGACAATTGCGGCACGCTTACCTGTTTGCTGGCCCTCCCGGAGTAGGGAGGAGGAGCCTGGCGATACGCTTTGCCCAGGCGATCAACTGCACCCAGCCGCCTGTGCCGGGCGAGCCGTGCGGGGAATGCCGCACCTGCCAGCAAATTGGACGGATGCAGCACAGCGACCTTTCCATCCTGCAAGCCGAAAGTGAAGGGGGTATCTTGAAAGTGGAGCAGGTGCGCGGCCTGCAGCGCACATTGGCCCTTGCGCCTTACGAGGCGGCCTACCGGGTGGCGTTATTGCTGCGATTTGAGGAGGCCAATCCCAATGCGCAAAACGCGCTGTTGAAAACCCTGGAAGAACCCAACCCGCGGGTAGTGCTGTTGTTGACAGCCGATTCCCCAGAGCACCTGCTGCCAACCATTGCCTCACGCTGCGAGATCCTGCGCCTGCGCCCTCTCAGGCTGGATGTATTAAGCGAGGCGCTGCATACGCGTTGGGGCGTGGATGCAGCCCAGGCGCGGCTGCTGGCGCATCTTTCAGCCGGGCGTCCGGGCACAGCGCGGCGGTTGGCGGAAGACCCACAGGCGTTGGAAAAACGCCAGGGCTGGTTGAACGATCTGATCCACCTGTTGGGATGCAATCGGCGGGAACGCTTTGCCTTTGCCGAAGGTTTTGCCAAGGACAAAGATCAACTGCGCCAGGCGCTGCAGATTTGGCTGACCTTCTGGCGCGACCTGATGCTATGCGCGGGAGAAGCCAATGCCCCGCTGGTGAACATCGATCGAGAAAAGGAACTGCATAGCCTGGCAGGTAAGCTTGGCTTGCCGACAGCACGAACTGCCCTGGCTGCGTTGGAAGATGGCCTGGGAAAACTGGACGCGAATGTCAATCCACGCCTGTTGGTGGAAGTCTTGTTATTGAATTGGCCCAAGATCTAACCGCAGAAGGACATGGATCAAAGCCGATAAACACAGACCTCTAAAAATCCTTGTCGGTGTGGATGATCGGTATCCATTCCTGGCTGACGCGAACGCGCCAATATCCGGGGTTAAATTAACCGGCCTTGCATGGACCAGGGGCCGGTCCAGGTAATGTTAACATCGCGTACCAAGCCGCGCAAATTCTCCTCGCTGGTGACAAAAACCAGTTTGTTGGTGGGGGTGCGCCCACGCCATCGACCGCGCACCTGCTCCTCAAAGAGCACCGCCACGGTTTCTCCCAATAATCGAGCATGGATCTCGGCGGCGATCTTTTCTTGCAATTCCTCCAGCAGGCGGAAGCGGCGCCATTTTTCATCGTCCGACACGTCATCCGGCATGCGGCGAGCTGAAACAGTCCCTTCGCGCGGGGAGTAGCGTGCCAGGTGTGCCACATCCATCTTTAACTCGGCCAGCAAGTCGTAGGTATGTTGGAACTGCTCTTCCGTCTCGCCGGGAAAGCCGACAATGATATCCGTACCGATGGAAGCGCCGGGAATACGCTCACGGATATGGGTGATCATTCGGCGGTACTGATCGGCGGTGTAGCCGCGGTGCATATTCGCCAGCACCTGGTCATCTCCGGCCTGGGCGGGAATTTCGATATGCGGCATCAGCTTGGGCAGTTCCGCCACAGTATCCAGCAGTTCGTCTGTCATCCAATTCGGATGTGAGGTCAAGAAACGCAGACGTTCCAGGCCGTCGATCTGGTGCAACTGGCGCAACAAGCCAGCCAGGGTCGGATAGGCAGCTTCGTCTTTGCCATATCGGTCAACGATCTGCCCGAGCAAGGTAATTTCTTTTACCCCTTGGGCAGCCAACGAACGGGCTTCTTGAAGGATCTCCTCCGGCGGGCGGCTGACCTCCACCCCGCGCCGGTAGGGGATAATGCAATAGGTGCAGGCATGCGAGCAGCCGTAAACAACCGGGATAAACGCAGAAACCAGTTTGCCACGCTCGGCCTCCGGCAGGATCAGGTCGCCGTCCATCCAGGCGAAGCGTTGACGGGTGGCTTCTGCTTCCTGGGCTTGCGTTTCGGACTGGGTCAGGTAAGCAATAAGAGGGCCAATGTCAGAAGGTGGGGAAAAGACGTCCACATAGGAAAAGCGTTCGCGTAGTTTCTGGCTCCCTTTGACGCCTACCAGGCAGCCCATCAGGTTGATCACCAGCTCAGGTTTACGCTGTTTGAGGGGGCGGAGGGAAGACAGGCGTCCATAGGCGCGGTCCTCGGCTGATTGACGCACGACGCAAGTGTTCATCACAATCACGTCCGCATCTTCGGCTTTTGGGGTGGCGGAATAGCCCAAATGCTCCAGCGCCGAAGCCGCACGCTGCAGGTCAGCCACGTTCATCTGGCAACCTTCGTTCCACAAGTAATATTTCATGGCGCTGATTATAACAGAATTTATCCGAATTCAATTTGCCCCGGACATGGCTCCCCGACTTTATAGTACAATACATTTATGCATACCCTGTGGTCTCCGTGGAGGATGGATTACATCATGCAAACCGAAAAACCGTCCGGGTGCGTGTTTTGCACTGCTGTCAGCAAGGCAGACAGTGTCGAAAATTTGATTATCCAGCGAGGAAAACTGGCCTTTGTCATCCTCAACCGCTTCCCCTACACCAGCGCGCATTTGATGGTGGTGCCGTATGCCCATGAACCCAGCCTGGAATTACTGAACGAAGAAACGCGGGCCGAGATGATGGAGTGGATCCAGCGCGCCATGCAGCGCCTGCGCCGCGAATATCACCCAGAGGGGTTCAACATCGGCGCAAATATTGGCGCGGTAGCAGGGGCGGGCATTGCCGAGCACGTTCATTTCCACATCGTCCCGCGCTGGGGCGGGGACACCAATTTCATGAGCGCCGTTGGGCAAACGCGCGTCATTCCCGAAGCTCTAGAAGTGACCTACGAGCGGCTGAAAAGCGGGTGGTGACTTTCAGCGTAAAGCACAAGGGAACGCAAAGATATTCTTGCGTTCCCTTGTTTTTAAGTTATGGCTTTTATTATTTGCCCAACATCAATTTTGCAGCTTTACGCGCCACCTGAACGGCAAAATTGGTGCCACGATCCCAGGGATAAACCTGACTCATGCTGGCAAAAAACAGGCCGGGAACAGGCGTGCGCAAGTCGGGGATATTATTAGAGTGATTCACCTGCGGGACAGGCTGGGCGTACCTGGCTCGGAACAACCAGGTTTTGCGCACCCAATCGGGGCTGAACTTTGGGTTAAAGCCCTTCAAGGCGGGCAAAAAGCGCTGCAACAGCTCTTCCTGGCTAAGGCTAAAATACTCGTGATCGGTATCCAGGTAATCGCCGCAATAGACAATATGCTCTCCGCCAAAATATTCGGAGGGTAAGAAGTTGGTGTGCTCCACCAGGGCCAGGAAGGGATACCCGGCGGTCTTGGGCAGGCTATACCAATAATAGCCTTCTTCGGAAAGCTGGTGCTTGAGCGACAAGACCATCACCACCGCCCCCATGCTCTTCAGATCCAACAACCCCTGCAAATAATCCTGAGGCAGGGCGGGGGCCATACGCGCCATCAGGCCGGGGGAAACGGTGACCAGGCACTGGTCAAAGTCCTGGCTGCCGTTTTCCAGGCTGAGGGTCAAACCGCCACCAGCGCGCGGAGCGATCTGCCGGACGGGAGTGGAAAGTTCAATCTTTACCCCTCGCTTGCGCAATTCAGCGCCCAGCCGGTCGGCAAAAGCCTGGAATCCACCTCGAAAAGTGCCCAGGCGGGTGGTGCGGGTCTTAAAGCGTGCCCAGAACCAGGCCATGTTCACTTCTTGATAATGCTGGCCGAACTTCCCAATCAAGAGCGGCTCGAACATCATTTTGTAAAGTTTTTCGCCGTAGTATTTACGCATCCAGGTGTCGGCGGTGATCTTTTCAAGCGGTTTCCAGGGAGAAATATATCGCAAATAGGCAGTGACCAACCCAAAGCGAGCCATATCAAAGAAATTGAAACCGGGGAACTTCAACGCTGCCAGGGGAGAATCGAGCGGGTAGAACTTGCCCTGGTGATAGATGACGGTTTTTGGACGAGGGAAGATCACCTGATCCTGCCAGCCCAGCTCACGGATCAGACCGAGAATATCTGAATCAGATTGGAACCAGTGATGGTAAAACTGCTCCACCGACCAGTCCCAATTGGGTTCTTTGAAACCAGCTGCCAATCCGCCCAGTGTGGACGAGGCTTCGTAGATAGTAACTTCATTTCCGGCATTGACCAGATCGTAAGCGGCAGCCATGCCGCCCACTCCGGCGCCGATGATGGCAACTTTCATTTATCCTCCTCAAGCGCACCGCCTTGCGAGCGGGGGGTATCGACTGTGGGCTCAGGCTGATCTTCAGCCTCGCCGCGCAGCTTTTCCACATCCTTTCCCCAGCGCAGCGGCTGACGGATGTAGTAATAAGCACCCAGGAGCGTGATCGGCAGCCAGAGCGCTGCATGCAGCACCAACGTGTAACCGGCAGCGATCTCGCCCGGTACGCCGTACGCAATCAACACAGCGATGCCCGGCGCATCAAAAGTGCCCAGGTAACCAGGCGCAGAGGGCACGGTGGTAGCCAGATTGACGATCCCGTTCATCAGCATCAGACCAAAAAAACTGACCTCGGTGGGGAAGGGAAAAGCGTGCATTACGAACCAGTACTTGCCGGTCTCAAATAACCAGATCAATACTGTGGTAAGAAAAATCATCAATGCGTCCAGCGGGGAACGCAGGGCTTCCAATCCGCCGATGAAACGCAGGGAAAACTGCATGATCTTTTCGCGAAACCGGGAAGGGACCAGCTTGTTGACCAGGAAGGCAACGATCCGTTCGGTAACCTTGGGAAACATGGCAGCCAGCAGAAAGGCCAGCAGGACAATCGCAAATATCACTGCACCCCATAACGCCAATTCCTGGATGTTACCTAGAAACCCAGAATCATGCGTCAGGCGAGCCAATTCCGGCAAATTAAAGAAGACAAAACCCAGCATGACCACGCCATCAAAGATGCGCTCGACAATAATGGTGGCCAACGAGGCTGAGATCGGAACCCCCTCACGATCCTTAAGCACCGCTGCGCGCAGAAGCTCTCCAGCGCGGGCCGGGTAGATATTGTTGCCCATATAGCCGATATTGACGATCGGGAACATGGTTCGGGTGGGGATCTTCTTCAAAGGGCGCAGCAAATAATGCCACCGCCAGGTACGCACCCACACCCCCACAAAGAAGACGGCGATACCCGGCAGCAACCACCATAAATTAGCAGTTTGTATACTTTTCCAAACCTCGTCCAGACGCAGGCCGCGCAATGCCAAATACAAGCAGATGGCGCTGATCGCCACCCCAAGCCAGAAGGTCCATCGTTTCATTCGATAATTCTACCACGTTAA
Source organism: uncultured Anaerolineaceae bacterium (assembly GCA_964424115.1). Classification (GTDB taxonomy): domain Bacteria; phylum Chloroflexota; class Anaerolineae; order Anaerolineales; family Anaerolineaceae; genus CAYRHN01. The sequence continues at coordinate 107,029 of CAYRHN010000005.1, forward strand.
CAGAAAAGGCCGTTAGTGCTTGTCCCCGTCACTAGCGGCCTTCCTGTCGCGTCGTCCCTTGCGCCGCGCGCGCAAACTTTCAGCCTATGTATATACATAATACACCCTTTATGTAACCAAATTGTGGACAAAATTGCTCCTGTATCAATTTATGGATGAGGGGTCGGGACCGCCAAGGCCTTCAACTTTTGCCGGAAAGCCCGATAAGATTCGTGCAGTTCCCGACTGCGACAATGGGCTTCCAATTCATCCAGAAGTTGCATCGGGGAAGGCACAATTGCAATCGCCTGGCCGGCCAAGTGTTTGTAAAATATTCCAAAATACAATTGGACAAATTTGTCTTCGGCTTTCACAGCTTTTTCGATCGCGACCTTGAGATGGCTGAGAGCCAATTCTTTTTGGCAGCGTTTGAAGGCCAACAGCGCCTGCAATCCCTCCCATATCAAATCCAGGAGATTGATCCCTCGCACGGGAACTTCCGAGCGCAATCTTTCCACGATTTGTTGCGCTTCTTCTAATCTCCCTAAAATTGCCAGCGCAACTCCCAAGAAAGCCCAAAGCGGCAATCCCACCGCATCCAATCCAGTCGCTTCGATCTCTTCAATTATCTTTTGCAGCGCATCCAGGGTCGACTCTCCCGGCTGCATGCACAGGTTGGCAAGGGCCAGGCGCGCCTGGTTATCCAGGTTGGGGGCGCCGAAAGGCTGAGCAGCAATCCCTTCCTGGTAGGCCGCAGCTGCGTTCGGAAAATCGAAGAGATATAAATAGATATCTCCCAGAGCACTCAAAGCACCACTAGCCACTTCGGGAAAGCTCCCCTTCTTTCCGGCAGCCAGGGCTTCCTGAGCCTGCTCCCATGCCTCGTCGCACCGCCCAAGGGAGGACAAACTACGCGACAAGTAATATTGGGTCAGGGCACGCAGGCGGGGATAATGTACCGCATCTGCCAGGCGAATCGCTTCTTCAGCATAGGCGCAGCATACAGAATAATCGCCCTTGATCTGCAAAGCGATTACCGCATGAACGAAATTATTGACCACGCCCATCGTGTAATCCATCTCGCGGCTGTCAATCACGGCTTGAATGGCTACTTCAAACCCCTTGCCAGGGAGGCCGGTCAAGGAATAGGCGCCAGAAAGGGAACCGATCAGATCAATTTGTGCCCGGAGAGCCTTCGGTGAACGGCCTTCCCCACGCATTTGCATCCCGTTTTCCATCACCTGCAAGGCATCTTTGAAGCGGTTCATGTAAACCATCAACAGACCGTTGGTCTTGCAAGCTTTGAGGATCTGTTCCACATCGCGAGTCTGGTTTAGATAAAAGAGGGCTTTTTGAATAGCCTGCAGGCTTTCCTGGGGTTTTGAGGTAAAAATATAGAGATCAGCCAGGCCGCTGAAGGCGCTGCCGGTCAATAGTGCGCTGTGGCGCTGGTCTCCGAGGGTTTTCTGCCGCTGATAGATCTGATATGCCTCATCCCACAGGCCAGTTTTGACAGCAATATCTCCCCACTGAGTGTAGAAATGGTTGATCTCTTCTTCCTTTAAGGTCATGGGGAGCTCGGCGATGTATGACTCGGCCTGGGCATAGGCCTGCAACGCCTCCGGAACGCTGAAGAGCCGCAAGCCGTATTCCGCTGCTTTGACCCAATGGCGGAACGCGGGCAACGCATCACCGGCTTGGGCATAATGATAAGCCAGGCGGCTGGGAAGAATATCCTTTCCTGCCAGTACGCGCGCGGCACACCGGTGCAACCAGCGTTGGCGGGCCGGGGTAAGCTCTTCCAGGATAATCTCGCGCGTTTTCTCATGCACAAATCGGTATTTGCCAGGATCGATCCCGCCCACCGGCTGAACCATATTCAGCCGGTTCAAACGATCCAGGATAAGCGCTGCCTTCCCCTCCTTAAGCTCCAGGGTAGTTTCAAGTTCAGAAATTTCGAATTCATTCCCCAACACTGCCGCCATCTCCACCAGACTGCGCTGGTCTGTATCCAGCAATGCCAGACGTTCCTCGATCAACGATCGCATGTTTTGAGTGATCGGCAGGCGGCGAACATTGGCAAGTTCCTCCGGCGTGCAGGCCGATAATTCTCGCAAGGTTTCTACCAAGAAAAGCGGGTTACCGCCGGTTTCACCAGCCAGGCGCTGAACCAGAGAGGAGGAGGGCTGGATACCCAGAATCTTTTGGGTCAGGACGGATACATCTTCCATGGAAAGACCCTGGACAGGGATGATCTCCAGCCCATCCTGGCTGTGTTTGTGGAGAAAAGACTGCAAAGCCACATTGGGCTCTTCTGGGCGGATATTGAATAAGAGTAAGCCGTGATCCTTAAAACTATCACGCTCGATCAGGTAAGAAAACATATCCAGGGAAGTCAGATCAATCCATTGAGCATCGTCAATCAAGAACAAGCCTTTATGAGGCGAGGACATGGTGAGGACAATCTGACGAAAAGCCTCAAAATAAAAAAACCGCATATCCTCCAACGGCATGTTTTCCACCGCCGGGAGATCGTTACGATATTGGCGGATCTCAGGAAGGAGTTGAGCCAGGTATGTGGCCCAAACGCGGTCCATCCGCTGCCAATCTTCAGCCAGGATGCTGATGCGCATCGATTCGATCAAGACCTGGAGAGGCTGGCTGCGTTCCGTGCGGTGCCCGCGGGCCAGGAAGACGCGCGGACGGGGCTTGAGACCCTGGTAGAATTCATGCACCAGGCGGGTCTTACCCATGCCGGCCTCGCCGATCAACGCTACCACGCCGCCGCGCTGCAGGGTCTTTTGCAGGCGGGTTAGGATATCTGCACGCCCAACAAAGGCTTGGTTGCTGATCTTCCAGTCCGACCAGGCTATTTGGGGGTGCTGAGTAAGAGGAGCGGTCTGGACATCTCTTTGACGAATCTCATCCAGAAGCGGCTGAAAGAAGCGCAGGGATATATCCTGGGGATCGTAATAGGTGCGCATCAATTCATAACGGTCCAGGGCGGCTCGCGGACGTCCCACACGATAGAGGGACTGAATGACAAAATAGTTCAACTCGGGATGAGTCGGATCCAGTCGGAGGCCTTCTTCGCCAATTCGGATGGCTTCGGCAAGGTCGCCGCTGGCCTGGGCATGCAAGCTCAGGCGCCGATACATGTAAAACAGGTTATTCTCAACTTGCAGACGCCGGGCAATCAAAAACTGGTCCAATTCCGGTGAATCGACCAATTCGGCGCCATCCAATAACGAAGGAGAACGCCATAGCGCAATTGCGGCACGCATGTTTTCCACCACCGCAGCAGGAAGAGGCGATTCGGGGGGAGTCTGGATAGCTGCACGGTAGATGCGATCAAAAATACGCTCGAATTCCCACAAATCTACCCGGACTATCGATTTATTCAGGGTGACCCCATCCTTCTCCACCATCAGAGCATCTTCCTCAACCAATTCACTGCGCAGCTTACTCAGGCTTTCGGTTAAACGGCGAGGAGCCTGGTCAACATCCGGCCAGAGGGTGTTGATCAGATTGGCGCGGGTAACACCTTTAGGATTACAGGCCAGGTAAAACAATAAACTGCGCACGGTTACACGAGAAATGCGCAAGGGAATTTCATTATGGAGTATTTCTGGGGTGCCTAAAATCTGGATGAATATCATTGGCTCATGCCCCTTGCCCGATCATTAATATTGAAGGAATCGAATAGCAGACAAACCTGCTCCCGATTTATTTTACCTGTTTGGGGCAAATTTGAATAGCTTATCCAAAGATTGGCAAAAAACTCATTCGCCAATGATCTTGACCAACACACGCTTTCTGCGCCGTCCATCAAATTCACCATAAAAGATCTGCTCCCAGGGGCCAAAATCCAGCCGTCCGCGGGTAACCGCCAGCAACACTTCACGCCCCATCACCTGACGTTTCAAGTGCGCGTCGGCATTATCCTCTCCGGTACGGTTATGGTGGTAAAGGTCCAGCGGCTCGTGGGGAGCCAGTTGCTCCAACCACACCTCGTAATCGTGATGCAAACCAGGTTCATCATCATTGATGAATACCGAGGCTGTGATATGCATGGCATTCACCAACACAAAGCCCTCCTGGATGCCGCTTTCGTGTAAACAGGCCTCCACCTGTGGGGTAATATTGACAAAACCACGCCGGGTGGGAAGATTGAAAAACAATTCCTGACGATATGATTTCATCGGATCCTCCTGGGCAATGTTTAACTATCGGGAGAGGGGGTGCACTGCTGGAAGTGCTCGATCAATCCCTGGGTTTGGGTCTCAAGGCCAGAAACTTTTTCCTCAAAACGAACAATAAATGAATCGGCACTGGCAGATTCTCCCAGCGCGACAGCTTCCATGGCATAGCGCCAGGCTGCAAAATCAATAATTAATTCCTGGTGGAAGGTGATCAGGCAGGATGGGGGCTGATCATTGAACTGCTCGTCATAGCGCACCTGCCCCCAACCGCTCAAGGCGACAAAATCCGCTTGCCCATCCGGAAGCAATTTTAGGGTGTTGGAAGCCAGCAAAATCTCATCCTGCAGGCCGACAATCCGGTCGGCGCAGCGCTCCAGGTAGGCCAGGCTCTCAGCACAGTCACATGCAGAGCGGGTGGGCGTGGCTACCATCAAAGTAGGAAAGGCGGGAGGGGTGGTAAGCGCCTGGCCGACTGGCTTCAGCGTGGCAGTGGGCTGGAGAACATAGCCGGGAATTTGACTACCGCGAGAGAACCAAAGGACCCCAAAAAGGATTATCCCCAAAAGAATGACACCGCCAAACACCCAGGCAACCGGGCGCCAATCTGCAGAACTTTTGGCCGGCTCATGCCGGCGCATGACAGGCTCTTTTTGGGGCGCTGCGGCAGGTGGAGTGTTTTGCGGCGCAGCGGCCGGGACAGCAGACTGGTGCGCAAGCGCCATTTGGGCTATGCGACTGTCTGGAACCGCCACCTGGAACTCGCGCAGCACCTGGAGGCGCTGTGACGGGGATGCCTGGGCATCCGCCAACCACAACCAGGCCGTCTCATTACGCGGCTCGGAACGTAAAATATGGCGCAACAGAACAACTGCTTTTTGTTTTTCTCCCACTTTGCAGAGCGCAATGGCTTGATTAAGCAGGTCGGAGGGCATAGTAATCAGAATAACATACTCGCGAAAAATCTACAAGCCGGGCGTCAACTTTTTAACAATCCCCTGCCGCAATCCGCCAAAACCGGCTAAGGAGGTAGATTTCCTGCTATACTAATACCAGACCAAATTACTTAATTTTATCTTTTGGAGGAAGCATGGCCCGAATTGAAATCGAGCTTAATCCTGTGACTCACATCACCACCGACGCAATCGGGAAACCCGGCGAACGGGTCTTCTACATCCAGGCACGCAAGGATGGCGAGGTGGTTACCTTATTGGTTGAAAAAGTGCAAATTCAGACACTCGCCGTGGGAGTGGAACAATTTTTGGCTGAGCTTGCGGCCCAGCACCCACAGCTGCCACCTGCTTCGGTTGAATACCGGGAAGCCGATATGCACCTGGTTTTACCGGTGGATCCTGTTTTTCGGATTGGAGAACTTGGCCTGGGATATGATGAGGCCACTGACCGAATGCTGCTGAGCGCCCAGGAGGTGTCTGGTGAGAATAGCAACGAAAATGAGATCGGGATAGCGCGTTTTTGGGCTACCCGCTCGCAGATGCGCGCAATGGCGCAGTGGGGCATGGAACTGGCCAACCGCGGGCGACAGATCTGTCCTCAATGCGGCGAACCAATGGATCCCCAGGGACATTTTTGTCCCAAGAAAAACGGACACAAACACTAGGATAGCGGATGGACCGCGAACAAACCCTCTCGGTGCTGCAGGAAGGTGAGATCACCTTGCAAGGCCAGTTTGTGCGCGGCTCCAATTACACTTTCCTGGTCTCAGTGGATGCGGGTGAAAGTTGTTTACAGGCAGTATATAAACCCAGCCGGGGTGAGCAGCCGCTATGGGATTTTCCGGCCGGCACTTTAGGTAAACGCGAGACAGCTGCCTACCTGGTCAGCCAGGCATTGGGCTGGGGAATGGTGCCCCCAACGGTTTACCGCCGCAAGGCGCCGCTTGGGCGGGGATCCCTGCAGGCTTATGTACCGCACGCAGCGGACCGACATTATTTTAATTTTAGCATGGAAGAAAAAGAGCGCCTGCGTCCGGTAGCCGCATTCGATCTTTTGGTCAACAATGCCGACCGCAAGGCAGGGCATATCCTGCTGGATGAGCAAGGCGGCTTTTTGTTGATCGATCACGGATTGTGTTTTCATACTGATGACAAATTGCGCACGGTGGTGTGGGATTTTGCTGGGGAGCGGATCCCGCCGCATCTGCTGGCAGATATCCGGCGGGTGTGCGAAGAATTACAGGGAGAAGGAGCGCTGGCTGCGGCGCTCAAACCTTTGCTGCGCGCTTCTGAGGTGCGGGCACTGCGGCGGCGCGGCCTGATGCTGGTGGAGCTAGGCGTTTTTCCCCAACCCTCTGCCACGCGGCGCGTGATTCCCTGGCCTCCTGTATAATATTAACAGCAGTCAGTAATCGGTATGAGAGGTCAGAGAGAAGAAAATTTTTAATCGTTATCGGAGGAATTCAGGAACATGCATTACAAGCTGGCATTGGTTGGATTTGGCAACGTAGGAAAGGCGTTTGCGCGGCTGCTTGTGCGCAAACAGGAGGCGCTCGAACACCGGTTTGGAATCACCTATTCGATCACCGGTATCGCCACAGCGCACCATGGCATTGCCATCCAGCCGAATGGCCTCCCATTGGAAGAGATTCTCAAGTTGGCTGAACAGGGGGAATGGAGCTTGAAGGAATTTTCCGCCTGGGAGGTTAATTCGGTGGATGATTTTGTACACTCGGTTCCGGCAGATGTGCTTTTTGAAAATTCACCGGTCAATCACGAGACCGGGCAACCCGCCGTGAATTACTTGAACGCCGCTCTGGGACGAGGAATGCACGCAGTGACAGCCAACAAAGGACCAGTGGTGCACGCTTACCGCGATCTGACAGCCCTGGCGGGACAGGTAGGCAAGCGCTTCATGTTCGAATCCAGCGTAATGGATGGAGCGCCGATCTTCTCGCTCTTCCGCGGACCGCTACCGTTGGTGGATTTACGCGGATTCATCGGCATCCTTAACTCCTGCACCAACCTGCTTCTGGAACGCATGGGGAACGGAGAGAGCTTTGAGGAGGCAGTCAGATATGCCCAATCAATCGGCATTGCCGAAACTGACCCAAGCGCTGATATTGACGGCTGGGACGCGGCGATCAAAGTATCGGCGCTCTCAACCGTGCTGATGGGCATTCCACTGCTGCCGCAACAGGTAGCGCGGGAAGGAATTCGCGGCATTAGCACGGAGATGATACAGGAGGCTCGCAAGGCAGGCAAACGTTGGAAATTGGTCTGCCGGGCCCAGCGTGATGGGGATATCCTGCGCGCGCAGGTGAAGCCGGAAATGGTCGAAGCCACCTCGCCGCTGTTCGCCATTGGCGGAACAAGCTCTTATGTACAATTCGAACTGGATACGCTGCCTGGACTAGGAATCGTGGAAAGCAATCCCGGCCCAGAAACAACCGCTTACGGCCTGCTGGCCGATTTCATTAATGCGGTACGCGGAGCTTGAGATGGGCGACGTGTATTGGCTGGGCGGAGCAACCCTGGCGGGGTTAGAGAAGGAAATCAGCCGCCTGGGAATCCGCACAGAGTGGATTGAAGAAACGCATTGGATCGGGACGGCTGCGCAACGAAACCGGAGTGGTGGAAACGCGCCGGCATTTAGCTGGCCGGCACTGCCAGGGCTGGAGACGCGCCTGGTGTTGGATGCCACTCGAGCAATTGCTGCCGCTGAGCGCAGCCTGGTGGTGGTGGCAACCCCAACCAATGTTGCTTTGCTGGCTTCACCGCGCGCAGTCGGGCGGCTGAACCTGATCCCGGCGGGGCAGATCACCGCCTGGGGCAGCCTGCCGACCGGCAGTACGTGGGAACAGATAAGCCAGGCTTGCGGGCTGCCAGCACTGGTTGAATCTGGCCGCGCACCGCAACATGCAGTGGGAATGCTCTTTCCGCCCCCAGCAGCACAACCAGTCCCGGTTGCCGAAACAGCACAAATTGACCTGCCGCCGGAGCTGCTGGAACGCTGCGCGAATCTGCGCATGGAAATCCAGCAGCCAGAAGAATTGCTCTGGCAGCTATTGGATGGGCGGCAGATCAACCAGGCTGAATTCTCGCGCGCCCAGGAGTTGGATGGGCAAATTCTGGATTTCTTCTGTCCGCAGGCAGGGCTGGTAGTTTTAGTGGATCACCGCAACGAAATGGAGGATGCCCGGCGGATGCACGTGTTCGCTCAACACGGATTGCGCGTGCTGCGCTTTTGGAACAGCCAGGTAATCGAGGATACGCCCGAAGTGCTGCAGGCCATCTGGCAGGCGGTTTCGGGTGGAGTTTCCACTGCCCCCAAGCCTGAGGCCGAGGCAACCGGCACTACAGAAGGAGAACTTTTCTCTCCAAAGGGCGGTATTGAAGGCCTGAACACGCTGTTCCAACGGATGAAACCAGGCGGGCGAGGATGGTTGGTGGAAACCGCCTCCGGGCAGCCGGTCACTTTTATCGTTGGAGAAGGCCTATGATCGTGCACGTATACCTTGGACTGGGAACCAACCTGGGGGAACGAGAAGCCAATTTACATGCCGCCGCGGCAGCACTGTCGCCAGCCGTACACATCCTACGCGCCTCTACAATCATTGAAACCGAGCCATGGGGATACAAAGAACAACCGCGCTTTCTCAACCAGGTACTGGAAGCAGAGACAAGCCTCTCGCCGCACCAATTACTGGCCTATGTAAAGGCCCTGGAAGCACGCCTGGGGCGTGCACCTAGTTTCCGCTACGGGCCGCGCCTGATCGATATTGATATTCTCTTCTACGGGGAAGAAACGATCCATCTCAACGACCTGATCATCCCGCATCCACGGCTTGCCGAGCGTGAATTTGTGCTACGGCCGTTGTGCGAGATAGCGCCCGACCTGCGCCACCCACAGACGGGTAAGAGCATGAAGGAACTGTTGAACGCGCTGGAATCCGCCAAAGGAAACACGCCGTGAGAAAAAGAACCGACCTTCCACCCTGGGGGACGCGCACTTTCGTGATGGGCATTCTCAATATCACCCCGGATAGCTTCTCGGGGGATGGTTTGTTGGTAAAACAAGACGCAGTAGCAGTGGCGCTGGCGCGCGCACGGCGGTTTGCCGCTGCAGGGGCAGATATCCTGGATGTAGGCGGAGAAAGCACCCGTCCGGGTGCAGAAGCGGTGAGCGAAGAGGAAGAACTGGCGCGCGTCTTACCGGTGGTCAGGGCGCTGGCGGAATCGGAATTGAATGTACTGATCTCGGTGGACACTTCCAAGGCCTCAGTGGCGGAAGCGGTTTTGGAGGCGGGTGCGGATTGGATCAACGATGTGTGGGCTTTACGGGCCGACCCACGCCTGCCAGAAGTGATGGCGCGCAGCGGTGCACCGATGGTGCTGATGCACAACCGCAGCACGCCCGCCAATGCCGAGGTGCAGACACGCCTTGGGGGACGGTATATTGGAACTCAATATACCGACTTGATAGTGGAAGTCAAAAGTGAACTGATGGAAAGCGTGGAACTGGCCCTGGCAGCAGGGGTCCGGCGAGAAAATATCCTCCTCGATCCGGGGATCGGTTTTGGCAAAAGCGTGGAGCAAAATTTGGAGCTGATGGACCGCCTGGCGGAAATTTGCGAGCTGGGTTTTCCAGTGCTGATCGGCCCTTCGCGAAAATCCTTTATCGGGTACACCCTTAATCTGCCGCCAGACCAACGCATGGAAGGAACCGCGGCGGCGGTAGCGGTAGGAATCGCGCGCGGAGCGGATGTGGTGCGTGTACATGATGTAGAAATCATGGTACGCGTAGCGCGCATGACAGATGCAATCGTGCGTCGAAGAGCAGTTATTTGACTTTTTAGATAATTAATGTAAAAATATTAACGGTAAGCACGTATGCGGGCTTTCCCCACAAGACACAAAGAATCCTAAAAGCCTCTTTGTGCCTTGATGGTTAACAATCAATCTGTTTCTAAGGAGGCGAACCGATGGATGTTTCCAACCTTCCCGGCGAAACCAAGCGGGAAATGTACTGGATGATGCTACTGGCACGGAGATTGGATGAGCGTGCCTGGGTGATGCACCGCCAGGGCAAGATCGCTTTTCACATCTCCGGCATCGGCCACGAGGCAGCCCAGGTGGGCGCTGCTTTTGCGCTGAAACGCGGCTACGACTGGGTAACCCCCTACTACCGCGACCTGGCATTGATGTTATGCCTGGGATATACCCCACGCCAGTTTGTGCTCAGTCTGATGGGCAAGCGCGAAGAACCCAATTCAGGCGGACGGCAAATGCCCAGCCACTGGAATTTACGGGCAGCCAATGCTGTCAGTCATTCGGCCCCAGTAGCCACGCAGTCTGTGCATGCTTCTGGGATCGGCCTGGCAATCAAGATGAACAAAGAAGATAAGGTGGTGCTTTCCACCATTGGCGAAGGTTCTACCTCCCAGGGTGAATGGTACGAAGCAGTCAACTGGGCTGCGGTGCACAAATTGCCGGTAATTTTCCTGGTGCAAAATAATCAGTATGCCATCTCGGTGCGGCCGGAACAGCAAATGGCTGTGCCCAGTTCGGCTGACAAGGCTTGCGGGTTGGGACTGACCGGCTACACGGTGGATGGGACGAACGTTTTCGCCGTGTATGAAGGAGTAAAACGGGCGGTGGACCTGGCGCGCGGCGGTGGGGGGCCGACGTTGATCGAGGCGCGCATGTACCGCATCACTCCGCACTCTTCAGACGACGACGACCGCTCCTACCGCTCGCGGGAGGAAGTGTACGAGAACAAGAAAAAAGACCCGTTGCTGGTGGTGCGCACCACCCTGGAAAGCGAGGGACTGATCAAAGAAGCAGATGTTAACGAGATGGAAGCAAAAGCCAAGGAAATGGTGGAGGAGGCGGTACAGTATGCTGAAAAAGCGCCCTATCCTTCCCCAGAAGAGGGCTATTACCCGGTGTATGCCGAAGAGGTGCGCCATGGCTGAAATGACCCTGATCGAAGCCGTCCGGCAGGCAATGGATGAAGAGCTGGCGCGCGACCCGCGCACTTTCATCGTGGGCGAGGATGTGGGCGTACGCGGAGGCGTATTCCGCGCCACGGTTGGTCTATTCGACAAATACGGCCCGGAGCGGGTGATCGATTCCCCGCTGGCGGAACTTTCCATCGTGGGGGTGGGAATCGGTGCGGCGCTGTATGGGATGCACCCGATCTGCGAGATCCAATTCGCAGATTTCATCTACCCGGCTTTTAACCAGATCTTGAGCGAAGCCGCCAAGATGTGCTACCGTTCCAACGGAGAATGGACTGTTCCCATGGTGATCCGTGCACCGTACGGGGGCGGGATCGGCGGGGGGTTGTACCACTCACAAAGCGTGGAGGCCTTCTTCGCCCATATTCCCGGCTTGAAAGTGGTGATTCCCTCCAATCCATACGACGCCAAGGGACTGCTCAAGTCGGCTGTACGAGACCCCAACCCGATCATTTTCCTGGAGCCGAAGAAAGGCTACCGGTTGATCAAAGGAGAAGTGCCTGAAGGCGAATATACCGTTCCGATCGGTCCGGCCAAGGTGACCCGCGCGGGAAACGATGTGAGCGTATTCGCCTATGGAATGATGCACCATTATGCCCTGCAGGCAGCTGAAAAAGTGGCCGCGGAGGGAATCCAGGCCGAGGTGGTAGATCTGCGCACGCTCTACCCGGTAGACCGTGAGAGCGTGCTGGAATCTGTTCGCAAAACGGGAAAGGCGCTGATCGTGCATGAAGATAACCTGACCGGCGGATACGGGGCTGAGATCGCAGCCACCATCGCCGAACAGGGTTTCCAATTCCTGGATGCGCCAGTGCGGCGCCTGGCCGGCCCGGACGTGCCAGCGGTGCCCTTCAGCCACCCGCTGCAGGACTGGTTCATGGTCAGCACGGATAAGATTGCGGATGCTATTCGCAAACTAGCGGCTTATTAGGAGGGCTTATGGCAACGAAAGTGATCATGCCTCAATTGGGTGAATCGGTGGTGGAAGGGACCATCACCAAATGGTTGTTCAAAGAAGGTGACCCGATCCAGGAACTGGATGCGCTGCTAGAAGTGAACACCGATAAAGTGGATACTGAGATCCCTGCTCCGGCAGGCGGGGTGGTACTCAAACTGCTTTACCCGGAAGGCACTACCTTGCATGCCGGGACAGTGATCGCCTGGATCGGAAAACCCGGTGAAGCTGTCCCTGGCGAAGCCGGCCCATCTGGAGAGCATGCCGTACAGGCTGCCCCAGCTGCCGCCGCCATTCCGGCTGCGGCGCTCACAACTTCCGGCCAACCCGGGCGCAGCCGAGAACTGGGCTTTATTTCCCCGGTGGTGGCGCGGCTGGCAGGTGAAAACAACCTGGACCTGGCGCTGGTAAACGGCACAGGTGAGGGCGGACGCATCACCAAGAAGGATGTACTGGCCTATCTGGAAGCGCAGAAAAAAACCGCAGCGGAGGCCGAGAAACCCGCCTGGGAGACCCCTGGTGAAGGCGACCTTTTCCGCCCGACTGAATTGATGTTCGGTGACAACCCCTTGCCTCCATCTTCGGCCACACCTCCAGCGCCCAAAACGCCAATAGCACCTTCGGCAGCGCTACCAACCCCACCGCCTTCCACGCAACCCGGCGATGTGCTGGTTCCACTCACGCCAGTGCGCAAGGCCATCGCCGAGCATATGGTATTCAGCAAGCAAACTTCTCCGCATGTGACCACGGTAATGGAAGCCAATATGCAGCGTGTGCTGGCCCATCGCGACCTGAACAAGCCGCTCTTTGAACGCGATGGAGTGCGCCTGACCCTGACAGCCTATTTCATGATGGCATTAGTGGCTGCCCTGAAGGCCGTCCCGCAGGCCAATTCCTCCTGGACAGAGCAGGGTATCCTGCTGCACAAAGCGATCCACCTGGGCATGGCCGTTTCGCTGGGCGCGGAAGGGCTGATCGTACCGGTGATCAAACACGCCGATGGGCTTTCGCTGCTGGGTATGGCACGCGCGGTGAACGACCTGGCAGAACGCGCCCGCGCCCACCGCCTGCAGCCGGACGAGGTGAAAGGCGGCACTTTTACCCTCACCAATCACGGCACAGGGCGCTCGCTATTTGCCACCCCGGTGATTAACCAGCCGCAATGCGGCATCTTGGGGGCGGGCATGCTGCAAAAGCGCGCGGTGGTGATCGATGACGCCATCGCGATCAGGCCAATGGTGTATCTCTCCTTCACCTTTGACCACCGCATCCTGGACGGGTCCTCGGCAGATACCTTCCTGGCCCATGTGGTGGATTATCTGGAAAAGATTTAGTACAATAAGAAATACCAGACGGGATGGTTTGCTCCGTTACGAGCAAACCATCCCTGAATACAGCACAAAGAGGTATATGATGAGCCAGTATGATGTGATCGTGCTTGGTGCGGGGCCGGGAGGCTACGTGTCTGCCATCCGGGCGGCGCAATTGGGGCTAAAGGCCGCAATCGTGGACAAACAATGGTTGGGAGGCGTGTGCTTGAATGTAGGCTGCATCCCCTCCAAGGCTTTGCTGAAGAACGCTGAACTGGCGCACACCCTGCGCGAGCGAGCCAAGGATTTTGGGATCGCTTTTGATAACCTGACCCTGGACTATGGCACGGCAGTAAAACGCAGCCGACAGGTTTCGGACCGACTGACCAAAGGGGTGGGCTTCCTGATGAAGAAGAACGCTATTGATGTCTTCATGGGCAGCGCCCGCTTGAGCGCGCGCAATCAGGTGAGCGTGACCGATGCCAATGGGCAAACGCAGGAACTGGAGGCGCGTAACATCATCATTGCCACCGGCGCGCACGCCGCGCCGATCCCCGGCGTGGCGGTGGATGGGCAGCATGTGCTGACCTACCACGAGGCCATCCTGCAGGATAAACTGCCCGCCTCGGTGGTGATCATCGGGGCCGGGGCGATCGGGGTGGAATTTGCCACCATCTGGAGCTCTTACGGTACCGAGGTGACCCTGGTGGAGATGATGCCGCGCATCGTCCCGCTGGAAGACGAAGAGATCAGCGCCGAACTGGCGCGCGCCTTCAAGAAGCGCAAGATCACCCTCCTGACCGGAGCAAAGGTCCAGAGCGCCGCTGCGGGCGGGGAGAAAGGCGCGCGCGTGGTGGTGAACACCGAGGAAGGTGAGAAAGTGCTGGAAGCCGAACAGGCACTGCTGGCGATCGGCTTCAAACCCAACACAACCGGGCTGGGTCTGGAAGAGCTGGGCGTGAAGCTTGGACCGCGCGGGCATGTTGAGGTGGACGAACACATGGCAACCAACATCCCTGGCATTTGGGCGATCGGCGATGTGACCGGAAAGCTGCTGCTGGCGCATGTGGCTTCAGCGATGGGCGTGATCGCCGCCGAGAACATCGCCGGGGTGGAGAGCAGTAAGATCGATTATCGCATGGTGCCGCGCGCCACCTTCTGCCAGCCGCAGATCGCCTCCTTTGGTCTGACCGAAGCACAGGCGCGGGAGGCCGGGCACGAGATCAAGGTAGGGCGCTTCAACTTCATCGCCAACGGCAAGGCCCTGGGATTAGGTGAAGGATCAGGCTTCATTAAGTTGATCACGGATGCCAAATATGGCGAGATTCTGGGAGCGCACATGATCGGCCCAGAGGTCTCGGAACTGCTGCCGGAACTGACCCTGGCGCAGCGCATGGAACTGACCGCGGAGGAGATCGCGCGCAACATCCACACCCACCCGACCCTTAGCGAGGTGCTGGCCGAGGCGGCCGAGAGCGCTGAGGGGCGCGGAATCCACATGTAAGCCCGACGGCAACATCTGTGGAAGATATCGCCGCCCTGTACAAACGCCTGCGCCGGCGCAGTGCGATTGTGGTGATCGGTTGCAATTTCCTTGGCGCATTGCTGCTGTTTTTCTACCTATCCAGCATCGACCCCATGCCCCCGGGTAAGGAAGCAGCCATGCAATCCATCCACCCGGCTTCGTTGGTGATCTTTATCGCCATTACAGCAACGTTGATCTGGATGGGCGATCGGATCTCCAAGCGCGCCGAACAACGCCTGGAGGAGTGGATATTCAAACAAAAATGCGATCCGCACAGCAACCTGCTACCGCAAATTCAGCGGGATATGCTGAACTCGCCTTTACGGGCAGCGGGAACCAGCATTCTCATGTGGGTGCTCGCCGGGGTTGTCTTCAGCCTGATTTCCTATTCTGAGGATAATTTCTGGCGCAGCTTCCTGGTGGTGGCATTCATCGGCGGGGTTCCGACCAGCGTCATGGCCTATTTTGTAGAAGAACTGACTTGGCGGCCGCTGATGCCATACCTGTTCACCGAAGGAGGATTGACCGGCACGCGTGCCTTTCGCATGCCGTTGGGACGGCGACTGATGATCGTTTTTGCCCTGATCACGGTCTACCCGGCCGGGCTGCTGGCCTTCCTGACCCTCAACCGGGCGCGCCTGCTGGTGGGTGCAACCAATCCGGAGGCAGTGCTGGCCAATTTAGAGGTGATGCTGGTCTTCATTGCGGCGGTGAGCGTGCTGGCAGGGATCGGCATGGCGCTCTTCGTCACCCGTTCGATCAACGAGCCAGTGCGCACCTTGAAAGAGAAGATGGCCGAGGTGGAACAGCGCAACTTCGAGGCCAGGGTACCGGTGGTCAGCAACGACGAACTGGGCTACCTGGCCGAAGGCTTCAACCAGATGGTAAGCGGGTTGAAACAGGGCGAAGCCATGCGCAACCTGCTCAACCTGTATGTCAGCCCGGAAGTGGCCCGCCAGGCGTTGAAATCTGGGGCGCAGCTGGGCGGCCAGCTGGTGGAATGTTCGGTGCTGTTCTCGGATATCCGCGACTTCACCGGGCTTTCCGAACGGCTGGAGCCGCAAGCATTGATCGCGCTGCTCAACCGCTACATGTCGGCCATGGTGGCAGCCATTGTCCAGCACGGCGGGATGGTCAATAAATTTGGCGGGGATTCGCTGCTGGCGGTCTTTGGCACGCCGATCAACCCGGCTCCCGACCACGCGGCGCGCGCCATCCAGGCCGGGCTGGAGATGCAGCGCGCGCTGCGCGCCTTTAACCAGGAGCAAGCCCAATCCGGCGGCCCGCAACTGCGAATTGGCATCGGTGTGGCTTCCGGCCAGGCGGTAGCGGGTAACGTGGGCGGCAAGGAACGCCTGGAATACACGGTGATTGGTGACACGGTCAACCTGGCGGCGCGATTGCAAAGCCTGACCAAAGAGATGGGATACGAGTTCCTGGCCAACCAGGAGGCCTACCGGCAGGCCAGCGCCAACCTTCCATTGGAAGGACAGGCGCTGGAAGGAATCCTTGTGCGCGGCAAGAGTGCCCCATTGACAGTGTACGTGATCAAGAAATAAGAATTGGAGGAAAAGATGAAATTAAAAGGTGTGATCCTGCTGGCAGTCTTCTTATTCGTGTTGGGGCTGAATACCTTTGCCAGCCTGCCCCAACCGATCACCAGTCAACTGGCAGCCGTGCTGGCGATTGCCGCGGCGGTGCTGATGATCTTTGACCAGAAGGTCGGACGGCTTTTCAAGAATATCGGCTTGCTGCTGCTGTGCATCTGGCTGGTGCTGTTCGGGCTGCTGACGCTGTTTGCCGTGGGCGTTTCAGCGGTGGTGCTGGGCATGCTGGCGCTGGCAGCCGGGCTGGTGATCCTGGTCGGGCTGGGCCGCCGCCCGCTGGGCAAGCCGGGCATGCTGCTGCTGGCGCTGTTCCTGATCGTGTACGGCTTCTTCCAGGTGGTGAGCATCCCCGTTCTGGGGCCGCTGCCGGGGATCGTGCAGGGCATCCTGGCGTTGGCAGCCGGGATCGTGTTGCTGATCGAGAGGAAATAATCTTCTTATCGCCTCACAGACCCGGACATTCCCCTACGATTACGGTTCCGAACGGCTTGCCATGCTGGTGATGCCCAACTGGGCGACGGGGACGATCTACTACACCCTCTCCGACCACCTGCCCTTAAAGGGTGCTCCGCAAGGCAGCGCGTCGGTCATCACCAACGACAGCAGCGGGCTGCTGACCGAGTACCGCTACAAGGCCTGGGGAGAGTCGCGCTACGCCAGCGGCACAGTGCAGACCGCCTACCAGTGCACCGGCCATCGCAGCCCCCACTGGCCGCTTAAACAAAAAACCGGGACGATGCGCATCTTGCTGCGCTCGCCCCGGCGGGTGGCCAGAGGTTCTATGGATGATTATAGTGATTTTTGCGGGTTACGCAAACGGTTCGTTATTATTCAATGCAAGCAAAACACACACAACAAAATAATCACAGCAAAAATTCTTCTCACCTAACCATCATAACCTAACCAAACAAGAAGTGACAATCTATTGGTTGACCACTAGTAATCGGTTACAACTACGGAAGCAGGCAAATAGTACTTTTTTAGTATCGCCTTAAACCTAACCACATTTTCACCACTATAATTCCTTGATCTAAACATTTCATTTAAAAAACTCAAGTCTTCGCTACTAATTCCACTATCCTTTAATGAATTCATCACCCATCCCAACGCGAAAGATAAACTTTCTCCATCATAACTTCCTTCTAATAAAGAATCTTCTGTGGTTAATTGCATTATTACATTCATCCGACTTATAATTATTTCTTCACCAAAAAACAACTCGTCAAAACTATAATCTCCCCTATATTTATTTTCATTAAAAAGCTTTTTATTATACTTTACAATCATAATCAACGATTGCCGAATTCCGTTAGCGTCATTAGCTATTAAGCTATAAACCCCAAAAGCATCTTCTCCATTCATAACAAAGAAAATCGGCTCATAGTACTTCTTAAAATCACTTTGATTAATTAATATAAATTCATACTTCAACATATTCTCAACCCAGTCAAAACCCACATAAGCTTTTGGTTCTAGGGATAATTGATCAGCATATTCAGCAAACATCCCTAACACCGCATTCCTTTGCTCCACTGATAAACCACCTAAATCAATCGCTTCATCAGCACTAGCATAACGCTTATAAGGCTCTAAGGAAATTTTCCACACTCCACCTTCAAAGGTGGCCACTGCTTCACCATTATTAGCCCGAATTGCCACATTGCCATTATTATCAACAAATCCATCCGCTAAATAACTAACTGGTAATAACCCACTGCTTAATGGTTGATCAGACCAAGTCCCATTATTTTCATTCCAAACTCTGGGTAAGCCCCCAATCGACATTGCCCATTTCTTCCCCCAAAGTTTAAAAACAGCCCGATTATCACTATTCAATTTAAACCATTGAGCATCCAAATTATCTTCAGCCGCTCCAGCAGGCATAAACACTGCTTCTGCTTTACCTTGATCATCAACCGCATACAAATAGTTAATTCCATCTTCTCCTCTAACCACTTTAGGCATCGTTCCTTCAGGCATAGACACGGGTTTAAGATCGGTATCTATTCCAAATTGATTAGGTTCAGCACACGCCAACACTCCGCTCTTAAAACTAAAATAAACCGCTTTTTCATTTTTGTCGTAAATATACGAAACTAACTCACCGCCAGTCGAATCAATCACCAACTCAAGATTTGGATACCTTTTAAGTAAAGCGGTCATTGCTTCAATTAATGTTTGGTCATTCCAAGTTGTTGCAGTACTAATTCCTTGTTCATCTACATACTTAGCTACTAATATTCTCATTGCATATGCTTTTTGTTCCTGACTAGCTAAGTCACTGAAAGAGATTCTTTCAGTATTATTTGCATCATATATAGGTGGGTTGTTTGCCACCTCAACTGGATGACTATCAACAGCTTCGGGGGGTAGCTCCACCGTATATTCAGGAGTACTCGTGGTTCCTGGATCTGGAGTCTCTGGAATTTCCGTTGGTTTGACCTCTCCACCTTTCAACACTACTTCCGCCTGTTCAGCAAGTTTTTTTAGATTATTTGCCAAACTATTAAACCATCCCCCATTTCCTCCATTTGCTACCCCTCCACCTGTTTCTCCACTATCTATTCTATGACCATCAACTCCAATCTCTCTGGTAAAAGCTTTAACTTTATCTCCCAAGCTCGGATAAACCAAAGTTGACGGATCAGTTCTTCTGGTTACTTCAGATCCACCAACACGGTGGAAAACAGAAAATGATTGTTGAAATAATAAAATAATAATGGCAAACCCACTCACAGCCTTAAAAATCGGTGATAGTTCTGGATGATAAGGACCAGAAACATCGGTTCCATGATAATCATCCGGTTTATTTTGACTGGCTGATATTAACTCCTTAGCGGTTGCTCGTCTTTTACCATATTGAACTCCTTGTTTAATATCACCTCTTATTTGAACCTTGAAGTATTGTGAAGCTTTTTTTCGTTCTGTCTCTAGACGCAAAACAGTATCATGATGTCGTAGTGGTTGTTCTTTTGTCACAACTACAGATGCTTTCAGTTTTTCAGGCAAAGCCACCAAAGCACCACCAGCATTCCCACCTTCTTTACCTAAAACACCAACGCGACTACTAATATTTATCGACTCTGGACTAGTCATGGACACCACTCACCTCCATCATATTTACAACATGTCAAATTATCTCTCATTATAGGAGAGTATTCAAGAATATGCATGCTGGATTTGTTGAATTTGATCTTTGTTCTCGCTCATTGCCATTCCTTGTTCCGTTCGGATAACTTTAAGCTTACAGGCTTCGTGTTCAGTTGGTAAGGTTCAATAATCTTGCGCTTTGTGGCAGTTTTTCACGAATCAGCCACTGATTGCACAACCGTTACGTTGGATTATCAAACAACGGCGGCTTGCGCCAGGCACGCTGCAGGGACTTGCGCCCTGCCCTCCCTCTCGGGAGGAACACTGTATCAGCGCGCTACCACTCCTCCGCCCAGAGGGGATCGGCGGGGGAGAGATCGCCAAATTTGGCCAGAATCAAGGTCTCAATATCGGTGGCGGCGCCATGCTGAGCGATGTTACGGCAGTCGGCAATCAGCGCGCGGCGCTCGACCGTGTTGCGCGCCACGATGCCCACGCGCCCATCCTGCAGCGCGGCCAGGTTGCGCCACTTGGCGTTCTGGTCATGTTCGCGCGCGCCGGTCTCCACCTCCACCAGCCAGGATGGATCCCCACGTGCGATGCGCAGGTCAGGCCTGGCCGGGCCGCTGACCTCCGGGAGGATCTCCGCGCTCCAGCCGCGCAGGCGGGCGGAGGCGGCGAAGAGCAGGATCGAGAGGGTGTGCGCTTCCTGCCTTTCGCCTTCGTGCAGGCGCAGCAGGCGCTCCCACTCGCTTTCCACGGCCTGCCAGCCCAATGCCTGGCACAGGCGAATCCCATCCTCGGACAGGCGCGCCACCACCAGGCGGGTGGGCAGGTTGCTAATGACCGGCATGCAGAGCGTCTGCCGCGCGATCAGGCCATCCCGTTCCAGCGCGTCGAAGGCGCGGCGCAGCGACCCGGAACGGGCGTCGGAATTGCTGGCGGCGCCCACCAGCCGCCCAACCTCGACCATCACGCTCAGCCCGTGGGCCAGCACGCGCAGGGTCAGCAGGCGGCGCTTGAAGGCCAGCGCAGCGTCGGCCTTGCTCATCGAGGGGTCAAAGGAGAAGCGGAAGCTGTTGGGCAGGCTGGGCGGCGGCTCCAGCGCAGAGATCGCCTCGATCAGCCCGGCATACCCGGCGGGATTGGGCATCGTCGCGGCTTTGGCGCTGGCCCTGGGTTGCGGTGGTACCTCCACCACGGCAGCTATAGCAGGCGGCGGCTCAGATATCACGGGCAGCGGAGCGGGAGGGGTGGATTTTAACCGCGCCAGTTCCTGCTCCAACTCGACCACGCGGGTGGCTTTGTCGCCCCAGCCATCGCCGCGCGCCGGGATGCCGCGGAAGAAGGCGCACCAGTCCTCCGGCTTCCAAGACTGCGGCGCGTTGGGATCCATCTGGCGCAATTGCTCAAGGCGGCTCCCGTCCAGTTGGTAGGCCAGTTCAGAAAGCACCCCCACCAGAGCGCGGGCTTTTCGCTCGGCCAGCTCGCGGAACTGGCGCTCGGATTCCAACAGGTCGTCCAGCATGCGCTGGCGCAGGTCACTCACCACGGTCATCTTTTTTCACCACCGGCAAATAGATCAGGTTGGACAGCGCGCTCTCCTCATCGAGCAAGCTCCGCGCGGCGTCCAGGGCAGCCTGGGCGCTTTCCAAGCTTTGCAGGCCTGCCGCCCAATCCAGCACGGCCAGCGCGGCATCGTCTAGCGCCTGGCGCTGCAGGGCGAGTGTCTCCAGCCCGCCCAATGCCAGCCGGGAGCGCACCTCCCCGGCCACCACCTGCGCGCGCGCCGGTTGAGCTTGCTGGTCCAGCAGGGCTTGCAGCGTCCCGGCATCTCCGTGCAGGCTGTTCAGTTCCGCGTTGTAGGCCTGCTGCGCCTGGAGGATTTGCCACTCCTGCGCGGTCAGAAACCCGCCCCCGGCCGGGGTGAAGGCGCGCCCGATCAGCGCCAGGGCTGCCAGCGCAACCAGGCCGAGGGTAAGGTAGAGCCAGGGTTTCTTGCCGCGCAAGTCAATCTCCATGATTCTCCTACAACCTTAACCGCAAAGGCGCAAAGTCGCGAAGAAACACTAAGAAAACCTTTAAGAGAACTTGGTGTCTTTGCGGTTCCAATTTCACGGGGCAGTGGCGAAGCGCAGGCGCGAGGTGGCCTGTGCGTGAAGGGTCACCGGCTGGTACTGGAAGGTCATATACACAACGGCCGTGGCGCTGCACAGCACGCGTCGGTTAGCAGAATCGATCTGGATGCTCAGCGAAGGCACATAACTCACCGACGACGATTGGGGAGCAAGGATCTGATTGAACGTCGTCCGCGCCTGGTAGATCGGGAGCCGATCATTGATGTCGTACTGTTCCAGATTATCCACCTGCCAGGCATAGCGGTCGGCGGCGGTCCACGAAGCATCTTCGCAGGCAGCTTCCGCCGCGGTGATCAACCTTCCATGGACATAGAGCAGGCGCGCACCGTCACCGATCAGAATCATCAGCGGGGTCATCACCACCGCCAGCAGCATCGCCGCCCAGGCCATGCTCGATCCGCGGCTGCTGCCGGTGAGCAGAGCTTTCAAGGCTTTCAAGCGCCCGCCCATCACCAACCCTCCTTGCGGAAATATGCCTGGGACTCACCAATAAAGCTGGTGGGTGACTGGACGCCGAAGAATTGGGTCAGCATGTTGAAATAGTTGGGAACCTGGTAAGTGACGCTGACCGTCATCAGCGATCCGGGCTGGCCCGAACCGCTGACCGATACCGCATAGGATCCAACTGAAACATCTGCCAACCGCCCATTGGCGGAGGCCTGCGCCACCCCAACCGGATCTGCCTGAGCCACACTACCCATGCGCGCGCCGTAGTTGGCGGCGTTAGCCGCGCTCATCGCGGCAAAACCAAACAAGGCCAGGTTGATCAGCGCCAACGATACCAAAAGCAGGACGGGCAGGACAAAGGCCGCCTCATCCAGCTCCGCGCGGCGCGAAAGCAGACGTGAAAAGGAAATCGCGCGCTTCATCCTGCCCTTCTCTTTAGTTTCCCAGGCTGGCGGCCATTTGGGTGAACTTGTTGGCAATAGCCTGCCCGAGCGGGGACAATCCAACCACTGCGGCGAGAACAAACAGGGCGATCAGCAGGGCTTTCTCGTCCAGTTCAGCGCGGCGAGCTGTGATGCGGCTGTACATCAATAATGCAAAGTCTTTCATGGGGTACTCCTTGGAATGAATTTAAACGCAAAACGCGCACTCCCCCCACCCGCGGCGGGGGCCAAAGTGCACGTCTGAAAGCATTGTAGCAGGGTTTTCGGGGTTACGCAAACAAGTTGGTTAATTTGAAGTTTTAATATAAAATTAATCATGCCAAACTCAATCTAAGGATAGAATATGCCGTGTCCTTTGGATGACAATTCACGAACTCAACAAATCGATCAAGAATCTGTAGTTCTATCCCGCTATGTCGGTCTTCGAGCAGAACGCAAAGCGTCGATTTCAAGTTGGTTCCACAATGCTGTGAGTAATATTAACTGCAGGCCCAATGATTCATTTGGACCATTCATAGATATGTGGATGGCATTTAATGGATGGGCTACTTGTATCACAGGTATTTCAAGAAGAGACAAACTCAAGATTAATATACTTAAAGAAAATGTTGAAATTCAAAATGATTTTCAACATGCTATGCGAAGTAATGTTGCTTTAGCTAATGCAGTAAATAGTTTTTACGGGTTCCTACCGATCTTTGATGCGATAGAATTGGATCAGAGAAATATAAACACAAATAATTATGGGGATCGAAGAGAATTAGTACTTCATTATTTCTCTCAACTCGCACAAAACGGGATTACTCGATCAATATTTGAACCCCCTTGTTGGAAAAAACACTGTGATCGCGGAGAATTTATTCCTATAAATTGGTTACATATTCTCAGCGCTATTTACCAGGTGCGATGCAATTTGATTCATGGCGAAAAAGGTCGTCAAATAGAAATGGATCAAGCCATCGTTCACAATGCATATTTGGTTCTCGTCAATTTTTTTACTTTCGCCGGTTATTTGGATAGATAAAACGAGTCTTCTCAATAAATCAAATCTATCTACGAGATTGTATTGCGCGTTTTTTCCCGGTTAACAGTGTGAAATCGCACAGTTTTCGTGCGTGTTTAGCCGATCCATGCAATACAATGGGAGTTGCAGTGAGCAAGAATAGGCGTATTCAACATTGATCAGCACTCATTGATTTGCAAACCCTTCATATTAGTGTTTGGGCGGGTGGCGAGAGGATAGAATTCGACAACGCAGGCATCACCCATTATTGTTGTTATTTGCCTATGGATGTCACCAATGACTAGAAAGGCAGCAGGCCAAATAACCGGAATCAGTGAGATGATAATGGCACTTGATAGCTTTGTTCGCATTTTCCTTTTTTCATAAATGCGGGCGATGAATTTCCGTTTATCTGAACTCGTGAAGCATTATTGGACAAGACATTCATTCAATTGCCCAGTTATTTTAGTTATGTGGATTCACAGTTCTGAGAGTTAATATTCTGCTACAATTAGTATCTGTCCCAAAATTGGTTGGTGACTTTCTAACCCCCTACCTATGGGGAGTAAAAAGGCCAATTTCGCTTTTTTTACCCCCACCTGTGGTGGGGCTCCCAAAGCCCACCAATAATGGGACAGAAACTACAATTATTTTTACTTGACCTTTTAAAATTTTAGAGGATAATATTAATAATATTGGTTTTGTCAATAGTAAAGATTTTTCGTGCTAAAAATTCAAAAATATTTTTGGAACTTTTTTTGAATTTTCCTATTTGCACTTGGAGGAGGTATCTAATGCAAAAAAATGCCGTGGGGTTAGGGACATTTCCATTTGCGAATGTATTCACACATGTTGATAAAAATGAGGCTGAATCGATTGTTCATAGATTCCTTGATCTAGGGGGAAAGTATATCGATACTGCTCCTATGTATGGCTTCGGTTATGCAGAAGAATTGTTAGGAAATATCCTAAGATATATTCCCCGAAATCGATATCACATTGCTACCAAATGTGGTTATGTGTGGAATGATTCTAAACAGGCGATTCCAAGCAGTAAATATGAAGATGTTATTAGCGAATGTGACAAGAGCCTAAGACGTCTTCAAACGGATTATATTGATATATACATAGTTCATACTCCTGATAAGAATACTCCCTTTCTAGAAACCATAGAAGCATTACGTTTTCTTAAAAGACAAGGAAAAATCAAAGAAATTGGTGTTTCAAACGTTACTCTTGAACAATTAGTCCAATATAATCAAACGAATGATGTTAGGTATGTGCAAAATAGATTTAGCCTACTAAATCAAAGCCTTGAAGAAAATTTCTTCACATATTGTAAGAAGTATAAAATAGGTATTACACCTTACCAAGTTATTGAAAGAGGTTTACTAACAGATAAGATAATAAGGGGATTAAATCTTTCTACCATGGATCTAAGGAATAGAAAGCCAGAATTTGAAGCACAAAGAAGAATAGAAATAGAAGAGTGGGTGAAACAATATTTGGCCCCAATAGCATCCGCTATCGGCGTTCGGATTTCGACGCTAGCTATTTGGTGGGTGATTAACCAACCCTCTGTCGAATTTTGCATTTGCGGGGCAACCTCGGTAGCAAATGTAGAGGAAAACCTTATTGCCACGAAGAAAAAAAAATCAAAAAACACCTTGGATGAATTAAATAAAGCATATTCCATTTTCGAAGAAAAAATCCGGACAGAAAAAAAGGTGACCGTTCGTGAATTTTTAGGATTAGCATAATCTGTAGAATTGGTAAGATCAAGGAGTCGAGAATGTCCATTATCATAAATGAAAACACAAAAGTAATTGCGCGGTTCTATCCAACGGCAAACAACAGAGGATTAAGCATCTATAACCCGTATTTTCAAGCTGCTGGAATAAATGCAGTGTATTTATTATTTCACAATTCGGATCCAAGAATATTGATTGACGGAATGCGAAACCTTAATCTTGCAGGAGCAATAATAGCAGGTTCTTTTGAAAGGGATCCTAGAATCCCAAAACTAATTGATGAATTACATCCGCTGTCAAAAAAAGTAAGCAGAGTAGGCATGTTAGTAAATAATAATGGAAAGATATATGGGATTTATCAAGGGGCTTTTGGGCTTGAGGAATCTATAAGAAGACTCACAACATATATTGATAAGAAAATTGTAATTCTAGGGTCAGGTACCGTTGTAAGAGGATTATTATCATTGATGGAACTCAATAACACAAGGCCTCGGGAAATTGAAATCTACAATCGGACAATTGAACACGCCGAGGATATAGCAAAAGAGTTTCCATTTGTTTCACGAGTGGGAGGGATGGTAGATATGGCTACTCGAGCCAGTGGCGATATTTTTATTAATGCAACTCACATTGGATCACCGTATAATAAAGGTCAAGATTATAAATTTGGGGAACAATTTATTAGTGGCTTTGATTACATTATCGATGTAACATTTGTACCACTAAGACCCCAATTGATACAAACAGCAGAAAAATTAGGAAAGAAAGTATCTCCTGGTCACAGAATGTTTTTATATCAAGGAAAATTTGCTCTCGAAAAAATTTTGGGCGTTGAAATTGATGAAGATTTATTATCAATAAAAATGATTTCTGATTTTGAGACTAATTGGTCTTGACAACTAAAGAAAACAATTATTAGTACAAAAATTTTTGTGGCCAATGTAGGAAAAAAGGCTCGTTTTATCTATGAGAATATATGCTACCCCAGAATAATTCCTTAGCTAGTTATGTAACCCCCTTAATACGTAGAATATCTGAAGGCGAAAACCTATCTACAGATGAAGTAGAAACAGCATTTGATTTATTATTTGAATATGATACCGAAGGTTACTACTGGGCGTTGTTGACCTTGGGATTACATACAAAGGGAGAAACAATAGATGAGTTATGGGGTTTGTGTAAAAGTATAAAAAAATTATTTGGCCCAACATATAATTTTCGAAAAGGATTAGATATATCTGGTACTGGTGGAAGATCAATACGAACTTTTAATATAGGTACAACTTCAGCGTTTGTTATTGCTGGAGGGGGCGTTTCTGTAGCTAAACAAGGTTCGACTGCTGTAACAGGTTTAACTGGCAGCCTAGATATAATGTCGAATCTCGGGATTGACCTGAGGTATTGGAATGATTCAAAAAAAATCATAGATTTACTAGAAAATATTGGAATAGTAATTTACCATAGTTTCTTACAGGGTGGCCGTCCACATACCCGCCCCCAATATTTAGCAAAAATGAAAGAAATTGGGCTTTCTTTCATTTCACCATTTCATATTGTGGGAAGTGTTCCTTCTCCAATAGAATTGGGATATCGGGTTTTTGGCTGTTACTCCACTCGATATCATGCACGTCTTGGAATCTTATTAAGTATGTTGGGTTATGAACGTGGGATAGTTGTAACAGGCGAAGACGGAATTGATGAATTATCTACCACCTGCTCTACCAATGTTCTTGAATTTAAGCAAGGCAAAACAAAAGAATATTTGATTGATCCAGAAGATATTGGCCTTAGAAAAACAGATAAGAATTCTATTACAACTAGAACTAAGGATGAAAACATGATAGACTTTTTACGAATTCTACGCGGATATGAAAAAGGAGCAAAAAGAGAAATTGTTTTAGCAAATGCTGGTGCTGGCTTTTATACATCTGGTCAAGTCAATTCAATTTTTTCAGGTGTCAAACTTGCAGAGCAAGTTGTTGACGAAGGACTTGCGTGGGAAAAATTAGAATCATTAGTTCGCCAAGCTGGCAATATGAATGCTTTGTCTGCATGGATGGCAAAAGCAGAACTTACGTAACTATTTTTCATGATGTTATTTTATGACTGACCTCATAGAAAATTATACCAATCAACTGAACGAAAAGAAATTTACAGGTGCTAGCGGGCTTGCTCGATTCGCCTTGGAATATGTGATCAATATTGCAAACCACTCGATCAATAATGTAAACGATTTTGTAGAATTGATTGATAAGATGGCAAATGTCACTGCAAAATATAAGCCATCACGTGCACCAATTGAAAACGCCCTTCGATTTATCTCTGCTCGCGCCCACTTATGGATATCAGCATATAAACCAGAAATCTTGCAAAAAAAAATTGGACAAGCGGCTCAGAACTATCTGGATTATATGTACCAAGCTCAGTTTTCAGTAAGTCGATACATTAGTCATTATCTTCAGAATGTTCAAACTATAATGACTCTTTGTCGAAGCACTACTGTTATTAAAGGTTTAGACGAAATATATAAAAATAATCCATCATTAAAGGTTATAGTTCTTGAAGCAAGGCCCGATTATGATGGATGGGAAACTGCCAAAGAGCTTGGAAATAAAGGGATCAATACAACTCTGATTGTTGATAGTGCAGCATGCTCATTATTACGAAGTGTTAATGTTATTCTTGTTGGAGCAGATATTGTCACATCTGATGGTTCAGTAATTAATAGAGTCGGAACTTCACAATTAGCCATTCTTGCTCAACATTTCAGGATCCCCTTTTATATTGCAACAGCGAGTTACACTTTTCGAAAAATGGACTCGTCAGAAATTTTGCTTGCTACTAGGTCGCCGTATAGAATTACTCCGAAAGAAATTCAGGATAATTGGAAAAATGTACGGGTGATTAATCAAGTAGATGATATGACTAAAGCTAATATGATAACCGGATTATTTTGTGACCAAGGATTAATAAAACCAACAGAAATTGCAAAATTCGTTTCTGAATTCGATGCTTGGATTTCAGGTATAAATGATACCTATCCTACATGTCAACAATTATTAGAGGATTAAAAATGTATAATTTTGTATTGGCGGGTGCAGCAGGATTCGTGGCGCCACGTCATTTTGAGGCTATGAAATCCACATGCAATAATCTTCTTGCAGTTTTAGATCCCCATGATGCTGTAGGAATACTTGATAAATATTTTCCAGAGGCATATTATTTTTCTGAGACTGAATTATTCGAACGGTTTATTAATTCCATTCAA
Source organism: uncultured Anaerolineaceae bacterium (assembly GCA_964424115.1). Lineage (GTDB taxonomy): Bacteria > Chloroflexota > Anaerolineae > Anaerolineales > Anaerolineaceae > CAYRHN01. The sequence goes on from CAYRHN010000005.1 coordinate 135,720, forward strand.
TCTACTGCTGACTCAGAAAACGAACGGATTCATTATTTCACCATTTGCTCTCCAAATTATCTGCATGATTCGCATATTAATATTGCACTTCATGCTGGTATTAATGCCATATGTGAAAAACCATTAACCATAGATCCAAAAAACATTTACAAAATATTGGAATTAGAAGAAAAAAGCGGAAAAAGGGTATACCCTGTTCTACAATTGAGACTTCATCCTAATCTATTAGAATTAAGAAACACCTTGAAAGAATCTAAGAAAAATGAACATTACAAAGTACGTTTAACCTACATTACTCGACGTGGTAATTGGTATCACTCTTCATGGAAAGGATCGTTTGAAAAATCGGGGGGAATAGCCATGAATATAGGAGTTCATTTCTTTGATGTTCTCATATGGCTGTTTGGATCTGTTCAGAAGAGCATTTTACATCTCTCACAACCAAATAAAATGGCAGGGGTACTCGAATTAGATAATGCAAGTGTACAATGGTTTCTATCAATTGATAATGAGGATTTGCCTCAAGAAATTCGTGATAAAGGGAACTATGCGTTACGAACCCTCTTGTTTAATGGTGAAATAATAGATTTTTCAGATAAATTTACGGATTTACACACAAGAGTCTACGAAGAAATACTTGCTGGAAGAGGGGTGCGAGTTTCAGATACAGAACCATCTCTAAATCTTGTGAATATGATCAATAAAAGCGAAATTTCACCTGTAACTAACTCCAATTCTGTTCACCCACTCTTGTTAAAGAATACATGAGTCTAACCACATTGAAATTGGGAGAAATAAATGATTTATGCATCAAGATTCCGATTGGCTATTTTTGCATATAATTTTCCTCATAAGAAAACGCAAGATTTCTTGCTAAGAATGATTACAGAGGGGGTACATCCAGATATAGTATTAGCAGCAAACCCCGTTGAGATAAAAATACCAGCTCCATCCATTAGAGTAAAACCACGACATTATGATTTGATCCATCCATATGAGATATGCAAGAGATTTGGTATCCCATACTTTATAGTAGAGCATAATAGTTTGGAGTGTAGAGATTTATTATCCGATTATTCGATTGATATAGGATTGATTTCTGGGGCAAGGATATTAGATGAGTCTATTATTAAGTCGGTAAAAAAAGGGATAATAAATATACATCCAGGCCTATTGCCAGAAGGACGTGGAATGGATGCTTTACAGTGGGCTATTTATGAAGACCGTCCCTTGGGTGTTACATCTCATGTTATTAACCGTCGTATTGATCATGGACGTATTCTCAAACGAATTGTTATACCAGAGTATTTTGATGATACTTTACTTGATTTAAGTCTTAGGTTGGAGCAGGCTCAAAATACTATATTGGTCAATTCGATATATTTACTACATGAAAGATCAATAGATACTTTCGAGCAAGTAGGGAATCAATTTCCTCTTCACAGGAAAATGCCTCAAGAATTCGAATGCCTCCTATATAGTCTACTTAAGAAACGATTAATAAAAATAAATGAATAACAAATACTCCGTTCCTGCAATAAAACTTGGGGCCCAATATAGAATGTTAAAATCAGAAATAGACCTTGCCATGCAAGAAGTTCTTGATAGTGGAGCATTTATATTAGGCCAAAATGTTGAGAAACTAGAAAGGACGATTTCGAGATATTGTCAATGCGATTATGGTCTGGGTGTAGCATCTGGAACAGATGCCCTTCTACTCTGTTTAATGGCGTTAAATATAGGAGCTGATGATGAAGTTATAACTACCCCATTTTCGTTTTTTGCAACTGCAGGTGCCATTTGCCGTGTTCGGGCAAAACCCGTTTTTGTTGATATTGATGAGGATACGTTTAATATTGATGCCTCAAAAATTGATAAATATATTACAAATAAAACAAAAGCTATAATTCCCGTGCATCTTTTTGGGTATCCAGCTGACATGTCAATAATCATGGAAATTGCTAGAAGTTATAATCTTTTTGTTATTGAAGATGTTGCTCAAGCGATAGGGGCACGAATATTTGGTAAAAAAGTAGGAAGTTTTGGAAATGCAGCTGCAATTTCTTTTTTCCCCACAAAAAACCTAGGAGCATTTGGTGATGGTGGCATGATGGTTACAAATGCCGAGTACCTTTTCCATCTTGTTGATATTTTCAGAAGACAAGGGGCAACAAACAAAAATTTTCACGAAGTTATTGGAATTAATTCAAGATTAGATGAATTACAAGCAGCTATACTTAATGTCAAATTTAAATATCTTGAATCATGGATAGAAAAACGTCGTGAAGTTGCCAATAATTACTACAATCTACTCAATTGCACTAATAATATTATATTGCCTGTCGTAAAAGACGGGTTTTTTCATGTTTTTCATCAATATTCAATTCGTATCGAAAATGATAGAGATGGCTTCAGACATTTTCTATCATCAAATGGAATTGAGACTACTATATATTACCCTTATCCTTTACATCTCCAGCCAGCATTTAAAGGTCTAGGATATAAAATTGGTGATTTCCCCGTTTGCGAAAAGACTTGCAATCAGATAGTTAGTCTGCCATGTTATCCAGATTTATCACTAACTGATCAAGAATATGTCTCAAATATAATAAAAGATTATAAAACGATTTCATAATAATCAAGGAGGGGTTTGTGACTAAGTCAGATTTTGATGAAAAAAACAAATTAAATATTCCAAATTACATTGAGATAATCGAAGCTTATCAACAAGAAAAATACCAATTCATTAAATTCAATGATAATGTCGTGGGTTTAATAGAAAAATCAATTCCGTTTGTGTTATTTAGGCATGACATTGATTTTAATCTTAGAAACGCGGTTCAAATTTCAAGATTAGAAAACAGTCTAGGAATAAAATCTTCCTTTTTTTTTCAATTACGAACCCCTTTATATAATATTCTTAGCGCCTATGCTAGAGAAGTAATAGAAGAAATTCATGAACATGGACACGATATTTGTCTTCATTTTGATATGCGGTTTTATGGAGAGGATTTTCATATTGGATTAATAGAGGAATTAGATTTCTTAATTAAAATTTTCCCGTTTGCCAACTCTAAGATAATTAGTTTCCACAGAATAGGGAAAAGAGCTTTTGATCTAGATATAATACCTATGCCTGAGAACGTTAATCATACATATCAGGATATTTACTTTAAGCTAATAGGTTACCATAGTGATTCTGGCGGTCGATGGAAACGCGGAAATCCAATTTTAACCGAAGAATTTAGTTCTAGAAAATCTATGCAAATATTAACACACCCAATGTGGTGGACCGAGAATGGCAGTAACCCATTTGAAAAAATAAATGATCATTTACTAAAAAATCGAGAGCAGACTATCGACTTTTTAGAGAACACAGTTATTTCTTATTCTTTGGAACCGATTAGGAATTGAAATTATAATGTCATGGTTTATTCTTGCATTACTATCTGTTTTTGCTAATACTTCTATGTTCCTATGTTTTAAGAAATTACAGCATCAAATTAGAATAGAGGTGTACCTATTCTATGTGTGGCTAATTACATCATTAATTATTGGCATAGTTTTTTTATCAATCGATAAGATCAACCTGCACACCAGCTTTTGGATCATCGTGTTCCTGTCAGGATTGTTAAGTTGGTTGGGAAATTATTCTTATAACCTTAGTATTAGTTTCCAGCCTAATATTGGGTATGTTGAAGCATTATCAAGTACAAGAATTGCTATTACATTTTTGGGGTCTCTTATTTTCTATTTCGGTAAATTTGAACCATATCGTATTATAGCTCTTATCGGATTAGTTGTTGGTTGCTTATTGATTACAAGAAATAATCATCAGCAAGAAAATAAATCAAATAAGAAATGGATTTTTTGGTCTTTGATCTCTGGCATCTGTTTCGCTGGCCTTGCATTGCTTACAAAAACAGCAATTTCATTAGATATCCAAATACCAATCTATACCGCTTCTTTCTTATTTTTTGCAGCCATCTTTTTTCTGATTGCCTCATTACTAAATAAATATCCGATAAGCATCCCAGTTAAAACTTTCCCTCTCTTGATAATCACCTCGATATTCGCAATTTTTGCTAACCTATTACTATTTAGTTCTTATGGAACTGCACCCAATCTAGCCTATCCAGTCGCCATAAGTAACGGGAGAGTCGTTTTATTATTCATTTCATCTTTGATTATTGGAAAAGAAACCATCACTATCACAAAAGGAATAGGAATCGGGCTTGTTTTTTTCTTTGTCTTGTTATTTTCTTAAGGTGGGTGCAATACCCAGCTGTCAAGGTCGGGTAAAGAAGGCCACAAAAAACCGGAATAAAAAGGACTCTTACTGCATAAAATGGGGCATGTCGCACACTTGAGGGGGTAGGGAAATAGAACTGGTTAATCACATAAGAGCAATGCTAGACTCCAGACGAAACAGGAGGAAGCATGAGCCAGGAGCGATTAGCCATGAAGAAGATTACAGAAATCCTGCGATTGAAATACGATGCAGACCTGTCAAACCTGGCCATAGCCAGAGCCTGCAAAGTGTCGAACAGCATGGCGGGAGAATATCTGCGCCGAGCCCAGGCGGCCGGGATCAGCTGGCCGTTGGTTGAGGAAGATGAAGATGGGTTGTACAGGCGTTTGTTTGGCGAGGAAGATTTGCCGGTTGAACCCGCGCGTCCGCTGCCGAATTGGGAGTAGATCCGCAAAGATGCATAAACCGGGGCATGTCGCACAGGTAAACCGGAGTAAGCCGCACAGGTAAACCGGAGCATGTCGCACACCCAAACCGGAGTATGCCGCACACTCGAGGGGGAGAGGAAGAGAACTGGTTAATCACATAAGAGCCATGCTAGACTCCAGATGGAACAGGAGGAAAGCATGAGCCAGGAGCGATTAACCTTGCGAAAGATCAAAGAAATCTTGCGATTGAAATACGAGGTAGGCCTGTCCAACCGGGCCATAGCCCGAGCCTGCAAAGTGTCGAACAGCACGGTGGGAGAATATCTGCGCCGAGCTCAGGAGGCTGGGATCAATTGGCCCCTGACTGAAGAAGACGAGGATGGAATGTACAGGCGCTTGTTTGGGGAGGAAGATTTGCCGGTCGAACCTGCGCGTCCGCTGCCGAATTGGGAGACGATACGCAAAGAACTGCGCCAGAAAGGTACTACCCTGCGCTTGCTGTGGATGGAGTACCTGGAACAATATCCGGAAGGGTATCAGTATTCACAGTATTGCGAGTACTACCGGCGATGGAAAAAAGCCAGCCAGGAACCCACGCGGCGGCAGGAACACCTGGGTGGGGAGCGAGTGCAGGTGGACTATGCCGGGATGAAGATCAGTATCACTGATCCGGAAACCGGTCAGATCAGCCAGGGATCTGTTTTTGTGGCGGTACTGCCAGCCAGCAACTACGCCTATGCAGAGGCACAGGCCAGCGAGAATCAATGCAACTGGAACAATGGTCATGTACGGGCATTTGCGTTTTTTGGAGGAGTGCCGCGGATCGTGGTTCCCGACAATCTGAAGACCGGGGTGACCAAGCCGAACTATTACGAGCCAGGCATCAACCTGGCCTACCAGGACCTGGCCGAACACTATCACTTTGCCGTTCTGCCTGCGCGGGTCAGGAGACCGAGAGACAAGGGCAAGGTGGAGAACGGGGTACAAAATGTGGAGCGCTGGGTTTTGGCACCGCTGCGCAAACGCACCTTTTTCAGCCTGGCAGAAGCCAACCAGGCCATTTGCACACAACTGGAAAAGTTCAACAACCAGGTGATGAAGCAGGTTGGTCGTTCGCGGCGCCAGGAATTTGAGGAGATTGATCGCCCCAACTTGCGCCCGCTGCCGCAAATGGCCTATGAATATGCTGAAAGAAAGACAGCCCGGGTGAATATGGATTATCACATCCAATTCGACAACAACCTGTATTCTGTTCCCCATCCCCTGATCCGTCAGCCGGTGGAAGTGCGTGCTACCGAGCGGATGGTGGAGATCTTCCACAAAGGCAGGTCGGTGGCTGTTCATCCGCGCGGGTACCGGAAGAACCAGTTTTTTACCCAACATGCCCACATGCCTGCCAACCACCAATTCATGGATAAGGTCAATGCTGAGCAATTGATCCAGTGGGCTGCGGAAATTGGGCTCAAGACCACAGCGTTGATCATCGGAAAGGGTATCGATATCGGTCCATGAAGCATGATTTAAGCTATCTGCGAGATAAGGATGTCAAGGCTGAAGCAGCCAAAGTAATGAAAGAGATGAAAAAAGATTTGCAGAGACGATTTCAGGCTCATATCAATGGATAAAACAAAGGTAGCGCTCAATCCACCCTTGCGTGCTTTCTGGATGAAAATCGGCGAACAGAAACGCGTTCCAGCAACCTATCCAAGAGAAAAACAGAAGCGTAAAATTTTTAGCGATTACAATTGGATGGAGGATATGATTACTTGGACAACAGCAAAGATTTAAAACAGTGCAACCTTCATCAGCTCTATTGAGGAGTTACTGATGAAACGGTATCCTGCTGGACGCGTGGTTCTAGTATTGGATATTGCTTCTTGCCACAAGAGTGCCCCCGCATTAGCTGCATTGAGTTTATTTGAGCACCGTGTAATGATCATCTGGCTGCCATCTCATTTTTCAACCTGATCCCAATTGAACATTTCTGGCGTTTCTTGAAAGATCGAGCGTGTGCCAATAACGTTGAGGAAAATATTGATGTGGTCGTGAAATCTGCATGCGGGGATTTAAAAAAGGGATATCCACGTGCAGAGAGTAAAGCCCCGGGAAGCCAAACGTGCATTATAACTGCTGGTTTTGGATCCGGACAACCCGGATCAAGAAAATCGCTCTGCACTAGATAGAATAAACCAGGCCGACTCATTGAATACAATAGTAATCCAATAGGCTCAGCAATTAATACGCCTGATCCATGACCGGCAGGTTAATGGGATGATGGACTGGCTGAAAAGAATCCGTGAATGTGAAATAGATGCTTTGAAGAGCTTTGTCAATGGTTTGGAGAGTGATTTAGATATAGTGAAAGCCGTGCAATGGCTCTACCTTAGAGTAATGGGCTAACAGAAGGAAATGTCAATCGATTGGAATTAATCAAACTCCAAATGTAAAGGCATGCCAATTTTGACTTGCTTCGAAAGCGGGTGCTGGGTATGCTTGTGGCTGGTTGAGCTATTTTCACGAAATTTTCGGGAGAGCCGGTTTTTAATTGACAAAAATCCTACTTCATCTAAATTTCAAACAAACTGAGGTTCAGACAAAAGATCGGACAAAAAGAAGGAATAAGAGCCTCCAAATCGACTAAACTAAGTTCACCACAAACCGTTTAGGAGAAGGAGGCTCTCATGGATAAGTGTATCAACATTTCCGAAATAATGGGCTGTCTGATCGATCAAGAGAGATGGCTGGGAAAAGCAGTGCAGATCATCCAGGGGATCTTAGAGGCCTGTTCATCCCGAATGAGCCAAATAGCTGAGCGGATGAGCGGGCTGCCAGCAACCAACTACAAAGTGATCCAGCGATTTCTAGCGCAGGTGGATGTCAACGGGTTATTGTTACGCTTTTTCCAGGAAGAAGCTGAATTTGTGATCGGCGATCCGACCGAAATCCCACGGCCGCAAGCCAAAAAGACTGCCTATGTGGGTCAGCTGTCGGATGGACAAACGTTAGGCTACTGGATGCTGCTCCTGGCAACTCCCTTCCGGGGTCGAGCGATCCCATTTCACTTCATCACCTATTCATCGCGCACCATTGGAGCCCAGGCTAATTCCCGCAATCAGGAGCATTTCCGGGCTTTCGCGGAGATCAAATCGCTGTTGGGGGAAAGGCCATTGGTCCTAGATCGTGAATTTAGCTACCTGGAGTTGTTACAAAACCTGGTGGTCGAAAAGATCCACTTTGTGATCCGATTGAAAGTCGGCTTACCCCAGGTGGGCATATCCGATGCGCAGGGTCAAGCGCTCAGGTTGGCCCCAACCTATGGGCAAAGGGTTACGCCAGGTATGGTACAAGGGACTGGTCCAAGTCAACTTGATCGGATTGTGGCGCGCAGGGTTTCAGACCCCAGTATGGGTGATGACGGATTTGGAACCCGAAGAAGGGCTGCAGATCTACTTGAAACGCATGAAAATCGAGGAGAGCTTTCGCGATTGCAAAACCCTGCTTGGCCTGGATCGGATCATGAGCAAGCAACAATCCCATATGGAGCAAATGATCGCCCTCACCTTATTAGCTTATGTGGTGGGTCTCTTCCTGGGCGAGGCTTTGCGGGATGTGACTTACGGAAATGTTCTTCCTCAGGAGATTTCTTTTCAGTCCTTGCTTGCTTTTTCGCCTGCTTCCACCACCAGTCCCAAGTGGAAGCAATTCTCTGGCTTATTTGTCCTCCTCAAACAACGCCTCCGCATTTCTCCTCAGGTTGTGTGCCAACTGCAAATCCCTATCGCTCAAGCTTTCGCCTGTCTAGTCCTTGGCAATGTCCGAACTCTTGTCTGATCTTCAGAAACAAATGCTGTTTTTTAATCTCATGCTATAATAAAATTTACCGACTAAACTAATCGATATATATTATTAAAGAGAACATCCTTATGCCCACATTATTTGTTTGCTACAGACGTGGAACTGCAGGTGCCCTTCAACTTATTGAGAGGCTAAGTCTTGAAAAATACAATGTGTGGTATGACTGGAAAAATATACATACCGGAGAAGAAGATTGGAAAATTGCAGTTGATAAAGGAATTCAGGTTTGCGACGGCGTTATTTTGTGTTTAACTGAACAATCTTGCTGTTCCGAAAGCATCAAATATGAAATAGAAAAAGCTAAGGAACTTAATAAACGGATATTTCCAATATTACTTGAGAAATGTAATATTGAAGAGTGTATACAATATTTAGGATTACCGAAAAACATTAACATATCCAATTCGTTTATTCAATTTACTAAGAATCCTTGGGAAGAAGGTATAAGCAAATTACTTGAGGATTTACAATATTTTGGATTAGGAGTAACTCGACACTGGAAACAAATATCTGATATTAGGATTTCAGACGATTTTCAAAATTATCTTAGGACCATTCGTAAGGCTCTATCTTTTTTACGATTATCACAGATTTTTCCTTCTAAAAAAGATCGAACTCCAATTGAGCATATTTATTTTCCAATTCCTATAGAATTTAATTTAAGCGTATTAATCTCAGATTACGAAATTACAGATTGGTGGGTAGGTAAACGTAACCCTACATATACTCTTTTATCGGATGCAAAGCATGATTATGGAATAATCAATGATTGGCCCAGACTCGAGACTTCTGTTTTAGATGCTATTGTAGGCGAAGTTCAGAAGATAATAAACGGGGTTTCTACTAGTCCTTATATTGATGAAGTATCAAGGCCTTTGATAGCCGCTCCATTCTGGGAAGGACCGGTAAAGGAAGATTTTTGGCCACTTACAGCTGTAGACGCCGCCGCTCTTTCAGATAGAATTGTTGTTATTGGTAGCCCGGGCAGTGGAAAAACCACCTTTGCACGGCATTTAGCTTCATGCTTAATAAATTCTCAACTCGACCCTTCGATTGGAAATTTGTCCTTGAAAAATCTCGGAAATTGGCCCCATGGAGCATTGACGCCAGTATATATTAAGCTTCGTAATTTGGTTAATGAATCTTTTCCCGAATCGATAGAAGAATTAGCAGAAACAGATCATCTCGAAAATTATATTAAGCTTAAGAGCAAAGGTTTTGACGGGTCGGATGTTATTGCAAAGGCTATTATTAGAGATTTAAGGTCCGGAAATGCTGTTTTAATTCTTGACGGCCTCGATGAGGTGCCAATTCCCTCACTGATAGATGGGAAAAATTATTTGACTTTGCGGCGTCTCCAAATTAAGAATTTGGCACAATCATTGGATAATGATTATGCATGTAGAATAATCATTACAAGTCGTCCTTATGCATATAGAAGTGAAGAATGGAAACTGGACGGATTTCAATCGGTTACTCTACAACCTTTAACTTCAATTCAAAAACACCAGATAGTAAGTAAACTCATTCAGGAATTTGAAACTGACAAATCCCTTGTCTTTCAGAAAGAAGCTTCCTTTTTTTGCGAATTGAAGGAAAAATCCATTCCGGAATCTATGACTAATAGTCCTTTGCTGCTTACATTGATGGTAGGATTGTTCCTGAATCAGAAGGATAATAAGCTCCCTACGCTCAGAGGCGAACTTTACCATAGAAGCGTAACATTGTTATTAGATACCTGGTCTATTCCGAGAATAGGTGACAAAGAATCACTTCTGCAAAAAATTGGTTGTTCAGTATATGAAATCTACAAGGCCTTAGAGGTCATTGCATATAAATCCCACGAATTATTCTCATACGATCCAAGTGCAAAAAATGAGCAATATATAACCAAAGAAATTTTATTGGTGAGTTTGTTCGATTTATCTAAAAAGGTGGATATCAGAGATGCCATAGAATATTTGAGCGACCAAGCTGGTGTTTTAGTAGAATTAGGTAATGATAATTATGAATTTGCACATAGAGGTTTTGAAGAATGTCTTGCAGCTGCATTCTTGGTAAGAGAAGGTCAGAAAGATTTTCAGTTGGTACGAAGCGTAATTGAAAAGAATCCCCAAATCTGGCAAGAGACATGTCTCTTGGCTGGAGATATATTATGCAGTGATCTGCCAATAGATAAAGATCATACACTGCATAAAAGAACAGGAGATTTGTGGTTGTTAATTGATGACCTATTAGATGATATTAAGACTGTGACCGATAATCCACAGGATTCCCGATGGTGGTCGGTTTGGTTGGCAGCAAAATACATCCAGAATTATAAACTCTATGTTAATATAGATAATGAACGAATGTTGTGGAAGGGGATCTATAACCGACTACGCGACTGGTTAATTTCTTTGCTCAGCACATATGACGCATTACCTCCCCTAGAACGTGCTGAATGCGCTCGAATTTTAGGTTTGATGGGAGACAGAAGAAAAGGAATTATAGTTCCAAATAATACCAATGATTTAGAATGGTGTTTTATTCCAGAAGGCTGTTATCAGATTGGGTCTTCTGAAGATAAGATAAGTTTTATGCGCACTCAATCTTGGGCTTTTGGTCAACCGTTTGATAGAGAAGTACCCGAATGTGAAGTTAAAATTGGCGGTTTTTATATTAGTAGATTTCCGGTAACCGTTTCCCAATTCCAAGCTTTCATAAAAGATAAGAATGGATACAATAATGAACTTCTATGGACTAAAGAAGGTTGGAAATGGCGTCAAAACCATGCAAATGCTAGGCCTAAGGAATTTGAAAAATGGGAAATTCCAAACTATCCCCAGACTTTCGTAAATTGGTATGAGGCTGTAGCCTTTTGCGAATGGTTAACTCAAATATTAAATAGCAGGATCTGTCTTCCAAGTGAAGCCGAATGGGAAATTGCCGCGCGGGGAGTTGATGGACGCATCTTCCCTTGGGGAAATATATATGATCCAAAGAGATCAAATACGAATGTATCAAACATAGGGAGTCCAACACCACCAGGCTGTTACCTTCTGCCTGACGGTCCTTGGGGAAAGCATTCTCCATTAGATATGAGTGGCAATGTTTGGGAATGGTGCAGCAGTGCATATAGGGTGGGAAACAAAATATTCTCTTATCCTTATAATGTAGATGATGGGCGTGAAAACATGGAGTATGGGGATGAATGCAGGAGAATAACAAGAGGAGGGTCCTATACAAATGGTGTTTTCATCTCGAGAGTATCTTATCGTGGACAAGATGTTCCTTCTGCTCGTTTTGATCGACAAGGTTTTCGTGTGATAAAAAAAGATGATAATAGATGTAAAGCAGAGGAAAGGTTTTATGAAAATGGAAAAAACAATTTCGGGACTCGAATACGAGATTCGTAAACAAACATCAGGCGCAATACCCAGAAACGGACAATTGGTAAGCGTCCATTATATGGTATCGCTCACATTCGAGACACTAGAAGATGGTCCTTGGCTAGACAGTTCATATGATCGAGGCAATGAATTTAAATTTCGCGTTGGACAAGGGGAAGTAATTAAAGGGGTTGATGAAGGTATTTCTCTAATGAAAATCCTCGAACTCTGTTGGTTTTCAATACCCTCAGAACTTGCCTTTGGAAAGAGAGGAATCCCTAATCTAATTAATCCAAACACAAGAATTTTTGTGGCATTATATTTAATGAGCATATTAGATTAGAATAAATCTGTCAAGGTCAATTGATAACTATGAAAAAGGCATTATCAATAGCAGTGATTGGCGGGGTAAGACCGCAATTTATTAAATGCGCTGCGCTTCAAAGAGCAATTGTAAATTATAATCTAACTTCACAAGTTGAAATTGCCCCTATTTTTATTAATTCGGGGCAACACTATGATGATGATCTTTCGGGAGTATTTATAAGAGAACTCAATATTCATTTTGACCATACTATTGTGAATGTAAACAAAGCTTCTGCACAAATGCTAGGAAATATGATTACTTGTATTAGCGATATTTTATTGGTTGCTAATCCTAGTTGGGTTGTAATATTTGGAGATGCGAATACTACGTTAGCGGGAGCTTTGGCTGCAAATAAAAGCAAGTTTCCAATTGCCCATTTTGAAGCTGGCACAGCTATAAAAGACTTGAGAACACCTGAAGTAACAAATGGAAAATTGGTTTCTCACTTGGCGACATTACAATTCTGTTCTTCGGAATTGGCAGCCGATAGCCTAAAGAAGATGGGAATTACAGAAAATGTTTTTATTGTAGGTGACATAGCTCGCGATTTCGTTATAGAATTTTCCAAATCCCTTCCAGCGGGTTTTGATGGTTTAGAACCCGGAAGTTATATATTGCTAACATTACATCGAGAAGAGAATCTTGAATCAGATTCCATATTGCCAATCATATTGAACACTATAAGTGTTTATAGTAAAGTAGTTTTTTCTATTCACCCCCGAACAAAACAAAAATTAGAAGCTCTTGGATTATTAAATGTTAAGAATGTAATATACACAACTCCATTATCCTATAAAAAAATGCTTTCAGCTATAAAGGGATCCCGATGTGTTGTAACCGATTCGGGTGGAATTCAAAGAGAGGCCTATTACCTAATGAAACGGTGCCTCATTTGTTCGAAAGTAGATTTTTGGCCAAGTTTACGACTCGCGAATGTTCACAAGATTATTGAACCGAACGTAGAAAGTATCAAATCCGGTTTTAGGTGGCTTGAATTTTCAGAATCAATTGCATACCCTAGAGTAAATGATTTGGATCAAACCAATGTTGCAAAAAAGTCATTAGATATTATTGTTGAAAAAACAAATAGCAACCCATCCAAACAAAATTGATCCAAAAAGCAAGTTTAAAAATGATTGGAATAAACGACACGTAGGTGAAAAAGACAAGAAAAATAGATGTGGAGGGCAAAAATTCTCCATGAACCAAAACGATTTTCCCAAATCAGGTAAAGAAAACACTAGACGACAATTAATAACAAATGGCTCTGCAGATTTTTGTCAGTCTTTGCTAGCAGATCATTCTTGTTTGGGTGGAAGAGCAAAATGTTGATTCTGGTGTCTCACACCCAAACTGGAGCATTTCGCACACCTGAGGGTGAAGTGAAAGAGATTGGTTACTCACAAGTGAGGCATGCTAGACTCAAGGCGGAACAGAAAGAAGTAATCTGTACGATTTCACTAGAATCCGTAAAACATTAACATCTGCCACCAAGGTTGTAGAAAATTGTTGGTAAACAATCAATTATTTCTCGGATTTTCTTTATTCAATTACAATATCTATAATCTTCTGAGCTTGTTCGCGATCACTTTCCTTTTCATCTTCTGTAAGGTTCTTATAAGGTGTGTTTATTAAGCGGTTCCATCTATCGACTTTTTCCTTTGGAATGGTATAAGATCCATCTGGATTCATAGTAGAAACACTGAATAAATATTTCATCCAATGAATCCAAATTTCATGTTGTACTCTGGCTAATTTTTCAAATTTAGGTTTTTTTTTCATTATATCGTTTCATTTTATGAAAAAATTAATAAAACAGCACCAACTAAGTAGATGGAACCGAAAATTGGCGGAACAAACAGTTCAATTATAGTTAATTCAGGTCTTTTGATTTCCTTACACAAGATCCATTCAGCCAAAAAAGGCATGGATGGCAATTTCGTTTCATATTCCTCTGTAATGATTTTATATTTTGCAATATTTAGCCTACGATAAGAAATTAGAAGGAACCACCACAAAACACAAAGAGACAATACAGCAATAAGCGGAATTACGATTATTGCCTTATTAATGAGCCTTAAACTAGGGTCATAGAATAATCCAATGCCTGTTATGATCAGGGTGTTGATCGAGATAAAGAAAGCATTCATCTGATTCCGTCTTTCTGTAACACGATCGGCTGTTTCAGCATAAAATATATACTGCTCAAGGATATGTTTTTGATATTCGGTGTTTGAATAATTTTCGTTATTCAAACTCTCATTCCATAGGTTGAATGTCATGTATGCCTCCAAACTAATTAACAGATGTTTATTATTGGCCTATTAAATAACCTAATACGTTTACAATTTACCTGAACATTCTTGAAGAACTTGACCTACCCTATTCATTGTACCACTCCTTATGTTAGTGTTTGCACGGGTGGAGTGATAACGGCGTCCGCCAACGAAGGCATCAGCCAGGCCTCCGGGGTTGGGGATTTGTAGTTGACGATAGCAGTTGTAGTGTACACGCCATTTTTCCAGTAGATACTGTGCCTCCTCTAAAGTATAGAATATTTCTCGATTGAGAAGTTCATCGCGCAGCTTGCCATTAAAGGATTCGATATACCCATTCTCCCAGGAGCTGCCAGGCTCGATGTACAGCGTTTGGGCTCCCAGTTCGTTGATCCAGGTGCGCAGCTGTGTGGCTGTGAATTCTGACCCGTTGTCTGAGCGCAGATGCTCCGGAACGCCGTGCGCGCAAAACAGCTCGGTCAAACACTCCTCCACATCCGTGGCTTTGAAGCTGCGCCTCACCGGCGAATGCCTGGCATTGCGGGTGTATTTGTCCATCACTACCAGGATGCGCAAGGGTTGCCCATCCTGGGTGCGGTCCACCACAAAGTCATAGCTCCACACATGCCCCTTGTGCATTGGGCGCAAACGGACGCACGACCCGTCATTCAGCCACAAACGGCCCCTTTTGGGCTGTTTTGCAGGCACTTTCAGCCCTTCCAACCGCCACAGGCGCTCCACCCGCTTGTGATTCACCGGCCAACCCTCCCAGATCAGCAGCGTGGTGATCCGCCAGTAACCTTATCGACCATATTCTCTGGCCAATGCCACAATTCGCTCCGTCAGCGGCATGTCTGCATCTCGCTGGATCCCTTGATATCTTTGGGTCGATCTGGGTTGTTCTATCACCCGGCAGGCTGTCCGTTCCGATACCTCAAACTCTGCTTGCACCTGGTACACCGCTTCCCGCCTCCTCGCCGGGCTGGTCAATTTTTTCGCAGCAGCTCCTTGATGATCGCCGATTCCAAGGTCAGCTCTGCCACGATCTTCTTCAATCGACCATTCTCCTGTTCCAACTCCTTCAACCGCTTGGCCTGGTCTGTGCGCATTCCGCCGTATTCTTCGCCGCACGCGGCCAACGGTAGTAGGTCTGGTCGGTGATCCCCAACATGCGGCTGATCGCGCTGATACTTTGCCCTTGTCCTTGCAACACTTCTGCTTCCCGCAGCTTGCTTATTATCTCTTCCGGGGTGTATACTTTCTTTGCCATTCTTTCCTGCCTTTCTTCTTCCAGTTTAGCCCATGATCATCCACTTTACTAACTCTACTTCTGGACTAGTTTTTGGGGGGCAGGTCAAACTCTTATTCGGATTCAAGATTTCAATAATTAGAGTATACCAACAGAACCCGGACGGCTTTTATAAGTGGCGTTCACACTCGCTTCGAGATTAGGAGTCTTTCTGATTGTAATAACTTGAAATCATTTTATTTTTGCGAAGTATCTAACATCTTATAGTTCTGTCTTATTAGTTTAAAATTGGTACTAAATCGATGTGGAAACTTATGGTAAAGACATGAACCATACGCATAGAATGAATGTAAGCATTATCCAATTCTCTGATTGAATCCATAAAAGAGAAAACTTGCTTCCTCCTGGTATCCATTCGCGATAATTACAGGTTTGAATCTTATAATAGCTGAACGTAACAAACGCCAATTCAGACAGGATTATGCACAATTTAATTACATTAAAACCCCATTCGCTCATATTTCTTGGTGACAACAATATTGGTCTAAAAGTAAGCATAAAAATTACCCAAGTCAAACAAATAATTAAATAGATAATATTAAAAAGCACCCACGAGATTTGGCGCTTTCTAAAGGCGCAATAAGCCATATGTTGGATAGCTCCTAAAATCACAAAAATGGAGAAGAAAAGCAAATCGACATGTCCTATATAAATAATATTCTCAGAATCTAAAGTTGTGAATAATAGCGGAATTACCATTTTTAATAATGGGGGAATTGAAAAAGCTATAAAAATTGAATTGAATGAAATCGGCGTTGGATAATTGGAATTGGAAAGATTTTCAATACGGCCGGATAAATTGTCAAGATCTAATCTTTCGGGAATTTTCTCGAGCATAGAAAAGCGATCTCCTCGCAAGCATGAGATTAAATTATCCTCGGCTTGGCGAAAATCAATTCTCGAATCTATGAAATTTAACCCTGCAATTTCTTGAGGAATTATAATATTATCAGGAATATTCTCCAAGATTATTGGAATAATCGGAGTTCTATCCAGAGAAAAATTATTAAGACGTTTCAAAATATTCATATCCCGCATTGACCATGAAGAAATTATTAAGATTACTACCTCATCCATGTAATTGATGTTCTTATTAGTAATTATTAGGAACCCATTTCTGATCATAGTTTTTTCGAGCCTTAATGCATAAGGCTTATCTACTTCCGAAAAAAGAAAATATAATTTATTAGGATTGTTGTACCAAATTCTGGGGGATGGAATATTACTCTGAAATCTGTGCTTGATGAGTTTCCTGTTAAAAGCTGGCAACCAGCGCTTGATAATTGGAGATGATACGAATTTATTATATGGTAGCGTCAAAATTAGCAATCCTAAAAAACTAACACTAAATATTAGCAATTGACTAACCTCTTTAGCCTTTAAATCTTCACTAATCCCATTAATAAATTCAGAATAAAGGTAGGATAAAACAAGAAAGGAGAAAACGTTTACAATCAGCACTCTCCGCATCCATTTAAGCATTCCGATAATTTCATTGCCTTCTCGATTATATATCTGCAAAACACTGCGAAAATAATCAACAAGAAAATAGCAAGACAGGAATAAAAGGAATCTAAATAATTCGTCTATTATCTGTAAATTATTATTAAAAACAGGACGATATTTTAAATAAGAGAAGGATGAAATGTACAATAAACACCCAATAACACTAACAAGAATGCCAACGCTAGCAAGTAGATGGATTTCTTTAGGTGCAACATCAACAATACTACGAGAAAATTTTATTGGCAAACATCCCACTTCTGCAACATCATGATCCTGAAACCACTTTAAAATAAGGGCCACGGATTCCAATGGTCTGGAACGAACATCTATCCACGGTAATCCAATTGGGAGATTGAATTCTTGCCCAGGCCTAATGCTTTGCACTACTAACAATAGGAAATTGCGATTGTTTTGTAATGCAATTTCGCATTCTTCCATTACAGTAATTGAATTCAAGGACCATGGTGAAACAATTAGTAAAAACAAATCCGTATTTCTTATTTCATTCTTGGTTTGTTCTTTCCAATTTACTCCAGATTGAAGGTTCTTAATATCCATCCAGACTTTATGTCCCTCTGCATTTAATTCATCATAAAGGGTTTCTGCATGGGAGAAATCTTGCCGATTATAGCTAATAAAAATATTCATTGAGAGTTACTCAATACATGATGGTTTTCTTTTAAATTAGGTTGGTGGCAGAATTCATGGGGCAAATAAAATTATAGCACAATGAATTAATTTTTAATTTTTGTAGTTTGGACTATTCGAACAATCCAGCAAGGCTGAAAATAGCCACATGAATCTAAAAAGTGGAATCGTCAGGCAGTCGTAACAGTATTTAGGATGGTCTCTTTTAGATTTTTTACCTGGCAAACCGGCTTTCAGAAGCTCGATTACGCTTAAATGGCACAGAACGAACAAAAAGGACTGTAAATGCTCCTTTTGGATCACAACACCGCTAAGTTCAAACAGCACATCCCGGATTTTGTCAATTTGATTATATACGGATTGATGAAAAATAATTAGTTTGTTAAAGTGCTGCGGGTTAGATATCACTGATCACACTATGATGTACCAGCAGGCATCAACCACGCCTCCACATCCAGGAACATAATTGATAACATTTTATTTTATCAAATAATCCTAAGGCTGCTTAAAATTAATTATGCAATTGTTTTATCATG
Source organism: uncultured Anaerolineaceae bacterium (assembly GCA_964424115.1). Classification (GTDB taxonomy): domain Bacteria; phylum Chloroflexota; class Anaerolineae; order Anaerolineales; family Anaerolineaceae; genus CAYRHN01. Next base: position 154,268 of record CAYRHN010000005.1, read on the forward strand.
AGAAATCTCGGTGTTTTATCAAATACCCATGAATAAGAAAATTAATGCAATGAAATATATCAATCAATTGGAAAATTTCATCATTTCCAACTCATACAATATAGCGATTTTTTCCGCCTATCTAATTTATTCTAAATAGAAACCACCCCACCGCCCCCACCAAAAACCCCACATACCCCGGAAGCCTGCGCTGGCGAAAGACCAACCGCCAGGGCAAGTAGGTAACCACCGCTCCCACCCATACCCAGACAAACAACCCCGGGTCATACAATCCCATCGCCATCAGCCCCTTGGCATCCCCGCCGGGGAGGAAGCCCAGCAGGCACAGTGCCAGAGTGACGCCTGCCAGCGCAAACGGCAGCCAATCCCCGCCCGGCTGGAGGATGCGCCAGAGGAAAGCCGGGCCGAGCGCGGGCAGGGTCAACCAGTCTGGCACCTCGCGCTTGCGCAGGTCGTGCCAGGCGCAGAGCGCCAGCCAGAACAGCACCAGCAGATCAACCACGCGCGCTCCACTCGATGTAGCTGCGCAGCGCCAGGCCAAAAGCCAGCCCCAACCCGAAACCGATCAACACGCCCATGCCAGCCTCAGCCCACGAAGATGCTCAGGATCGGGTTGAGCGCGCCAAAGAGAATCAACCCGACAAAAGGCGCGAAGAAGAACAATGCCACCGCCATCACCAGGCGGCTGTCCAGCTTCTCCACGCTGCTTTGCAGGCGCGCCCTATAATCCTGCCCCAGCGCGCGGGCGATCTCGCTCATCAGTGCTGCCCCGGCTACGCCTTTGGAGGAAACCAAGTCCAGTTGGCTGCCAAAGGCGGAAAGCGCCGGGAGGCCCGCGCCGCGCATCGTCTCCAGCAGCGTTCCACTGACCGGCTTGCGCGAGAAGAGCGGCCTGCCGCTGCGCTGCGAAGACTGGATGGCCTCCTGTAGCAAGACCGACAGCGGCCCGGGGATCTCCGCGGCGCGCGCCACGGCCACATCCGGCACAGTGCCCGCCGCCAGCTCGGCGGCGATCAGCGCGGCGGTCTCCGGCAGGGTGCGGAAGACGCGCTTGCGTACCGTGTTGGCCTTGGAGCGCAGGCGCACGAAAGGATAGGCAAAAGCCGCCAGCGGCACCAAAAACGCCGCCGGGACGGGATTGAGCAGCAGCACCAGCGCGCCAGCTCCGCCAAAAACTAGCGCCTGGAATACCACCCCGCCCAGGCTCGCATTGGGGTAGCCCCTGCCGCGCTGCGCCCAGCGTAGATGCCCCTCCCAGACCTCCAGTGAGATCGGCAGGCGCCTGGCCACCCGCTCACCCAACTGCGCCCGCGCGTCCTGCGTGCCCCGCGCGGCGTAGTAGTCCTGCAAAACCCTGCCCTGGCTGGTGTTGCGCCTGCCCAGAAGCGAGGCCATCCACCACACCATCAGCCCCAGGCTGCATGCCATCAACACTTGTGCGATCATTCCATCACCTCCCGGATCATATCCCCGATCACCGACCAGCCCAGCGCCGCCCAACCGGCTGCCAGCAACAGCCCGATCTGCATCAGCGGGGTGTTGAACAGCCTGCTGCTGGCGGAGGACGACAGGATCATCACCAGCGTTCCGCCCAGCGCCAGCAGGATGACCCGCACCGTGCCCCAGGCGCCGTCCGCCTTGGCGGCAGCCGTGGCGCGCTCGCCTAGGATGGTCGAAAGGTTGTCGGCGGCCAAACGAAAGGCCTCCACGTAGCCCGACCCGCCGGTCTCCCACAGCCGCCCCAGTTCCATCACCGCCATCAACAGCGAGGGCGAGATGGCCGCGGCCTCGGCTTGCATCTCCTCCAGCCCCTTGCGCCCCTGCGCCTGCAAAGCCGCCAGCAGGCGCAGCATCCAGGCGCGCAGCGGCCCGGAAGGGTCGAGCGAATCAGCCACATCCGCCACCGCTTCGGGCACATTGGGGGTGGCCTGGATGGTGGCCGACATGCGCAGCAGGAAGGTGGGCAGCTCCTTTTCCAACACCAGGCGCATCTTGCTCCAGGCGCTGTTGACCTGCCCGCGGGCGGTGAAGTACCCTCCCAGCGGGGCCAGCAGGTACATACCCACCGGCACCCCCGCCAGGGTCAGAAATGTCAGCAAGACCAGGCTGATCAATGCCGCAACGCCGTAAAAGAAAAGCTTTTCCTTTCCCGCCACGTTCATGTGGTAGCGCAGCGCTGCCAAACGCATACGGTGCTCGAACGATCCGGTGCGGATGCTTTGCTTCTCCTCCGTGTTGAGCGGCTGGTAGTAGTCGGCGAGCACGCGCGCGGCAGAGTTGCCGCGCCTGCGCAGCGCAGAAAAGGCAAAATAAACCAGTGCCGCCAACGACCCGGCCATCAAATACGGTGAAAACCTCGCAATTTCCAATGTCATTTCATCCTCGCTTCCGGCTGGTTTCTTCCAGCCCGGCCTGCCCGATCTGATACAGCGGCCTGAAGACCACGTTCCCGGCCTTCAATTCAGGCAGCACTTCCCACATCCCGGTCACCTGGCGCCTGCCCTCGCGCCAGCCGACCTGCACCAGCAGGTCCACCGACATGGCAAACATCTCCTTGGCCGCCTCGATGCGCACCTGGGCATCCGCCCACATGATCACCCCCAGGCGGTGGATGGCGGCTTCCGGGCTTTCGGCGTGCATGGTGGAAAGCCCCGGGTGGTCGCTCATCTGGGCGCGGAACAGGCTGAGGGCGGCATTGCCGGTGCGCACCTCGCCCACGATCAGCCAGTTGGGCGCCATGCGCATCGCGTCATCCACTCCATCCGAGAGACCGTAGCCTGGCACGTCGCTGCCGATGACATGCGGGCGTGCTTCCAGCGTGACCACGTTGTTGTGCGGCAGCCAGATCTCCTCCGGGTCCTCGATCTTGACGATGCGCGCCTCCTCCGGTATGCCGTGCGCCAGCGCCGAGAGCAGGGTGGTCTTGCCGGTAGCTGTACCGCCAATGGTCATCACTCGCAGGCCTTCCCCCACCGCGCGCAGCAGCCCATACAGCGCCTCCGGCGGGCACATGCCCCAGGCGATCACCTGCTCCGGCGGCACCGGGCGCGGCTCGAACAGGCGGATGCTGATCGCTGGATAACCCAGCCCAGGCGCCAGGATGGGATGGACGATCTTGACCCGCGCCCCGCCCATGCCCTCCATGCGCGGCAGCTTGGCATCTACCGAAGGAGAAGCCTCGGAGATGGCCCGCCCGATGGGAGCCAGCAAGGCCTCCACGCTGCGCCAGGTCTCGTCCGGCGAGGGCTGGCGGTTGTATTTCTCGAAGAAACGCTCGCCCTTGCGCAGGATCCACAGCGTTCCATCCGGGTTCATGCTGATCTCGGAGAGATCGTTTCGGTTGGGCGGCAGCAGCTCGTCGAAGGCGCCCAGGCCGCCGATGCGGGCCGAGAGCGTCTTGGCCAGCGCGGCCTGCAGGGCGGGGGGCAGCACCACCCCCAGGCGTGAAGCCGCCTGCGCCACCGCCGCCTGGGCGCGGGCCTGCAACTGCTGCCGGTCGCGCAGCACCAGCAGGGACAGCCCTTGCAACTCGCGCGCCGACTGCACGAGGATCTGCGCTTCCTGCTGGGGAGAGATGGCTTGCGCCAGAGAGGACCAGCTCATGTGCGCACCCTCACCCCAAAGAAGCTCTTCTTGCCGCTGCCGTTCTTGCGACCTTCGGCAGCCTCCTGGACGGACTCGCGCGCAAAGAGCGCGTCCGCTAACGGTTTTAGGCCGCGGGTGAAGCTGTCCGAGAGGTGCAGCGGCAGCTTGCGCGCGTCCTGCGCGTCGCCCACTTTGGGGTCGTCGGGGATCTGCGCTAGCACAGGCGGGAAGGAGCGTCCCAGCAGGCTGGAGGCGGCCTTGTGCCAGTCGTCCACGCCCATGCGCCCACCGACACGGTTGAGCGCCACGTACACGCCGTTGGGCGCGATGCGGTGTTCCCCCGCCAGGCGCTCGACCACCGTGCGGTAGGCCTCGACCGTGCGCATCACCCCTTCCAGGCTGGGGCGCGCCACCAGCACCAGCGTGTTGGCAGCGGCGATAGCGGCGCTGGCCAAGGCGGTGGGCGGCGCATCCAGGATGATCACGGCGTAGCCCATGTAGGCGGCGGTCATCACCAGCTTGGGGAAGGAGGCCGGATCGTCCAGCGCGGTGTTGAGCGCCTGCGCCTCGGAGAGCACATCTGGAAAACCCGCCAGTACATCCAGCGTATCCACTTTCTGCAAGGCCAGCTTCAACCCTTCGGCGGTCGGGTTGGCGCGCCAGTTGTTCAGGTTGGGTTCGGGTTTCAGACCCAGGACCAGCGGCAGGTCATCCGGCGCGCCCATCCCGATCAGCAGCGTGGGCAGGCCGCGCCGCGCGGCGTCATAGGCCAGATTGGTCGAGAGGGTCGTCTTGCCCACTCCACCCGCCTGGTTCCACACTGCCAGCACGCGCAGGCCCACCGGCGCGCCGCCCCCGGCCAGCGATTGCGGGCGCTGCCAGAGGGCTTCCATGCTGACGTTCATGCGTGCGCTGCGCATGGCCTGCGCCGCGGCGCACATCTCGCCCAGGATGCCGACCAGGTTGAGCTCGCCCTTGTAAACGCCCTTCACCGCCGGGATCTGGGCGATGTTGTCCATCGCCTCGCGCGAGGCTTCCAGCGGCAGCAGCACATAAGCCGCGCCGTGGTAGCGGGTGAGGGTCTCCATCAACGGCTGCGGGCCGGGGAAGATGCCCGCGTCCAGCAGCAGCACGTCCGGGTTGGTGACCAGCTTGGCGGCCAGGTCTTGCGGGTCGTTGGCCTGCATTGTTACGCGGAAACGCGCGTCCACCGCCAGAGATGTGTACCAGGCCTGCAGGCGCGGGATCGGCCCGGCCAGAAAGACGGTCACCGCGTCGGCGTTGGTTTGCGAATCGAAATTGGCTGTGTTCCACATAAGAATGCCTCTATGGGGTTGGAGTCGGGGCCAGTGTAGGGGAGACCAGCCGGTCGCCCGTACTGTTGTCAGGTCGGTCGCTCTTACCGGTATCTGCGCCAGGCGTGGGCGTTGGGCCGGGAGTGATCACCAGACTTTGCAGTGCCACGCCGGAAGTCAGCGCCTCCCGGGCATTCTCCGGCTCCAGCACCAGAGTCAACTGCGCACCGTTGGACTGCAAGGCAGGCAGCAGGTCGATCAGGAAGACCGGGCGGGCATCAGCGGGGAGGCCAAAAGCGGAAAAATCGTAGCTGACGATCGTGCCGTTCACTGGCACCGCCAGCACAACGATGCCCTTGGCGGCGCGGCTGGCGGAGGTCGAACTGCCTCCCAGCACGCCTCCCTCCTCATCCTGCTCGCGCGGGGTGGACTGGCTGAACTCCGGGCTGATCCACAGCACGCGCAAGTTGCCCGCGATGTACTTGGAGAACAGCTCCTGCTGGGCGTTGAGCACCGCGATCAGTCCCACGCGGTCGCCGGGTTTGAGCAGCCCGGCCAGCCCGCTGGCATCCGTCACCGCGACCGCCACGGCGCGCTCATCCGCGGCCAGCGCCAGGCTCTCCCCGCCCAGGTGAGTGGGCAGGAGCGGGTCGCCCGCCGAGCGCGTCACGCGCAGGCGCTGGCCGACCAGGGCCTGGGGATCACTGACCGCGTCAGCCGGGGCCAGCGACTGCGGCATCTCTTTAACCAGCAGATCGGCCTCCGCCAGGGTGGTTCCCTCCGGCAGGTCGGCGGCTGCCACCACCACCCGCACTTGCTTCTCAGGCTGGCCCATCAACAGCGCCAGCAGAAAAACGACCGCGGCCAGGATGGCCGGAAAATATTTTTTCATTGAGATTTCTCCTCGATATAGGTTTGGGCGGCGATATACACCGTCAGTTCGGACAGGGTGCGCAGGCCGTAGTCCAGCAGGCGGGTTCCGCCCTGCGGGGTGCGCTCCAGCATAATGACAAAGACATGGTTCGAAACGCGGTAATCCTTCAAGCGCGCAACGATCTGCTCCAGGCTCAGCGAATCCAGGTCGCTCACAGCACGATCCTCCCCAGCCGGGCGGCGATCTCCTCGTCCAGCGGCTCCGGCGCAACCACCGGCAGCGGGCGGAAAAGCACCGGCTGTTGCATCTCGCGCTGGAAGGCATACGGGAAACGCCCCAGGAACATGCCGATCTGCAAATCCGCCAGGAAGCGCCGCCAGGGTTCATCCACGAAGCCCTTCTCCGAGCGGGCGATCCCCGAGAGGACGATATCCTTGTCCTTGGGATTCTTCAGGAAGCCAACCACCAGGTTGTTGCAGGAAGAAATGATGTCCTGCGGGATCAGGCTGGGGGCCTGGGTGATGACGTGCAGGCGGGCGCGGTACTTGCGCGCGTCGCGGAACATATCGCCGAAGCGCTGCGAGAGCGACACCCCGCTGCTTTCGTCGTCTCCGCCGCTGGCATCCACCCCGCCGAAGATCTTGTTGGCTTCCTCGAAGAAGATCTGCAGCATGGGTTCGTCTTGCAAATTAATTTCGTGTACCCGCCTCGCCACCATGTCGGTGTACAGGTGCCAGCCCGACCAGCCCAGCAGGAAGGCCTTGCCGAAGTCATCCAGGAACATGCCGCCTTCGATGATCGCCATGCCCCACGGTTTGGCCAGGTCTTCCATGGGAATTACGTCCGATCCCGCCGAGAACTGCGCGGCGGCAGCCCCCTGCACCAGCGCGTTCATGCGGTAGAGGATGCCCTCCAGCACACCGGTCAGCATCGTGTCGCGCGGCGGGACGCGCTGCAGCTTGTCCTGCACCTCTCGGTACAGGCTGGCCAGATCCACCACGCTGGAGCGGGCGCAGGCCAGCTTCTGGCGCTGGGCAATGCTCAACAGGATCAACGGCGTGCCAGCAGGGGTTTCGACCAACTCCGCCTCACTGCTTTGCACGCAGCCCCAGCGGGGATGGGTGCGCACCTCGCGGTCGTCCACCAACACGCCCGCGCCCAGGTAAACGCGGCGCAGGGCGTCCAGCAGTTCCTGCTTCTGGCGCTTGACCCCCAGGCGGGCCACGCTGCCAAAGATATCGGCGAAGGCGCGCCACTGCGTCTCCGGGTCGATGTTGCGCCCGATCTGCAGTGGGTTCCAGCGCAAGGGCCGCGCCGCGGAGGGCCAGAGCTGGCGAATATCGACATGCCCCTCCAGCCCCGGCGCGTTGAGCAGGCTGCGCCAGCCCGCGCCGAAGTCCAGCACCACCGTGCGCAGCTTCCACTTCAGTGTCGTCTCGTAGGCCATACGCATGGCGGCCACCGATTTGCCGTATCCCGTATCCGCGGCGAACATGGTGTGGAACAATCGCTCGGAATCCAGGCGCACTTGGGCGCGGGTCAGGTCGCGGGTCAGCGGAGAATATTGATGCCCGAAGATCACATCCCCCGGCATGTCCGGGTAAAAGGCCAGCCCCTTGGGGGTGGGCGCCAGGGTCACCACGGCCGTGCTTTCCTCGACCATCCCCGGCGCGGTGTAGGCCGAGAGCTGCCCGGCAGTCAGCAGCGTGCCATAGCGCGTCCACAGTACCCCGCCAAAGGGGTCGTTCGGATCGGTTTCGGCATACGGTAGGAAGGCCAGGGCGTGCTCGCGCAGGCGCGCGTCTTCGGCGCGCACGGTCATCACCGGGGTGGGCACGTTGGTGCCGTGGAAGGCCTGCGAGGCTAGCGTCTCCCCGGCGCGCGCGCCGCTTTCACTATCCACCAACAGCAGTGCGTCGGTCATGAAGCCGCCCTCGGCAGCCGCTTGGTTGACCAGTCCCTCGAACTGGCGCAGGATTTCGGACAGGCGCTCGGCCACGTCATCCTCGGTCTGCCAGGAACGCCCCAGGTTGATCCCCGGCACAAGGCCGGTGGAGAAACTGCCCGTGTACCCGCTGGAAAGCGAGCGCGAGACACCCTCGCCGACGCTCTCGCCCTGCATGCTGGACTGGCTGCGCTGTTCGCTGGTTGTATCCGCCGTTCCCCAGCTCTCAGAGCGCCCGCTGGACTGCGACCACATGCGCGATTCGGCCCAGCCCTCCGAGCCGCCCTCGGAATGGGTGCGGGTGACGGAGCCGCCGACGCTGTCGGACGAGCCTTGCATTTCACTGTGCCCGCTGCCTTGGGTGGTGGAACTGCTCACAGATCCGCCCGCCGACCAGATGCTGCTCTGCCCCAGGCTGAGCGCGCTGCCCGCGCTGGCCCCCTGGGTGACGCCCACGGCCTGGCTGCTGCCCACCGTGCTGGCGTCGCTGACACTGCTGCCTTCACTCTGCCCGTTGGATTCGCTGTAGGTATGGTTGTATCCCGCGCCAAAGCCCATGATCTTGGCATCTGCGTTGACCGAATCGCCGGTCGTGCTGCTGTTCGAGATAGACTGGCTGCTGCCCTCGCTGTGCGAACTGGATTGGCTGGCGGTATGAGCTGCGCTCTGTCCGCTGGAAACGCTCTGGTTGGCGCTGAGGCTCTGTGAGACCGACCCGCCCACGCCCTGCGACATCCCCACCCCTTGCGATTGGGCGCTGGAGACCGAATCCGAGCTGCCGCGGCTTTCGGTGTGCGACCAGGAGGAACCCTGGGAAACCGAATCCGACCAGGAGCGGCTGGCGCTGTGCGTTTCCGAGCCGCCGACCGTGCTGGTCTGGGAAACACCGGTGGAGTGGCTGTCGGTGTAGGCACTGCCCCAACCCTGCGAATTGCCTTCGGCGTTGGAATGGGCGGTGGCATGCGAACCGGCCACGCCCCCTCCGGCAGTTTGCCCAAGCGCCGCCATCAGCGGGATGCCCAGGCTGAAGCCGATATTCACGCTTCCGCGCCTGCGGCTGGCGAACTGGCTGGCCACCCGCGCCACCTGCACCAACGTGCGCGCCAGCCTGCGCCGGTCGATGTGTTCGGCGGTGACCTGGAAGACGAAATCCTGCCTGAGCTTGGCCAACCCGCGGAAAAGGATCTCGTTCTGCTCTTCGGCCAGATCGTCCTCAGCATAGTCGGGCAGGTTGGCGTCCGCGCCCAGCCCGCGGCGCGAGGCACGCGGGTCGGGGTGACCCAGCAGTGCCAGAATACCACTGGCGCGCCGGGAGACGAACTCCAAATACCACTCGATCCAGCGCAGATCGGGCGGGCGGGTCTGCGACTGCGGGAAGTTGGCCAGCGCGGCCTGCACCGCCGACAATCCCTCCATCGCCAGCGTGGCGGCGGTCTCGCGGCTCTCGCCCTCACCTGCCGCGCCATACAGTTGAACGATGCCGATATGCTCCGGTTGGAAGATGCCCAATGCAGAGTACAAATAGTCCACCCCGGCGTTGTAGATACCGCGCAGCGCGCCCCACTGCCGCCCGAGCGTGTCCGCCTGGCGGGCCACGTCATACGGAACAGAGGCCAGCTCGCAGAAGGCGCAACAGCGATAGCGCTCGCCCCGCGGGGTATCCAGGCGGAACCAGGCATAACGCAGCGCGCCATCCTGGATGTGCAGGCCGTTATCGAGGATCATGGTTTGCCCCGCGAGCGGTACTGAAAGACGATCTCATCCGGCGCCTGGCGCAGCGGCGGATGCACCAGCAAACCCTGCGCCAACAGTGCGAGGTAGCCCAGGGGCAGGAGGTACAGCGCAATGCTGGCGATCGCAGAGATGTAGTTCTGCCCTTGAGCCAGGGCCGGGTCGCTGCTCATCGCGGGTAATATGAAGGCGCGGTAGGCCGCGTATCCCAGCCCGACCAGCCCATACAGCGCCAACCCGCGCACCAAAGTCCAATGGATGTTCAGCGGGTGGAGCTTCTCCAGCCGCACTGCGCCCAGCCCGGCCAATGCCATCAGCAGGGTCAGCAGCGCCACCGGGAAGGGAGCCGCCAGCGCGGAGAGCAGGGACAACAGGCAGACCGCGCGCGTCCACGAGCGCTGTTCCACCGGCGCACGCAGGGCAATGTATCCGAGAAAGACAACGCACAATACCTGCCAGAAGTGATCCAGCAGCAGCCAGAGCAAGGCCAGCGCACCGTTGGCGGTCCACAGCACGAGATCACTCATACGGCCACCAGAGGGTCGTATCCAGCAGCCAGACCTTGACCGGACCGAGGGAGCGATTGGTGCACTGCCCGTCCCTTTGGCAGGCGCGCACGAGGATGTCATACTGGCCCGGGTCGAGCGGTTGGAAGAAGATATAGCTGCGCGTGGCATTCGGGCTGCCCAGTCCGCTGTAGCCGTTGGGATAATCGGGGTTGGGGAGTGGGTCGGCAGGATAGGTACCTTTGAGCGCAGCCCCATAGTACCGGGAAAAGAGATAGGTCTCGATCCACTGTTTTGAAGCCTCCCTCAGGCGCAGCTGCACAGTGATGCTGGTGATGTCCTGCTGCCCGCTGTTGCAAACTGTATCTCGCCCGCCGTGGGCAGTGACGCCGTGGATCGTCAATCCAAGGTGGGTCTCATCCTGTCCCCATACTAGCGGGTTTTGCGGCCAGGTGGTGAAGGTTGCATCGATAGCAGGAGATTCGTAGGATGGCGTGCAGGGCGGGGCATCGTTGTGAACGCAGCAGGTCGCTAGGTGACGGGTATCCCGAGTCAGGTACGGTCCGCTGCAATCACTTCCACATTTTCCAACATACCACCACCAACGGCCTTCTTCGTTCACCAGCCGATTGGCATAGGTGGCATTCATCACCTGGTTGATCCAGCAGGTTTGGCCGTCCACATTATTACACCGTACCGGAACAGTTGATTCGGTAAAGCCTGGACCCCGTCCACGGCAAACGCCTCCAACCAACTGGCAAGTATGCACAGCCCAGTAACCCGTTGAAGGGGCGCAACAGTATTGATCTGCTGATCCTCCCGCACACCAAACATCCCGTGGACCGTCGCAAGTTCCGGCCAGGACACACTTCGCACGGGGGATAAACACGATCCCCAAGGCAATTAGAGCTCCCAAAGCAATGATCTTCCACCACTTGCTCTTCAAGAAAGGCCAGTTAATTTCCACTTTCGACCTCCGGCAAAATGATTTTCGGGAAGAGAGAATTCTGTTCGGTAGCGGCATCCCACGGCCAGGCCAAGGCCCAACCCGCAGGGATATTCAAAGCTGCCTGAGCAATGATCGGATGATCCATACTGAATTGCGTCTGCATATACCCGCCCACCTGGCAGAGCAACCCTTCTCCGCACGCCAGCCAGTCGATATCGCGCAGCCGGTCGAGATACTCCCCAGCCAACCCGGGCATGAGGAAGCGCCCGCGCTCCAGAATGCCGTTCTGCGCCAGGTGATCCAGGTAGGCTTCGCGGTCGGGCTGGCCTGGATAGCGGGTGTAGTATGTCAGGTATTCCTCCCCGACCTGCGCGCCTACCACCAGGGGGTAATAGACCACTCCGGCGGCGTTGCGCTGGAAGACCCAGACCACATCCAGGGTAATCCCTAATTCCGCCAGCTCGATCCGATCCACCTTCCCGCTGGAAATCACAGTCAGCGACAATGTTTTCACCATCTGCCCATCCGAAGCGCTGATCTCCTGGTAAGCGGCCGCGGTGATCTGCGGCGACTGATCCAAAACCGTGTTGGCGATAACTGCCTCAGAGGTTGGGTACAGGCTAGATTGCACCAGCGTTGGCTTCGGTATGGGATTTATAGTGGACACTACCCGCGGCGCGCAGGCGCAGAGTAAAAACATAATGATCCATAATCGCTTCACCCAGAACCTCCCGGTTAAACAAAAATGCACCCACGCCCTTGCGGGGTGGGTGCGGATGCGCTTCCCTGTCAGGCAATGTGTGCTCGTCTGAAGAGTATTGTAGCAGGGTTTTAAGGGTTACACAAACGTAATAATCTTGCGTTCGTTTTGTTTAAAACTTGATCTGGATTACTTGGATACCCTCGTCATCCGCAACTGCAAACCGACGATGTACTCGATCAAGCGCTAAGGGTGGAATAGTTCCTATTCCCCAAATAATGCTACTATTTTGTTTCCCTGTTTTGAGTTCCGGCCATTCATATCCTATACTGGCAGTTTCTAGGTTCACAATTTTTGGATGTTCAAAAAAACTAATAATTGTTTTAGGATCCAATGGCATGAATGTACCAATTTCATTTTGGACTTCTACAGATTGAACCTGTTTTCCACTGATAAGATCATGGGTGCTTATTGACCTTGATTCATATACTCTGATTGGTCTCTCAATGTCATCGTTTTCATATTCTTCTATTTCTAAGCATTCAGCTATTGCAATTGTCTGATCGTCTATAAATGATGCACTATTACTATCAGATACTACTAAAATACCTATTCCCTGATCATCAAGCGTGCGTGGATTCTTTAGAGCGGCTTGGATATCATAGACTGCAACCACATCCTTTGGATTCCAAACCCACCCTGCCACCAATAACATCGTACCTTTCGAATTGGTAGACAACCGGGAGAAAAAATAATCTCTAGGCCTTCGGTTCGTTGACTTTGTTAATCGCTTTCCAGTAACAAGGTCATCAATTTCGATCTTGCAATATTCTTCGGGACAATGAGCGATTACTTCACGCCCATCCGGTAATTGGAACAATGCTATGGGATATTCATAGGCGTTCGAATATAAATAACTACGATTGAGTTCGCGAACGACTTTGCCGTGATCAAGGACAATGCCTTTTGTTCCAAGTCTTTCATAAATCACGGCAAATCTTCCAGAGGGAGACATCACAGCTGCATCAAAGCGATAGGCATAATTTCTGCCCTCGGTCCCGACTTCACCATCAAGATGATAAGTAATTCCTCCGGCCACCCAATCGATAAGAAAATCGCTATGCCAGCACAGTGATCTAACACCTTCAGCTTTGATTTTGTATTGTTCGAATTGCATATGACCTGTGAATGAAGTGATCTAACTACGAACTACGTTGACTAACTATACTGTAAATATTCAGTAAATGATATCTATTCTGGGATTAAATATTTAATAACAATAATCCTAAATCAGCATCTTCCCCAAAAAAGATCCTTATCGTATTACCGCCCACACACGCGCAAACCCATCCTTGGTATAGATAGCGAGCAACCGCCCATCGGCTGAGAAAGCGATCTTCAACACATCATTCCCCCCAGACCATAACACCCATGGAGCTGTTGCTTCATTCTCAACTGGCAAGGCGATCACTTTTCCGCCCCGGCAGCCAGCCAGTAACAGGCTGCCATCTGGAAAAAAAGCCAAGCTCATCACCTGCAGGCAGGCATCCAATTGAATTTCGCGGGACGGTTTCCTGGCTTTGGGATCCTCCAGCGAAAACAACTGCACGATGCTGCTACGCGGGGTAGCTCCATAAGTATCCACAGCAAACAGGCCTGCGGCGCTGGATACAACCGCCGCGGTTCCCTGGATTTTGCGGGTTTTGGCTTTTCCTTCAACAATATTGAACAGGATCACGCTTTGATCAGAGAAATCCAGGCTGTTCATCCGCGTTATGGCGATCCAGTCCCCACTGAAGCTGGTGGACAGCAGCAAGCCATCCACAGCATAGACTCTCTCCCCTGTCGTCAGGTGATAGATCAGGATGCGGTTATCTGCGTTCACCACGAAGTGGTCCCGGTACATGCGGGCGTCGCTGATGTTCTCGGCTGTGAAGGACAACCTGGGCTGACTGGGATCCATAGGGACCAATTCCCTGGCTCCCACCTTTTGCGAAGTTGTTAAATCATACAATAAATATTGTTTGAGGTTTTCATCCAATATTAGGATAGTATTCGTATTCTCAGAATTTGGGGGGCCGAAGATACAGGGCAAGTGTTCAAGCAAGTGATTCCTGGGCTGGTTGACCACAGCCTGTAGGTCATAGCGGACATCACTCGCGCAGGTCCATCGTTCCCTACCGGACATAGTAAATATCTGCTGCCCATCCGACCAGGCGGTATCGCTGAAACCGATCTCCTGGCGAACAGTCCATTCTCCGCTGGGGATATCCACCAGAGCGGCCTGGGCGCTGCCACCATGCGCCGGATTGCGTGTGACCAACAACACCCGATCATTGTTCAAGAATGTCACCTCTGGGTATTGCATCTCAACCGCCTGCCAACCGGTCAACTGGCGCACCAGGCGGGGTTTCTCATCCAACTGGTAGATCAATACCTTATCCTCAAAGGCATGCACTGCCATGGAGCCATCGGGAGAAATGGTCAAGCGGTAGGATTGGTAAATGCCCGCCGGGATGGTGTAGATACGCTGCCAGGTATCTGCGGAGAAAAAGGCGGTGGCGTCGCTCTCGTTGATGATCCCAGCCAAGTTGCCGTTGGGAAGGAACTGCGGATAATAAACATCATTCAATACTGCCAGCTCCGCTCCGTCCGAGACGCGATACACGCGCGTGGAGATCCACCAATCTTCGGATAAGTACGGGATAGCGATCAATTGCCCATCTGTGGAGATTGCCGGATGGTTGATATCGAAGAAATATTCCTCGCCTAACCCGGGGAAGGTGCGTGTTTTCTTCCAGCTTTGCTCCGTGTGGGAGTAGACTTCGATATCGCCGCCAACTTCGGCCAGAACATACAGCCCATCCGGAGTAATGGCAAAATCCCGCAAGGGCATCAGAGGTAAAAAATCCATCAGTTGCCCCTGCTCATTCAGAAATTGGATGCCATCCGCCATCCCTATGGCCAAGCCATTGTTTATGACGTAAGAAATCCCCAGGGGTTGCGCCTCCCCATAGCGCGCCACCTCGCGCAGCTGCGGCAGATTCTCCCAGGTTATGACTTGATAATTTAGCTCCGGCAGCGGTGTGGTATTGCCCACCGGCAGGGAGATCGTTGGGGTAGGCGTTGGGGTGGGGTTTGTGGTGGCTGTCGAGGCGACCGGCCGGTCGCCCGTACTTGCAGATGTAGGTGCCAGCGTGGCCGTATGTTTGACCGCCAGGGAAACGGTCGCGGAGGGCGCAGGGTTTTCCGCCTGCTGCTGGCTGGTGGGTCCGCTCTGGCAGGCAGAAAGGACGAAGGCCAGCAGGATGGCAAGGGAAAATCGTTTCACGGATTCTTCAAGCACTCGTCGTGGTTGTCGATGTTGCGGAAAACGATGCAGGTCTCATCATCCTCGGTTTGGTATTCAAAGGTGAAACGATATTGCAGATCGACCCGCGCCTCCCAGATATGATCCGCCCCCTGGATCTTCTTGATCCGCAATGAGGGGTGGCGCGGGTTTTCGGACATCAGGCGAAAGGCCTTGATCGCCTTTTCTTGCACGGAAGCGGGTAGAGCTTTGAAGGCTTTTTTGAAGCGCTCGGTGCGGCGAAAGTTCACAGGCTACTCCTCGCTTTCCAGGTCGTGGAGGAAATCCTCCAGGGTCTCGAAGGTCTTCACCCGCCCGGCGCGGAGATCCTCCTCAGACTCATGCTCGCCCGCCTGCCAGCGTTCGCTCCAGAAATAGGCCTGCGAGCGGTCAACCGCCACGACGGGGGTCAGCACGATCGTGCCGTTCTCGGAGACCTCGGCGCGCAGTAGATCGCCCGCCGAGAGCCCGGCCTTGCGCCGCAAGGAGTTGGGCAGGGTCACGCGGCCATCCCGCGCTAACTGTAAAACATCAGGGTCATTGTTGATCATGTGCACCTCTGGATAGAGGATACTGCCAATTTGTCAAAATGTCAATACGGTAAAACGGTTGAGCTACCATGACTCTGCCCACAATTGTGTTTCCTGTCCCAACAGTGTCTGCAGGTCGGTTGCCTTGCCGGGGATCCCCATGGCTTTCAACCGCTGCACCATGTAGCGGCGTACCACAGAGCTGGGCACCGCCAAATTGACCTCACGCAGGCGCACCCACTTGCGCGGCTTGACCCGCGAGCGTGTCTCCACCTCGGTATAGAAGGCCCATCCCTGTGGATCGGTCAGCTTCAGGTCGGGTTGGAACCAGGGCGTTTCGGAGGGGTTGAAGGGCATCACCTCAGCCTGCCAGCCGCGCAGCCTGGCCTGATGAGCGATCAGCAGCACCAGTGCGGCATGCCGTTTCTGCTCCTTGCCCTGGTGCAGGTCAACGATCTTTTTCCAATCGCTCCGCACTGGCTCCATACCCAGCGCCTTAGCCAAGTTATTTCCATCCTCTGTCAGGGTCAAAACGGTCAATTGTCGCCCTCCCGGGCTGGGCAGGGAGACCTTCTCCGCTAACGGGGGCTGACAATTAGCCAGCGATTCTCCCAATCTACGCAGCGCACGGGCAGGAATCTGAGGAAGCGTCAGACCAAGATCTAGCAGGGTTGAAAAGCCGGTTTGGGCCATCGCGCCCACCAGCAGGCAGATACGCAGCCAATAGTCGCGGCGGAATTGTCCGGCCCACAAGGATTGAGAGAATTGTGGAATTTCTGTCATGATCTGTCCGTTAGCGCCTGTCCAGGTTTCTGTCCGTACAGGCCAGCCCCCTATACATTTTTATCATTCTTTCCACGCTCCTCCATCTGAAAAACCCGGTTCCAAAAATAACCCTGTTCACGGAGAATACTTGTCTGCCTCCTCGCCCAGCAGGAGGTTCATCAGCTCGTCAAATTCCACTTCAGCCAGCACCAACGCACTGGAATTGCTCACCGTAAACTTGACCATCATCCTCTCCTGACATTTCGTATCGGCCGCCAGGTAGCCAATCTCCACCAGCCACAACATGCTCAAGGCGTGCAAGCGCAGGTCAGGGTCGGAGTGATTCCACAATGGTTTCAGCTTCTTGCTGCGGCTGGCCAGCCAGCGCACCGGCAACAACGCCCCGCCCTCCATCACGAGTACACTATGGATGTCGCGGCGCGGGATGAAATCCACTACGCGGCGGTACTGCGCTCGTTCAGCCAGCCATTCCACCAAACAGCGCGGCAGCGCATCCGCCTGAACCTGCACCATCGGGCATTCATGGACCGGGCAGCGCTGCAGATCGCGGTACCTGCTCATTCCAACGCTTCCACTGCCCGCGCCAGGTCGCGTTCCCCGGGCGAGATGTAGATACGTGTGGTGTTCAGGTTGGAGTGTCCCAGCAAGGTGGCGACCTTCTCCAGCCCCACCCCGGCATCCACCAGGTTCTTGGCCATCGTGTGACGCAAGGTGTGAGCATGCACTGCCACTCCGGCGCGGCGTCCGATCTCCGCCAGCCGCCGATGCACCCCGGAAGGGCTCATCCCAAACAGCTTTGGCCCGGTTACCAGCCGTCCGCGCACCTCCAGCCAACGCCGCACGGCATCGCGGCCTGCCTCATTGAGCGGCACGCGCCGGGCGCGGTTGCCCTTCCCTGCCCGCACCTGGACCCAACCCGAACGATCGGAAATGAATACATCCTCCACATCCACACTGCACATCTCTGCCACGCGCAGACCGGTGTTGAGCAGGAAGATCATCAAAGACCAATCGCGCAGTGCCAGGCAGCGGCGTATCTCGGTGTTGGCTGCCCCGATCCCGCGCTCTGCTTCACGCAGCAAGGCATACTGCTCCCGCTTCGTTAACCAGTGCGGCGAAAGATCCATCTCCACCGGCGCTTTGACCCGCGCGGTCGGATCGGATTGGATCAGGTTTTGTTCCTGGGCCCAATGCACCCAGGCGCGCAGCGCCAGCAGGTGCCTGCGAATGGTCGCCGGGCTGAACCTGCGAAGGGTTTGCAGGTACTGCTTGTACTCGCGCACATCCGCCGGGGTGAGCAGATCGGGACGCAAAGCCTGGCCGTTGGTCTGCTCGAACCAGCGGCTGAACTGCCGCAGGTCCGCCAGGTAACCGCGCACGGTGACTGGCGAGCGGTCCTGCTCACGCAGCCAGGAATCAAACTCGATCGGGGATATTGTCATTTGCCAGCGCTCCTTCAAGGTGATTCTTTGTGGGGGATTGCTCCATAATGGCGCGGATCGCCTGGGGAGTGAAACGGATATGTCGTGCGATGCGGATAGACGGAAGGCGCCCTTCACGTGCCATCTGGCGAATGGTGGCGGGCTTGAGACGCAGCAAACGGGAGACTTCTCCAACGGTCAATAAAGGTTCCATGATCCTCCTGATCAGCGGCAAAACGGCCTCAACGTCCCGCCCCCTTAGCACCTGGCGGCGGGCAAAAGACCGTCACGCCGGTGGCGCGGGGGGCGTGGACGCCAGGCCCACCCCAAGGCCGACCGGCCGAGGCTTGCTGGCGGGCTGCCTGGGTGATACGGTGCATGTGATCCTTATCCGCATCGGAGGTGTCCTTCCAGGCATAGACAATATCCCGCAGACGGTGATCTTCCAACAGGCGCAGCACCCCTACCTCCGGTGTAGACAGAAGAGTTATCCAGCTAACTCGAACGATCCCCTCCGCAGGGCCGCTCACCAGCGAACCTTCCACGGCAACGAACGGTTTGCCGTTGAGCATGGCCACCTCCACCGTGGTCTCACCAATCGACACCATCGCCGAAGCCTCGCCCGGCTGGAAACAGCGCGCGATTTCCAACAGGGCCACCGCCGGTCGATCGGGGATCATCAAACGGTGCCGGGAAACGCCGCTGGTATCGGTGTGGATCCAGCCGTGGATGAGCGGAGCGGTTAATCCGCTCTGAGCATCCAAAGTCACCTCCTCGGTGCGCTCGATCTCCAGGTAGCCTTGCATCGTAACGCGATTGGCAAATGATGGCATGGTTAGTGATCCAAAAATTTTGAAAACTCGCCAGCTAAATAATCGCGTGATTGATCGTGGGGTTTGGGAGGCCATTCACCGGAACGCAGTCCAATGCGAAAACGGGCGGCTCGAAATTCCCTATCGCTTTGTTCTGCTGACCATTTCAACCAAGCATTGACCCGCTTTTTGTCCGCGTGATAGGCTGTCAGCACTTCGGAGGTATCCCCGTTCCAACCAATCTCATCCCGCAAAATGCGATGGATCCGGCCTGGCAATTGCTGCAAGGGCGCTGATAAGGCCGTTTCAGGATCACCAGCCGATGGCTTTTCCGAACGCGCCAGGCGTTCCTGCAAATCTACTTGTTCGATTTCCGGATCCCAACTCGAATCGGTGATCGCCTTGACCAGCCAGCCAGGTCCCTCGGCTCGTCCCAGGCGTTGTGCCAGGGGATAGAGATCAAGAAATTTTTCCACACGCTCCATGTCGGGATTTTGGAGCAGTTTTGCCGCCGTTTTGGCATACACACCCACTTTGCGTAAACGCGATAAAAGCGCCTGTTTTTGAGCATTTTCAGGAGCTTTTTGCGAAAATTTTTCAGGCGCGCTTAAGCTAAGTAAACTTAAGTCTGTTGTTGAATCTGAATCAACAACATCTTTGCTTAGCTTAGCTTTAAGGGGGCTCATCGGTGGAAAATTTCCACCGATGAAAACGCGCAATTCATACACAAAAGCCTTATGTCCCTGGTAGCCGGTGATCTCGTAACGCATCAACAAACCGCGTTTCATGGCGCGTTCGATGCCTGCCAGAACACTTTTCCGGTCCAGGCCCGTGATCTGCTCAAATTCGCTCAAAGTGATCGGCTCGGCTCCACCTACCTGCATCAACCTGGCGATAGCCGCGATCGTGATTTTGAGTTCCGCTAAACTCATCCACGGCAGCAGCTCGATCACCTCCGGAGGGAGGATGACCGTTTCAGGGATCTGGATCCCTTCGCACACCGGGCCAAAATCATCGCTCACAGCAGCCCTCCCCGGGGTTGAACAGGCATTGGAAAAAGAGGCTTTTTTATGGCTCTTCGCACCCATGAATACGAATATAGCCATCCCGCCAGAACAAGGGCCTTGTAGGCCTTCCTGTTGAGGCAAGGAATATCCCTTAGATTTTCAAGGGATATTCCTTTGGGATATTCCTTGAAATTTGTAGGGATATTCTTGAGGGATATCCCTTGAAAAGTGTAGGGATATCCCTTATTCATCCGCTTCTCCTAGTTTTTTGAATTTTTCTCAATTGGATTTTTTCCATCCTTTCCGTATCCTTGGGATGCACCAAATTCCACTCATAACGCGGCGATTCGCTCTCGTATTTATGGCCCCAAAAGCCGATCTCTCCCCGGCCATAACTGCTGGTCGCCTCGAATAAAAAGAAGGTCATTACCTGCGCCATGCTGACCCCTTGCTCGCTGGCGATCTGTTCGATCTGTTCACGTAGTTCCACAGGCAAGTAAGTGAGAACACGGTTCGCCTTTTGGCTTTCAGCCTTTTTCTTGGATTTCTCCAGGCGCTCTTTTTCTTTGCGGCGCTTTTCGTTCAAGGCGCGCCGTTCATCAGGGCTCAGCCGCAGCTCTTCAAACCGGCGATTGCTCTCTTCAAGAAGTTCGCTTACCACCTCATCTGCTGGACGTAAGGCGGGGATGTAAGATCCTTTGCGGACGCTCATGCTTCCTCCAACAAGTTGAGCATGCGCTCCAGAATATCCGCGTAACCGCCTACTTGCCTGGAACCGTTGCTATATCCTCGCAGTGCAGGCGACTGCGGCGCATACTCCCAGATCGTCTTTCCTCGTCCAGGCGCTTCCGCAGCTTTGATATCCTGCGGAATGGGCGGCCATACTTGTTGGCCAAACACTTGCACCAATTCGCCAAGCCGTTCACCGGTTTCGCGCGTCACCCGGTCATAGAAGGTTGGCAGAAGAAAATATCGCCGCGGCATGCGAGTTCGCCTTGAAGTTTCACCGATCGATTTGGCGATCTCGTTGACCCCATCCAGGTCTGTGAAGCGCAAACGGGTTGGGATGATCACATAATCAGAAGCCAACATCGCAGCGACCTGCAAGTGGTTCAGGCTGGGCGCCAGATCCAGCAATGTCACCTCGATGCCCATCGCCTCACCCTCCTGGCGTAATCGTTCGGCAAATGCAGCCAATCCCCATTGTTCTTCGCGCAGCTTGCCCAATACGCGATCCGTGGTTTTGTCACCAGAAAGCACCAGCAAATTTTCACGCGCCGGGTTGACAACCTTATTTAGCAATTCCTCGTCATAATACCAGCGGCGCAAACCGGGATTCTTGGATATCTGAAGCTGTGTACTGACATGCCCTTGAGGATCACAATCCACGATCAAAGCCTTGCGTCCTGCCAACGCAAATCCGCTGCCCAGGGTCACCGCGGATGTGGTCTTGCCCACCCCGCCTTTCTGGTTGATAAAAGAGAAGATGACCATATCATGCCTTCCCTAAGCACACGGGATTGCCGCTTTGGATCAATATCCGCTCGCCGGTGCGGATATGCCGGAACTCGGTCCCATCCGGCCAGGGGCTTTCTACCTCGTTGGCCAGGCGGCGCGGAGGAGTGATATCGGTCCAGCGGAAAAACCCGCCGTAGAACATACCCGGCTCGTCATCCGTCCGGGTGGGATCTTTCACCACGCGCCAGTCATACCCGCGCGGCAGCATACTGAGATAGTTTGATGGGATCGTGTAGGTTGTCATGGTGAATAGAGTGCCGGTTACGTTTTCCGGCTCGGCGCGTAGAAAGGAGGACAAGAACCCACCGACGTAAAATGGTATTAGAAGGGGATTTCTTCGTCTTTCCGGGGATCGGCGGCTTTTTGCCCGTCCTTGGTGCTGGATAGAAATTCCACCACCTGGGCATTCATGTGCAAGGAGGCATCCACCGTTCCATCCTTGCGGGTAAATCCGTGCGCTTCAGGAAAGCCGCGCACGAACACCTTGTTTCCCTTTTTCAAGAACTGGTGACAGCGCTCCCCTAAGTCGCGCCAGGCTGAGATCTCCACCCAGGTGGTTTGTGTCTCCCCATTCACCTTACGGGTTGAGGCAACCGAGAAGTTGCACACCATAACCCCGTCAGGGAGGTACCGGGTTTCCGGGTCTTTGCCCAGGTTCCCGATGATGGTCAGTTCTAGCATGATGATTTCTCCTTTGCGATTTTGGATTGGGCTTTTAGATTGGCTTTTTCAACAGCTTCCTCGTCAGAGTGAGCCGTAAGCCTGAAATGGTAGCCTTTCCCAAGGCAAACCACATAACATGCGGGACGCCCAGCCTTGCGCCGCCCGTACCCCCGCAGGATATAGGCTTCTCCGTCAGGCGTGGTACATACCCGCCTGGCTAGAGCTTGGATGATTCGGTCATTGTGATCATCGGGGAGTGTAAACATGTGGCTCTCGGATTGAGATTCTGGGCGATGGTAGATGTTATCTGCCTTCGGCGTCGCCCGGCGCCGTCGAACCGGGAAAGATAGTTCCAGACCATGCTTCTGGAGGGACGGTCTTGCAGGGTGACCGGTTGCCCTGTGGGGGATCCGCCTTGCTGTAACCGATATTGCTTTGGGCTGGGGATTCTTGCGAAGAGGGCAGCCGGACTTGTTCCAGCCTGGCCGAAGCCGCGCGCCCAAATTCCATGCCTCGGTAGCGAATGCACGCCATCCCCTTTGGAAAGGTGCTGAACTTGCCTGTCCGTCTCTCCGGACCGTCACACTGCCTGTTTCCTGGTGGTGGCTGCTTATCGCAGTTAGCGTCGCCAGGCTGCACCTCTGCGTGGATGGGGCCACAACCCCCAGAGGATCGCCAGGTAGGAGGTCAGGAATCGAACCTGAGGAACCGTACCTCCCACAAATTCCATCGTAGACGGGGGGCAAGAATGGTTGCGTGGCGCAAATTTCTTTGCTATACTGACACCATTCACTGTAACTGGCCCCATGAAGGCAGCAACGTTAGGGAAGATGGAATGTCAATGTGCTGGTAGAAGGCAGTATAACAAACCTTCCGATGTTTGTCAATAAACATCGGAAGGGAGAAGCAAAAAAAGAGACGATTTCGTGATCGTCTCTTTTTATCCAGCTAAAGGACCGGTTTTTGGTTTGTACGGGGTTCCATCCGGAGCAAATAATCGACGCCCTCGGGAACCAACTTTCCTATAAATCTCCGCACAATAAGCGACATCAGCTTCATCAATCAAGATCTTTTGCCCATCTTTGCCGATTCGGGCAACATATCCAGCCTGTGTCCAACCATGAACCGTTGATGTTGCTAGATCATATTTTCTGGCAGCTTCTGCGATACCAATTCCAACACCGATCAAATGAATGAAATGCTTATATTCCGGCAAATCTTCCTTACGGGCGGTCTTTGTTTCTTGAATTTCTTGTTCGCTCACCAACACTTCTCCCATAAATGTACTCGCGTGCATTTTACCCGCCTTAATTAAGGCACGCAACCGTCTCTCTTCCAACCCGTATTTTCGGGCGGCTTCGGGAAGGGTGAGGAGGCTTGGGAGCAATGTTGCCATTTGCATACCGCTTATCAAGCTAAAGAAAAACTAACGAGGTGGGCGCGATAGGGCTCGAACCTACGAACCTCACGGATGTGAACCGTGCGCTCTGACCAACTGAGCTACGCGCCCTGGTGATTGAGATTTTATCACGGCTTGGGGGAAAGCGCAAGCGCGATTTTTAAGGGTCATTTTCAGAGGCTACATCCCTATTACTTATGAAAAATTGGACATTTGTCTCTTTGGAACAGGTTTCGTTTTCTTTACAATAGAAATGATATTCCCTCAACCTTGCCCAAAAAGATATCCGGAGGCTTCTGTGAAACCGATCACCCGTTTTGTGACGCTGATCCTGCTCTCATCCTTCCTGCTGGCAGCCTGCCAACCCTCCCCGCAGATCGTGGAGGTAACCATCCAGCATGACACCCCTACATCCAACACCCCCACCGTCCAATCGGAGGCTGCCGCGCAGATCAGCGTCCGCCTGCAAGGGCTGGATTTCGACACCTTCCTGGAAGCCTCATGGCGGGAATGGTACCTGCGCACGCCCGAATCCATTATAGAACTGGGCCTGACCCCCTTTTATGGCGAGCAGACCAACCTGAACAACATTTCGGACAGCTACCTGCGCGAGAATTACGAGGTGGCAGCCGCGATTCTGCAATTATTGAAAACCTACGATCGGGAGGCGTTGACGCCCGAACAACAGATCTCTTACGATATCTATGCCTGGTACTGGCAGGACAAGCTGGACGAGCAGCCCTATCTGTATTATGACTACCCGGTCACCTTCTTCACCATCACCTCCATTCCCGACACGACGATCTATTTCTTTACCGACCTGCTGCCGCTGCAGACTGCCGACAATGCGCGCAACTATGTTCATCTATTGCACCAGGTGAAAGCCAAGATGGAGCAGGTGCTGGAAGGACTGAACCTGCGCGAGCAGGCGGGAATCGTGCCGCCGCGCTTTTCCTCGCAGTGGGCGCTGGGCAGCAGCCTGGGCTCCAGCGTGACTGGCACCCCCTTCTACACTACCCTTCGGGATGGGTTGGATCAGATCGGCGGGCTGAGCGATGCGGAAAAGCAAGCCCTGCTGGAAGAGGCCAGGAATGTGATCCAGGACGAGATCCTGCCCGCCTATGACGCGGTATACAACGATGTACAGCACCTGGCGGATATCGGTTCGAACGATGTGGGGGTGGGGCAGTTCGCAGGCGGGAACGACTACTATGCCTACCTGCTGCGCCACTACACCACCACGGAGATGACCGCCGAAGAGATCTATACCCTGGGCATGCAGGAACTGGAGCGCATCCATAAGGAAATGTATTCCGTGGCAGCCGGCCTGGGCTACCCGGAAGGGTTAAGTATCCCGGACCTGTATGACCGGGTAGCGAAAGACAGCGGCATCATCCGCGGAGATAAGGTGCTGCAAACCTACACAGAATTGATCCAGGGAGCGGAGGCGCGCCTGAGCGAAGCTTTTGATACCCTGCCCAAAGCCAAAGTGATCGTGGTGCCGGACCAGTACGGTGGTTTCTACCAGCCCGGCTCTTATGACGGCTCGCGCCCGGGGGCGTTCTATGCGGCGGTGAACAGCAATGGCGAGCCGTATTACGCCATGCCCACCCTGGCCTATCACGAGACTGTGCCGGGGCACCATCTGCAGATCGCGCTGGCGGCAGAGATGAACCTGCCTGCATTCCGCAAGATCCTGACCTTCAACGCCTACACCGAGGGTTGGGCGCTGTATGCCGAGCGACTGGCCTATGAATTGGGCTGGTACCAGGACGACCCGCAGGGCAACCTGGGCCGCCTGCAGGCCGAAGCCTTCCGTGCTGCGCGTCTGGTGGTAGATACCGGCATGCACGCCAGGGGCTGGACGTTCGAGCAGGCGCAAGCATTCTTCACCGAGAACACCGGTTTTGAACCCGGCGATAGCATTGACCCGCAGGGGCAGATCGCGCGCTACGTGGTCTGGCCGGGGCAGTCCACATCCTACTACATTGGCTTCCTCAAGATCATGGAATTGCGCCAGAAGGCAATGGATGCGCTGGGCGAGCAATTCGACCTGAAGGAATTTCATCATATTGTATTGGGCAACGGCAGCATGCCGCTGGAGGTACTGGAGAAGGTGGTTGACAACTGGATCGAGAGTAAAACCCAAAGCAGCGGTAACCTGAACGAGAGCGAGAAACGCTCGCTGGCCAGCCTGGAGAAGGTGAACGACTACCCGGTCTATATCCTGCATGCCTACGATACTCCCGCCTCCACGGCGAACAGGGCCACAGGGACAACCCGGTCGCCATCCTGGGGGTGTTCGCTGTTCGCGGCCTGGAGCAATTCCGGCCAGGCGCTGCTGGGGCGCAACTTCGACTGGGATTACAGTCCGATGCTGGTGCTGTATAACCATCCGGCTGTGGGTTATGACTCGATCTCGATCGTCGACCTGGCTTACCTGGTGGATAGCAGCCAGGCGCAAAACCTGCTGGATCTACCGCTGGAGCAGCGCGCTGCGCTGCTTTCGGCGCCTTTCATCCCATTTGACGGGATGAATGAAAAAGGCCTGGCCATCGGCATGGCGGCGGTGCCGGAGCAACCCCTGCCGAATGATCCGGCCAGGCAGACGATCGGTTCGCTGGGGGTGATGCGGGTGGTA
Source organism: uncultured Anaerolineaceae bacterium (assembly GCA_964424115.1). Classification (GTDB taxonomy): domain Bacteria; phylum Chloroflexota; class Anaerolineae; order Anaerolineales; family Anaerolineaceae; genus CAYRHN01. The sequence continues at coordinate 179,979 of CAYRHN010000005.1, forward strand.
CTGGACCAGGCCGCCACGGTGGACGAGGCGGTAGCGATCCTGGGCAACTACAATATCGACTTTGAGGGTGGTCCGCCGTTGCATTACCTGATCGCCGAACGGAGCGGCAAGGCTGCGGTGGTGGAATTCTACCAGGGAGAGATGCGGGTGATCCCCAACACCTCTGCCTGGCACCTGATGACCAATTTCCTGCTCAGCCAGGCAGGCAGCGATCCGCGCGGGGAATGCCTGCGCTATGACACGCTGCAAAGCGCGTTGAGCGCCGCGAATGGACAGGTGGAAGCCCGGCAGGCGATGCAGATGCTGGAAAGCGTGGCCCAAAGCAGCACGCAGTGGTCGGTAGTATATGGATTGGACAGCGGGAAGGTGCAGATCGTGCCCGGTGGGGAGTGGGGCCAGGAACTGACATTGAAATTCCCTTAAGATCCACCACAAAGGCACAAAGAAACAAAGACGCACAAAGGTAGAAAATAAATATATTCTTTCTGTCCTGGCGGTAAAATCTTACGCCACGCAAGTTTGCAGCCAGTTAGCAAAGAGCAGGTGCGCGTTGGCGCGCCAGGTGACCAGCGGAGGGCGTTCGGGATCATCATTGGGATAATAATGGCGCGGCATGGCGATCGGCAGCCCCTTGGCCAGGTCGCGGCGGTACTCGTTGTTCAGGGTCAGCGGGTCGTATTCGCCGTGGCCGGTGAGATACAACTGCCGTCCGCCGTGCGAGGTCAGCAGGTGCGCCCCGGCCTCGGGTGAATGAAGGAGCAGCTCCACCTGCGGCGCGCGGGCAATATCCTCCTCGCGGATCTCGGTGTGACGCGAATGGGGAATGTGGATCACATCGTCCATCCCGCGCAGGAGCGGCGAGCGCGCCCGGGCAGTATGCGGAAAAACGCCGAACATCTTGGCCGGCAGGCTGTACTTGGGGATACCGAAGCGGTGGAAAAGGGCCGCCTGCGCTCCCCAGCAGATATGTACAGCGGAGCGGGCATGCTCCAGGCTCCAATCGAAGATCTGGCGCAATTCGTCCCAATAATCGACCGACTCGAAAGGCAGGTGCTCCACCGGAGCGCCGGTAACGACCAGGCCGTCATAATGTTCGTGTTGGATGCGAGGGAAAGGCGTGTAAAAGGCACGCAGGTGCGCCTCGGACGTGGTGCGGAAGTTGGAATGGTGCGTGGCCGGGTAAAAGAAGTCCGGCTCGACCGCATAAGAAGTGCCGCCCAACAAACGCAGCAACTGCGCCTCGGTCTGGCTCTTGTTAGGCATCAGGTTCAGGATCGCCACGCGCAGGCGGCTGCCGTTGTAAGACGGTTCGAAGATGCGCAATCCCTCCTCAAGGAGGGTCTGGCGGGCGGGCAGGTCAGGGGGGAGGATCAAAGACATTGCATTTCCGGCTCCATTTCGGACGTTAGTGTAAAACACAATGCAGAGCATGTCAACGAAAAATATACTCTCACAAGAAAAGACCGGCAAAGGAACTTGCTGTATAATCAATTTACTTTCTATGTCGATGTTCAAGCTCCGCTCCCGATTGGCTGTTGCCTTCCTGCTCATCCTGATCCTGATGGGATTGGGGATCATGGTGGGGATCAATCAGCTTACACCGGAAGCCAGCCAAAGCGTGCGCCAGCAGGCGCTGCTGATCTTCGGGCTGTGCGGATTGGGCATTCTGCTGGTGTCGGGTTTCCTGGCTTACGCGATCACACGCAGCATCACCCTCCCGTTAAAGGAACTGGAACGGGGCGCAGAGGCGCTGGCACGTGGGGAATTCGACCACCGCATCCCGGTCCATGGGCAGGATGAGCTGGCCAGGCTCAGCCTGGCGCTCAACAAGGCTTCCGCAGACCTGGCTGAAATCTACGCGGGTCTGGAGGAAAAGGTTCGCCAACGCAGCGAAGAATTGAACAGACGCGCCTTACAGGCCGAGACCCTCTACCAGGGCGGACGTGCCCTGGCTGGGACGCTCAAGTTGAATGAATTGCTCGACCTGATCCTGCTGCAACTGGGGGAGATCATCCCTTACGACCGCACTTCCCTGATGCTGCAGGATGGCGACGCCCTCAGAATCGTTGCTGAGCGTGGTTTTCCAAACGCCAAAGAAGCCACAAACCTGCGGGTGGGAATCAAGAACGGGGATGTTTTTGAAGAGATCTACACCACCCAGCAGCCGCTCGCGATCGAGGACGTTACCCGCCGCGCGGACTGGACGCAAGTGGTAGGACTGCCGCAGGCACGTTCCTGGCTGGGGATTCCGCTCATCCGCTCGGATAAAGTAATCGGTATGCTCTCCATTACTCGCGAGAGCCTGAAACCGTTCAGCCCAGACGAACTCACCCGCGCCGCTACTTTCGCCGGGCAGGCCGCGCTGGCAATTGACAACGCTCAGCTTTACGAAAACCTGGCGAACTTCAACCAGCAATTGGAGCTCATGGTAACCCAACGCACTGAGCAGCTCTCGGAGGCCTACAACCAGCTGGAGCGCCTGGACCGCACCCGCTCAGATTTCATCGGCATTGCCTCGCATGAGCTGCGCACTCCCCTGACCGTGTTGCGCGGCTATAGCCAGATGCTGATCGCCGACCCTACCATCCAGGCCAACGAGAACCTCAAACAACTGGTCAACGGCATCTATTCCGGCGCAGGGCGCATGCATGAAGTGGTCAACAGCATGCTGGACATGGTTAAGATCGACAGCCGCGCGCTGACCTTGAATCCCGAACCGCTGGCAATGGGAATGGTGATAAAAGATATTGTCTCCAAGTTCTCCACTGCGCTGCGGGAGCGAAAATTGAACCTCGTGGTGGTGAACCTGAGCGCCCTGCCACCCATCGAGGTGGACCAGGAAGCCATCTACAAGGTCTTTCAGCACCTGGTAAGCAATGCGATCAAGTACACTCCCGATGGGGGCAAGATCACCATTTCCGGCTTTGTTATCCCCCAGAGCAGCCTGGATTTTCCGGACGGCGGGGTGGAAATCTTGGTGAAGGATACCGGGATCGGCATCGATCCCAAGCACCACGAGCTGATCTTCTCCAAGTTCTACCAGACCGGCGAGACGGCCCTGCATTCCACTGGCGAGACCAAGTTCAAGGGCGGCGGGCCAGGGTTAGGGCTGACCATCGCCCGCGGGGTGGTGGAAGCCCACCATGGCAAGCTGTGGGTGGAAAGCCCCGGTTGTGACGAGGTCAACTGCCCGGGCAGCGAGTTCCACGTGGCGCTGCCGGTGCGCCAGCGACGCACGCCGCAGTTTGAAGGACAGAATTAAATTCAAAATTGAGCGGCTTGCGCCGCTCAATTTTATACAAGAAATTACTTCACCGGTACGTAGATATAGAAGACTGAATCGGGAGCGAAGTTCTTAAATTCGTCTGTATAGACTTCCATATCAAACGGCGCGGCGATCTGCAGGCCAGACTGAGGCAGCCAGACCTGGTAGATATTATTATAGGTTTGACCAAGGGTCTCCAGGCCGCCGCGGTGTTCAAAGACGGCATACTTCTGTTCGGGGATCATGCGCACCACCATGCCCTCCGGCAGATGATCGGCGCGTTCCACCTCAAAAGAGGCCACATATTCAAATGCACCTTCTTCAGCGCTTTCATTCGTGCCGCTATAACAGATGCCATAAGCATTACTATCCTTGACGACCGGGATCTCATGGTAGCGGGGGTTGAGTTCCGCCCACTGCTGAGAGATCTCCTGATGCTGGTTGCGGCCAACATACTTGGTGCCCATCACCATAAAGGCGGGCTTGGTAATGATCTTGGGTTGCATTTCAGGTACTCCTTCTGATTCTTCAAACGTATTGGTTGGTTCGGATGCGCCCGTGGCGCCTTCCTGGCGGGGGCGGCGGGAGATGCGCTCGACCGGCATCTGCACTTCCACTGCCCGGCAGGTTGAATCCGGGTCCGCCGGGTCATCCAGGAACAACTCGCGCGCCGGGCCGCTGCTGCGATAACCATTGGCTTCGATCCAGGCGTACAGCGCAGCGTAAGCCGAGACAGGGGGAAGATCCATCCCGGCCGGCTCGCCCGGGCGAGCCAGGTGGAGGACACTGGCCATCAATGGGACTTCGGGCAACTTGCGCAGGCTGCATCCAGGCGGTGCAGCAGGCAGCTTGGGGCGTCGCAGGCAAGTGGGATCCACCTCCACCGCCAGCTGGAGTTCCATCACCTCATCGCTGTACTCCGCTTCGGGATGGGTGGCAAACCAGGCGCCGCTCCATCGGATGGCGGCCTGCTCCAGCCAACCTTGCAGGCGCGGGCGATACTCCAGGCAACATCCTGCCAGGCTGCTGCCTCCCGGCAAGACCAATTCAATCATCGCGACGGTCTGGGCCGGAATGTGCTTGAGGGTCACCTCGTAGGCGGGTGGAACACCTTCCTCCTCGATCTGGCGCAGGCGGGTTCCCACCTGTTCCAGGCGGGCACGTTCAGCATCCAGTTGCTGGGTCAGTTCAGCCTGCTTGAGCTGCAACATGGCGCGCAGTTGCTCAGGAGCCAGCTGTTGATCCAGCAGGCGGGCGATCTGCTCTAACGAGAAGCCCAGGTCCTTGAGGGCCAGGATGCGATTGAGGCGCGGGAGCTGTTCCAGGCCGTAGTAGCGGTAACCGCTGAAGCGGTCCACATGGGTAGGGCTGAAAAGGCCGATCCGCCCGTAGTGGCGCAGGGTCTTGACCGTTACATGCGCAAGTTTTGAGAAGTCGCCGATCTTTAGCATGGGTCCATCCAGTGTAAAATAAGTGTGAAGGCCTTCAACACAACCGAGTATATTGTATCCCCTTAGGGGAGAGTCAAGCACACTTAATTCCCTTAACTGTCCCCTAAGGGGAGGGTGTAAGATAGAGATTAGAGATCAAACATTCACAAACGGTGACACGAAAGGATTTTTTAATGAACCCCACCATTCTCTCTCACTTTGCCAATCCTGGGCCGATGAGCGATGCCAAAGAACTGGCATCCCTGCTCACCGATACCCCCAACGAGATCCCAGACCTGGTCAAGATGGTGCAAGGTTTGGGGGTGCACATTTTCTGGGCCGAACGCTACGGACTGAACTTAAGCGAGGAACGCAAGGGTGAGGTGAACCTGCGCCCGGTGTATCCCAAATTGAAGCGCTTGCTGGAACTGGATCCCTCCCCGCTGCGTGAAGCGCGTCCGCTGGAACGGCGCCTGGTATGCAACTGCCGCGACTTCTCGCTGCTGGCAGTCAGCCTGCTGCGTTCCAAGGGAATCCCCTCCCGCGCGCGCTGCGGTTTCGGCACTTATTTCATACCGGATCATTACGAAGACCACTGGGTGATCGAGTATTGGAAAGCGGAGCAGCAGCGTTGGGTGATGGTGGATTTCCAGATCGATGAATTGCAGCAACGGGTATTGAAGCTGGATTTCGACCCGCTGGATATGCCGCCGGGCAAGTTCGTCCTGGCGGGGCAGGCCTGGCAGATATGCCGTGCCGGCAAGGCGGATCCGGATAACTTTGGCATCTTCCAATGGCACGGCTGGGATTTCGTCCGCGGCAACCTGATCCGCGACCTGCTTTCGCTCAATAAGATCGAGATTCTGCCCTGGGACTACTGGCAGGGTTTTGGGCCGGAACTGGTTACGGCGGATGCGACCGAGTGGGCATTATGGGATGGACTGGCCGAATTGACCCTGCAAGCCGACCAGCGCCTCGAGAAAGTGCTGAAGACTTACCACGAAACCCCCCGGCTGCATGTACCGGCAGATTGGCTCTAGGATGAATTAAACTGGGAGCGGTGAACAGGATCCTGTTCACCGCTCCCTATATCTGATACTTACAGAAGGCCGGGCCTAGAAACCTTCCAGGAAGGATAAATCCGCCACGCCCTGGGTGAGAGCAGCCGCACGTTGGAGCAAACCCAGGCGGTTGGCGCGCACTTCGGGCTGCTCAGCCATGACCAGCACCGCCTCGAAGAAACGGTTGATAACCGGGATGGCGGGCAAGAAAGCGTTCAGCAGGTCGTCCACCGAACCGGGTCGGCGGGGAGCTGCTTCGATCTGTTGGATCGCCGCCAGCAGGTCGCCCTCGGCCGGATCAACAAATGTTTCCGGGCGGACCGGGAAGCGCTCGGCCTGGTCGCGGGTGATTCGCACACAGCGCGCATAGGCGGGCAAAATGATATTCCAATCTGGCCGGGAGACCCAGGCGGAGAGCTGTTTGACCGCGCGCATCACACCGGCGGGATTTTGCTGCTGGGCGGCCAGGACCGCATCTACAACATCATAGCGGAAGCCTTCCTGTTCAACCAGCATACTGCGCAGGCGGCCGATGATGAATTCCAAACAGGCAGAAAGTGTTTCGGGCGTAGATGGCACGGGCAATTCCTCAGCCGCCAGCGTCAATCCCTGGCGCAGGTCGAAATCGATATCCCAACCGATCAGGCTTTGCACCAACCCCAGGGCTGTGCGGCGTTGGGCAAAGGGATCTTTGGTACCGCTGGGAGCCAGACCGGCGGAGAAGAGGCCGATCAATGAATCCATGCGGTCGGCCAGAGCAACCACCAGAGCGGAAATGCTGGCAGGGCGGGATTGATAATATTCATAGAGGGCTTGGGCCACGGCGGGTTTTTCGCCAGATCCCAGCGCATAATAGCGCCCCATGGTGCCCTGCAGGGAGGTCATTTCGACCACCATGCTGGTGGCTAGGTCAGCTTTACAGAGGTGCGCGGCCCGGCGGGTCACATCGGCTTCTTCGCCCTGCAGGTCAAAGACCGGCAGCAGGCGTTCCACCAGACGCTCGATACGCTTTGTCTTATCCAGCATGGAACCAAGCTTAAACTGGAAGGTCAATTTGGAAAGGGCCGGCACATATTCTTCCAGGGTATGCTTGCGGTCATTGCCGATAAAGAAGGCGGCATCGGCGAAGCGGGCGCGAATAACCTGGGCGTTACCGTCCGCGACCACATCCAGGAACTGGTCATCGCCGTTGCGGACTACAATGAAGCTGGAGAGCAGACGTCCCTCGGCGGTCTGGACCGAAAAATAGCGCTGATGCTTCTTCATCACCGAGATCAAAACCTCGGGTGGAAGCTGAAGATGCGATTCCTCAAAATGCCCGATCAGAGCTGTGGGAGCTTCGACCAGGTTGGCAACCTCGTCCAGCAATCCCTCGTCCACATTGGGCGCGCCGCCAGCCTGCTGCATCAGGCGCGCCACCTGAGCAGCAATGGCTGCCTTGCGTTCGGCCGGATCGAAGAGAATATTCTGTTCGGCGAGGGTGGAGAAATATGCCATCGGGTTGGCGATCTCGACCGCTTCGGGGGTGTGGAAGCGCAAGCCGCGGGTGAGTCGTCCACTGCGCAGCCCAGCATATTCAAAAGGCACTACCTGACCGTCCAACAAGGCCAACAACCAGCGGATAGGACGGGAAAAGGCCACATTGCTGGCATTCCAGCGCATGGATTTGCCGACCTTGAGAGAAGCAATCCAGCCTGGCAGAGCGGCGCCGAGCACTTCGATAGCCGGTTTGCCGGATTCCTGCACCACCGCGGCGGCATATTTTCCGCCGTCCATCTCACGTATCTGCAAGGCAGTGACCGGCAGGCCCTTGCCGCGAGCAAAACCTTCAGCGGCTGGAGTAGGCTTGCCATCGGCGTCGAAGGCACGCGCTGCAGGCGGGCCTTTGACCACCACTTCCCGGTCAGGCTGGTGCGGGGCCAGGTCTTTGACCAACGCCACCAGACGGCGCGGGGTGACATAGACGCTCACAGCACCATGCTCCAGGCGCAGCTCATCCAGCCAGGCCGGCAGGCGCTCGCGCAGTTGGGAGAGGTATCCTTCCAGGTCGGCAACGGGGAGCTCCTCCGTGCCGATCTCAAAGAGGAAATCGGCGGGAGATTGGAGTGGAACCACAACGGGAGCAATTGCCGCTGCAGCCTGCGTTTGCGATTTTTCCACCAGCCAGGGGAATTCCTGCTGTTGGCGCTGGGCATAGTAGGCTTCCGCCACGCGGCGGGAGATATCGCGCATGCGTCCAAAGAGGGCCTGGCGTTCGGTCACACCCACAGCGCCGCGCGCGTCCAGCACATTGAAGGTGTGCGAGCATTTGAGCACATAATCATGTGCAGGAAGCACCAGACCCTGCTGCAAGGCTGATTCAGCTTCCGCCTCATAAAGGGCGTACATCTGGCGCAGGCGTTCCACATCGGCGCCTTCGAAATAGTACTTGGAGTGTTCGTACTCGCCCTGCAGGTTGACATCCCCGTAAGTACGTTGCGAGTCCCAACGCAACTGGCGAAAGGAGCGTACATTCTGCAGTGCAATGGCAATACGCTCCAGACCGTAGGTGATCTCCACCGAAACCGGGTCGAGTTGCATACCGCCCGCTTGCTGGAAGTAGGTGAACTGGGTGATCTCCTGCCCGTCCAGCCAGACCTCCCAGCCCAAGCCCCAGGCTCCCAGGGCGGGGGATTCCCAGTTATCCTCAACAAAGCGGATATCATGCTTGCGCGGATCAATGCCGATCGCCTCCAGCGAGCGCAGGTAAAGCTCCTGCGGATTACCGGGATCGGGCTTGAGGATGACCTGGAACTGGTAATGCATCTGTAAACGGTTGGGATTCTCGCCGTACCGGCCGTCATCAGGGCGCACCGAGGGTTCCACATAGGCTACATTCCACGGCTCGGGGCCTAGCACGCGCAGGATAGTGGCGGGGTTTAACGTACCCGCACCGACCTGCTGGTAATACGGCTGCCATACCAGGCAGCCCTGTTCAGCCCAGTACTTTTGCAAGGCCATGATGATCGATTGGAAATCCAACGGTTGAGACATAAGCGCACCTCATGAATGAATCACATAAACAAATCGAAGGGAAATTATAACATAGCGGCAGGGGAGAAAGTGAGGTTATAATATTTCCATTAAATTACTCCAGGAGATTTCCAAATGGATTTCCTCACCATGATTCTGCTGGTTGTTGTGGCCGTCACGGTCATTGGACTTTTGGGTTTTGTAATCCCAGCGGGATTACGCAAACCATTCATTGAGCAAGAAGAAACCCTTGCTCCGGCACTTCCAGAAAACCTGCCCGCGCCAGTTCAGCGCTGGCTGGAAGCAAGCAAAATGAACGCCTCACCCGGTGGAAATCTGGCTGCCTGGGGGTTGGGAAAAATGACCGGACCTGTGCTGCCGCTGCTCGGACAGTTGTGGCTGCCGCTGCGCTGGACGCTTTATCTCGTACCAGGACAGGCATTTGTGTGGCGCACACAGATCACCTGGTGGCGGAGGCGCTTTCTCTCCGGCGGCGACCGGCTTTATGAAGGAAAAGGCACCTTCGACATGGGCGCCAATGAACTGGAAGGCGAGAAACTGGATGCGAGTCAGTTCACCCCGTTATGGATCTATTCGCTTTACCTGGCTCCGATACAAATCCTGCAGCAACCTGGCCTGACCTGGAAGGATGTGAGTGAGAGCAGCGCCACGCTGGTGGTGCCGTTCTCTGGATACCAGGCCCCCGCAGAAGAGAACGAGACTCCCAATGGCGACGCAGCAGATAACGTTGAGGCAACCGGTGAAGAACCCACGACGCAGTTGCAACCTGCCGAGCGTGATTTCATCCTGGAATTTGATCCCCAGAACGGACAGCTAAAGAATATCACCACCCGGCGCACCACAGCGCGTCAGGGCGATGCGCAGCCTTACTATGCCACCTTCAGCTCCGTTGAAAAGGAATACCCGGATGGATCGTCGGGGTTCACCGTCAGACTACCGGATGGGCTTGACCTGGGCTGGGATAAGAATCCTTACCAACGCTTGCGCCTGGCAGGACTGGCTCACGGTGTGAGCGGCGTGGAAGAAGAGATCACCCGCGGGATCCGCGTTCTTTAAAGAATCCTTCCAAAGTAGGGCTTGATCAGAACTTTTTCATGCTATAATCATTTTGGTCACTTAGTAAGGAGTGTTTTTCGCATGCATACTGGCAACCTCTAATCTCATTTATTGGGTAACGTCTGGCGTGATTCTATGTTTAAATCTTGCCGAGGGCGTATGCCCTCGGTTTTTGTTTTACAAGTAGAGGTTGAATATGTTAGCAATCAATCAATTAAGAAAATCTTTTGGGTTAGAAACCCTTTTTGAAAAAGTCACCTTCAGCGTCAGCGAAGGGGAACGCCTGGGGCTGGTAGGCCCTAACGGATGCGGCAAGACCACCTTGCTGCGCATTATCACCGGCGAGGAAAAAGCAGGGGGAGGTTCGGTCAGTTTTACCCCGTCCGACCTGCGCCTGGGTTACCTGCAGCAAGGTTTTAAATTCAGCCCAGACGAGACCATTGGAAGTTTTCTGGATGCGCGTGCTGGCAGCCCGCTAAAAATGACGGAGTTGGTAGAGCAACTTGCAGCGGAGATGGGCGCTGAGACCCTGCGACCCGGCCTGCAAGAGGAGTTCGACCAGGCCTTGAATGGTCTGCAACTGGCCAGTGAGAATGCCGGGCGCATTCCGGCCGTACTGGCAGGGCTGGGGTTGGCAGGCTTTCCGCTGGAAACCCCGGCGGCCACGCTGAGCGGCGGGCAAAAAACGCGCCTGGCGCTGGCCGGGGTGCTGCTTTCAGCCCCACAGCTTCTGCTGCTGGACGAACCAACCAATCACCTCGATCTGCCGATGCTGGAATGGCTGGAGGACTGGTTGAAGGGTTTTCGCGGCGCTGCACTAATCGTTTCTCACGACCGAACCTTCCTGGACAACACCGTAACGGGCATCCTGGAAATGGATCCGCTTACCCATACCTTGCGCACTTACGCCGGGAACTACTCCGACTATGTGGCACAAAAAGAAGCCGAACGCGATAAGCAGTGGACCGCCTACTACGACCAGCAATCCGAGATTGCCCGTCTGCGCGGCGCAGCGCGCCACCTGCGCGATATTGCCCGCTTCCGCAAGGGGGGCAAGGCCGACACAGGAGATAAATTCGCCAAGGGTTTCTTTGCCAATCGCGGCAAGGCAACTATTGGACGAGCACTGCACGTGGAAGAACGGATTGACAAAATGATGGGTGAAGACCGCATCGAAAAGCCAGGACGTACCTGGCAAATGCGCATGGAATTCGGCGAAATGGTTGAATCCGGACGCAGCGTGCTGACTCTGGAAGAGCTTTCGGTCGGGTATGGAGATCATGTCCTGCTGCGCGGGCTGAACCTGTCCCTGCGTTTTGGACAACGTTTGGCCTTGATCGGGCCAAACGGGAGCGGCAAAACCACATTGCTGCGAACAATCGCAGGGAAATTACCGCCGCTGGCCGGCTTGGTGCGTCTGGGCAGCAATGTGCGTCTGGGATATATGACGCAGGAGCAGGAAGATCTTAACTCAGAATGGGACGCGTTGACCACGATCTTGAACATCTTAAACCAATCGCAGACCGAGGCGCGGGCTTTTCTGTCCAAATACCTGTTCACTGGCGAAGATGTCTTCACCCCGGTAGGCAAACTCTCCTACGGCGAGCGGGCACGGCTCTCCCTGGCCTGTCTGGTGGCGCGCGGCTGCAACCTGCTGCTGCTAGATGAGCCGATCAACCACCTGGACATCCCCTCGCGGGCACGCTTCGAAGAAGCACTTTCCGCGTATGACGGCACCATCCTGGCAGTGGTGCACGACCGTTACTTTATCGAAAATTTTGCCACCTCCATCTGGGAAGTGGTGGGAGAACAAATTCTTGTGCGATTATAGGGATTGAATTTCATCCGACTCGCATTACAATAAGAATATCTCAATCCTGCAGACACAGTCTGCCGATCAATTGAATTGTCCCACCCCATCCAAGGAGGAAAAATGAAACGCGCCTCGATCTTGTTGATGATCGTGTTCACGTTCGTACTGATATCCTGCAACGTACCCGCCGTAAAGGACAACACCTCCGTCACTGAGACCATGCAAGCCTTGAACAATCTGGTCTCCGGAACCCAGACCGCCCTGGCGCAGCAGGCGCAAGCCACCCCGCTGCCCCCGGCAGCCACCGACACCCAGCCGCCAGTACAGGCTGCTAGCCCCACACCGGTTCCGCAAACCCCCACCGCCACCCCGATCGTTCACACGCTCCGGCCAGGTGAGCCGGGCGAGTTGAGCTATTGGATCTGGGACCGCGACTCGTCCGTGACCGCCAACGAAAAGCGCGCCCCAGGCGGCGACCTGTACAACACCGTCGCACTGGAGCGTCCTTTCTCGGCCCAGGAGATGATCTACCGTCCTGACCTGGATATCACCCGCGCCGACCTGACCGAGGACACGAATTTCTATTATGTGTTGATCACCCTTCAAAACATCAATCCCAACACCAACAGCCTGGAAGGAGCGTATGGAGTGGAGATCGACCTGGACAAGGACGGGCGGGGCGATTATCTGGTGTTGGTGGATAAGCCTTACACCGCCAATTGGGATACGCTGCACGTGCGCGCATACACCGACAGCAACAATGACGTGGGAGGAAATCTGGTCATCAGCTCAGATGCACCTTTCACCACCGGCAACGGATACGACCAGGTGCTCTTTGCAGTGGAAATTCCCGCCGATCCCGACCTGGCCTGGGTGCGCATCTCTCCCAGCGATGGCAAACAGATCCAGATTGCATTCCGCAAGTCTTTGATCAACAATGCCAACCAATTCATGTGGGGAGTATTCTCAGATGATGATCTGCGTGCGCCAGAAAAGATGGATTATGTGGATTTTTACACCCTGGCGCAAGCCGGATCGCCGCTGAACAGCTCACCAGAATATCCGTTAAAAGAAGTGCATTCGATGGATAGCACCTGCCGGCTGGCCTGGGGATTTGCTCCAACCGGCAGCGAGCCGGGCCTGTGTAAGCCCGCTGAGCCGACCCCCACGCCCACTCCCACCAATCCGCCGAACTTCATCCCCGGCAAGGTGCACGGCCGAGTCTGGTATGATGCAAACACCAACGGTAATATTGACCCAAGTGAAACCGGTTTTGCTGAGACCGTGAGAGTGGGCCAAGGTGCCTGCGCACCGGTGATGATCGTATATGGCGCATATCCCACAAATGCTGCTGGGTATTACTCCATCACTGATATGCCTGCCGGCACCTACTGTGTATCTATTTCCACCAGTTACAGCTTATCCACTCCCAGAGAAAATACAATCACCATCGTCTCCGGCAGTGATTATACAATCAACTTCGGAATTGAACCAATTCCATGATTAACAGATCCTTCATTCATCAGCTTGAAAAATAGGAGGAACGGCGCTCTTTTTCATGCAGTTTTGGGTGGCTTGACCACCCAAAACTGCATATAATTATGCCAATATCCCGCAATCAGGAGTATATCATGACCGAAGTTGTCATTATTGATGCAGTACGTACCGCGATCGGCAACCTGGGCGGGGGGCTGGCAACAGTCCGCCCGGATGATCTGGGCGCCTGGGTGATCAAATCGTTGCTTCAGCGCACAGGGATCGACCCGCTGCTGGTGGAAGAAGTATATTTTGGCTGCGCCAACCAGGCGGGAGAAGACAACCGCAACGTGGCGCGCATGGCAACCCTGCTGGCAGGCTTGCCAGTGGAAGTGCCCGCGCTGACGGTGAACCGGCTATGCGCCTCTGGTTTGGCGGCGATCAACCTGGCCACCCGTTCCATCCGCGCCGGGGATGGGGATGTTTTCATCGCTGGGGGCGTGGAAAGCATGTCCCGGGCACCTTATTCGCTGCCCAAAGCTGAGCAAGGCTTCCCCTTTGGCAACCTGACCGCTTACGATACCGCCCTGGGATGGCGCTATCCCAATCCCAAATTTGCCGAGATGTACGGATTGGAGCAGATGGGCGAAACAGCCGAGAATATCGCCGAGATGACCGGCATCACCCGCCAGGAGCAGGACGCCTTCGCCCTGGAAAGCCATAAACGCGCTGTGGCTGCAATCGATGCGGGCTCCTTTACCAGCCAGATCGTGCCGGTTCCAATTCCGCAAAAGAAAGGCGAACCGATCCAGTTTAGCACCGATGAGCGCCCGCGGCGCGACACCAGCCTGGAATCGCTGGCCAAACTGCGCCCCGCCTTCCGCAAGGAAGGCACAGTCACTGCGGGAAATGCCTCCAGCCTGAACGACGGCGCCGCGGCATTGCTGTTGATGAGTGCAGATCGGGCGCACAGCCTGGGCCTCAAGCCACTGGCGCGCATTGTTGCCGGAGCCTCGGCTGGAGTTGCACCGCGCATTATGGGTCTGGGCCCCGTCCCGGCGGTGCGCAAAGCGCTGCAACGGGCCGGTCTGCAGGCAGGTGACTTGGGACTGATCGAACTTAATGAGGCCTTTGCCGTGCAGGCATTAGGTGTGATGCGCGAATTGGGCTTGCCGCACGAGATCACCAATGTAAACGGCGGAGCCATCGCCCTGGGACACCCGTTGGGTTGTTCCGGTGCGCGGATCATGACCACCCTGGTGCATGAAATGATCCATCGCTTTCCGGAAGCCAGGCGCCCCTTCTACGGTCTGGCAACCCTCTGCGTGGGGGTCGGGCAGGGCGAAGCCGCGATCATCGAAGCCTTGTAGCAAACGGTTATGCGCGTTCTGGTCACCGGTTCCACTGGATTTATCGGCGGCAGGCTGTGCCAGGCCTTACTGGCGGCCGGCTACATGGTGCGCGCCTTTCACCGCGCCACCAGCAACCTGCGCCTTCTGGAAGGACTGGATGTGGAACATGTCACTGGCGACCTGACCCAGCCGGACAGCCTGCGCCCGGCCATGGAAGGGATCGAAGCAGTCTTTCACACGGCCGCGTTGCTGGATGACTCACACCCAGGGCGTTTATACACGGTCACCGTGGAAGGCACACGGACTGTGTTGGAAGCTGCCCGTGAAGCGGGGGTGCGGAGGTTTGTGCAAACCAGTTCTGTTGCGGCGCTGGGGATCCCGGAGGCACCGCCCGGGGGCAAAAATAACGCACCTACTCCAATGAATGAAATGCATACCTGGAATTACCGCCCGGAATACTGGCCTTACGGTTATTCCAAATACCTGGCGGAATTGGAAGTGCAGCAGGCCGTGGCACGGGGATTGGACGCGGTGATCGTCAATCCAGCAGTAGTGTTGGGAGCCGGGGATATTTACCGCCAATCCAGCTCGCCAGTGGTGCAAATGGCTCGTGGGAAGATCGGTGTCACCACCCAATCAGGATTGAACGTTGTCCATATCGACGATGTAACAGCCGGACACATTGCTGCGCTGGAATACGGCAAAAGCGGGGAGCGCTATTTATTGACCGGGGAGAACCTGACCCTGACGGAATTCCTGAATAAGATCGCGGCGATCGTGAATATGCGCCCGCCCTGGCTGGTCCTCCCTGCTGGATTGGTGCGCGTATTGGCGAACCCCGCATCATGGATGCAATCCATACTCAACCTCCCGATTGGGATCAGCGAGATGCGCAACGCGGGACGCTTTTTCTATTACGATGACCGCAGAAGCCGGGCCGCTTTAAAATCGGGCCCGCCGCGCTCAGCAGAAGATGCCATCCGCGATGCTTTCCAATGGTTCCAAAAGGTTGGGGCGATTAAATAAAAAATGGGGGGTGCGTGCCAAATAATAAACACGCACCCCCCATTCAAAGGCCATCTTTATGGGTTCGGGGTGATGGACGCCTGAGCAGTCGCGGTTTGCTGCGCAGCTGCAGTGATGGTCTGCTCGGCCCACACAGTTGCGCGTAACGAGTCCAGCGTGGCCTGGGAATTCACTGTGGGGGTGACGGTGGGCGTGCGAGTAATCGTTACCGTGGGCGTCATCGAGGGAGTGAAGGTGAGAGTCGGCCGCGGGGTGTAAGTAGCCATCACGAATCCTGTTGCGGTAGGCGGCAATGTTTGGGACGGAGCCAGGGTCGACTGGCTGCCCTGGGTGGGCGTCCAGGTAGGAGGCATGGAGAAGGGCGTGTTGGTGTTGGTGGGGATCGCAACCAATGCAGGCAGGGTGGGCGTGCGCAGGAAGGACAAAGAACCCGGATCATTGTATATATTGAGCATGAACAATCCCACCACTACAGTAGCGATGATCAATACCACAGCCAGGATATCCCACAATGTAATCTTCATCAGCTATCTTCCTCCAAGGAACGACCCCAATCTTAAAATAAATCAGTCTATTGTCAGTATATCCAACTTTAGCCAACTGTCAAGAAAAGAACCGAAAACAGGTGGATTATGACGCCTTCAACGAAGCCGCAAAGCGGCGCAACTCCTCGATCCGTTTGATTGTCATGGGGTGCGTGGAAAGGCTCTCGCTGAGAAAACTGAGCGGAGAGTCATCTTCTTTTTCGATAATCTGCAATGCCCTTTCCAGTTCGGCTTGCGAATGCACGCCGCCGGTGGAAACCTTCACCAGGGCAGAAACGGCCTTGCTCAGGCTGCCGCAAGCCAACAGTCCAGCCCGATCGGCGGAGTATTCACAGGCGCGGTTCCAGCCGCGAAAGGCCAGGGTGAGCACCACCGCCCCGCCAAAGCTGGTCGGTACCCCGGCCATGCCGCCCAGGAGGGTATTCAACCAGGTATGCCCCAGGGCTGCATGCCCCATCTCATGCCCAAGGATGAATTTCAATTCGTCGGGGTCCATGATCTCAAAAAGCGAGGTGTACAGCACGACCACTTTAGGCGAAGAAAGACCAAATGTGTAGGCGTTCAACTGATTGCTGCGCGCGGCATAGATCTGCACCGGGCCGGGACGGATCCGCTGTTCACATTCCTGCGCCAGGACGTTCAAGCGCGGGGAAGACTGCGGAGTGATCTCGACCGCCTGGCGGATCAGAGCGCGGTGCTGGGCATTGCTGGCCTGGTAGGACATGAACACAAAAAACAACGCCAACAGCGGCGCCAGGAAAAAGGTAAATATGGAAGTCAGCAGCAACAGTCCGCCCACTACAACGAGGGCGATCAGAAAAGACATGCTTTCAGAAGGGTGGCGGTAGGAATCCATGGATTAATCATACTACAGATATCAGGATCAATTCACGGGTATAATCATCCCATGAAACGCATCGTAATCCTATTGGCAGGACTGCTGATCCTGGCAGCTGTGGGGATGGGAGTATGGTGGCTGGCACAGCGGTTGAACCAATCGCCGCGCGACCAGCGCGTGCTGGAGTGGATCAACCACCCGGAGACGCATCCGAATTGGGCGGTGGAGGCCGGGGAAACCTGCGCGGATGCCCCCTTCCAGATGCCCACGCGCGGTTATATCGGCTACCTGTGGGACGATTCGTTCAAACCCGGGCAACGCCACCAGGGAATCGACATTTTCGGCGGCACACAGCCGGGACTCACGCCGGTATATGCTGCCTATGACGGCTACCTGACCCGCCTGGCAGATTGGAAATCCAGCCTGATCGTGCGCATCCCGGAAGACCCGCTCCATCCAGGACGGCAAATCTGGACCTACTACACCCACCTGGCTGATCCGGACGGCAAGAGCCTGATCGAGGCGCAGTTCCCGCCCGGAACGCAGGAGGTATTCGTCAAAGCCGGGACGCTGCTGGGGCACCAGGGCAATTATTCCGGCGCCCCCGGCCAACCCGTGGGAGTACACCTGCATTTTTCGATCGTGCTGGATGACGGAAAGGGTAAATTCCTGAATGAGCTGGAAATCAGCAACACCCTCGACCCTTCACCTTATTTCGGATTCGAACTGAACGCGCAGAAGGAACCGCCCACGTCTGAATATATCCCAATGTGTGTAAGAGACCATTAAACGCCCGGCGAATGCACAGGATGATCATGCATGAATGAGCTTCATCTTTTTTTATCGTCGTCCCTGGTTAACAGGCATGATCTTTATTGTCTCGCGCCTTGAAACCCTACAATCCCAATCCAAATTAGGGGTAAAATAGCTGCATGATCAAGACCCTATTCGAGCGCACCTTGAGTGCTTATCTGAGATATACGACCAAGCGGTACCTGACGATCGACCAGCCGGACGGTTGCGAACGCCCGGGACCGAAAGCCGGACGGGCGTATATGCTCTATGTGCATGTGCCCTTCTGTGAAAGCCTGTGCCCCTACTGCTCCTTCAACCGCTTCATCCTGCAAGAAAAGCTGGCCCACAGCTATTTTCAGCACCTGCGCGAGGAGATGCGCATGGTGGCGGCACAGGGTTACCGCTTTGAATCGATGTACATTGGCGGCGGCACCCCCACCGTGCTGATGGATGAACTGGTGGAGACGATCGACCTGGCGCGCGCATTGTTCCCGCTGCGCGAGATCTCCTGCGAGACCAATCCCAACCACCTGGAAGGCGAAAGGCTTGAAGCCCTGCAGGGGCGCGTGCAGCGCCTATCGGTAGGAATGCAGAGTTTCAACAACGACCTGCTGCGCCAGATGCAGCGCTACGAACGCCTGGGAACAGGAGAGACGAATCTGGCGCGCATCCGCGCCGCAGCCGGCAGCTTCCAATCCCTGAACATCGATATGATCTACAATTTTCCCAACCAGAGCGAGGAGATGCTGCGCGAAGACATCGCTGCAGTGATCGCCAGCGGCGCCGACCAGGTGACCTTTTATCCGCTGATGAGCGCACCCTCGGTGGAACAATCTTTGAGCAAGACGGTGGGAAAAATGAACCGCAGCCGCGAGCCGCACTATTTTGAGATCATCGCCGAAGAAATGGGACGGGCTTTTACGCCTACTTCGGCATGGACCTTTAACCGTCCGCAAAAAACCGGCGGGATGATCGACGAATACATCGTTGATTATGAGGAATACGTTGGGATCGGCTCGGGTGCATTCAGCTACCTGGACGGTATCCTGTATGTCAACACCTTCTCGGTGCGCGAATACAACACCAGAGTAGACGAAGGCCGCCTGCCAGTGGCCGGCATCCGTCGTTTCGGGGTGGGGAACCGCATGCGCTACCGTTTCATGATGGAGCTTTTTGGCCTGAAACTGGACCGCGAACGCTTCCGGCGCGAATTTGGCAAACCGCTGGAACTGGCCTTGTGGAAGGAAATGCTGTTCATGAGCCTGTACGGGGCGTTCCGCCGCGAAGGCTCGATCCTGAATCTGACCCCGCGCGGGCGCTATTTGCTGGTACTGATGATGCAGGAATTCTTCTCGGGGGTCAATTTCATTCGAGACCAGGCGCGCAAAGCACTGGCAGCCAGCGAACCAGGATTGTTCCAGGTTGAAGGTGGCTGTAAATCCGAGATAGAAATCTCGAAACCGCCCGCATTACGAATTTGAACAGGTCGGATTGCCAATACTGCTGACCGACACTGGAAAGCATTGATTTTGTCATCTTGACCAGAACCGCAGAACGCAATAGAATCAGAACAATTGAATAAGCTGGACAGGTGCCTTGCCCCCGGATGGGCAGGCTGAAAGGCGAAACCGGTGCAAGTCCGGTGCTGTGGCGCAACTGTGATCCCGAAAAACGGGTAAGCCAGGTCGCCCGCCTGACCAGCGTTTTCCACCACCTCGCAGCAAGGAAGTGGAAGAGCATCTCAGGCTTTTCAACCACTTCCCCTGCCCTATTTGGCAGGGGTTTTGATTCCGGGCTGCAGCAAAATTCTCTTCAGAAGGAGCTTTATTATTTATGAAACGCATTTTGTTCGTTTTTCTCCTGCTCGGCATGATCTTGTCCGGCTGCGGCCCGGCTGCCAGCCCCACCGCTGCACCTACCGCCACAGTGGCACCAGTTATCATCAAAGACGGGTTGGATCGCCAAGTGACCTTGAACGGCCCAGCGCAGCGGATCGTCTCGCTGGCGCCCTCCAATACCGAGATCCTGTATGCCATCGGCGCGGGCGGCCAGGTGGTTGGACGGGATGAGCTGTCCGACTTTCCAGCGGAAGCAAAAGACCTGCCCAGCGTGGGTGGATCATGGAGCGCTTACGATTATGAAAAGATCCTTAGCCTGAGCCCAGACTTGGTGCTGGCCGGGGAGATCAACACCGCGGAACAGGTGCAGGCACTGGAAAAGCTGGGCGTGCCGGTCTTTTATCTGAAGAATCCAACCACTCTGGAAGGCATGTACGACAATCTGCAGATTGTGGGGCGACTGAGCGGGCATTATGACGCAGCGGTTACTCTGAGCGCATCATTGCAGGAACGTGTGCGCGCCGTGGAACAAAAGATCGCCCCTCTGTCTTATACCCCAACGGTGTTCTACGAACTGGACGGCAGCGAACCAGCCAAGCCGTGGACGGCCGGACCGGGAACATTCATCGATATGCTGATCGGCAAAGCGGGTGGAATCAATATTGCTTCTAACCTGGGCAGCTCCTGGGCGCAAATCAGCCTGGAAGCGCTGCTGGTCGGAAATCCGGATATCATCCTGCTTGGCGATGCAGCTTACGGCATCACCCCTGAATCGGTGGCGGAACGAGCAGGCTGGGCCAATCTGCAAGCCGTGAAAGACGGACGGATCCTGGTCTTCGATGACAACCTGGTCAGCCGCCCGGGACCTCGTTTGGTGGACGGATTAGAAGCCCTGGCAAAATTGCTCCATCCGGAATTGTTCCAGTAAATGAGGAATATTGCATGAAAAGCCGGGCCTTTTGGGTGAATATCTTCCTGCTGATCACTGCGCTGATCTTGAGCGTGGCGGTGGGAAGCGTGTTCATCCCGCCCGATAAGATCCTGCAGCTAACGGCCGCCCGGTTGGGGCTATCCGCTGCTCCGGGACCTGACCTGCAAACCTACGACACGATCCTTTTCAGCCTGCGCCTGCCGCACGCACTGTTGATGGCGCTGGCCGGGGCAGCCCTGGCGGGCAGCGGAGCTGCCTATCAGGGTTTGTTCCGCAACCCGATGGCGGACCCTTATCTGATTGGAGTGGCCTCTGGGGCAGGGTTGGGCGGCGTGGCGGCTATGAGCCTGCAAGCCTCCGCCACCCCCCTGGGCTTGTTGGCGGTTCCACTGGCTGCCTTTTCCGGAGCACTGCTGGCAGTGCTGGTGGTCTACCAGCTAGCACGGATCGGACGGACAGTGCCGACCACCAACTTAATCCTGGCCGGGGTGGCTTTTTCATCCTTCGCCAGCGCATTGACTTCATATTTAATGGTGAATGCAACCGGCGAGCTGCGCCGGGCATTTGTGTTCCTGCTGGGCGGCTCGACGATGAGCGGTTGGGAGCCGGTGGGGGCCATGCTGCCTTACGTGCTGATCGGGTTGAGCGTCTTGTTGAGCATGGGACACGCCTTGAACGTGCTGCAATTCGGCGACGAGCAAGCGCACCAACTGGGCCTGGCAGTGGGGAGGGTGCGCTGGCTGGTGATCCTGGCAGCCACACTGGCCTCAGCTGCAGCTGTAGCTTTTGCCGGGGTGATCGGCTTCGTCGGGTTGCTGGTACCGCACATCCTGCGCCTGCTGTGCGGTCCGGATTACCGGCGCCTGCTGCCGCTCTCCATGTTAGGCGGGGCGTCGTTGCTGCTTGGGGCAGATATCCTGGCAAGAGTATTGATGGCACCGCAGGAACTGCCAGTAGGGATCATTACCGCCTTGTTTGGCGCCCCATTCTTCCTGTGGGTGCTGCGGCGCGCCAAGCGCCAGGCTTTTTGGTAGGAGCCGCCATGTTATTACAAGTCGAGAATATTACCGCCGGTTACCAAAAAGGGCGACCTGTCTTGCGCAAGGTGAGTTTTGACTTGCATGCGGGGGAGATCCTGGCGGTGATTGGCCCAAACGGGGCCGGGAAGACCAGTTTGGTGCGGGTGCTGACCGGCATCTTGCCACTGGAAGCAGGACGAGTCCTGGCGGGAGGCAATGACATGGCCCATCTCTCGGCCGGGGAGCGGGCGCGGCGTATGGCCGTTGTGCCGCAGGCGCGCCAACTTCCACCGGCTTTTGGCGTACGGGAGACAGTCCTGTTGGGACGCACCGCGCATTTGAACTGGCTGGGACAAACCTCGGAACAAGACGAGGCCTTGGCCCGGCATGCAATGCAGCGCACCAATACCCTCGAACTGGCCGATCGACGCATCGATGAACTTTCGGGAGGAGAACAGCAGCGCGTGCTGCTGGCGCGCGCCCTGACGCAGGCTGCGCCTCTTTTGTTGCTGGACGAACCCACCGCTCACCTGGATTTCCAATATCAGTACAGTTTGTTGGAGCAATTGCGCGGGCTTTCTCGCCAGGATGGTCTGGGGGTGCTGGTGGTGCTGCACGATTTGAACCTGGTAGCGCGTTTTTCCGACCGGGTGGCGCTGTTGGTAGATGGTCAACTGAACGCAATCGGCCTGCCGGATGAAGTGCTGACAGCCCCGCTGCTCAGCCAGGCTTACCACTTGCCCATGCAGGTGCTCCACCTCGAGGCTGGCGGTCAGCCATTTATTATTCCGGCAACAATCGAACAATAAGTAAGTCAGAAGCATTAATTTCATTGGATTTTTTAAGAAATTTCGCTACAATTTAATTGTCCCTTGCCTGATCCATTTTTGTAAGATCGCCTTTCTTATTGGAGCGCGGTTCATGCACTCTTTGTTCCAATTAATCAACTCCCTGAAATCGGTCCCTGAGCCCAAGGACATCAATTCGCTGCGCGGGCAGATCCTGGATCGTTTGTTACGTATCCTGGTGCTTTTTTGCTCGGTTGTCTTAGTGATCTCGCTCATCTCAACCCTGCAAAAAGGACTATGGTTGCCCGCGCTGATCTTTTTCTTAATGTATGTATGGTTGGTGACGATTGCCTTTATCTCTCGAATCCCCTTCTGGTTGCGGGCGGGTAGTTTGCTGGTCATTGAACTGACCTGCGGAGTGGTGGGGTTGATAAGCAGCGGGCTAAGCGGCGATGGACGGAACTTCCTGTTTGCATTCCTGGTGACCACCGTGATCCTGATGGGGACGCGCTTTGGGATTACCGCCCTGGTTCTTAGCATGATCATATTCCTGGTGACGGGGCTGGGGATGAGTTCCGGCTGGATCCCTTTACCTCCCGAAGCCGTCCTGCTGAATTCAGGCAATAGAGTTGATTGGATAACCGGTACCCTGACGTTTTTCCTGCTTGGATTTGCCTGTATCAGCATGATCAGTTTCATTTTGAATGGACTGGCAAAGAACATAGAACGCCAGAAACTGCTGACCCTCCAGTTAAAACAGGAACAGCAAACCCTGGAAGAACGGGTTCACCAGCGCACCCAAGAGTTGGAGCAAGAGATAATCGAACGAAAGGCTGCTGAAGAAAATCTTTCTGAAGCACGCTCGTTGTTGGAGACATCCTTTGAGCAATCACCCGCCGGAGTGATGATCGCGGATGCGCCCAATATCACTTTGCGTTATCACAATGCCGCCGCAACTGAGATCCTGGGCATTGACCCCAAGGAAGATGTGATCAACCTTCCTCTGACACGAATTACCACCAGTTGGAAAATGTTCAACGAAGCGGGGAAAGAATATTCTCTGGAACAACGACCGATCTTTCGCACCGTTATCAAAGGAGAAGTAATCCACAATGAAAGGGAACGGGTGATACGGGCAGATGGAAGCCAACGTTGGATATTGCTTAACGGTTCTCCCCTGCGCAATGAATACGGCGAAGTGATCGCCGGGGTAGTGATCTTTACCGATATTACTCTGGCTCATGAAGCCGGTCAGGCTTTAGAGCAAAGCGAGGAACGCTACCGCCGACTGGTGGAACTCTCTCCCGATGCAATTGCGATCCACCAGAATGGCAGGCTGGAATTTGTGAACCCGGCTGCAATTCGCCTGATGGGTGCACAAACTGAAGCGGAGTTGATTGGACGCCCGATCCAGATGGTGGTGGCGCAAGAATATCAAAAAATTGTAGCGGATCGGGTGCGCGAAGCCATGGCAACCGGTCAGCCCCTGCCGCTCATGGAAGAAAAATTTGTGCGCATGGACGGCAGCCTCGTTCCGGTGGAGGTAGCTTCATCCCCGTGCGTTTTGAATGGAGAGCTGGCCATGCAGGTTTTCGTGCGCGACATTTCCAACCGCAAAGAGACTGAGAGCCAGCTACGCCAATCCCGGCAAGAACTATCGGATGCTTATGATGCCACCCTTTTCGGTTGGGCGCGGGCGCTGGAACTGCGTGAACGTCAAACCGCCGTGCACAGCCAGCGGGTAGTGGAAATGACCGTCCGGCTGGCACGACGGATGGGAGTGGACGAGGAAGAAATATTCCATGTGCGCCGTGGAGCGCTGCTGCACGACATTGGCAAGATGGGTATTCCCGATCATATTCTGCTCAAACCGGCCCCGTTGAGCGATGACGAATGGACGATCATGCGTCAGCATCCCACCATCGCAGAAGAATTGCTCTCTCCCATCCCTTACCTGGCCCCATCTCTTGACATTCCGCGCGCTCACCACGAAAAATGGGATGGCTCCGGTTATCCACACGCTCTGAAAGGGGAAGAGATTCCCCTGGCAGCACGGATCTTTGCCGTGGTGGATGTGTGGGATGCACTGATCACCGACCGTCCCTACCGTCCGGCATGGCCGGAACGGGAAGCGCTGGAATATATCCGTAGACAGAGCGGAAGCCATTTTGATCCGGCTGTAACAGAAGTATTCTTGCAGGAGATCGCAAAAGGCTGATCAGAGGGTTACAAAGACCTCGTGGATTCCGGAGGGGAAGATCGGGAGGGTATCCCCGGCAAGCGGATGGCCATCCACCAGCATTTGGCGCACTCCCTGCCCGGTATGATTGGGATTGTGGATCGTGATGACATATTTCGCCCCACGGAACAGGCGAACAACCTGCACCTGATCCCACTCAGGTGGAAAACACGGCGCAATCCGCAGCCCGGCATAACCGGGTTGGATGCCAAGAATGGCTTGCGAGCCGGCCTGCAGCATCCAGGAAGCTGTACCGCTCAACCAACTGTTGCGCGCCAGACCAAACTGCGGATGCTCATCGCCAAGGATGTTCTGCGGATACACGTACGGCTCACACTCAAACTGATCAATAATCTCGTTCCTGGCAGCGGGATTGATCTGGGAATAATACTGATAAGCACGTCGGGGGTTTCCCATCAGGGTTTCGGCAAAAACAATCCAGGGATTGGTATGGAGGAAAATTCCACCGTTTTCCTTGGCACCCGGAGGATAGGTAGTGATGCCTCCTTTGCGCGCGTCAAAACCATTGAAGCTGGGGAAATTGGCCTTGATGCCACTGGATGTGGACAAATGACGGTAAATGGCATCCAGAGTCATTTGCGCACGCTGCGGAGTGGCCAAACCGGAAAGGATCACCCAGGCAAGAGAGTGTATGTACATGCGTCCGTATTCATTGCGAGCGGAACCAAGCGGGGTACCGTCCGCGTCAAAGTAGGCCCGGTACCAACCCTCGCCATCCTGCTCGCCATCCCAGGCGTGCAGGTTAACCTGTTCCTGGATCTCCTGAAAATACCCACGCAAGCGCCCGGCCGCATCCTGGTAGCTGCGCACCTGGCCCAGGGTACCGGAGAATTCCTGGTGACAGCCCAAGAAATCGCACAGATCAATCAATTCCTGGAGCGCTTTTCCGTACAACCCGGCGGTGAAGACCGATTCGGCTCCGGCAGGCAGGTTGACCGTATCGTTCCAATCGGCAAAACCCAGCAAGGGCAAGCCATGTGCACCGCGATCGCGGTGGGTGAATTCCACCCCGCGCAACATGTGCTCCCATAGGGTGCCAGACTCCGCAGGCATGCCACGGCGGTCTTTTTCATAATACGGCTGCTCCTCCTGGAGGAATTCAAAGTCACCTGTTTCTTTGAGATAAGCCGCGGCAGCCAGAATTGCCCACAGGTGATCATCGGAATAATAATGAGGCCGGTCCTCCCGTTCTGCAGCGTCGCCCACTGACCCCTGCATTGTGAGCGGGTTAAAGCTGTGCATGGCTGAACCATCCCGTTTTTGCACCTGAAAGAGCTTGCGCAACAGGTTTTTGCCTTCCTGGGGCAGGTAGGGGAAGATGGCCATTACATCCTGAGTGCTGTCACGGAAACCAATCCCGCGCTCGCCATAACCTAACTGATAAAGAGAAAGATAACGCGACCAATTAAAGGTAATGTAGCACTGGTGCGGGTTGTGAATATTAAGCATGGTATTTAGAGCCGGGTCTGGGGTATGCACCTGGAAATGCGAGAGGGTGTTGCGCCAGAAATCTGCCAGATCCTGCAAGGCCGCCAAAACAGCATCTTCGCTGCGGTATTCCTGAATAGCAGGCATGGCTTGCTCCAGGTTGGTTTCTTGACCCAATTGGGTAATCAAAACGCGCGAATCACCGGGCTGCAAAATTCCCAAATGATGCATGAGGGCGGCAATATTGTCTCCACGGCGTGCCTGGGTATTGCCTAGCTCAGCCCCTTCCAGCAGGCGAAGCGGAGCCGCCCAGGTGCCGTATTCATTCTCCCCCAGGAAAACCTTACGATCGGTCTCGAAGGAAGAGACGGGCAGGTTGGAAGTGAAGTAATTGATGTTTGTGCCTTTACGCATGAAAGCATATTGGGTGAGGATCTTCAGGCCGTCACGATCTTGAGCCAAATCACTCTGCATGGTCTGCGGCACCCAATCAGCGTTGGTCAATTGCTTAAGCGCGTCAAAATGGGTGTATTCAGCCAGGGGGATTGCATCCAGCTCCACCGCATGACTGGAACGATTAGTCAGACGGATCAGGCGCAATTCACGGTTCTGCCCACGCGGAACAAAAACGGTGATGTCGGCTTCGATGCCGAAAGTCTGGCTGACAAACCGCGAATAACCCAGGCCAACATGACATTCAAAACGTTCGTAAGGCGCCAGGCAGGGCACAAAAAAAGGCGAAAAGACCGTATAAGAGGCGGCTGCGTTCTCCGAAGCGCGCTGCACCAGGCGAAGGAAAAGAGTCTCGCCCTTGAAATCAGAAGCCGGCATCTGGGCAATATACTTGGTGATACGGTTGAGGGCAGGATCGCCCTTGCACAGTAAGACCCCGCCGGTATGGTCTACAAAACCACCAAAAGCCAGCGATCCAATATAATTGATCCATTTGACCGGCGTTTTTGGATTGGTAATGATATATTCATAACATGCATCGTCAAAATAACCGTATTGCATAAGGGCCTCTTATCGACGGGAGACGATTTTTACCAAATCAGGATTGTTCACACGTCCAGAGTAATCCACCAAGCCAAAATCCATCTCCTTGTAAGACCACACGGCGCGGCCGATCCGATTTTCATTTAACAGATCAATAAAATCGCGATACCAGTTAAGACGCGACCCTTCCGGAGCCAGATCGATGGCGCCAAATTCGCCACAATATACCACTGCCTGACGGCTGCGCAAGAAATCCAGAGCGGGTCGGAGGGTCTGTTCCAGCAGTTCCTTATCCAATCGCAGCGGGTCAGGCATGTCGAAAGAAATCTGCTCATGGGGTACTTTCTTGATCCACTTATTCAGGTTATGCACCAGGCTGGGATATTCCACAAGAGGCAATTCTGCCAGGGCAGGAACCCAATAGGCACGTTGGTGGGTGAAGACCAATGGATGATAATGATGGAAGGTATACACCAGGCGCGGGTCTTCCGGAAGGACCAGGTTTTTCATCTCTTCGGCCATGTTGTAGCGGTTTCCACCAACCATGATCACCCGCCGCACATCTACCTGGCGGATGGTCTGAATGGCACGCCCGGCCAGGTTGTTCCAGGGCGAGACTTCCGGCAACACGATCTCATTGAGCAATTCAAAAGCCAATTCATCTTCCACAGCCTGGTAACGCTCTGCCAGTGTTTTCCAAAGGGCCAGGAAACGCTCCTGCATCTGCGGATTCGCAAAGAGTTCGATCTCGCCAAGGTTATTGAAGGAGTATCCTGGGGCGCGGTGCAGGTCAAGCAGCAAAGCCAGGTTATGTTTTAGGCACCATTCCAGGCATTGATCCAGGTAAGCCAGTCCCGATTCTAAATAAACAAAAGGCTGGCGGTCGCTTTCCAAAACCGGGTAATCTACCGGAAGGCGCACGTGATCCATCCCCCAATCAGCGATACGCCGGATATCTTCTTCGGTTATGAAAGAACGAAAATGGGTGGGATCGTATTCCTTGTATTGCGAGATCCACCCGCCCAGGTTGACACCCACATAATAACGGTCAAAGAAACCCATGATTCCTCCGATTCTTGAAGACATCTGATTCAGGTAGCCATCGGGCTACAGGACCATCACTCCTGACCTATAATTCTCCAATCTCAAGTTATGCCAGGAATACTGCACGAACTCAGCAATTTGGATTGGGCCGTGGCCTCCGGCGGACATTCTGTGACGGCGGGACCGGACGTCACATCTGCGCCAGTGAACGTTGCCGCCGGAGGCTGGCCCGTGAAACAAGAGGAGAAGATGAAGGCACAGCGGGACCGAATAATGATCCCTCGCCAATAATATCCTTGATTTTAAGGATCCGTTCAATCCGGTGAAGCGCCCAACTTGACTTCAATAAATACCTCGCTCACATCCGGAGGAGGGAGGGGGACGATCGATCCGGGCAGGTCGCGACCATTGGCAGACAGTTTGACCTGATTGCCAGAGCCAGCGCGCTGGACACGGATGTGATAGCGCACACCGCGCCAGATTCGCACAGCTGTAAAGCCAGGCCAGACATCCGGAATGACCGGCGACACTTGCAAACCGTCCAGGGTAGGACGAATGCCGAGGATATGTTGCGTGACAGCCACCAGATTCCAGGCAGCCGTACCGGTCAGCCATGAGTTTTTGGCTTCGCCGTGGGTGGGGGCATCTTTTCCAGCGATCATTTGAGCGTAGACGTAAGGCTCACAACGGTGAACCTCGCTCTGCTCCTCACGCGCGGATGGATTGATGCGCAGATAATAATCAAAGGCTTGATTTCCACGGCCCAAACGGGTTT
The DNA here is from genome assembly GCA_964424115.1 of uncultured Anaerolineaceae bacterium. Classification (GTDB taxonomy): domain Bacteria; phylum Chloroflexota; class Anaerolineae; order Anaerolineales; family Anaerolineaceae; genus CAYRHN01. The sequence goes on from CAYRHN010000005.1 coordinate 208,748, forward strand.
CAGCGATCATGACCCAGGGATTGGTGTGGCAAAAAATGCCGGCATTTTCCTTGTACCCCGGCGGATAGGAAGAAATCTCACCCAATTCTTCGCGGTAATACGTATAGGCCGGCTGATGAAGCACAATACCGTGCGGGGTAGCCAGACGCGCAGCAACCGAATTCAATGCTTTTTGAGCCAGGCCGTCCTGCAAGCCCACGCCCGCCATCACGCACATTCCCTGCGGTTCGATGTAGATCTGACCCTCATCGCACTGGGCTGAACCAACCGGCTCTCCAAAATCGTCGTAGGCGCGGCGAAACCATGCCCCATCCCAACCACAAGTGTGTAGCAGGCGGTCAAACTCGGCGGCGGCGCGGCGGTATTCATCCGCCTCCATGGTATTTCCCGTATGATCACACAGATCAGCCATTTCGGTGGCAGCCAGGATAAACAAACCGGCAATGAAGACTGATTCGGCCACCTTGCCGTCTTTATTGGTGGTGGTTTGGAAAGACTGGCCGGGTTCGGTGGAAAAACAATTCAGGTTGAGGCAGTCGTTCCAATCGGCGCGTCCGATCAATGGCAATCCATGCGGGCCGCGGCGGTCGAGTGTATAGCAGAGGCTGCGCTGCAAATGCTCATAAAGCGGTTGTTCACTGCCGGGGCGATTGTCGTAAGGCACCTGCTCATCCAGGATCGAGAAATCGCCGGTTTCTTTGATGTAAGAGGTCACGGCAATTACTAACCAGAGAGGATCGTCATTGAAATTGCCGCCCACATCGTTATTGCCGCGGCGGGTAAGCGGCTGGTATTGGTGATAGGCTCCGCCAGTCTCCAGTTGAGTGGCAGCCAAGTCAAGCAGGCGCTGACGGCCCCTGGCAGGCGCCATATGGACAAAACCAAGCAGATCCTGGTTCGAATCACGAAAACCCATTCCGCGCCCGATCCCTGACTCATAATAGGAAGCTGAGCGGGACAGGTTGAAGGTGATCATGGTCTGGTAAGCATTCCAGATATTGATCATGCGATTGGCATGCTGATTGGGGGTTTCCACCTGGAAGACCGAGAGCAGCCCATCCCAATAACGGCGCAAGGAATCAAAAGCAGCATCGATATTTTCAGGGGTGAGAAATTCTCCCAGCAGTTCTTGTACAGCACGCTTGTTGACGATCTGCGAACCCGGCGGATCAAACTTGTCATCGCGCGGATTTTCATGATAACCCAGGATGAAGATCACCCGGCGGGTTTCGCCGGGCAGCATCTGTTCCAGTCGGACATGGTGGACACCAATTGGAGACCAGCCGTGAGCAATACTGTTGGCACAGACGCCTGTTTCTACTGCGCGGGGAGCTTCCCATCCACGGTATGGGCCTAAGAAATCCTCACGTTGGGTTTCAAAACCAGCCAAAGGAGCTGAACACGCGAAATAGGCGTAGTGGTCGCGGCGTTCGCGATATTCGGTCTTGTGATAGATAACCCCCTCCACCACTTCCACCTCGCCGGTATTAAAATTGCGCTGGAAATTGGTGGCGTCATCCTGGGCATCCCACAGGCAGAACTCTACGCTGGAAAAGAGTGACAAGTCAGCAGCCTGAGAGCGGTGATTGGTGATGGACACGTCCCAGACTTCCAGGTTCTCTTCGGGTGGAACAAAGTATCGCGTGCGGGTTTCGATCTCGCGGCAGGTAGAGGAGATGATCGTATATCCCAGGCCATGGCGACAGGTATAATTCTCGATTGGCTTGCAGACCGGCTGCCAGGAAGGCGACCAGAATTCTCCAGCAGCGTCATCGCGCAGATAAAGATAGCGCCCCCCCCCCTCGCCGGTGGGCACGTGGTTATATCGATAACGAGTGAGCCGGCGCAGCCGGGCATCCTTATAGAATGAATATCCCCCAGCAGTGTTGGAGATCAATCCAAAATAAGCTTTGCTGCCCAGATAATTAATCCAAGGCAAGGGTGTATCAGGACGGGTAATTACATACTCTCGTTGCTCATCATCGAAATAACCAAAGCGCATAATTCCTCAACGGAAAACAGCAAGATAAAACCAACCAGTTTTTGCTCCCCTGGACCAAAAACTAGAGGACAGTTACAGCAGGTTTGGATCAGTGTGGAAACCACCCGCTCCGGGAGGTCTTTACACCGAACAATTCAATCAAAATATTTTCTTTCTAACCCCGGTTAGTGAGGCCGAGGTAATTTCTACAACACAAAAACGTGGTGTAACACCTCCTTTAATCATGCGCCAGTCGCTCCACAAGTTGAACGGACCACCAATTCCGTGGAAAGCACGATGTGGCACGGTTGAATTCCAGGATGTTCAATGATGTCGATGAGGGTCTCGGCAGCTACCACTCCCAGGCGGGCAATCGGCTGGCGCACTGTGGTAAGCAGAAAACCGCTACCGGCTGCTGCAGGTACATCATCAAACCCAATCAGGGCAATATCTTCAGGAACGCGAAAACCAGCTTCTCGGATCGCGCGACAGGCACCAATAGCCATCATATCACTGGCAGCAAAGACGGCATCTGGGCGAAGTGGCAGCAACCGTTGCATGGCCGCATAGCCGCTTGCTTCAGAAAAATCGCCTTCCACGACAATTTCCGGGCGATATGGCAGGCCATGTTCCTGTAATGCCGCCTGGTACCCGCGCAAACGATCTTCACCAGCCACCATATTCAGCGGGCCGGTGATGGTGGCCACCCGTTTTCGACCCAAGCGCAGGAGGTGCAAAACAGCCTGGCTTCCCCCCTGGAAATTATCGGTATCCACGTAATTCACCATGGGATAATCCGGGAGACGCCCAATCATGACCAAAGGCATTTCCGAATCGATCAAAGCCTTAACGATGGGGTCATTGATCATTGCCGAAGAAACACACACCCCATCTGCCAGGCCATTATGAATGATCTGTTGGACCATACGCCGCTCATATTCTGGTTCTGCCAACCAAAGCATCACCGAATAATCGCGGGCATTACAAGTGGAGGAGAAGCCCTGAATGACCAACGGGAAATAGGGATCGACAAAAATATTTGCCACCGCCGTGGGCATGATGAGGCTAAGAATACGGGTACGCCCGGCAGCCAATCCGCGAGCAGCCAGATTGGGCTGGAAGTTGAACTTGTCGATAATATCCATGACGCGCGCGCGGGTATGTTCGCTGACATTTGGGTCTCCGTTAATCACACGGGAGACGGTAGAGCGAGAAACTCCGCTGAGGCGGGCAATATCTTCGAGAGTCAAAGGCATAGGAACATCCTTTGGAAGCGCTCCCAAACTTTTGCTTTAATAAAACCGCTTTTCGCGGCTTCGTTGAAACATGATGAATTCAGGGATGTCGAGATTGGGAGCGCTCCCAAAAACGATTATAACACGTCAAAAAACGCAAGTCAAGTGGCCTTTAGAACGCCCTGCACAAGAAGTGACATTTGTCACACCACGGGCGATCACCCTGGCAAAACCGGACGCAAGAAATGCAGGAAGCCAGCCTGGTCCCCTGCCACGATCATCTGCCCATACGGGCTCATTGCACAAAAAGTCACTTCTCCGTTGCAAAAATAAGTAGCCAAACAATTCTTTGACTTCAAATCCCACAGTTTTAGCGTGGAATCCAAAGAGGCAGAAATTGCTTGTTTCCCATCTGAATCAATCGCACACGCCCAAATCGGGTGAGCATGACTGCCCAAGTTGTAGCGATCACCCGTTTCCAGGTTGGCCCACTCTAAGACGTGTGCCCGAATGGGGAGCACAGCCTGGGCAGCATTATTGGCGACCGCTACGGCAAAATCATTGGGAGCAGCCAATAATAATTCCACATAATTTTTCAATGGAATATTCAACCCGTTAAGCAACCGACGCATAGAGGTTAGCACATAGGGAGATATCTTCTTGACACAAATTTCATCAGGCAAATTTTTCAAATCAACGTTGCCCAGGTGCAACATTAAGTCAGAAATCCTTGACCGAACCAATGGATCCCGGTTTTGATCGAGAACCCTGACTGCGTCTGACAAATCATACACATTTAATGCGTGGGTTAGCGCCTCCGTCATCATCTCCAAGGGAGGAAGTCTTAGTGCATCCATCAAACAGATCAAAGAAACTATGCTGTCCTCATTCTTATTCTTTTGGTTCGATGTAAAAGGAGCTATCAAATTCGTAAAAACAGGGCCAAGGTTTTCTTTTCCGAGCGATTTCAAAATGGTTTGTAGTTCCAGCAGCACCCCCACCAGATTCGCTTCCTGCGTGGAATTCCGGATTTTCTCGAGATCCTTGCTCAGCATCCTGGCCAGTGTTTTTCTGTTCAGGCAGACACGGATCTCACCGACCACCACATCAAGATCTTTGGAAATTTTTTCATTCTCCGCTTTGCGTAGAAGCTGACGAAAATCATTCACTACATCGACAACATCTTTTCTTTGAAGGATGGTTTTCAAAAGAGCCACAAATTCGGATATCAGTGCTAGAGGATCGCTTTGTTGGAAATATTTCTTTCTTCTTGCCTGATATGCCGACACCGGATTACTATTGTTCAAACTATCCCGCAAAACATTGATCAGATTGGCGAGTTTATCCTGAATATTCCCGCCCTCGGCAGCTTCTTTATTCATCGAGGCCATCAATTCATCCATGGCAAGATTGAGATGGATTTGTTTTGACGATGTCCGAAAAGCGTCAATCACCTCTGTAAGCACCTGAATGATCTCTTTCTTCTTTGCGTCGGCATCCAGGGCGCCCAAGGATTTTTCAACCCAATTAAGAATATCTTTTGCTTGGGGCGCCGTCCCCAAAACCCCCAACAAATTTTTCAAATACAAAACAAGGTTCTTTCCTTGCGTGCTCTTGTCCAAAACGAAGAGCAGTTCTTCAATTGCGTCCCATGATTCTTTTTGAGGAATTGCTCTCAACGACTCAATCGCGTTGCTTGCGGCCCAGCTTAATTCGGATTTCCGCGATTCTGTCGCCAAAACAGTCTTAAATTCTTTCAATGCCCAGACGATGTCCCGGTTTATTGGGTCCGGTTCAAGTGCCTCGGCTGTGGTGTCCAATAACTGAACAACCTCTAGCCGTCGCGGAGAGGCATATATTTTATCGGCTACTTTTTCATACATTGGAACATCCAGGCAGGTGAGCACTTTCTTGACTGCATCCTTGATCTTTGAATCTGGGTCTAAGGGCCAGTTCAAAGACATCATCAGCCGATTTCGATCCAAATCCCACACTTTCAATTGACGATCGTAAGAAATGGAATAAGCACGCCGCCCATGCCATGATATTCCCACCCAGCCGACCCCCGCCTGATGGTCCTTGAAAACGTATTTCTCCTGACCTTTTTTGAGATCCCAGACGCGAACACTGCCATCCGCCCCTCCGGTAACTGCCATCCTGCCATTAGGCGTGATCGCAACACAGCCCGCACCTCGCAAATGCCCACGTATTCGCTCCATAGACAATGGATTAGCATCTTCAAGGGGCGTGGTCTTACGTATGTCGGTGTCATAGGCTTGAAGGGCTCGATAGCGGCATCCTTTGCGCAAATCCCAAATCATAAGCATGCCATCTTCTCCCACCGAAGCAGCCCACTTTCCATTTGGAGTGAGCGCCACCGACCAAACCCGGCCAACGTGCCCTTCTTCTCCTCCAAACACCAATAACTGACCACAGGCATCCAGATCCCAAATTCTGACAGTGGAATCCTCTCCGCCTGACACGGCCAAGGCTCCATTGCCACTGATAGCCATCGAATAGATCATCCCTCTATGCCCATTCAAAGAAGCAAGGAGAGTTCCACGTTTTGCGTTCCAAACCTGAATCCGGTCGTCCAACACTGCCAAAGCACGTTGTTGATTAGCGCTGATCACAACTGCCATGCCCGGGCTTGTCTCGCGTCCTTCTCGCGGGCTGAGAGGTCCAATCAAAGAAGGCTTGACTGGACAGAACCAATCCACTCGATTCCATCGACTGATCCTGTTTAACAATCCGGGCAAAGCCGATGGCGCAAGGGTGGATGCGTTGTTCCTATGGAAAATCCGCGCCAATAACCCTGGCCGCGGGATCGAATTATGATAATTTACATACCATAGCAGCCGGCCTCGTAATTGGGCAGGTAATTGGTTTTTATCTTGCTCAAGCACCTTTTCCGAAAGGGTCAGCGCTTCAAGGAGATATTGATGATCTGTATCGGGCTTCTTAAGATATCCAAAATCGGCAATGACTGTTTTTATATTTGTTGCCTGTAATTGAGCCCATAACCAATCAAAATTCAGTAATAAATTATTTAATTCTTCCTCATTGTCGGACCGCTGGAGATGATACGCCAAATTTTCAAAGAAATAACCATCCTGAGGGCCTTCAACCCAATTCCCATGGCACAACGCTTTATACCCATCCACCAGACGTTTATGCCTGGCGGGATGATTGGTGAAATGTAGCCCGGCTAATTGATTGGGAGCCAAAGAAAAGGTTTGGCCTGGATTGCCAGTAATAATTTCGTGCCGCGTCAGCCAGGTCAGGATATCCTCAATCTCGGTTTTGGATAATCCTAACGGTCTCCAAATCATTTCGAAAACACTGTAAGGAATCTTTACGTTGGCCCGAAAGATGCCCAGGTCGGGACGGCACTGCTGCACCTGGGGCGGCTCATTATCCATCCGACGCCAAACCTCGCGGCGAATCCGCTGCAATGCCAGGGTGCTTTGGGGGGTATGATAGGCAAAGGCCTGAAAATCATGCGGCATCTCCGGAAATAGATCGAGGGTCACTTCAACGCCCTGGGCCTTGGCCCGCACCGCAAATTCCACAATACTATCAGATAAAATCTCATCCCTTCCGGCTTGAATTACAAACGGGGGGAGACCTTTTAGGTTGACAGCATATTTTGGCGAAATCAGCGGATCGGCGAGACTGCTTCGACCAGCATACATAAGGCTCCAGGTACGCAGTTGATCAATGGTAATGAAATCAGTAGCGGACCTGGATCTCATACTCTTCCCCTCGCGATCTTGATCTCTTAATGCGAGGTCTATCCATGGGCAGAGTAAAATTACCAGAGAGGGCATGGGCAACCCCATCTGACTGGCGCGTAACAAAGTAGCCACTGCCAAACCACCGCCAGCCGAATCCCCGGCAATGATCAGGTGCTGGGGGTCGACCTTGGAATCAATCAGGCTGCGATAGGCTTCCACCGTATCTTCCAAAGCCGCCGGGTAGGGATTCTCAGGGGCAAGGCGGTAGTCCGGCACCCAGGTATCGGCCTGGGCAGCCTCAGCAATGTGTCCGATCAACTGGTCGCCTGAACGATTATAGAAAACATACCCCCCGCCATGCAGGTAGAGCATGGTAACGCGGTTGGTCTTTTCGGGGGTAAAACGACGGGCGGGAACCTTTCCCATGTTTACCGTCTGAATATTCATTCCACGGCCGAAGTCAGGACGAAAGGCCAGGGCGTTATTGAAAGCGCGCTGATCCTGGATGCGCTTGCGCTGCGCAGCTTGCCCGCCCTGCCAGCGCAGATAAGTGAAAGCCACTTCGATCCGCCACCCCCAATTGGGATGATGTGGACCGCGCACCAGCCGGCGGATGGTGACATACACTGCTGCGCTTAAGAAAAGCAACAAGCTGTTCAAAATAAACCAGAAATTGCCACGTAAGCTGATCATGGAAGCCTCTTCCAAATTGCAGACTTACGTTAATAATATACCATTTTGTTGAAATAGAAACTTTTTATGTGAATGGAACGATTTTCCAGATCTTAAGATCGGATTACATTCTTATACAAAGCACCCCCGAAATCTATTCACCCCAAGGATCGCATGAAGTTACCCCATGTAGGGAATATAGGAAGGATTATCAATTCCCAGGCGCAACAACATACGCGCCACGCTTTGGGTAACCATCTCATCCAAAGAATTGGGATGTGAATAAAAGGCGGGGACAGGTGGAAAAATGATCGCCCCGGCCTCAGCAGCCTGTTCCATCAGACGCAAATGCCCGCGGTGCAGGGGGGTCTCGCGCACTGCCAGGAGAAGCGGACGACCCTCCTTAAGACATACGTCCGCCGCTCGCGCCACCAGGTCAGCAGTATAGCTTGTTGCCACCGCCGAAAGGGTCTTGATCGAGCAAGGCACGACCAGCATGCCGCGGGTAACGAACGACCCAGAGGCGGGGGCAGCCGCCAGATCCTGCGGGTCGTAATTAAACGAGGCCAGAGCTTCCACCTGGGCCGGGGAATAGTTTGTTTCCTGGGTGATGGTCTGGCGCGCGGTGGGGGTGAGGATGAGATGGGTCTCGATCCCCAACCCGCGCAGCATTTCCAGGGCGCGGATGCCGTAAATGGCCCCGCTGGCGCCGGTGATGGCCACCAACAAGCGGTTGGATGCGCTCATTCCAACACCTCCACCCAGGCTTGCTCCCCGTCCAGGCGCAGGCGCTGACCGGTCTGCAACTGCTGAATGGGGATGCCATCCAAGCATGGAATATCGGCGATGATGCAACCCACAGCGGTGATCGTTTCACACTGGCTGTTGATGATCGCCGCGGGAGCCAGCCCGGCCCGCTGGAGGCGGAAAAGGGTGTACGAACCGACCGTGGAACCCTTGCCGGTGGGGAAGACCAGAATACGGCCGGCCACACACTGCCCGGCCAGATCGTGGCCTTTCTCGACGATGATGCCCGTCTCCGGGTCGATCCCGCCAAAGAAGGAGATCCCCATCCGGCTGACCAGGGCCAACCCTTCAGCCCGGCCGGGAGAAATGCCGCGTCCCTCGTATCTCATCGCAGCGCCTCCTGCACCGCTTCCTCGAAGGAGCGGAAACGGGTACGGAACTGGTTCTTTCCGGAGGCGTAATAGCAGGCCTTGGCGCTGTCGGTCGCCAGGGCATGGAAACGCCCACGAATGGGCGCCACCACACAGCAGGTATCGGTGGCAAATTTGGCTCCGCTGGCCTCGATCACCGCGGCATAGCCCATGCGCTCAGCCATCTCGCGTACCGGGCGGGAAGTGGTGATCCAGAATTCCTTGCGCACCTGTTTGCCGCGCAGCAGCTCTGCCAGATGGGCGATCTCGGCGATGGATAGGTGCGGGCAGCCGAGGCTGACAAAATCCACCTCGCCTTCCCCAGCATCCGATAACGCTGCAAGTGATTCGTCCAGTGAGGCACGGTCAATCGCAAAACCCTCCTGCGGCGGCTGGAAAGAACCTGCCTCGGGGGTGATGCCGGGCATGTGGAAGAGCGCCGCACCTCCATAGGTAGCCAGGCTGGCGCAGAAGGATTTCAATTCTTCAAGGGTGGCGCTCTCCACCCCGGTGATAAAGGGGGTCTTGCGCCGAGAAGATTCCAAAGTCTTGCCAATGGCGCGGCCAAGCGCGCCGAACTCGTGCGTGCCCTGTACGCGGCAATTCACCTGAATTGAGCAGTCCGGCAGGCGCCCGGAATCCAGGTGCAGGCCGTATTCGGGAGTGCGTCCGGTCAGCGAGGCAGCCAGCGCACTGGGACCGCCTTCGCGGTTGGTGCGCGCACCGATGACCGCATTGGCAAAACAGACCGCGCTGCTCTCCGCCCAGGCGATATGCTCGCCAAAATGAGGCAGATTGCCGGCCAGGTAGGGCGTGCAGGTACAGGTGGTGAGGATCTGCATGCGGGCGAAGGCTTCCAGGACGCGCTGCTGGTTGGCGGCAAAATCGGGCGGGATGCCCAAATCCTGCCAGGCTTCTACGTCCATCCCGGCCGGGTTGAGGGTGGTCAGCACGCGCGCTTTACCGCCCCCGGCGGCCATCTCGGAGAGGAATTCCAGCCCGGCCTCGCCCAGGTTGTCATAGCTGACGCCGGAGACCTGCACCGAGGTAACCGGGATGAGGCGGGGGGCGCCGTAGATCTTGCCCAGGGCGACCAGGATCTGCATGGCCTTTTGGACCGCGCGCCCGGAATGGCCTTTCAGCATACCTTGTTCTTCTTGATTAAGTCTCATTATTTCTATTTAACCACAGATACACACAGATGAACACGGATATTATCTAATATCTTTATCTGTGCGTATCTGTGTTCATCCGCGGTTGATTTCTGCCTACTCCAACCCATAATCACGCAGATCAACCTCGGGGAAGGGAGCCTTGTCGAAAGACTTCCCGTGCGTTTCCAAGGGCTTGGTCAGGTCAAAACCAACGCGAGTGGTCTCGTGCGTGCCGGGGGTGGAACTGGGATCCAGGCTGGAGCCAGGCTCGCGCGGCAGGATGACCAGGTCCTGGTCACCCTGGAAGCGGGTGGCCATGGCCCATTCCACCGCCAGGGGATCGTAGATATCCACATCTTTATCCACCACATAGACATGCTTGCAAGAACGGTGCCCGGCAAAGGCGGCCAGGATGGCCTTTTTGCCGTCATCCTCGCGCTGCTTATCGATCTGCACCACAGCATGCAGCCAGGAACAGCCCCCGGGGTTGATATTGACATCCAGGCAGCGCACCACCTGGTTCACTTTCTGGAAAATGGTAGGTTCGCGGGGCATACCCATCAGCAGCTTGTGCTCCAACGCGCCGGGCAGCAGGGCATGCCAGATGGCGTCCCGGCGGTGGGTGACAGCCTTGACCACCAGGACCGGCTCCTGGCGAATCACGTCATAGGTCTCGGTCAGATCGACAAATGGACCCTCGGCGTGCAGGCGGTCCAGGTAGACCGTGCCCTCCAGGACGAACTCGGCATCGGCTGGAACCATCACATCCACCGTCTTGGCCGGCAACACCGGCACTTCCTCAAGAGCGTTGGCGATCTCCAGCTCGTTAACGCCCATTGCCACCGATGTGGCCGCGGCAGCCAGCACATTGGGCGGGTTGCCGATACAAATGGCCACATCCAGGGCGGTGCGGTCGTGCAGAAAGGCGTCAAAATGCCGCCCGCGCACCACGCGCACAGCCATCTCGGTCTTGGAGAACTGCATGGCGCGGTGGAAATCGGCATTCTGGCCGTGCTCGGGATGGCGGGCGAGGAAAACGCCCGAACTGATGTAGTTACCTCCGTCGCGGTCGCAGTGGCGCAGGATGGGCAGGGCATCCAGGTCAGGGGATGTGTTTACCACTTCCTGGCAAGGCGCGCTGCCCACCACCGGGCAGGGGCGCGGGTTCTGGATGGCATGCAGGAGGGTGGGGATGATCTGCGCGATCGGAATGCCGAAATAAGCGGCGAAATCCGCTTTGGTGCAAAACAGGTTGCCGGCCACACGGAAAGCCGATTCCTGCACGTGCTGGAACAGCACAGGGCGCGGCTCAGCTTTTTTCAATACCCCGGCCATTTCATAGGTCTTCGAGACCGGGCGATCGACCTTGACCAGGCGTTTTTCAACTTCCAGGCGGTGGAGATAATCTCGCAGGGACATAGGCGCACCTCACAATTCGTATCTTTCGATGATAACAACCCCGCAAAAGGAAGTCAAGTGAAATCCAGCTTATGGTAAAATAACCCCGGCGATGAAGCTCGCCAGGAATTTCCGAACCGCCCGTCAGGGCTGATAGCTTCTGCCCCACTTTCGCGGCAGAAGTTTTTATTTACAGGGATTGATTATGGAAAAATTCTTGATTATCTCGGTCGGGGCCGTTCTTGGCGCCAACGCGCGTTACTGGTTGGCGGATTGGGTTGCGCAAAAATGGGGGAGTTCCTTCCCGCTCGGCACCCTGATCATAAATCTGAGCGGCAGCTTTGTTTTAGGTTTCTTCCTCACCCTGGCAACGGAGCGCTTGCTGATCGACCCACGCTGGCGATTCCTGGTCGCGGTTGGTTTTCTGGGATCTTATACTACATTTTCAACTTACACATTCGAAAGCTTTGACCTGATCTCCAAAGGCCAGTGGCTGGCAGGTTTGTTCAACCTGTTCGGCAGCACGCTATTGGGGGTGGCCGCCGCAGGACTGGGAGTTTTCCTGGCAAAGGTGATCTAAATTCGGAATAGAAGAAGAAAAACCTGCAAATCATTGCTTTTTTATCCGGCGTATAATGAAATATGGCATGAGGTGAATATGTCCAACCTTTCCTTCAATAGACCTGCCCAGAGAGTGCGTATCTATATCAGCGAAAGCGACCGCTGGCGCGGCAAGCCTTTGTATACTGCGATCCTGGAAGCCCTGCGGTCGAAGGGAATCGCGGGCGCAACCGTGCTGCGCGGGGTGGCGGGGTTTGGAGCGCATTCGCGAATTCATACCACCGGGATCGAAGTCCTTGCGCAAGACCTGCCGCTGGTGATCGAAGTGATCGATGAAGCGGAAAAGATCACCGCGGTCCTGGATCTGCTGTATGCAATGGTACACGAAGGATTGATCACTCTGGAGGAAATCAAGGTACTGAAGTATACGCACCGTTCGCTCAATCCGCTGCCAGCCGACCGCCTGGTTGGCGAGGTGATGACCCGGGAGGTCGTCCACCTGCCTGCGGATACGCACATTTCCAAAGTATGGGAAAAAATGCTCCAGCAAGAGGTCAAGGCGATCCCCATTGTGGACGATGCGTTGCACGTGATAGGCATTTTAACGGATGAAGACTTGATGGAACGCGCCGGAGTACGCCAGCGCTTATCCGTCGCCCTGCGCCTGGATAAAAGCGATATCGAACAGGAAATCCAGCAAGTGCGGCGCTCCACCATGCAGGTGAGCGAGATCATGACCCATCCCGTGATCACTGTACAGCAAAATGATCCCCTGGGTTTGGCTACAGCGCGGATGATCCAGGCTGGGTTAAAGCGCATGCCCGTCGTGAATAGCGATGGGAAACTGGTGGGGATGCTTTCCCGCTTAGATATTCTGCGTCAAATTGCTGGAAGCAACGAGCCGCTGCCTGTGCCGGCTGCTCCGGCACCCGGCGCGCGCACGCTGGCAGATATCATGACCCGTAATATTCCCATGGTCTATCAAGAAGACGATCTGGGCACCCTGATCGAGAAATTTTCCAACAGCCAATCCCACCGCTTGATCGTGGTGGATGGAGAAGGTAAGGCGGTGGGGCTGGTCAGCGATTCAGATGTGGTAACCCGCGTTCAACCAGCCAAACGCAGCAGCATTCTGGATGCGCTGCGCCAGATCGGCAAACCCCCGGCCGGGAAAGAGACCGCCTTTGATTTGATGTCCCCGGGCGTACTGACCGCCGCGCCGGATCTTTCGGTGGTGGAGGCTGTAAAGAAGATGCTGGATGAGGGGCGAAAATGGCTGGTCGTGGTCGATAAAGATCAACATCCATTGGGGTTGGTTGATCGCCAGATCCTGCTTGAGTCGCTGATGCACACCCCTGAGACGCCTAATCCTTGATCAACCCGCCGTGATAGACCAGGTCGTAGACGATCTCCCCGGTGCGGCTGATCCATTCGCGCCCGGTGAAGAATAGGAAATCGCCCTCGCTGGTGTCGGTATAGGTATATTCCCCTTCGGTGTATTCAAACCCGCCCAGGAAGCGCTGGCGGGCATACATCTCGGTCAGGCTGACCTTGATGATCTCCCCGGCCTTAGCTGAAGTGATGCGCGAGGGCTTGAGGATGCGCCCGAAATAATTCATCGCCCAGACGGCCTTGCCGCGGAAATAGACCGCTTCCTGGCCGATAAAATCGCCCTCGCCAAGGTAGCTGTCGTGGTAGGCCCAATCTCCGTCGAAGAACTGCAGATCGTGCGAGCCGAGGCGGTAGGGGAGCAGTTTTTGGCCGGAGCCGACATAGGTGGCGCGCTTGGCGCGGATGATGAACTCGTGCAGGTCAGCCAGGGTGAATTCGGGCATGAAGTCTCTCCAGTTCATACGCACTCGAAAAAGATGTTATTGAGCGAAGCCAGCGCCGACACGACCCGGAACTTCAAGCCGCTCTCCTGGAGGAATTCCTCGAAGGCCTTAGGTTCATGGTCGGGGCGGCACATATCATCGAAGTAAAGGAAAACGCCCGACTTGATATAGGGGCGGAGATGATCGAGGACGCATTTGGTGGAGGAATACAGGTCGGCATCCACCATAATGACCAGCACCTCGTGCTGCGGCAGCTGGTAGGCGGGCAGGGTTTCCTCGAACCAGCCCTTGAAGAACTTCACCCGCGGGTCGGCGATCTGCGGGAGGTTGCCTTCGACATCGAAATGTCCCTTCTCATAAGGGCCGTCCACGTCGAAATCCTCGGGCAGGCCTTCGAAGCTATCGAAGCCGTGCAGAATAGAGGTGGGATTCTTGAGGGCAGCCGACCAGTAGCGCATGCTCTTACCGCGGTAGACGCCGAATTCCAGGTAGGCAACCTGCCGGTCGCGGATCTGCTCCGCCACTATGCTAAAGACCGCCTCGCGGGTGGGCAGACGCTGGCCGACCTTGAAATTGTTTTTGACCATCCAACGGCCGAGCTTCATGTAATTGAGGGTCATTTGAAGCTGGTGCAGGCTGTGGGCAGACAGGCGCGCGCCGATCTGGGTGAGCAGTTTTTTGAAAAATAATGGGGCGGTCTGTTTCAACGACTATCTCCTGATGTATGGGCTTGCTTCCCCCATTCTACCATTTCAAATCGCAATCTTTGACACGAATTTCACGAATTTGCACGAATTATTGATCAAATATCAGCAAGTCTTCTTCACGTTAGGGGTTCTTTCTCCCCCGCCGGGCAGGCTATTGGGGTATTCAGTCTTGCTTTCCCTCTCCTGAAAAGTAGCTCCGCATATCCTCGATCGCTTCCGGCCTGAGATAGATATTCAGGTGGCTGCAATGCATGATCTTCTTGAGCGTCGCCCCCGGCACCAGGCGAGCGATCTCCTGGATGTGCGACTCTTTGATCAGGTCGTTCTCGGCATACAGAATACGCAAACTGGTGCGGATGCTGCCCAGGTCATTGGAAGTGAGGCCGATATCGTTCAGCATCAGGTCAAAGCGCATGACCGCCTTGCGGGTGGGCAGGCCGATCTTTTGCAGGGCGCGCAAGACCTTTGAGGCCGCGCGGAGGAAGCGTAATGAGCCGTCGGTAGTACCGCTGACCAGGTAGTTGGGGGAGATAGCGACGATCTTGGGGAACAGCTCGGGAGCCTTTTTGGCCAGGAAGAGGGCGATGTTCCCCCCGTCGCTGTAGCCGATGACGAAGGCCCGGGAAATGCCTTTGGCCTGGCACAGCCCGATCACATCCCCGGCATATTGCTCGATGCTGTAGCGCTGATCGTTCGAAATGGTCTCGCCGTGGCCGCGGCTGTCCACGGCAATGGTGTGGAACTGGTTGAAGTGGACCAGCTGGTATTCGCTAAAGATGCTCTTGCTCGACGAATTGCCGTGCAGAAGGATCAGATCCGGGCCTTCGCCATGTTCGCGGCAAGCAATTTTGACCTCGCCCAGGTCGACAAATTGTGTGGGCAGTTTTTGCATGCAAGCCCTCCTATTCCGATCGAGAAAAATACCGATACATGATTATAGCCAATTTCCACGAACAGAATGGGGCAATCCGCCATTTTGCGTACCGAAGCCTGCGTCTCGATGTCGGTGCAGTTGCTATTGAAAAATAAAACAAATGTGCTACAATGAATTCATGACCATCCGGGAGATCCAGGCAAAGACGCTGCTGGCGCATGTGCATGGCGAAGATGATTATTTCGGCATGAAATATAACATCAACCTGTATCGCGGCTGCCAGCACCAGTGCATTTACTGCGATTCGCGCAGCAAATGCTACCAGATCGAGGATTTCCGGGATGTGCTGGTCAAGGCCAATGCCCTGGAACTGCTGGAGAAAGAGCTGCGCCGCAAGCGGGTGAAAGGCACGATCGGATTCGGTTCGATGAACGATCCCTACGGGCCAGTGGAAAGGCAGTACAACCTGACCGGACAGGCGCTGAAGCTGGCGGCGCGCTACGGTTTCCCGGTGCACCTGATCACCAAGAGCGAACTGATCCTCAAGGACATCGACATGCTGGCCGAGATCAACCAGCAGACCCTAGCGGTGGTGACGTTTTCCATCTCCACCGCGGATGACGAGCTGGCGCGCAAGGTGGAACCGGGTGCGGCCCTGCCCTCGGCGCGCTGGCGGGCCATGGCAACCCTGGCGGCGCGCGGCATCCCGACCGGCGTGGCGATGATGCCGATCCTGCCGTTCATTGAGGATACCCCGGAGAACATCACCGCCATCGTGGAGCAGACCGCCGCGCACGGCGGGAGGTATATCCTGCCGTGGTTCGGCATATCGCTGCGGGAAGGCTCGCGGGAGTATTTCTACGAACAACTGGACAAACTTTTCCCCGGCATGCGCCAAAAATACGAAGCCCGTTATGGGCTGAGCTATATCTGCCCGGCGCCCAACGCCAGGCAGTTGGAAAAGCTGTTCAGCGAACTGATCGCGCGGTTGGGTATTGCCACGCACATTCCGCGTTATAAGCCGGAAAAGGCGGAGCAATTGAATCTTTTTTAACCGCAGATCAATACAAATAAATGCAGATAAATTAATAAGAAATCCTCTCATCTGCGTTCATCAGCGTTTATCTGCAGTCCAACTCATAGGAGAAAGATTATGGCTGAACAACCCCTTTACGAACGTATTTATGCCGTGGTACGGCAGATCCCTTACGGCAAGGTGGCCACCTACGGGCAGATCGCCGAAGTGGCGGGGGGCTGTACGGCGCGCATGGTCGGATATGCCATGTCAGCAGTGAAGGATGGCATGGATGTACCCTGGCAGCGGGTGATCAACCGCATGGGCAAGGTCAGCCCGCACGGGGAGGGAATCGGCACGGCCATGCAGCGCCTGCTACTGGAAGAGGAAGGGGTGATCTTCGATGGGCAGGGACGGACCGATTTTGGAAAGTTCGGCTGGCTGGGCGAACCGTGATCTTATAGTTTTTCGATCTGCCTGGCAGCAATGTAGCCGGAACACATCGAGGTGGGCACCCCGCCGCCGGGGTGGGTGGAGGCGCCGGTCAGGTACAGGCCGTTGAAGCTCTTGGAGCGGCTGGCAGGGCGGAAGACCGCCAGGCCGGTGAGGTCCTCCTGTAGACCGTAGATCGCGCCGCCGGGCAAGCCCAGCTTGCGCTCGTAGTCCAATGGGGTGGACATATCGGCAACTTTAACGTGCTTACGCACGCCGGGGAAAAGGAAGCCGTCGAGGAAGTCCAGGGTCTGATCGATGAACAGGGGCTTCTGGGTATCCCAATCGGTGGCTTTCAGGGCATAGGGTCCCATCAAGATCAGGTTCAACACATGGCAGCCCTTGGGAGCCAGGGAAGGATCGGTCATGGTTGGCCAGCACAACAAACCAAACTGCTCCTCGGGAATCTGTCCGGCCCGGTAGATATTCCACCAGGTGTCGTTCATTTGCTCCACCGGCAGGGGAATGAGCGTGTGGTGGGCATCCAATGGGGGCGCGGCATCCAGGCCGAGATAGACCATGGGTGCGGTGAGGGAGAGCTCATAGCTCTCCACCCCCTTACGCACCGACCAGGGCAGGTTTTCCGCGCCGATCATATCCAGGTAGAGGGTGCGGGCGTTGACATTGGAGACCACCAGCCGGCTGGTGATGACCGTGCCGTCCTGCAGGCGCACGCCGGTCACCGCCCGGCTGCCGTCCACCAGCACGCGCTGCACGCGGGTGTTTAGGCGCAGTTCCATTCCATACTGCTGCCCAAGCTGGCAAATGGCCGAGGGGATGCGACCCATCCCGCCGCGCGGGTAGTACATGCCCAGGTGCTCCAGGAAAGCGGGAATGATGGCAAAGATACCCGGCGCGCAATCCGGCGGATGCCCGGCATAGAAGGCCTGGTAAGCCATCGTCTGGCGCACGCGGTCATCCACGAAGAATTTCTTCAGCGCATCTTCATAGGTACCCAGGAAGAAAGGCAGGTATTGCAGCAGCCCGGGGTTGCGGGTGAACAACCCGGCGAAATCACCCATGGTATTCATCGGGATGCGGAAGAACTCGTCCCCGCCGCTCTTGGCGAACTGCTCAAAACACTGGTAGATCTTGACGAGATTTTCCCGGTCGGGGGGCGAGATCTGGCCGATCACCTCCGCAGCAGCCTGCAAATCGCGCGGGATGGAAAGGCGCGTTCCGTCGCGGAACACACAGGAATAGATCGGGTCGCACGGCAGCAAGTCCAGCTCTTTTTCCAGGCTGCTGCCCAGTTCGTTGAAGACCAATTCCATGTTGGCGATCCCCTCGACGATCGAGGCGCCGATATCGAAATGGAATCCGTCCCGTTCAAAGGTGGAGCAGCAGCCGCCGATCATCCCGGCCTGCTCCAACACCAATACCTTGCGGCCTTGTTTGGCCAGGATAGACCCGGCGGTCAAACCGCCCAGGCCGGCTCCGATGACAATGACATCATATTCAGGCATGGCATCATCCTCCTACACCGTATACCGCAGCGGCAGATAGGGAACCTGGCGCGCAAGGTAGGCCAGGAAGCGTTTACGCGACGGCGACAGGCGCTGGTAAAGGGTATATAAGGCCCAGGCCAGCGCGGCGCCCAATACAAACCCCAATATTCTTTTCATGTTATCCCTCCAGGAAATGACCGTGATTTTCATTATATATCTGTTCCGGAAAAATATTACCCAAAACCAATGTATTTATCATATAATCACATTAACAGGCAATGTCTTGAGAGGAGTTTTACATGACCAGCCAACCAGCAAATCCTAATTTTTTTCTGGGCCGCACATTTGATTTCGCCAGCGGCAAAACCACGGATAAACCGATTTATTATGATCCCGCCGACCTTACCACCCACGCTTTCGTGACCGGCATGACCGGCTCCGGCAAGACCGGCCTGTGCATCGGATTGTTGGAGGAAGCCGCCATGCAAGGGCTGCCGGCGATCATCATCGATCCCAAGGGCGACCTGACTAACCTGCTGCTGCACTTTCCCGACCAGCTGCCCTCTGATTTCGAACCCTGGATCGACCCTGAACTGGCCCGCCGCCAAGGCAAAACGGTCAGTGCGCTGGCGGAAGAGACCTCCAAGACCTGGAGCAATGGACTGGCTTCGTGGGGATTGGGCAAAGAGCAATTGCTCCGATTGAAGAACTCAGTTGATTTCACCGTTTACACCCCCGGCTCCACCTCTGGTCGCCCACTGAACATCATGGCCTCCTTCGAAGCGCCAGACCTTGACTGGCAGGATAACCAGGAAGTCCTGCGCGAAAAGATCTCCAGCACGGTTACCGCCCTGCTCAGCCTGGTCGGCATCACCGATATCGATCCACTGCGCTCGCGCCAGCACATCCTGCTTGCCAATATTATGGAACACGCCTGGAGCCAGGGCAAGGAATTGAACCTGACCGAGCTGATCCTGCAGACCCAAAACCCACCCTTTGACCGCCTGGGCGCCTTTCCACTTGATAATTTCTTCCCAGCCAAGGACCGTATGGAACTGGCGGTGCTGTTGAACAACTTCCTGGCTGCGCCGTCCTTCCAAACCTGGATGGAAGGGGATACCCTGGACATCCAATCTTTGCTCTATACCCCTACCGGCACGCCGCGCCACAGCATCTTTTACACCCTGCACTTGAGCGATAACGAGCGCATGTTCTTCATCACCATGTTGCTGGCCTCTGTGGAAGCCTGGATGCGCACCCAACGCGGCACCAGCGGACTGCGCGCACTGCTTTATTTTGATGAGATCCTCGGCTTCTTGCCGCCCATCGCCAACCCACCCTCCAAACCGATCATGCTGCGCATGCTGAAACAGGCGCGCGCCTTCGGCCTGGGGCTGCTGCTGGCCACCCAGAACCCGGTGGATATGGATTACAAGGCCCTTTCCAATGCCGGGACGTGGATGATCGGCCGTTTGCAGACCGACCAGGACAAACAGCGCTTGCTGGATGGTCTGGAGAGCGTCTCCGGCGGGGTGGACCGGAGCGTGTATGACAAGATGATCTCAGGACTGCAAAAGCGCACCTTCCTGCTGAATAACGTCAACCGCCCCGGCGCGCAGGCCTTTGGAACGCGCTGGTGCATGAATTACCTGGCCGGGCCGTTGATGCGCACGCAAATCCCGGCGCTCAACCGCCTGGTGAAACCGGATGAACCCGCCGAAGCAGCCCAACCCGCTGCCGGCACCACAGCGGCGACGGACAAACCGGCGGCCGCCAACGGAACCGTGTGGAACACCACTACATCCGCAACGCAAACGGCGGCGAAACCAACTACCGTCCCCAGCTACTCTTCCACCGCCCCGGCCACGCCCGCCGGCATGGATGTGTTCTTCCTGCCCAACGACCTGGGATTGAGTGAATCGTTCCAGCAGGAGAACCTGACCGCTGGAAAGGCCGTGCAGCCGGAAGGGATCATCTACAGACCGGCCCTGCTGGCCCAGGCCGAAGTACGTTACCTGGCTCGAAACTATAACATCCAATATACCCGCAAACTGGCGGTGATGCTGCCGAACTCCGATAACGGCATGACCCAATGGGAAGAGTATTCCTGGCGCACCTACGAGGTGAAAGATTTGCAAAACAAACCGCTGCCGCAGGCGCGGTTTGCCCCCCTGCCAGGTTGGCTGAGCGATACCAAACGCACCACTGCTCTGCAAAAAGACTTCATCGATTGGGTGTACCGCAACGGAACGATCAATTTGCATGCCAACGAGACCCTCAAGGTCTATGCGGCGCCGGATGTGAGCACCGCTTCCTTCCGCGAGATGTGCAGCAACGCAGCGCGCACCGGCCTGCAAGCCGAACTGGCCAAGATAGACGCCTCCTACATTCCCAAGTTAAATGCACTGAAACAAAAGATCACCCGCCAAAACATGGAGGTGAGCGAAAAGCAACAGCAGTTAAATTCGCGCCGGGTGGATGAGATCAGCACTGGCGGCGCTTTGCTGCTCAGCCTCTTCACCGGACGCAGGAAGAGCCTCAGCTCCTCCCTGTCCAAACAACGCCAGGCTGCTAAAGCGCAGGCCGATCTGGAGCAGGAAAAGCAAGACCTCAATGCGCTGAGCGAACAATACCGAGCCATGGAAAAACAACGCGCCGATGCGATCCGCCAGGCGCAGGACAGCTGGGCGCAATTGGTGAACGGCGAAACCTCGGTGCCGCTGGCTGCCCAGCGCAGCAATATTTACCTGGCGCTCTTCGGGCTGGCCTGGATGCCGTATTACCTGGTGACCTTGAACGGCGAAACGAAGGAGATCCCCGCCTACGCGCCGCCTCCCAAGTAAAGACTAAAAAGCCTGGAGCATGGCTCCAGGCTTTTTTATCAATAGATCTATCGGAAAAATCCGTTATTCCGTGATCCAAAAAATGCCTTCCTGAACCAGGTGGCTGTTGATATACAGCTCCACGCGGTATTCGCCCGGATCAAGAGGCAGGCCGCCGGTGCTGATCTGCAAATAGAGAATCTCGGGAACATCTTCCTCCATGGTGGTGGTGACGCGCAAACGGGTATCCTCCTCGCCCTCGTACTGCACCTTGACCACCACTTCCTGCCCGGCCTGCATGCCTTCCTGGGTGAAGAGCACGTACAGCGGATCTTCCGAGACCGGGAACTCGTTATCCTGGGAGATCGAAGCCAGTTCCTCTTCACTTTCAGGCAGCACCTGGGTGAAGTTGAACTCGCCGATTGTCACCGCCGGGGTTTCGCCGGGAAGCTGGCCGGTGGTTTCCAGAGCTACCGAAGCCTGTTTGAGCTGCACGCGTAGAGTATTCGCGGCCTGACGCACCTTTTCGGGTTCGGTGATCGCATCCGCGCCAAACTGGCCGGGGCAGTAGGTGCCGTCCAGGCAGGTGAGCAAGTCGTCCAGGTCGGCAACCGAAGAATCTAGCGCCCACCAGAGGGTGGCAGGGGGCTGCTTGCCCGCCGCACGGGCCTGAGCCACCAGGTCGGCGGCCTGGCGGATGATGGCATCATATTCCTGCGAAGCCTCATCCACCCGGCCGGAGACCAGCATGGAAAGCGCCACAGTGGCGCGTACCCAGGTTTCGTCCGGGGTGACCGCCAGGGACTTGCGGCTGGCCTCGATGGCCGGATCAAACCTTCCCATCAGATAGTCGGCCCAGCCGAGGTTGGCATACGTGTCGGCGCTGGCATCTCCCAGGCTGATGGCCTGCTCGAAACCTGCTGCAGCGGCGGGAACATCCCCCAGGCTGAATTTTGCCAGGGCGCGTTCCTTAACTGCATTGATATAGCCGGGCTGAATTGCCAAAGCTTCATCAAAAGCCTGAACAGCCTGTTCGTTCTCGCCGCGGTAGGCCAGGCCAACCCCGCGGGCATAGGCCTGGATAGCTTCATCTTTCATCCCGCTGACCGGTTGGGTGTAAGTCACCAGCATCCAGACCAACACGACCAGCGCCAGCACCACGCCCATCCCGGCAAAGACCAGGCGGGAGGTTTTTCCCTTGGCGGTGGTGGACATGCCGAAAAGGAACAAAGCCACCGCAAGGATGGTGATATGCACCAGGTAGGTATTGGACTTGGAGAACCAGGCGGTTTTCAACTGGTACTGGTTGGTGAATTGTTCGCTGAGCACGACCGAATCGCGCACATAGGTATCTGCCTCGTACCCGGAAATATCGGGGTAGGTATCTTCCTCAGGATTGAAATACGGCTCCTGAAGCATGGGCGAGAGCGAGGCCACCTGGTCACGCGCCTGGTAGTAGCGCTCGGCCGCGACGGTGTCGCCGTTCTGCTCAGCCAGGACAGCCTGGGTGTTCAGTTCCAGCCAACGCTGATAGGCGCCGCCGGCATCATAGCCAGTGCGGATACTGCCTACCGTGCGGGAGCTGAGGCCCTGGATGGCGAACAACTGGGCATCACGCCCGGCATCTCCTTGGGAATCATCCGCCAGGGAAAACCAATAAGTGACCACTGCGGTCTGGATGACCACCAGGGTCATGATCAAGACAACGATCTGTTCAAAAGCATCTCCGTCAAACCACGGACGGCGCGGGGATTTTTGGGTTTGGGTTGTCATGCTGCGCCTCCTCAAGCGATCTCGGTCAGGATCATCGATACCAGGCTGACCGCCAGGCAAATGGTAGCAATCGAAGCGGCCCCCCAACGCAACCCACGCCGACTGGCGTGCAGAACCGAGGCCAGGGTATAGAACAACAAAGCCACCGCCAGGAGGATGGCATTGGTAACAAAGCTGAAGCCGCGCGTGTCATAATTGCTTGAGCGGTCCAAATGCACCTGAGGATCCAGATCCATACGGCGGCCGGCCTCTGCCCAGTTCTCATCCAGCTGGCGCTGGAGTTGGTAAATTCCTTCTTTATCCATGTAACGGGATTGGAAGAAATTCAGGTTGGTGGCGGCCAATTTCTGGGATTCAGCCACCTGCGACTCCACCCAGGCGAGCTCGTCCGGATCTGTGATGCTTTCCAGGCTGGCTTCCAGAACCGCCGCCATAGCGCTGTTAACCGAATAATTGGTAAAGGCGGTGTAATCCTGATAGGCTGAAGCTGTGTTGATGGCACGGGTCTCGGCAGTGTTGAGCGAAGCGGTGAGAGCGTAGTAATCCTCAAATCCGGCCAGGCTGCCCGCCAACGACCCGCGCCAGGCTGCAAAAGCGGTCAAGAGTGCCACTACAGCGATCATGATCGCCATGATCGTTTGAAAACGACCTCCAGAATCCCCCTTTTCAGGCTCCGGTTTATCTGTCATACGATGTCTCCTCGATAAAATTTTTTTGTGCGACGTGATAAATAGTATAGCATGCACCTGATACACAAGCTCCGTACTGGGCAGGGAAATTCTTCAACCGGCGCAGGCTTCCTAAAATCAATTATTTACTACCTTCAAATTCATCCAACGAAACGTTTTCATAGAAACGACGTATAATATTTATATGAACATTTTGCTTGATCCCAATTTCGCTTATTTGATCCTGGTTGTGGGGCTGGTGTTGGGCGTGATGGCTTTGTTCGCTCCCGGCACCGGTCTGTTGGAGGTTGGAGCTTTTGTTGCGATTATGCTCGCTATTTACAGCATCTCCAACCTGACAGTCAATTTTTGGGCTCTGCTGGTGTTGGTATTGGGATTCTTGCCATTTATCCTCGCCATGCGGTTCGCCAGAAAGCGCATTTACCTGGTGATCGCCCTGCTGGCAATGACGCTCGGCTCGGCTTTCTTGATCAACACCAAAGATGGCCTGCTGGCGGTTAACCCAATCCTGGCTGGATTCGTTTCTCTAGCGGCAGCCGGGTTATTGTGGTTCATCGGGGTGAAGGCACTGGAAGCGCACAAGATCCAACCCAGCTTCAACCTGGACCGCCTGATCGGAATGACCGGCGATGCAGTAACTGATATCTCCAGTGAAGGCACCATCCATGTGCAAGGCGAACAATGGAGTGCGCGCAGCCTGACCTTTATTCCAGAAGGCAGCCAGGTGCGCATCGTTCGGCGCGACGGCCTGATCCTGATCGTTGAGCCGCTAATCTCTGAATAAACTCGTTCACCCTCTCGCCATTTTGCGCGAGGAAATATTCCAGGAGGTATAACATGCAATGGATTTTGATTGGGGTCATCGCGATCCTCATCCTATCGTTCCTCAGTTCCGCGATTAAGATCGTCAATGAATACCAGCGGATGGTTGTCTTCCGCCTGGGACGCTGCATCGGCGCCAAAGGACCGGGGCTGATCCTGCTCATTCCGTGGGTGGATCGTCCGGTCAAGGTCGATCTGCGCGAACTGGTGCGCGAAATTCCCGCCCAAACCTCGATCACCAAAGATAACGCACCCATCTCGATTGACTTCCTGTGGTACTACAAGGTTTTTGACCCGGTGCAAAGCGTGCTGCAGGTGGGCAACTTTGAAATGGCAGCCCAGGGTATCGCCACTACCACCTTGCGTTCGGTGATTGGTGGGATCATGCTGGACGGCGTTCTGTCAGAACGTGAGGCGATCAACACCGCCCTGCGCACCCGCCTGGACGAAGTGACCGAGCGTTGGGGTGTGAAAGTGACCAACGTAGAGATCCGAGAGATCCTTCCGCCACGCGACGTGCAGGAATCGATGAACCGTCAGCTGACCGCAGAACGAACCCGCCGCGCGGTGGTCACTGAATCGACCGGTACCCGCGAAGCAGCGATCAACGTCGCAGATGGTGATCGCCAGGCTGCTATCCTGAAGGCGGAAGGCGACAAACAATCCAACATCCTGCGCGCTGAAGGCGACCGCCAGGCGCAACTGCTGCGCGCCCAGGGCTATGCCCAGGCCCTCGAGACCATCTTCGGCGCGGCCAACAAGATCGACCAGAAGACGCTTACATTGCAATACTTCGAAACCCTCAAGAACATGGCAGCCAATCCCTCCACGAAGTATATCTTCCCGATGGAGTTCACCAGCCTGTTGAGCGGTTTCATCAAAGGCCAGGAAAAATAAGCCGGCGTGCTTGAGAGCAACTCCGCATTTGAGATCCTCCCGGCGAACTGGCGCGATCTATTCGCGCTGCGCCGGTTGGAGAACGAGTGCTTTCCAGAAGACGCCTGGCCGCTGCCCGACCTGTTTGGCGCGTTAACCCTGCCGGGCATCCTGCGCCTGAAAGCAGTGGTCCAAGGTGAAATGGTTGGTTTTGTGGCAGCCGATACCACGCGCAGCCGCGAGTTGAATTGGATCATCACCATCGGCGTTTCAGCAGCCCACCGGCGTAAAGGGATCGGACTGGCATTATTGAAGGCATGCGAGGAACGGCTGCACGCGCGGGCTTTCCGCCTGTGCGTGCGCCGTTCCAATCAGCCTGCCTTGCAGCTTTACCAGCAAACCGGTTATTCCACCGTGGATGTGTGGAAAGGATATTACTCCGGTGGAGAAGATGCGTTGGTATTGGAAAAGCGGAACGTGACTTAAATCGGTTGACTTTCCCTGCGAGTCATACTATTATAAGTATGTAAGCGGAGACCGCAAACCTTATGCGATTCTTAAGCAAACTCACAAGTGAAATAGCGTGAACCTGGCACGCGCGTGGCGCGTGTCAGTTTTTTTATATCACCTTGAAAGGAGAACGCACAATGGATTCTGGGATGATCGGCAAGATCGAAAAAGCCAAGCGCTATGCACAGGAACGCAAACGGATCCACTTTAATATGATGCGCGTAACGATGGATGGTGAAAACAATTCCCATGTGGTTGAGTTTGATGGGGGCGAATGGAAATGCGATTGCAGTTTTTTCCAAACCCGCGGGCGATGCAGCCACACCATGGCGCTTGAGATCCTCCTGGAAGGGATGCTGACCGGAAAATAGCTGGTCTGTGAAGCCAATATAATAAGTGTTTCAGGCTGTAAATTGACCTGAAACACTTATTATTTATCAGATCAACCCGGAAAATATCTTGAGAATATGACATTTGTTATTGACTCTGATAAATATTTTTGTTATTATATAAAAAATTCTATATTTCACAAATAACGGACTCCAAAATGAGCACACTTGGTGAACGGCTGCGCGACCTGCGCCAGTCCCGTGATTTAACTCTAAAACAAGTATCGGACGAAACCGGCCTTTCGCTCTCTTTTCTAAGTCTGATCGAGCGCGATAAAGTCTCTATCAGCGTGGACAATCTGGAACATCTGGCGCGTTATTACGGTATCCGCCTGGTTAACTTATTTCAGGATGTACAAGATTCTTCCACCCTGGTGACACGCAAAGAACAGATCGAGAAGCAAATGGAGAAGGTTCAGCCTGGGCGTTCCAATTTTGCATTGCTGGCCTTCCGCAGCGGAGCACGGATGGAGCCATTGCTGATCCAGATTGGTCCAGGACATGGCGACAAACAGTTCCGCACCCTGGAAGGCGATATGTTCATCTACGTGCTTTCCGGGGCAGTGCGCCTGATCTCAGAACGGGGAGATGATACGACACTCGCTGAGGGCGATTCCGCCTATTACTACGGCTTCCCTGGCCACCGGATTGAGAATGCCAGTCAAGACAGCCCTGCACGCATCCTGCTGGTTACTACGCCACCTACCACCCTGCGCGATGATGTTCTGGACCGACGGCAAGGAGTTTTACTCCAATCCGAAGACTGAAACTACCTTTTGGAGACTGATATGCATTACAGTGAATTTCACAACCATAAATGGGCGCGCAACCTGGCGCATGCCCGTCAATTGTGGCAGAACGGCAGTTACGAAGCCCTGTATCGGGGAGAGCCATTGGAGGAAAATGATTATTTTCCTGGCCTCCGTGTGATGGGTGCCTATTGGGTCAGCGTGGAGCACGAAATGCCGATGCGCCTAATGATGTTGCTGGAGGGCATGGGCAGGCCGGACTTTGCCGAACAACCCGCCATTGCCGCACAGGGCAATGAATTTCTGGGCCGCTACCTGGACGACATGCGTGAATTGATCGCCCGCGAGCAGATCCTGCCACTGGCACAGTTCGAAGCCATGCTGGCGCGCGGCCTGCCTACCCCTCCGGATTGGGCAGAAAAGATGCATCTTTGGCAACAAGAAAGCGAAACAGCTCTGGTGGAAGGAAATTTTCCGCAGGCGTTGTTCGAAACCTGGCTGCTCTCCTGCCTGCGCAGCGTAGCGAACTACAACCGCTTCCTGATCTTGGGTGGGGTCTGCGCCGCAGCCCTATATAAAGAGGGTGGAGAACAGGCTTTGCATGCTGCGGTAGATGCCACTTCAGAAAAATTCATGTGGGATATCAGTAAAGCTTTCTACAACACTGTTCTGCCGGCCGCTGGATTTGAGGACATCGGCGACCTGATGGAATTGGGTCTGCGCGGAATGTTCTCCGATCAGTGGTATTTGAGCGGCGAAGAACGCGAGGAAGGCGAGATCACCATCCGCCACAGTATCTTGAAGAACTGCGAACTGGCAGGCATTTACTTCAGCGTGGCAGAGTGGAACGGCCTGCCCAAGACCGCACTGGGTTACGGTATCTGCCGTTACTGCGAGGTGCACGGGAAAGCAACCATGATGATCTCCATGCCGCCAATGGTCTCTCCGCAATACAACCGCATGGTCTCATTGGGTATCGACGACCAGGCCTGTGTATTCGAATTAAAGACCGTCCCCGCCGATGACATGGAGCGCATCCTGATGGTGCAGGAGCGCGTCTTTGGCTCGGTGGATGAGTAAACCCAGCCGCGAAATCTTGCGGATGAATGTACATTCTTATAGGAGGAATTGAAATGGCAACCATCAAGGAAGTAATGGAAAGCCTGCCCAAGATCTTCAGACCCGAGAAGGCCAAGGGCTGGAATCGTGTTATCTTGTTCGATCTGGGCGGCGAAGAACCATGCAAGTATACCCTGACCATTCAGGACGGTGCAGCAACTGTGGAAGAAGGCGAAACTAAGCCGCCAAGACTCACCATCACCGGCAACAGCGAGCATGTTGTGCAAATGTTCACTGGGGAAACCCCACCCATGAAACTGGTCAATGCAAAACTCTTAAAGATGAAAGGCCCGATGATGGACAGCATTGCCTTCTCCGGGTTGTGGAATATCCCCAAGAAAAGCTAGAGCCGGGAGGCTTCTTTGAAAACTGGAATTGTTGCTTATGGCAATGCCGTGCCCAAACACCGCATTGCTGCCCAGGAGATCTGGGAAGTGTGGAAGAATCTCCAGCCAGACATGTTTGACACGCTGAGCATCAGCGAACGCGGTGTGCTGGGGCCGGAGGAAGATACTTTGACCCTGGCAGCTGCGGCTGCCAAACAGGCGCTGGAGCGCGCGGGGATCGACATCGCAGAAATAGGTGCGCTCTTGTTGGGCAGCGGCACCAGTCCTTACGCCACCAAAGCCGCCGCAAACATCTTGATCGATGCGCTCGGCCTGCCGCCCAACATCCTGGTTACAGACGTGCAGTGTGCAGATAAATCCGGCAGTACGGCGCTGCGCCTGGCAAACGCACTGGTGGCTTCCGGGCAGGTGAAATATGCCCTGGCGATTGGTGCCGACACCCTCAACCGGCATACTGCCCCCGGAATGGTGCTGGAATATGTTGCCTCTGCCGGTGCGGTGGCTTTCATCGTAGGCAGCGAGAATCTAATCGCCGAGTTCGGAACCTGGGTGAGCCACGCCTGGGACCAGAATGACTATTTCCGTCTGGAAGGGGATCGCTTCATCCAGCCCGGTGCGGGGTTTGTCGGTTGGGTATCCAGTTGGGGTCTGCTCGACCATGTTGTCCCGGCCGGTGAAGAACTGTTCAGCAAAAGCGGTCTGGCACCTGCAGACTTTGCCAAATTCGCCGTGCCGCAAAAGAACGGAATCCGTCCTTTAATGGTGATGGGCAAATTGAATTTGGAAATGATGCAAGTGCTGCCTTTCGTACTCACCCCGCAGATTGGCGATTGCGGTGCCGCGGCTGTACCGCTGGCGCTGGCACACATTCTGGATTGGGCCGATGGGGGCGAGCGGATCGGGGTGATCGATTACGGGTGCGGAGCTGGCTGTGACGCATGGTCGTTGGTCACCACCGATCTGTTGACAGAACGCCGCCCGGCACGCGGAACCGTCATGGAGTTATTGGATGACAAGATCATGGTCAATTACGCAACCATGCTCAAATATGAGTTCAAGATGCTCCGCTCTCCTAACCAATTGAGCAACTTCTATTAGAAAAGGAGAGACAGCATGGGAAAAATCACGCGACGCGTTATGATGGTAAGTGGTTTCATCACCCCACCCGGCATCCCGGCTTCGTGGACCTGGCGCGATATGGCAACCGAATCATTCTGGGGCGCCTTGCAGGCAGCTGGAGCTAAAGTTCCAGAAGTAGACCTGGTGACAGCTGCTTACAATGACCGCAACATTGCCGATTCCTCGGTGGGACCGATGCTGGCCGAAGCGCTGGGTATCTTGCCCAAGCCAGCTGTGGTGGTTTCCAGCGCCTGTGCCGGCCAAGCGGTGGCCAGCTACGTGGCATGGAACGCAATTGCCTCTGGCCGCGCAGATGTAGCCGCAGTGCTGGGTTTTGCCCGAGCCGACACTTATGACGGCATGGAAGCCATGAACTCGCTGGGGAATTATGTGGATTTCGACTATATGCTCGGCATGACCCATATCACTTACGGCAGCGTACGGGATGCATATTACAAGAAAAAATATGGCACAACAATTGAAGACGCCGCGCGCTGGGTGTACCAATGCCACTGGTATGCCCGCCGCAACCCACTTGCCGCTACATACGGCAAAGAAATGCCACCTCTTGAAGAGCTGATGGCCGACACCCCGGCCGCCGAACGCGACCGTCAGGCCACCAACCGGGGCGGTGTGTCCAGCTGCATCTTGTTGGTGGGAGAAGATGTAGCCCAACGCTACACCGATAAGCCGGCCATTTATGATGTCGCCTACTGCTACCGCCCACCCTACATTGGTAATTTCTTCAACTATCCAGTGGATGGCATGCGCGAATACGATCTGGCAGAACTGCCCGGTCTCATGCTGGCAGCCAGAGAAGCCTATCAATATGCCAATATCAAACCCGCAGACATCGATGTCGTACAGGTGCACGACCTGACCGCTTACGAAGGTATGATGGCAATCGAAGCGCTAGGGTTATGCGAGGTAGGCAAGGGAAAAGATTATGTCAATGCTGGCGGGATGAGTCTGGAAAGCCGCACGCCGGTCAACACGTATGGAGGCGGCCCGGCCTTCGGGCACGGCTCTGCCGGATCCGATTTTTTGGCCGGCACCCTGGAGAATTTCTGGCAATTGCGCGGAGAATGTGGTGAGCGCCAGGTAAAAGATGCCCGTGTGGGCGTTAATTCAGCCTACGGTACGCACCATTCTCTGGATGTGTGCGGCGTACTGCAGCGAGGATGGTGAAATGAGCAGCGAATTTCCTGAAATGTTTGTACGTTGGGATACCTTTTCCAGCGCCTTGTGGTACCGCACGCGTGTATCCCGCTACCGGCTGGTAGGTTCGCGCTGCACAGTATGTGGAGAAAAATTCTTTCCGCCAAAAAATGGCTTGATCTGCCCCAACTGCCATGAACGCGCCATGGAACCCTACCAATGTGCGCAGACCGGCGAGGTGGTGTGCATGGCGCTGGATGACCTGGGTTTCCCGGCTACCGGCTATGAAACCACCCTGCCGCGGCGTATGGCGATCATCCGGCTGGACGACGGCATCCACGTGATGAGCGAGATCATGGAAGTTGAAGACCCGGTGGAAATCCAGCCTGGCTCGAGGGTTAAGATGGTGCTGCGTAAACACAAACGCGAGGATACTGGCGCCTGGGTTTACGGTTTCCGTTTCGTTTTGGAGAAATAAGCTTTTCAAGCTGGCGGCAGTTAGTTTGCCGCCAGAACCTTTTTTCGGAGGCTATCAATGACAGAAGAGATCTACTCAGTCCCAATGGCTTTGATGGACATGCTTCCCAATATTGCCTTCCTGATCGGAGCCTACTTTCTGGTCAAGCTGGTGCTGCGCGAACGTGGAACCAAATGTGGCAGGATGTTGATGATTGGCTCTGCCTTGGTCTTCCTGGGCGGAGCGCTGAAAGCCATCTGGAAACTGCTGGTGGCGGCAGAGATATCGGATATCACCTTCATGAAAGAAGCTCAATTCGTCCTGGCAGCCTTCGGTTTCACCGCCGTTCTGGTTTCAGTTATCCTGATTGCACGGAAAAGGATTTCTAAAGATAATGGAAAGAATATTCCCCTGGCCGCGATGGCAGCCTGGAAGATCCCCTTCCTGGCCGTGATGACTTTGGCCAGCCTGGGAGCGCAGGGTATCCTGGTATACATGTCCTTTAAACGCAGCATCCGCATTGCAGCCATTTTCCTGATCGTCTCTGTGCTGTGCATGTTGGGTATGGCAGGCATGTCCAGCGGGGAGCAAACCATTTCGCGGCAGTGGATCGAACAGAGCATTAACCTGGTGGGGCAGACCTGCTTTGCACTGGGTTGTTATTTTCTCTACAAACGGTCTGGGGAGAAAGCAGGAAATTGCTAGATGGGAAAAACGGGATGGTTAAAACGTTTGCAGTTAGGTAAACAATGGGGGTATGAGACCCTCTTCAAGAACCAGGATCTGCACCCGGAAGGTAAGGTTGGTATCCTGTTTGCTGAGATGGGCATGCCTGAAGGCTACGAATACGAGTTCTACAAACGCTATATCTATCACGTCTTTGAATACACCCTTCCCTTCTTCCTGCACGGCATCGTTTTAGCAGACCACGGGATCGGATTGATCGACCCGGAAAATCCGATGGCGCGCGAACCTTTCAAACCCGGGCAATTGATCGATGCACACGGATCTTTCACCAACAAAGCTGGCAAGCCGTATGTTGATTGTCCGGTGGTCTGGCAACCGCCGCGCATCCCACGCAACCCGTGGGATCACGGCATGTTCCTTTACAAAGAGGAAGGCAAGGGCGGTTCACCGGATATTTGCCAGAAAACCGGGGCTAAAGTATGCGGCTGGTATTTCGGGTCTTTGCTGCCAGAAAAAAAAGTTGCCTGGCGCGCTCAATCCTTCAAGATCTATGATGAAGCCAGCCGGGAATTAACAGACCAATATCCTGGGCTTGAAACCCGTCTAGGGTACTATGTATACGAGGAATCCCTGCGCGAACAGGCCGAATCGCTGCTACAGGCTGGCTGCCAAACCATCATTTACCAATCGATCTCTAACCCGGTCTACAGCGACTTTGAGGAATACCAATATGCCCTTCCAATACTGTACAATATCGTGAATGGGCGGGCCAAGATCATTTGTGCCGATCAGATGGGCAACCAGCCAGCCTTGCGCGAGGGATATGTGGCGATGCTTCGCGAACAATTGGAGCAAATTCCACCTGAAGCGAGCGTATATGTCATTCTCTCCAAGCACGGGCACCCTTTCAAGAAAGAGACACAAGATCAACGCGGGAAGCTTTACCGGCAACCCCTGGAAGAGGATGTTCGCACCGTGCTGCAGGCACGCGGCGGACGGTGGAACTTGATCTGGAGCAATGATGAATACGCAGACGAATATTGGGATCCCAAGAACACCAAACTGGAAACCCATACCGCCTACCGCCAGGCAATCGAGGGTCATTACGATTATGCCATCGAACTGCCCACTGAATTCTTGGCCGAAAACACGGATCTGATGATCTTCCATGCCATGAAAAAATTCAACGCCTTCCGCGAATACAGCCGATACTCGCCGGTGCCGTATCCGGATTGGGAGAAACCGCTGGTACGCAAATTCCACGAAGGCAACACCACCGGCATTTATTGCGGCTGTCCCGTGGGGCCCTATCGTAAATATGTCGTCAAAGCCGCGGTAAATTCCGTGACTGAAATATTGAAGCAATAGAGGAGAATTCTACGCTATGTGTGATTGCCATACAGATTCAAGCGGAAAATGCCGCTGCCACCGTTTCCATGACAAAGTAGCCATCGTCACCGGGGCAGCTTCAGGAATTGGACGCGCCTGCGCGTTACATTTTGCCGAAGAAAAAGCCAGAGTGACCATCTGTGACGTCAACATGGCCGGTTTGGAAGAAACCCGCCAAATGATCGAAGCGGCAGGCGGCGAAGTGCTGGCGCTGAAAGTGAACGTGGCTAGCCAGGAAGACGTGGATGCCTGCGTGAATGCCACCCTGGAGAAATTTGGCACGGTGGACATCCTGGTAAACAACGCCGGCACCGGGCAATTTGTGCCGTTCTTCAGTATGTCGAATGAAGAATATGACCGGGTGATGGATATCAACGTGCGCGGAATGTTTTTCTTCTGCCGGGCAGTGCTGCCGACAATGATGGATAAAGATTACGGAAAGATCGTCAACATCACCTCGATCATGTCGGTCATCGCCGGTCAGGGGCAGAGCATCTATAACACCAGTAAGGGGGCCGCAAAAATGCTCACCCAGGGAATCGCCACCGATTGCGCCGGATATCATATCAACGTCAACGCCATTGGGCCAGGAATGGTTTTGACCGGGCTGACGCATAATATGCTAGGCGACCCCGACCAGGCGCAAATGTTCATTGATAAGATTCCCATGCGCCGCATCGCTGAACCGGACGACATCGCCTGGCCAGTGTTGTTCCTGGCCAGCGATGAAGCCTCGTATATTCACGGCACCACCCTTTTTGTGGACGGCGGAATGATCTGCACCAATCTGTAAGATCGCTCTGTTTCTTAGTACGAATCACCAATCATGATATCTTGAACCGTGCGGTCCAAGATATCATGATTTTAAGACCTTTTATGGAGCAAGATCTGTATCGAGCATCCAACCTTGCAAAGTTCCTTCGCGCAGGTCGACCTTCCAGCGCCATCCGCCCTGGTCGCAAAGCGGGCCGTCCAGGAGGGTGACCGGTTCACCCTGGGGGAGTTCATCCAACACCTCATCGTCAAACAGCAGGCTGGAAAGGTAGATAGGAGCCTGGGAGGACGAGGTGCGAACCACCTGCCCTACCCGCAGAGAGGTGGACACGCCACTGCAATCGTTAAATAAATGGAGCGCCAACACTCCAGCAACGGATGAAGGCAACCCCCGCCCAGCCAGGGCGTACCTCGTTTGTCCAACGAACACAACCACCCGGTAAGTCGAGCTGACCGCCGGGCTGCCTGGATCCATCCACACTTCACCAGACGCTGAAGCCTGGATCGTATTTTCAAACTGGTAAAACAAGCTGTAAGCTGACTCGGACCGCAGAGTTTCCTCCTGGGGCGCCGAAAATACCAGCAAACGAACATTTTCATTCGGTAGAAAACCACCCGCCCAGATCAAATTTTGATTCTCCAGCCAGACCGCCTGGGGAGCAGATGGCAAAGCAAGAGAGAATGCATCCTCCAAAGTTTCCTTGTTAAGGGAATTCTGGTATTCCACAGCAAACTTATATTCTCCTCGAACCGCCTGGGGGCCGAGGAAATAGCTCCAGGTATAACAAGTGCTGTCTGCCAGACTGACAACCCCGGGTAAGTCGGCCTGTGCCCCAACTGGCAAGATGATGGACGCCTGTACTTGCCCTTGCAAGCCGCAAGCGCACCAGGATACTTGAGTTTCGCCTGGAGAAAGCACCTCGCCAGGTACCGAGCGGCGCAATTCCGCGCTGCTGCCGGTACAGTCCAGCACTGCGTCGCTGCGATAATATTCTCCCAGGCGCGGCAGGATCTCGGCGGGCGCCATCCCGCTGCTCTGGCCAGCAGAAAGGACAAACGGGGCCGGCAGAGTAAGCGTGGGAGCGGGAGTAGTGCTGGGCTTATGGAGAATTGCAGGCGTGAGGGTTCCTTGCAGGGTTGGAACAGCGCCGCAAGCATTCAAGAATAGAAGAATGATCCACAAACCAGTGATTTTCTTAAGCATGGATCCTACCAGTCTCAGTAGCGGCGTTGCAAGCAGCGCAGCCACACAAACTCCATCAGGTCTTTGGATGGATTATAGCATTTAGTTGCCCTTGCCAAATATAGTATAATGTTAAGGATAAAATTCTATTTATCCCACCTTAAAAAGAGGGTCGCATGAAAGCTACGGTATCGCAACAACAACTGGCGCACGGTCTCAGCATTGTTTCGCGGGCGGTCTCCCCACGCAGCACCCTGCCGGTGCTGGCGAACATTTTGATCGCCACCGATGAAGGGCGTTTGCGGCTCTCCGCCACCAACCTGGAATTGGGGATATCCTGCTGGATCGGGGCTCAAATTGGCGAAGATGGCGCAATCACTGTTCCGGCGCGCACCTTTGCCGATCTGGTCAGCACGCTGCCCAATGATCAGGTGACGATGACGCTCAACCCCCGCACACAAACCCTAACGGTGCGCTGTGGAACCTCGAATACCGACATCAAGGGCATCGACGCCCAGGAATTTCCCCCCATGCCAGTGCCTGAGCTGGGCGATGGCATTGACCTGAACGTGTCTGATTTTAAGGAAATGATCCAGCAGGTAGTTTTTGCTGCCTCTACGGATGAGGCTCGCCCGGTGCTGCAAGGGGTACTGATGAATGTTGGCAACGGCGAAGTCTCATTGGCTGCCACAGACGGTTTCCGCATTTCGGTACGTAAAGCTGCCCTGACCGCGCCGGTAGCCCGCCCGGTGACTGCCATCATCCCAGCCCGCGCCTTGAGCGAGCTGGCGCGGATCGCCCCGGATGGCGATGAAGCGATCAACATGGTCATTCCCCAAGGACGTGGGCAGGTCATCTTCCATTTAAAGGATGTTGAATTGGTCTCGCAATTGATCGAGGGCAATTTCCCCGATTACAAGGTGATCATCCCGCGCAGTTTTAAGACCAACACGATCCTTTCCACTCAACAATTCCTTAAGGCTTGTAAACAGGCCGAGATCATCGCCCGCGAGGGGAATAACATCGTTCGTCTGAGCATTTCGCCGCACGGCGACGAACCCGGAACGCTGGAGCTGGCGGCGCAAAGCGAAGAGACCGGCTCCTCAGATATTAAAGTAGACGCCACGATTGACGGCGTCGGGCTGGTGATCGCCTTCAATGTGCGCTTCTTACGCGAGGTGTTGGATGTGATCAAAACCCCCAGCATGGCCTTGCAAACCAACGCCAACAACACCCCTGGAATGATCAAGCCGGTTGGAGACGACAACTTCGTGCACGTGATTATGCCCATGCATTTGGGATAAACTGCTGTGCCTTCCTCAAACCGGTTGCTGGATATCTACCTGACGCTGGCGCAATACCCGATCTTGAGCGACGTAATCCGGGTGCGCATGCGTGAGGAGCTCTATAAACGCGGTATCACTACCCACCAGGTACTGGAAAACGAAGTGCGCGCCCAGGCTATCCGCTCTCAGGAGTTGGAGGGGTTGCACAACCCGCTGATCGAAGAGCAGGGTGAGACCTGGGAACTGCGTTTCAGCCGCATGAGAGATCATCAAACCGATCTGATCTTTAGTCAGCGCTTGCCCTTCTCGGTCTTTGAAGATCTGCTCAACGAAGTTCTAAATAAACAGGGCATCTCAGTGACAGATATGATGCTCTCGCTCAACCCGGAACTGGCCCCGCAGGATATGGTCTTCCAGCAAGCCATGACGATCGACAGCATGCCAAGCGAACAACGCACCCCCTATGAAGCGCGGCTGCATGAAACCAAGGTAGTGCTGATCCGCAACCTGATCAGTGATCAATTGCGTTATATCAATGTTGCCAAGGAATTCCTGACCCTTAACGATCTTTCTGAGATCCGGCGGCGCAAGATCGGATCGGGCAGGATTGGGGGTAAGGCAGGCGGGATGCTGCTGGCCTGGCGAGTGTTACAGACCCAGGGCGACACGGAATTGCGCCAAAATCTGGATATTCCCGAGTCGTTCTATATTGGGTCAGATGAGATTTACACATTTATGGCTACCAACAACCTGGTGCATTGGAACGACCAGAAATACAAACAAGAAGAAGAAATGCGCCGGGATTATCCACAAATTGTGGAAGATTTCCAAAAAGGCAAGTTTTTACCACATATTTTGGACCGTCTACAAAGCATATTGGCTACCGTGGGACAGAAGCCCGTGATCGTGCGCTCTTCCAGCCTGCTGGAAGATAACTTTGGTACCTCTTTTGCAGGAAAGTATGATAGTGTCTTTGTGCCGAATCAGGGCAGCCTGGAGGAAAACCTCAATGAGCTGACCCGCGCCATCGCCGCTGTGTATGCCTCCACGCTGAATCCAAACGCTCTGCTCTACCGACGCAGCCGGGGATTACAAGATTACGATGAACGCATGGCAATCCTGATCCAGGTCGTAGAAGGGGAACGACTGGGCAAATACTACCTGCCGCACGGAGCCGGAGTGGCCTTTGGGCACAACCTGTACCGCTGGGCGCCGCAGATCCGCAAGGAAGATGGTTTTATTCGCCTGGTTTGGGGACTGGGTACGCGCGCCGTGGACCGGGTAGGGAACGATTACCCGCGCCTGGTGGCTCTCTCACATCCCTTGCTGCGCCCCTCTACCTCACCTACGAACATCCGACGCTACTCGCAGCAATTCGTAGATCTGATCAACCTGGAAAACAATCAGTTCGAAACCCTGCCGGTACAGGATGTTCTCAGCGCCCGCTACCC
Source organism: uncultured Anaerolineaceae bacterium (assembly GCA_964424115.1). GTDB lineage: Bacteria > Chloroflexota > Anaerolineae > Anaerolineales > Anaerolineaceae > CAYRHN01. Next base: position 246,614 of record CAYRHN010000005.1, read on the forward strand.
GCCGCTGCGCTACCTGGCGCAAAGTGAAGAAGATGGTGATTTCATTTCGCTGCGTAGCAGTCTGGCAGGAGATATCCGCAATTTGGTGTTGACCTTTGAGGATCTGCTGCGCCGGACGCCATTTGCCGAACGTATGCGGCGCATCCTGAAGATCCTGGAAAACAATTACCATGCCCCAGTGGATATGGAATTTGCCCTGATGATCCAGGATGGGGACAGCGGGCAACCCAAACTGAAGATTTCCATCCTGCAGTGTCGCCCCCAGGCGCAACTGGCGGCTGCGGAAGAGGGCGCGCTGCCTTACAGTCTGCTGCCACAAGACGTGATCTTTTCTACCACCTTCGTGGTACCGCGCGGGCATATCCGGCGGGTGGATTACGTCATCTATGTGCCTCCGGAGGGATATTTTGCGCTCAAGTCGGAAGCGGAGCGCAGCAAATTGGCTCGCACAATCGGTAAACTGAACGCGGCCATGAAGGGGCAGGAATTCATTTGCGTTGGCCCCGGGCGTTGGGGGAGTTCCAACACCGACCTGGGTGTGCCGATCGCCTACGGGGATATTTACAACGCGCGCGCCCTGGTGGAGCTGGCAGGCCCTGGGATCGGCCCGGAGCCAGAACCTTCGTTAGGAACGCATTTCTTCCAGGATTTGCTGGAAACCCAGATCTACCCGCTAGCGATCCTGTTGGATGACAAGAAGACCATCTTCAACCAGAAATTCTTCAATCAAATGCCCAATCGCCTCTCCGCCTGGCTGCAGGATACGGAGATGGCCGATGCGCTACACGTAGTGCGCGTCACGGATTACCGTCCCGGGCACCATATCCGGGTGGTGATGGATGACGAAAAAGGACAGGCGATTGCTTTCCTGGAAGAAGACTTGGATGATGATAAATAGGGAATGAATAGCATTCTGAGAAGAAATCAATTAATAGAATATTTGTTCTGTTTTTTGCTATTAGCATTTGACAGAATATTAAAGAAACATCCCGGACCAAGTCCGGGATGTTTGTCAAGTCTCAGCTTATGAAACCGGCTGGAGAGAGATGGGCTCTTTCTCCTGCAGATGACGGTAAATCAATACCAGCATCCACAGATTGAGTGCAATGAAGATCGTGTACGGAATAGCTTCGGTCCAGGGGGCCCACTTCAAGGTGCTGATATAGACGCCTACGCCGGTGATGAGGGCATGCCAAAGCACCGCAACCACCAACCAGGTCTTTTTCTTTTGCGCAAAGGAGAGCCAGACCATCACAGCCAGCAAAATGTGCATCGTGATGGCCAGGATGCGTTCCACGATAGTTGCCAGCGGAGCGTACCAGGGGAGTGCCTGAAAGGCGGCTAACTGCTGCTGGATAGAAGCAGCGTCCTCCGCCGATAAATTAAGCGATTCAATCCCATTCGTGGTGAGGGTGATGACGGAGATGAGGGTCAGGATCATTGGCAAGCCGATATAAAGTACCGACTCGGCTGTGGCATGGCCGATGCCAAGCGTGAGGGCCCCGCCCCAAGAATTGGTGCGCTCACGCAGGAAACGGAAGGCGATCCAGCGGGCAGCCTGATGCAGGATGCCGGTGATCAAGCCGATCAAGGCCGCGTAAAAGAGCGGCTGCCATTCGACCGCAGGCAGTGGAAAATTGCCGGAATTGAACAATGTCCCCAGGCCGGAAAAGATCAGCTCCTGCAGAAACTCGGCTGCAAAAAGGGCCAGTACACCATATAAGAGTACCATCCATTCCGTTTTGTAACGGCGGACAATCACAATGCTCAACAGGATGGGAACCACCAGGGCGAAAAGTGTCGCAATTATGTAACTGACGATCATGTTGCACCTGCCACCAGATAAGATGGCTAATTTTACCCTACTTTTGAAACCTGCGCAGAGATTGTTATCTGGTGCTTAATAAACACACGGGGGCGGGTTTTAGACCCGCCCCCGTGACATCCCGTATTTTATTAGCTAGGGGGTTATGCCTTGCTCGACAGCAGTGCAGTGCGGTTGAAAGTGCGAATGGCGAAGTAAGCCAGCACAACTGCGGCGATCCAGAAGATCAAACCAACCACCAGGCCTATCTCGACGGTCAGATACAGCACCCCGCTGATTTGCCCCACCATCAACCCAAGGACAAGTACCACCATGCTGGCGCTGGCCTGGTAGGCGCCCATAAAGGTCTGCACTTTGCTGGAGATCAGTACAGTTCCGGCGATACCCACTGCGGTCACTGCGGGTGTGATCCAAAAGATCAATGGCCACCAGGTGGGCAGCGGGAACCAGGATCGCCCAATGAAAGAGTACCCCACGGTATTGAGGATCAACGTATAGATCGCGAAGCTGACCCAGGTGATCAAGATCGCGGGCGCTGCCGAAGCCACCACCTTCCCAATAAATAATTCGCTGTCGGTGGCGGGGGTATATAACAGGGCTTCCATCGTCTTGCGCTCGCGCTCCCCGGCAAACGACTCCGAGGCGATGACCGTGGCAAACATGATCGGCAAGATGAGGAACATAGGAGCAAACAAGTAGCCCAGCATCATCACAGCCATGCTCTGATTAACGTTCAAGCCCTGCAGCGGCCCGGCCATCGAAAGCGGCAGGTTTGACATGAACATCTTTAGGTCTTTATCCTCGGAGGCCGATTGGAGACCTGCATCCGAGGCAGGAACGACTACCAAGAAGATCAAGGGAATTACCACCACAAAAATGAGCGGTACGATGATCATGGGCAGCCAGGCAGACACGTTCTGACGCACTTCCAACCAGTCTTTCCTGGCAATCGCCAGAATATTACTCCATTTCATTTCACCACCTCCTGCTGCTCATCCTGCAACTTGAAATAAATCTCTTCCAAGGAAACCGGACGGGGCTGAACCGCAAGGATATGTGCGCCTTGCCCGACCAACCAGGCCACCAGGCCGGGAATCACAGATTCCTGCTCCACCTGCACCCGCAAGCCGGAGGGTTCTTCCCCTATTTCAACCTTCAACACTCCCGCTTGAACGGGCAGGCTTGCAGAGAGGCCTGCCGCAGGCGGCTGGAAAAAGCGCACCTCCAGCCACAAACCGGGGATGAACTGACGCTGCAGCTCCTGAGGCGTTCCCAGGGCCAGCAGGCGGCCCTTCTTGAGGATCGCTACCCGGTCGCACAGACGCTGGGCTTCTACCAGATTGTGCGTGCAAATCAGGACCGTTTGCCCGTTATGGCTGCGCAATCCATTGATCAATTCATGCACCTGGAGGGCGGCCTCGGGATCCAGCCCGGAGGTGGGCTCATCCAGGAACAAAATAGCGGGGTGGGTGAGCAGCGCGCGCGCCAGGGCCAGGCGCTGCTTCATGCCTTTGCTATATGCGCCCACGCGATCCCTGGCGCGTTCTGTTAATTCAAAGAAGGCCAACAGCTCGGAAATGCGCGCCTTTCTTTCAACAGCAGCCATTCCAGCAAGGGTGGCAAAAAACTCCAGGTTCTGGTTGGCGGTCAAGCGCTCGTATAAAGCCGGGGTCTCGGTGAGCACGCCGGTTTGGCGTCGCACCTGGTCTCCCTGTAAAACCGGATCAAAACCCAAGACGCGCATTTGCCCGGAGGCGGGTTTAAAAAGGCCGTTCAAGAGGCGCACCGTGGTGGTCTTTCCGGCGCCGTTGGGTCCCAGGAGGCCCAAGACCTCGCCGGAACGAGCCTGGAAAGAAAGTTCATCCAGGGCGACTCGCTGTCCATAGCGGTGAGACAGCTGCGTTACTTCAATCGCATCCTTCATTGTGTTCTCCTGTGTGTTTCACGTGAAACAGTCTTACGAATGACTTTTCCTTCCATCTCTGTTTCACGTGAAACTTTTTTCAAGGGCGGCGGGTACTCCCCGCCGCTCCTTATCATTACTCAACTGGCTGTTCGCCGCTGTCAATCCCGGTTTGTTTGGCCAGGGCGGTCAGGCCGGTCACCGAACCCAGGTTCATGGTATCCACAGCGCTGCTGGGAACGATCACCAGGGCGCCCTTTTGCTTGAGGCCTTCAAACAGCATGTTCATGGCGCGCAGGTGCAGCGCAGTGGGGTTATCCACGTAGGCACGGGCGGCTTCGGCAAAACTGGAAGCGATTTGCATTTCCGATTCGCCCAGGATCACGCGCGCCTGGCGTTCCCGTTCAGCCTGCGCCTGGCGGCTCATCGCATCTTCCAGCACCTGGGGAATGATCACGTCGCGGATCTCAACCGATTGGACTGAAATACCCCAGGGGGTGGTGCGCTCGTCAATGATGCGCTGCAGGTCGGCATCCATGCGCGCGCGGCCAACCAGGATATCCGCCAGAGCCATTTGGCCGATCACTTCCCGCAGAGCGGTCTGGGAAGCCCAGGTGATCGCGTTGCGATAGTTCTCCACTTCCATGGCGGCCTTCTCAGCATCCCAAACGACCCAGAAGAGAACTGCGTCTACATCCACTGGCACGGTATCCTTGGTGAGAGTCTTTTCAGCATTGAAGGGCGTGACCATCACGCGGTGGTCGATCCAGTTCGGGATAGAATCCAGAATGGGGACAATCCAGAACATGCCCGGACCGCGCAGGCCATGGAACTTACCCAGGCGCAGCACGACAGCCTTTTCCCATTGGCGGGCTACTTTGACAGCAAAGAGAAAATAGAAGCCAATCAAAAGTAGAACGCCGGAGACAATAAAGATGAGCGTTTCGCCGACATGTTGGGCATCCATGATGATCGCTGCAAATACACTGGCAATCATAAAGATGATGAAAAGCATCAACCCTATGGCGCTGATGTGCGCTTCCTCCCAATTTTGCTTGCTGTAACGCTGGGCAAGCTGGCGCGGGGTTTCGACCGGTGAATTTTGATTGATGAATTTGTTTAGCATATAACCTCTTCTTATGAATTAGGATTGGGGCGAATTGCCCGATGGTTTTTCAAGATGTTGCTGCAATGCAGCATAAATCTCGCCAGCTGTGAAGCCCTGGCGAACAGCTTCCTGCACAAATTGCTGAGTCAGGCTGTCTAGAAAATTCTCGCGCAGTTGCTGTTGAACTTCTTCGCCGGGCGGCTCCCAGATGTAAGTGCCGCGGCCTTGCTGGGTGGAGATCAACCCGGATTCGTCCAGGATGCGGTAGGCGCGCGCCACCGTGTTGAAATTGACGCGCAATTCGGTAGCCAATTGGCGCACGGTGGGAAGCTGGTCGCCCGGTTTCAATTCATTGCGCGCCACCATGGCGCGGATCTGCTCAACAAGCTGGCTGTAGATCGGCACGCCGGAGCGTAGATCGATCTGGATACGCAGAACAGAAGTTGGGTTCAATGCATAAGCCTCCAAATTGTATCATTGTATCATTGAACTAATTGTATAGCGTATCACAAAGAATGTCAAGGGGTAATTATAAAAATTGAAAAGGCGAGCCTGAGACCCGCCCTAAGTAAACATCGGAAAACCAAGAAGATGCTAGTAAATATCTAAATCTTCTCGCCCTTGATGAACGACCAATGGTTATGGACAATGCGCCAGCAGCCGTCGATCTGCGCATACACTTCGCTGCAATTCCAGGGGATCCTGCTGGAAATGGAGCCGTCCGGATTCAACCGGGTGGAGAAAAAACGGTAGGTCAATACCGCAACATTTCCAAGCACCTGGATCCTGGGGGCGATGAATTCCATCACATCATAGTAGATCTTCCCCGCCCTGGATGCCATCTCGGCTCGCGTTGCATCCAGGCCAGTCAAGCGCTGCGGGGTTCCCGTATCGAAATAGGTGACATTCGAAGCGTAAAGTTCGATAAAGCCCCATGGATCTCCTTTGCGCCAGCGTTCCATAGCGGCCGACTCGAGCGCCATGACCTCGCCCAAAACCCCCTCATACTTCCGGGGAGATAATTGCACCGGGATAGGCACTTCCAGGATTTCAGGAAGCTTGTGCCTGACGTAGGACCAATGGGTATGGGCGATCTTCCATTGACCGTTCAAGCGGAAATACACCTCGGTTGTGTTCCACAAAAGCTGGTTGATCACACCCGTTTCCGGCGCAGTGGCGGTGGAGCGGTAGTTGTAAGTCAGGACAGCGGCATCCCCAATGATCTCCACCCGGGGATCAATGAACTCTGAACCCTGGTAATTGATATTACCTTCAGCCTGTTTGAGGTACACCTTGTAATCTTCAAGCCCGATTACCGGCTTGGTCAGGTTGGGATCGATATAAGTGACCTGATCGGCGCTGATCTCCACCCAGCCCCAGGGATCTCCCCGGCGCCAGCGTTCCATGGCGCCTTGCTCCAACGAAAGAATTTTATCTTTCATTGCTTTTCTCCTTCATTTGACCTAAAGATTGGAACTTCTCTTATTATAGCCTCCCTCCCAAAGAAAATAAAACACCCCTGGCCGGCGTCACCAGAGGTGTTAGGGAATAATTTTGCTCCTCGACCAGGACTTGAACCTGGAACCTAGCGGTTAACAGCCGCCCGCTCTGCCGAATTGAGCTATCGAGGAAGGCGTGCTTATTATAACCCAGCTCGTTTTCTTGTCAAGCGTTTTGAAGAAAAAACGCGGCTCTCAGAAAGATGAAAGCCGCGTCTGAATCCAGCGTAATGACTTACTTCCTGCGCTTGCGGGCGGGGGAGAAGAAGAACTTGGTCGCTTCGGCTGCCAGGGAAGGAATGATCAGCAATGGAAGAAGGACCAACCATTGCGCCACGCCCAGCGGCTCGGTGGAAAAGACCGTGTTCAGGAATGGCAGATAAACCACCGCCATGATCAAGACCAGAGAAGCGAGCACGGCGTAATTCATCCAGCGGTTGGTGAAGAAACCGATCTTGAGCAGCGGGTAGTATTCCGAGCGGGCGGTGAAAGCGCGCAGCAGTTCCGAGCAAGAGAGGGTGACGAAAGACATGGTTTCGGCGAATTCGATGTGCTGCGGCTCGATAAATTTTCCGTAGGCATAGGCGAAAAGCGTGACGGCAGTGATGGCAATGGTCTGGATCAGGATGCCCGTACGCATGAAGCGGTTGATGATCGGTTCCTTGGGGGGGCGGGGCGGCTGGTCCATGATATCCGGATCGCCCTTCTCGGTCGCCAGGGCCAGGGCGGGTGCACCGTCGGTGACCAGGTTCAACCACAAAAGCTGCAGGGCAGTCAGGGGTGCACCCCAACCGAACAAAGTAGCCAGGAAGATGATCATGATCTCGGCCATGTTGCAGGAGAGCAAGTAATAAACGAACTTGCGGATGTTGCTGTAGATAATGCGGCCTTGTTCGATGGCAGAGACAATGCTGGCGTAATTGTCGTCGGTAAGGACCATATCGGCGGTTTCCTTGGCCACATCAGTGCCGGTGATGCCCATCGCCACACCGATGTCGGCGCGTTTGATGGCCGGTGCGTCGTTGACGCCGTCGCCAGTCATAGCGACCACTTCATTGTTCGAGCGCAGGGCATCCACGATGCGCATCTTGTGCTCCGGGGAGACGCGGGCAAAGACATCGGTATGTTCCACTTCTTTGACCAGGGCTGCATCATCCAGTTCATTCAACTGCGCGCCGGTCAACACGTGGTGGCCGGGTTGCAGCAGGCCAATCGTCTCGGCGATTGCCTGGGCAGTGTTGGGATAATCGCCAGTGATCATGATGGTGCGAATTCCAGCGCTGCGCGCCAGTTCCAGGGCCGGTTGGACTTCAGTACGGGCTGGATCGATCATGCCCATCAGGCCAACGAAGACCAGATCTTTTTCCATCTCTTCACTGTTAAGCTCAGCGGGTAAAGCCGGAACGATGCGGTAGGCCAGGCCCAACACCCGCAGCGCCTGGCGGGTCATCTCATCGTTGGCGTTCAGGATCTGCCGGCGCATATCCTCATTCAGACTGGCAGGTTGATCTTCCATAGTCTGGTAGTAGGTGCACAATTGTAAAACAATATCCGGAGCGCCCTTGAGGGTCACTGCAAACCATTCCCGCTTTTCCGCATCATAAAATGGGGAAATATCGGCCGGCCTTGGAGCATCGATTTTATGAATGGTAATCATGCGCTTGCGCACCGAGTCGAAGGGAATTTCCTGAGTGCGGGGATAGCCGCCGGCCAATTCATCCATGGCAGCGCCGGCTTTGGCGGCTGCCACGAGCAAGGATCCTTCGGTGGGATCGCCGATCATGCGATAGGCGGGAGGATTACCATTCTCGGCGGGCAGGGGTTCAAGCTGAGCATCATTGTTCAACACCCCCACCCACAGGGTAGTCGCAGCCGCCGGGTAATCTTTGAGGTCCACCTTTTTATCGTTCAACAAGAAATCACCGCGCACTGAGTAACCGCTGCCGGTGATACGGAACATCTTGCCGTCCACCCACATCCGGGTAACAGTCATTTCATTTTGAGTAAGTGTGCCAGTTTTATCCGAGCAGATCACTGTGGCAGAACCAAGTGTTTCTACCGAAGAAAGACGGCGGATGAGTGCGTGGCGGCGAACCATCTCGCGCATGCCCAGCGCCAGGCTGATGGTGACCACAGCGGGAAGCCCTTCTGGAACAGCGGCGATCGCCAGGCTGACCGCGATCATGAACAGGTCAACCACTTTTTGTAGCCCTTCGGGAGAGGTAAAGATGACCCCCAGGCCACCCATTTCTCCAACTGCGCGAATCAGGCTGATGATGAAGACCAACGCACAAACGATCAACGCACCTATCCCCAGGAGCTTGCCTAACTGGTCGAGGCGTTTTTGCAGCGGCGTTTCTTCCTGGTCCACACTGGATAGCATCTTGGCAATCATCCCCAGCTGGGTGTGCATCCCGGTGGCGATCACCGCCCCATGCCCGCGGCCGTAATTGACCGTGGTGCCCATGAAGGCCGTGTTCTTACGATCGCCCAGGGGAATATCCTTTTCCAGGTGCATGGCGGCATTCTTTTGCACAGGCACCGATTCGCCGGTGAGGGCGGCTTCCTCCACGCGCATATTAACTGCTTCCAGCAGGCGCACATCGGCAGGTACAAAATTCCCCGCTTCCAGGAAGACAATGTCGCCCGGAACCAGCTGGGGAGCTGGAACAGATATGCGCGAACCATCCCGCAGCACGTGTGCTTCCGGAGCAGCCAGCTTTTTCAAGGCCGCCAGGGCTTCTTCTGCGCGGCTCTCCTGCACCACCCCCAGAACGGCGTTCAAGACCACGATAGCAAAGATCGCGCCTGCATCGATGTATTCTCCCAGAATAAAGGAGATCACTGCCGCAATGATCAGGAGTATGATCACAAAATTATCCAGTTGAGAGATAACCCGTTTCAAGAATGTTGTCCGGGGAGCCTCGGTCAACTGGTTCAGACCATATTGCTGCTGGCGATTCTTCACCTCTTCGCTGGTTAAGCCGGTTTGCGAATGGGCTTCCAACTGCTTCAGAACCTGTTCGTTGCTCAGAGAGTGCCAGGCAATTTGAACCTCGTCATTTTTACGAGGATCCGTTGTTGAATTTTCCATGTAACGCCTCCTATCTAGAAAAGCACATATAATTGGGTAATTATACATAAAATTCGTAGGATTGTAATAAAAAACGATTGCCGGACGAAAATTCGTTCGGCAATCGTTTTGATTCAAGGAGGAAAATATTCTAGACCTCTTGAGCAGATTTTTTGCCGCCGCCAAAGATCAAACGCAGCAACCAACCCAACAAACGCAAGAAGGCATAGACCGGGGCCAGCGCCCAGTCCACCAGGCCATTCAAGTGGCGGATGCCCTGCGAAAGCCAGAGAAGGACCGGCCTAAAAACATGTAAGAACTTTAGGTGGGCATACAGGATGCAAAGGACCAATGTACCTATGGAAATACCAAAGCGCAGCCAGTCGCCGATCTCCACGTGGGCCAGGTCTTCGAGAAGGAGTTCCACACCGATATTGAGCACCAGGATATAGGCAGCTTTCTTTAATATGTGCTCCTTCTCGACAGCAATCGAGAAAAGACCGGCAGCGAAACGCATCATGAGAATACCCAGGGCCACACCCACCATGACCACCCACAGCTTATCGGAAAGGGAGACCGCGGCAACTACGTTATCCAAGCTGAACACCAGGTCAGCCAATTCCACATTCAGCACGATCATCCAAAAGCCTTTATTCTGCAAGGAACGCGGCTGTCCTTCCACATCCTCTTCCATGGCAGATTCGGCCAGGTCATTGAACGCCAGGCGGATCAGGTAGGCCGCGCCAAGCAGTTTGAGCCAGGGATTCTGGACAACAAAACTGGCCAGCACCAGCATGATGCCGCGGCCGACATAGGCTCCCAACAGCCCTACGCGCAGCGCAGCGGTGCGTTGGGGGCCGAGGAAAGGATGCAGCGCTCTGCCCAGGCCGTGCAAAGACCTCGGCCATTGAACGTCTTGATCGCTGGGAAGAACAGCCACCATCGCCCCCAATACGGCAGCATTATCAATTGACAGAATCCCTTCCAGGAATATCAATTGAATAATTACTGCTATGATTGACCAATCCATATTCTTTTCCTCTCAGTTTCTCAAGATTATTCGGGCCCGATGTACGTTCCGGAGGGCACCACCGCGCTTTTGGGTATGACTACAATCCCATCGCGCACCACCCAATTCGCGCCGTCCAGGTCGGTTCCGCGTGGGAAGGGGCGAATGACCACTCCGCGACCAATGCTGGCATTCTTGTCGATGATCGCCCCTTCGATCTGGCATCCGCAGCCAATGCCCATCATGATATCTTTATCGGCACAATTTTCCAGACCATACGGCTGGAGGTAATAATCGGCCCCCATGATGATGCTGTCGATGATCTTGACCCCACTGCAGATCTGAGAACGCAGTCCGATCACCGAATGGCGGATCTCGGCATCTTTGATGCAGCAACCCTCGGCCATCAACACATTTTCCATAATGCTGTTCTCGACAATGCTCCCCGGTAAATAGCGCGGGTGGGTGTAAATCGGATGATCTTCATCAAAAAACCGGAAAGGCGGATTGGGCATAGCCAAAGCCAGATTGGTTTCATAAAAAGAACGGATCGTCCCGATATCTTCCCAATAACCGTCAAAATCGTAACCGAACACGGCATGGGATTGCAAGGCATTCGGGATGACATGCCCGCCAAAGTCCTCCACCGCCGGGTCTGCCAGCAGTTCGATCAATTTCTCAGTCTTGAACAGGTAGATCCCCATCGAACCGAGGAAAGGCCGCGCAGGATCATTGCGGCTGACCATGGCTTCCTGTTCTTCCGCTTTCTTAGGTTTTTCGGCAAAACGGACGATCCGCCCAGTACTGTCCCGCTTAAGAATGCCAAAACGCCCGGCATCCTCCCGCGCCACCGGCTGCACGGCAACGGTGACATCGGCGTTGTTGGCAACATGCGCCTCCACCATGCCGGAATAATCCATACGGTAGAGATGATCGCCGGCTAAAATGAGCACATACGGCGCGCGGGTGGCGCGGATCTCAAACAACTGCTTGCGTACCGCGTCGGCCGTGCCCTGGTACCATTCATTGTGCTGCATGGTTTGTTCAGCAGCCCAAATCTGCACCCATCCGATATGGAAGGTGTCAAAATTGTACGTCTGGGTAATATGGCGATGAAGAGAGACGGAGTTGAATTGGGTCAGCACGGCGACACGAAAGATGCCGGAGTTGATACAGTTGCTGATCGGGATATCGATCAAGCGGTATTTTCCAGCGATCGGAACAGCCGGTTTCGAGCGTTGTTTGGTAAGCGGGTAGAGGCGGCTGCCGCGCCCGCCACCCAGGATGACTGCTAGAACCTGATCCAAAGCTGACATGGCCTTTTCTCCTCTCTTGAAATCCTTAAAAAAAGAACACAACGGCCTACAAGCCGCTTATTGCATCCAATATAACATGAAGAAATATAACGTCAATATGTCTTTAATCGGGTAGAGTGCTGCCGGTTGTCAGTCGAAAAATATCTCAGGTTCCCCAGTCCCGCAGATAAAGGAAATCGTAACCGATGGTGCGGTTGCTGAGCTTGGCGATGGGCGGGAGGATGCGCTTGAACTGGTTGCGACGGATACGCTCCACCACGTTTTGCACAAAAGGCTCAGCAAAGCCCGCCTCCACGCATTCCGCCGGGGTGAAACGTTGGTCGATCAATAAATAGAGCAGGCGGTCCACCTCGGCATAGGTAAAGCCCAACTCGCCCTCGTCGGTTTGTCCGCTCCATAAGTCGGCCGAGGGAGCTTTTTGAATGATCGCATCGGGAATGCCCATGGATCGGGAAAGCTGGCGTACCTGGGTTTTATACAAGTCGCCTAATGGATTAAGCGCACAGGCCGAATCACCATAAAGCGTGCTGTAACCCAGCAGGATCTCGGTCTTGTTGCCGGTGCCGATCACCAGACCGCCAAAGGCAGCCGACTGGTCAAACAATGCGACCATGCGCATGCGGGCCATGATATTGGCCTTGCGCAGCGGGGTGGTTTGAGGGAATTGGGATACCAGCCCGTCCACCATGGGGGTGATCGGGATGGTCAACGATTGCACCCCGGTGGCATCGATGACCATCTGGGCATGCTCCAATGAATCGGCCGAGGAGGTCTGATAAGGCATGCGCACCGCCAGAACATTCTGCGGTCCGAGCGCTTCGGCAGCCAGGTAGCAGGCCAAAGCCGAATCGATCCCCCCCGAAAGCCCCAGGACCGACCGGCTGAATCCGGTGCGTTGAATCTCAGTTTTGATAAAACCGGTCAAAATCTGGCGAGCAAGGTCGGTGTTGATGTTTAGATCGATCATGTTAACATCCTTTAAGAATGCGGTCGAACTCGCGCTGTACCAGGGCAGTGCGTTCATCACGCAAGAGCGGCAAACGGGCACGGGTGCGGTGAAGTTGGTTCATATCCAGCGTGGCGAAGGTAAGTGCTTCCTGGTGATAGGGGCCGCGCACCAACAGTTCGCCGTCGGGGTCAAACACACAGGCGCCGCCCCAAAAATTCAACCCGTCTTCATAACCCACCCGGTTGGAATGGATAACAAACGAAGTGAACAGGCTGGCATAACCCTGGTTGATATGTTCCACCCAACGAGAAGACCCCAACTGGTCATCCTGGGTCAGGCCGCGACCCGGGGAAGCCGAGGTGAAGATGAAAGTATCGGCGCCATCCAACCAGAGCAGGTAAGGCGGCGAAGCATGCCAGAAATCCTCGCAAATCAAAATCCCCATACGGCCAAAGCGGGTATCGAAGGCGCGGATGGTATCTCCCCAAGCAAAGAATCGCCCTTCGTCAAAAAGTCCGTAGGTGGGAAGGTAAACCTTGCGGTGAACGTGCAGCACTTCACCGCCGGACAGGTAAGCCGCTGAGATAAAAAACCGGTTGCGCACATCTTCTTCCACAAACCCCACAACGATATCCAACTTGCGGCTGGCTTTGAGGAGCGGATTGAACACCGGGTCGGAGGATTGCGGGCGATGAGCCACCATCGGAACCAGATCTTGCAGAACGTACCCCGTGAGGGAGAGTTCCGGAAAGACGATCAGATCCGCACCAGAAGCCTGTACCTGATCCACCAGGGAGAGATGTTTTTCCAAATTCAAATCCACCCGACCAAGGACCGTGTTGATTTGAGCCAGAGCTACTGTTAGTTTCATAGCACCTTCCAAGAAAGGGATCCAAGAACGATGACTTGCTTTTTATCTTTATCATATCATATTCGTGACAAATGACAGAACGTCAAAGCGCGGGTTTATGTTATCTTATAGTCGTTAAATATTAGCCCATCTGAAACAAAGAGAGGAAATTATAAATGGCTTATACGATCAATGCAGATGATTGCACCGCATGCGGAGCATGCGAAGCTGAATGCACCAGCGGAGCGATCTATTTGGACGACGCCAGCGGGAAATATGCGATCAATCCCGATCTGTGCTCGGATTGCGGTATGTGCGCCAGCGTTTGCCCGATGGAAATTCCGGTGCAATTGTAATCCCGTCCATTTTCGACGTCATCGAAAAAGAATATCCTCGGAGTTTTTCCGGGGATATTCTTTTATCTTACAAGATAATTGCTTGTGCTATACTTACACCTGATATTTTGTTTGACATTCAATCACCAACCACAGGAAATACGGGAGGCTGCATGAAGAAATTCATTGCTGTTGCGGGAAATATCGGCGTGGGGAAGTCAACCCTGGTAGAACTGGTGTGCGCAAGGACGGGATGGCAGCCATTCTATGAACCAGTGGCTGATAATCCATACCTGGCAGATTTCTATAAAGATATGCGCGCCTGGAGTTTCCCTTCTCAGATATTCTTCCTGACCCACCGCCTGCGCATTCACCAGGAAATCTATCACTGCCCTGGCTCAGCAGTGCAGGACCGCAGTATCTACGAGGACGCCGAGATCTTTGCGTTCAACCTGTACCTGCAAGGTCACCTGAGTAAGCGCGACTATAGCACTTATCACGATCTTTATCAGACGTTGGCAGAATTCCTGCCGCCGCCGGATCTGGTGATCTACCTGCGTGCCTCAGTGTCTACTCTGCAGCAGCGGATCAGCCAACGCAACCGGGATTACGAGCGTACCATTTCTGTTGAATACCTGGCACAGTTAAATGAGTTGTACGAAAACTGGTTCAACAACTTCTCAATCTGTCCGGTACTGACTGTGCCGTCCGATAATCTCAATTATGTGGCACGCGAAAACCATCTGGATCTGGTAATTGCTAAAATCCAACAGAAGTTAATGGGGAAAGAAGAGGTTATTTTTTCAGAAGATGAAATTGACTAGCGCGGCTCAACGACTAACTTGATCGCCGTGCGTACTTTCCCTTCAATGTCCACGTCCACGAACTCGGGGACGCAAACGATATGAACATCCTCCTCAGCCAGGTAGCCTTTGGCTAAAACCAAAGCTTTAATGGCTTGATTGACTGCCCCTGCACCGATCGCCTGTACTTCGGCGTGCTTCTTTTCCCGGATCACTCCGGCGATAGCGCCTGCCACAGCAGCTGTGCGGGAGCTGGCTTTAACTTTGATTATATCCATTGAAATCTCCCTTCTCTTTGGGTTCCTCTCTGTCCTGTTTTAACCAACAGGCTTGCCATGCGGGCAGTTGTATATTCAACTATTAATATTGTATCTGAACAGATTGTACAAGATTTTCAAGGCATATACAAGCATCTCTTGTGATTGGAAAACGAAGTTCGATATTACAGCCTTCCCCATTTTCACAATGCGCGGTTGTTTACGGTTGTGAATATTCTTTCTCTCAGTATATATATGTGAAATGGTTATAGTCGTAGCCGTAGGGGGTGTGGAAATGTGGATAAGGGAAGGTAAACCGTTAAAATTCCCCATAGGTGGAACCCGGGCAGGCTGGACCCCCATAGGTACGGTAATTTCACGTTGCCTTTTTCCACAGCCCGCTTGTGGATGGATGTGGACGGCTACTTGTGGACAAAGTGTGGATGGATATGTGGAAGCGGTCCAACCAGACCATGATAAAAATATAGCTCGAACAAAAAACCTACCCCCAGATTTGGGGGTAAGGTTTCTGTGGCCGGCGCAAGAGAAGGGACAATTGTCCGTCATTTTGTCCACAATTGCCTTACTTTATCCACAGTTTTCCGCAGTTTATCCACAGTTTGAGGGAGAAAATTATAGCTATACGCCATTCTGATGTCCCCAATTATCCAGGGTCTCTTCCAGTATATCCAGATGCGCATCCAGGGCTTCCAGGCGGTTTTCCAGGTGATCGGGATCCAATTCCAGGGTGGATAAAGCGGAAGACCAGGTTGACAGGTGTTCGCTGTCTTGCGGCAGTTGGCTGACCGCCAATCCCCAGGTTCGCAGCAGCAGCCAGAGCGCAGCCGGAGGATTTTCTTGCCAGAGGGACTGCATGGCTTTGGCATAATACGAATAACGAGCGGCGTGTATTTGTGGTGGGCAGAGCGGCAGAGCGGCAGCGGCGCGGTAGGCCTGTGTCCAGGCAGGCAACCAGACGGTTTGCCAGTCTTCGTCGTGTGCCGTTCGAGGCATCACCAGGCTGACCAGATCGCTGGCGAGGTCAGGCCGGCCTAATTTTTGCGCCCGCCCGGCAAGCTGGGTGAAGAAGCGGCGTTCAGGCAGGGGCAATCCGGTGAGAAGGGCAAAAGAATTGCCGGATTGTTCCAGGATGTTAAAATAGGCAAGCAAATTCTTAAGGTGATCCTGACTGCCGGGTTGGTAGAGAAAATTCCAACCCTGGCGAGCCTGATCTGCCAGGTCGCGGGCACGCTCCAGTACATATTGCGGCTGGTTGAACTGCGCGCTGGCGCTGGCCTGGACGAATTCAAACCAGTGCAGGATATCGTGCAGAAGGGTGGGAAAATTGTACAATAGCGGCCCGAGAAATGGGTCGCTGCGCAGACGGCGTGGTTGGCTAAACGCGGACTGGGGAAAATGGAGGATATCCAGCGAGACATCCTCGGAAAGGCCGACTACTTCACGGTCGACCAGCGGTTGGTCATCGTGAACAATGACAAGGTCAATGTCGGCGGCACCACCCAGAAGCGGGTCTTTTTGCAATAGAGAGCCGGTGAGGAAGATACATACCAGACGCCGGTCGGCGCGCAGCCGGGCTGCAGCGGTATCCCGGGCAGCCTTGAGGAGCAGGTCTCGAGTGATGCGCATGGCGTTTGCCTCAAGATTTGTCTTCCAGGCAGGGAAGCTCGGCCTGGAAGGGGGGCAGATGTAAGGCCTGGCGGATAGCGCTCTCTACATAGGCCAGGTCCTGGGGATTATGGACATAGTCCAGGTTGTTGGTATCCAACACCAGGATAGGCGAGGCATGTTCTTTAACCTCCAGGTAAAACTGGTCATAAGCCTGGCCGAGTTGGGCGATGTAATCCCGCTCCATTTGGCGTTCGTAAGGGCGATCGCGGGTGGCGATGCGGCGCATTAACACATCCGTATCGGCCCGCAGGTAGACAACCAGATCGGGCGGGATGATCTTCTCGGCCAACGCTTCGTGAACTCGGTGGTACATCTCCAGTTCGTCCCCTTGCAGGTTGATGCGGGCAAAGAGAGCATCTTTCTCGAAGGTGTAATCGCTGAAGAGGGGTTTGCCGGTATCCAGCAGGTCGCGAACACTGCGGCGCTGCTGATGGTAGCGGCTGAGGAGAAAGAAGATTTGTGTTTGAAAGGCATAACGTTCTCGGTCCGAGTAGAAATCGCTGAGGAAAGGATTTTCCTCAAAGACTTCCAGCAACAACCCGGCACCAAAATTCGGCTGGAGCAGCCGCGCCAGGGTGGTCTTGCCAACACCGATCACACCTTCGATGGCGATATACATGGTGCCTACTTTGTGGGGATGGGCAGAGCTTCCAGTTGGGCGACCATGTCGCGGATAACATCAAAGCCGCCCTGCCAGAAGGTGGGATCATAAATGTCAATTCCGGCATCCGCCAGGAGTTCCACGGGCGCCTTGGAGCCACCGGTAGCGAGGATCTTGAGATAACGCGGCTTGAAGGACTCGCCTTCCTGTTTGAATTGCTTATAGAGGGAGAAAACCAGCAGCTGCCCAAAGGCGTAGGCATAGACGTAGAAGGGGACGTGATAAATATGGGGGATCGAAATCCATTCCCACTTGAACTCGTCATTAACCTCTACGGCATCGCCAAACTGATCTTTCAGGTTCTCCAGGTAAGCAGCAGAAAGTTCTTCCACTCCAGCGCCTTGCTGGATCAGCTCATGCGCCTTGCGCTCGAAGAGGGCGAAATAGGATTGGCGCATGATTGTGGCGTAAGCATCATCCACCTGACGGAAGAGAATATCGCGGCGCACCGCCTCGTCGGGTTCTTCGCTGAGCAAGCGGTCAACCAGCATCATCTCACCAAATGTAGAGGCCGTCTCAGCCAGCGGCAAACAGGCATGGGCGGTGAAAAGGGTGTGGTGAGCAGCCAGCATGGAATGAATGGCATGTCCCAGCTCGTGCGCCAGAGTAGCCACATCATCAGCCTTGCCCTGATAATTCACCAACACCCAAGGAGTGCGGGTCTGGACAACCGTGGCGCAGAATGCACCGCCGCGTTTGCCCTTGCGCACTTCGCTATCCAGATGGTGCTCGGCAAAAACACGCCGCGCCAGCTCGGAAAGGCGCGGAGCAAACTGCCAGAACGAATCCAGCACCATTTCGGCAGCCTGGTTGAAAGGATAGCGTTTGTCGGCCTTGGCGACCGGAGCATAGACATCATAACGGCTCAGGCGGTTCATTCCCAACCAGCGGGCCTTGAGCTGGAAAAAGCGCTGGAAGATCGATGCATTGCGTTGGGCGGTTTCGAGTAAGGTATCGACTACCTTGTCGGGTATATCATTGAAGAGGTTGCGCGCAGCTATTGGGCTTGAGAAATTGCGCAAGGTGATCTGTTCGTTGCGCCAGTCGCGGGCCAGATTCTGGTAAATTTGACCGAGGATTGAGCCGTCCGCAGAATAGACGCGGAACATCTCCTGGTAGGCGCGTGCGCGCAGGTCGGGGTCGTGTTGGCGAACATAGGAGGTGATCTCGCCGCGAGTCAATTCTTTGACTTCGCCTTCCACCTCCAGCTTGAAGACATAGCGATTGGTGATGGCATCGTAGAGGGTTTGCATGGCGCTCATGCCAGTGACGTTCTTGAGGTTGATGATCTTCTCTTCCGGTTCGCTGAGAGTATGCTCTTTGAAGTGGCGCATTTCCTCTAGCCAATAGCGATAATCGCCGGAACCGGCCATGAGGATATCGGCCAGCTCATTGGGCAGGTTTTTCCACCAGAGGGTGAAGAACAGGGTGTCGTTTTCAACATCAGCAGCCAGTTGATTCATCTTGCCTATCAAATTTTGGGCGGCCTGATTCTGCGTATCTTCGGCAAAGGAAAGCGAGGCAAAACCCTGCAGTTCATAGGCAATCTTGGAGAGATCCTCCAACTGCTTCAAATATCCAACGAAGATCTCGCTATCCAGTTCCTCCGCCAGTTGGGGACGGATAGCCTCGAATGCGGCGACCTTTTCTTCCAACGACTGGATGGCATCTTGCAGAGCGGGGCTATCGATCGCGGGGAAAAGGTCGGTCAAACTCCAACGGGATTGGATAAAAGTTTGGGGGCTCATGAGAATCCTTTAGGGTGAAATTTGGAAACGCTTGCGCAATTGTTTGCGCAGATTGTTTAATGGGAGACGTTCTCCAGTGGCGGCATCCAGGTAATACCATAATTCCCAACCGTTGCAAGGGCCAGGTTGAACCTGGCGCACCACCTGGTGGATTGATCCACGTATTTTATTATACTCGATGCTGCCGTCGGCATGGATGCAGGCTGGAATTTCGCCATCACGGCCAAGAAAAAGTGAGTCGCCGGGTTTTAACAGGCCGTGCTCCAGCAGCAGGCCGAAGGGCAGGTGCGCCTCACGGCGCGGCTCGTGCAGATCGAAGATTTCGGGTGAAGAGTCTGTTGGTACAACTTCCGCAATGCGCCGGCTGGCTAATTCCACGTAAGCGGGTTGGCGTTCAATGCCGATCCAATGCCGCTGCAGGCGCCGGGCAGCCACGCCGGTGGTGCCGCTGCCGAAGAAAGGATCAAGAACCACGTCGCTGGGGTTGGAACTGGTGAGTAAAATGCGGTAGAGGAGGGCTTCCGGTTTTTGGGTGGCGTGGGCTTTGCTGCCGTTGACCTTCAGGCGTTCTTTTCCGCTGCAGATAGGCAGCAGCCAGTCGCTGCGCATTTGTTTATCGTCGTTGAGAGCCTTGGCAGCGTGATGATTGAAGGTGTGGGGGGCATGAGACTGTTTTTGGGCCCAGATGAGTGTTTCATGGGCATTGGTGAAGCGTACCCCGCGAAAATTGGGCATGGGGTTGGTCTTGATCCATACCACGTCATTAAGGATCCAATAATCCAGATCTTGCAAGATAGCGCCAACGCGAAAGATATTATGATAGGTGCCGATGACCCAGATAGTGCCGGTAGGTTTAAGCACGCGCTTGCAGGCAGAGAGCCAGGCGCGGGTGAAATCATCGTACTCGGCAAAGCTCCCAAAGTGATCCCATGCATCGTCCACGCCGTCCACGCGGGTGCGGTTGGGACGGAGTAACTCGCGGCGAAGCTGCAGGTTGTAAGGTGGATCGGCAAAGATCAGATCGATCGAATTTTCCGGGAAAGATCCCAGAATTTCGATGCAGTCGCCTTGCAGTATTTGATCCAGAGGAAGGCCGGCAGGTTGCTCCATCCTTTTATTGTACAACAAGGCGTTTTGGAAGGGGGTGTGTTTTTCCACATGGGTTGTGGAAAAACACACCAAAGCGGTTAATTTCCATTCCATCCGGCCAGGCGGGCCATCATCCACCAAAAGGCCTGGGCTTTAAGCTTGCATTGCAGTGGGTGAGTATGGGCGCAATCGCCTATCTGATCCAGGTTGGCACATTGATCAGGGTGAGAATCGCACCAGGGTTGGCACCACGGGCAGGAATCATCTGTGTTGGGATAGTAATTCCCATCTGGATCGTAGCTTTCAATATCAGCAAAATCAAATAGTATCTTCTGGTTTTCCTGGACGTAGGAGCGTACCAGCTGGTTATTCTCCAGCAGGCGCGAACCATCCCAATTTCCGTCGGTGTGGCCGGTCAGGTAGATGAAGTGCACATCTGGGAACCGTGCCTGGAGGCCTTCCAAAGCGGACAAATATTGTTGGACGGTGGCTTCATCGTTCTCGGATTGCTGTCCGCACCAGGTCCACATGCTGACGTTGAACAACCCGCTATTGGCCACCGAACGGGTGTAATCCAATCCTTCCTCGCTGCTCCAATACAGCTCCGGGGTGATGTAGTCGTTATCGGGGATATTATTGCCGTCGTAAATACGCAGCACGCCGGTGGTCTCCGGTAAACCAAATCCTTCCCAGGTGGTGCGCACCGCTACGGCATAGCGCGGATCCTGGGCTTGCAGCCAGAGCAAGCCGGTAATGATCTGAGAACCGAGGGAGGTGTGGGCCAGGCCTACGGTCAGGTTCATGGCCTTCTCCAGCCACTCAGGGGGTATTTGGCTGATATCGGTAGTCTCGTGATCGATGATGATTGAAGACGCAGCGGAGTTGACCGGCGGCTGGGTGGGCAGGGGAGTAGGGGTTGGCTCGGAGGTGGGCGGCAGCGGTGTGGGGGTAGGTGCGGAGCACGAGATACATTCGGTCGGCGCGTTGGTGGGTGCCGCCTGAATAGTAGGCGTTTGGGTGGGGGCGGCAGGCTGGCTGCAGGCTGCCAAAAGCAAGGACAGAAGTAAAACCAGGACCAGCCGGAGAGGAGATAAATGTTGCATCACCCACCTCTGCCTATTTGGACGACGGGCCGGGCCATCCTGCCAGGCGGGCCATCATCCACCAAAAGGCCTGAGCCTTCATCTTGCAGACTAACGGATGCGAATGTGCGCAATCGCCTATCTGATTCAGGTTGGCGCAGTAGGCGGTGTGGGCTGTGCACCAATTCGTGCACCAGGGACAGGCATCGGTGGTATTGACATAATAATTACCATCCGGGTCATAACTCTCGATATCGGCAAAATCAAAGAGGATCTTATTATTAGCAAGAACATAATCGCGCACCATCTGGTTATTACGGCGCAGGAGCGAATCGGTATTATCTTGCGTACCGTCGGTATGGCCGGTCATGTAAATGAAGCGCATATCCGGATATTCGCTTTCCAGCTGATCCAGGGCTGCCAGGTAGGCGTTGACGGTGTTCTCCGAGTTACTGGATTGCTGGCCGCACCATGACCACATCGAGTAATTGTAATGCCCGGTGGAAGCCACTGCACGGGTGCGGTTGAGCCCGGCGACGGTTGCCCAATAATCATCGGGTTCAATGTAGGTCTCTGGTGGATTACCATCGTAGATACGCAGCGCCGCGGGGGTTTCGGGAGGAAGATATTGTTCGGTGCTGCTTTCCAGGATGGAGACGTTGTATTTACTATTCTGGGCTTCCAACCAAACCAGACCGGTGGTGATCTGGGAGCCGTGAGAAGTATGAGCATAGTGGAAAGAGATTAACTTGGCTTGCGCCAGCCAGTAATCGGGGATTTGGCTAATATCGATGTTGTTATGGTCAATGACCAACGCGGTTGGCTCGGGGGTGGGGGAATTCTGGGCAAAGAAGGGAAAATAGAAGGAATAGGGGGGATCGCCCGCGGCGCTTGTCGAGAGAAGCGCCATTAATAAGGTGAGCATCGAGAAGATAACGGCAAATCGCCAGGGGGAGAGCCTTTTCATGCTTTTCTCCTGTCTGTACAAGAATGGGATGGAGATAGCTTAACCGAAAGTAGAGGATTGTGCAAGGGAATAAATTAAGATTAAAACAGACGCGGGCAGATGTGATTCTTGCTATAATACTCATGATATGTCTTTTGTGCATCTGCACGTCCACTCGCAATATTCCATCCTGGACGGGTTCAGCAACCTGAAAAAACTGGCGCAGCGTACCCAAGAACTGGGTATGCCTGCGGTAGCGCTGACTGACCACGGGGTGATGTTCGGCGCGGTTGAGTTCTATAACCATGCCAAGGCTACCGGGATCAAACCGATCATTGGTCTGGAGACTTATTTGTCTCCGCGCCGCATGCAGGACAAGGATGCCAAACTGGACAAGCACGCCTTCCATCTGGTGCTGCTGGCCGAAAACCAGACCGGATATGCCAACCTTCTGCAGATCGCCAGCGCGGCGCAGTTGGAAGGTTTTTATTACCAGCCGCGTGTCGATCATGATTTCCTGGCCGCGCACAGCGAGGGGCTGATCGCGTCTTCGGCCTGCATGTCCGGGGAAATCCCACGCACGCTGCTGGAGCAGGGCATGGATGCAGCGGCCAAGAAATTGGACTGGTATTTTGAAGTGTTCGGGCCGGAGCGGTTCTATTTGGAATTGCAGGATCACGCCATTCCCGAACTGCCGCAAATAAATCGCCAGATGATTGAACTGGGTGCGCGCTACAATGCACGTTTTATTGCTACCAACGATACTCATTACATCAACCAGTCGGACGCCCGCCTGCAGGATATCATGTTGTGCATCCAGACTGGGGCATTGCTAAGCGACCCGCAGCGCTTCCGTATGACAGATGATAGCTATTACCTGCGCAGCCCAGATGAGATGCGCGCCTTGTTTGGAGAAGTACCGGGGGCGATTGAGAACACCTTGCTGATCGCTGAGCGCTGCAATGTGGATCTGGGCTTCAAGGGCTACCATCTACCGCTGGTGGATGTTCCTGAGGGGGAGACCGCTGAAAGCTACTTGCGTAAGCTGTGCGAAGAAGGCTTAAGGCGGCGTTATGGAACGCGCATAAGCGACTCGAAAGTACGGGAACGTCTGGAATATGAGCTCAAGATTATCCACGACATGGGTTTTGACGCTTATTTCTTGATCGTGTGGGATTTGTGCCGGTTCGCGCGCGAGCAAGGCATCTGGTATAATGCGCGCGGTTCGGCGGCCGGGTCGATGGTTGCCTACACACTAGATATTACCCTGGTGGAGCCGCTGGAACAGGGGTTGATCTTTGAACGTTTCCTAAACCCAGGACGTATTTCCATGCCGGATATCGACCTGGATTTCCAGGACGATCGCCGCTCTCAGATCATGGAATACTGCGCCAACAAATATGGACAGGATAAGGTGGCGCAGATCATTACCTTTGGCACGTTGGGCGCTCGCGCCGCAATCCGTGATGTGGGCCGCGTGATGGATATTCCCCTCTCCGAAGTGGACCGGGTGGCAAAGTTGATCCCGAATGTGCCGGGCAAGCCGGTGGAGATCAAAGAGACGCTGGAGACGATCCCGGAGTTTAAGGCCATCTATGAAGAGGCCGATTATTTACACGAATTGATCGACAATGCTGCAGAAGTGGAAGGCGTGGTGCGCAATGCGGGCACACATGCCGCCGGGGTGATCATTTCCGATAAGCCGTTGGTAGAATACGCACCGCTGCACCGCCCGACCAGCGGATCGGAGGATAGCCCGATTAAGGTGGTGGCGCAGTTTGAGATGGCGATCGTTGAAAACCAGGGCCTGCTAAAGGTGGATTTTCTTGGCCTGGCAACCTTGACGATCATGGAACGAGCCTGTAAATTGATCGAGCAGCGCCATGGGGTGCGCTACGGTCTGGATAATATTCCTCTGGATGATCCGGAGACCTTTTTATTCCTGGGCAGCGGGCATACGGCGGGCGTCTTCCAATTGGAAGGTTCTGGAATGACCCGTTACCTGGTGCAAATGAAGCCGCGCAATCTGGCTAACATCATCGCTATGGTGGCACTCTACCGCCCCGGCCCCCTGGAATTTATTCCTTCTTACATCAAGCGCATGCATGGCGAGGAATCGATTACCTATCGTCACGATGCGCTGTCCAAGATATTCAAAGAAACTTATGGTATTCCCATCTACCAGGAGCAGATCATGTTTGCGGCGATGGATTTGGCCGGGTACACAGCATCCGAGTCGGATGATCTGCGTAAGGTCATTTCCAAAAAGCAGAAAGAGAAGCTGGAAAAACACCGCGAAAAATTCATCAAAGGCGCATCCGCCAGAGGAATTCCATCCCAAACGGCAGCGGAGATCTTTGAGGATTGGGAGAATTTTGCCCGCTACGGTTTCAACAAGTCGCATGCGGCCGATTACGGCGTGATCGCGGTGCAGACCGCATACTTAAAGAATCATTACACCGTGGAATTTATGACCGCCGTGCTCTCGGCGGCTAAGAACGAGATCGAAAAAGTGGCCTTCTATGTGGCAGACTGCCGCGGGATGGGCATTGATGTATTACCGCCGGATGTAAATTCCAGCGGATGGGATTTCTCTATTGAAGACCGGCCTGGTCACAAGGCTGCCATCCGCTTTGGGCTGGGAGCAATTAAGAATGTTGGCAGCGGGCCTGTGGAATTGATCCTGGCAGCCCGCAAAGATGGGGGGCCTTTCACTAACCTGGATGATTTTGCTCACCGGGTGGACTTGCGCCAGGTGGGGCGCCGCGCGCTGGAAGGTCTGGCGCGGGTTGGCGCGCTGGATGCCTTTGGAGCGCGCCGTTCGCTGTTGGAGGCTCTGGATCAAATCATCTCGGTCAGCACCAGTCATTTCCGTGCGCTGCAAAGCGGTCAAATGAGCTTTTTTGGCAATATCGAGGGCATCGAAGAACATATTCACCTGCCGGAGCCTTTCAATACAGATCGGCGTGAATTATTGGAATGGGAAAAGGAATTGATCGGGTTGTATGTTTCTGACCACCCGTTAACGCCATATTTACCCATTTTGCAGCGGCGGGTGACCCATTCCTCTGCGCAATTGAGCGAGGCTGCTAACAAGGAAAAAGTGATTGTGGCGGGGATGGTCACGCGCTGGCGCCGTCACCAGACCAAAGACGGTAAAGCAATGGGTTTTGTTACTCTAGAAGATGTTCAGGGGAATATTGAACTGGTCTTGTTCCCACGCACGTGGGAGCAGCATGGCAACAAGGTGACCACCGATGCGGTGCTGAGCGCCGAGGGGCGCGTGGATGCGGAGAACGGTGATCCCAAGGTGTTGGTGGATCGTTTGAAGGTCGAAACCCTGCGCGAATTGCCGGTCGATGCTGAAGAGATGCTCCCGGCGCGTCCGGCAGTGCGCCAACCATCCACCACTCCTGCCCCGGCGTCAAAAAAATCGATTCCGGCAGAAGATCGCCGAGTGGCGGAAGCACCGGCTGATTATCCGGATTTTGATGATATGCCCCCCCCGCCGCCCGAACCAGATGACTGGCATTTGTTGGAAGCTGCCCCGGCGGGCGAAATGAATATTCCTGCCGCCTCGGTGTATGCTGCCCCGGCAAAAGAAGAACCCTCGCTAGAAAAGCCATCTGAAACTCCTGCGGTGCCGGTACAAACGGCGCCCAAGGCCGAGCCTGCCGCTGCACCCAGGTTAGAGAAGGTTCAACCGGTGAACATTCCTGTGCCGCCGACTGTGCCGTTTTCATATATTGTTTCCCCCGGAACGATTCGGGCTGCCAGTGAGGCCGGAAATCCGCCGCGCATGATCAAGATCATCCTGCGCGCGTCAGGTGACAAGCAGCGCGATGCGCGGCGTTTGAAACGGGTGTATGGAGAGGTGCAGGCTTATCCCGGCAAAGATCTCTATTCGATGATGATCTTTGAGAGCGGACATTATTTTCTTATCGAATTTCCCAACAATACCACTGGCATCTGTCGGGATTTGATCACAAAATTGATCGGTCTGGTCGGGGAAGAAAACGTCCAGATCGAACCCATTAAAATTCAGTAAAGGTATTTCTATGTTGACACAACCGATTCGTACGATTGGCATTTTAACCTCGGGTGGCGATGCACCGGGGATGAATCCCTGTATTCGGGCCGTGGTACGCACCGCCATTGCCAAAGATATTCGTGTTTTGGGCGTCGAGGGCGGCTATCAGGGGTTGATCCGAGGTACATTTACCCAGCTTGGGCCGCGGGATGTGGGGGGAATTTTGCAACGCGGCGGTACGATCCTGCAAACGGCGCGCAGTGCTGAATTCCGCGAAGAACGCGGGCAGCGGGAAGCCATCCGGCAAATGAACAGCGTCGGAATGGACGCCCTGATTGTGGCTGGAGGGGACGGCTCGTTGAACGGGGCGCTTAAATTATTTGAAAAAGGCGTTCCGGTGGTGGGCATCCCGGCCAGCATTGACAATGATATTTACGGCACAGATATGTGCATTGGTGTGGATACTGCTTTGAATACGATCGTAGATGCGATCGATAAGCTGCGCGACACGGCTTCCTCGCACAACCGGGCTTTTTTGGTCGAGACGATGGGACGCTCATCCGGTTACCTGGCGGTGCAGGCGGGCATTGTGTGCGGAGCAGAAATGGTTTTGATCCCCGAACAACCGACCCCTGTGGAAGAGATTACCGGGGTGATCGAGCACGCGTACCAACGCGGTAAGACACACGCGATCATTGTGGTGGCGGAAGGATTCCAGCCCAGCACGTCTGAATTGGGCAAGATGATTGACGATCTGGATCTGGGTTTCACCACCCGGGTGACCATTTTGGGACACATTCAGCGCGGCGGGAAACCGTCGGCCTTTGATCGGCTGCTGGCGACCCGCTTTGGGGTGAAGGCGGTGGAATTTATCCTCTCTGGCCAACGCGGCGTGATGGTAGGATTGAATGGGCGCGATATGCAGCCGATCCCGATCCAGACCGTGGTCAGCCAACCAAAGACTTTGTCCAAAGATTATTACGAAATGGCGGCCATGCTGGCCAAGTAGTTCACCCGCGACGGGAAATTAAGTACCGAGAAGGCGCCAAAACACAAAGAAGCGCTAAGACGGATAAATAATTTCTGGAGCGGATCTTAAGCCGGGATTGTAAATAGCATCCAAAGGGCCAGGCCTGAGAGAACAATAAACACGCCAGGCCAGGAAATTTTCCCTGCCCGGATCCGGCCCAGGCAGGCAGAAAGACCGTTTACCGTCAAGGCCAGTAGCGGCAGGAGCAACGGCAGCGCATTCTCCAGCCCCGGGTGAGGGGAAGTTGCTGTGGTGAGGGGAATGAAAAACACGGCAACCAGCAGGGCACGTGAAGGGATGTCTCTCCAGTGATAGAGCGCCAGAAACATCCCCCACAGGGCAAAAGGAAGCGCCAACCAGGAAAAAGCAGGGTAAGCGGGCAAAGAATTCCACAGGGGAGCCTGGATGCCGCTGCTCAACCAGAGAACAGGGCTGAGGGCGTAGATATAATTGCCGAGAGGGCTTCCTGGAGCCTGGGTTTGCTCGCCCAAGGCACCAGTCAACAGGGAGGCCAGCCAGGGCAAAAAGAGAAAGAGGCTGATCAAAAGAAACCCGAGGAAAGCATGCCAACCCGGTCTGGGAAGGCTGCCCCTGCTGCGCCGCACAAGAGAATAAAATTCCACACCTGTCCAGAGGAGCCAGGCGCCGCTTCCCAGGGCGGCGGACGGCTCGGCGTAAAGGGAGAGCCCGGCCCATAAAACCAGCCAGAACAATGCGCGGGGACGACCTGCCAGGAAAGACAGACTGTGGGTGATCATCCCGCACCAACATAGGCTGAGCAGGATGGCATTGGAAGAAGCTCGTCCAAGGACAAACCAGGCGGGTGAGAGGGCCAGCCAGAGCGGGACGCTCCACCACAGGCGGTTGGTCAGCGATCGGCGCAGCAGGAAGCTGAAGAAAATGACCACACACATTCCAACCATCAGGACAATCCCGCGCCCGGCCCATAGCACACGCCCAAAGAGGATTTGTGGAATTAGTTGCAGGAAAACCGGCGCGGTGGGGGCGCAGGTGACCTCGACCATGAAGCAGGCCGGAGAGAATTGGCCCAACCGACCAGTTTGTTCAGGCTGGAGCAGACTTTCAGCCAGGCCGGCATTCAGAGCTTCAGCGTCCGTTGCGGCGGGAAAACTCTCCAGGCGAATCCCCATCATCATGGCATAGATCAACAGCGCCAGGACAAATAAAAGGATCGCGGTACGGTCTTCGTCCAGGCTGCGCCCAACCAGGATCAGTTTCCCGGCACCGGTTTTAACCTTTTCAAACAAAGAAGGGATCTGTTGCGATTCGCTTTCCAATACCAGGCTTACACGTTCACCCGGGCGGATATCCAGGTCAAGTTCGATCTCTGAGTCATGCTGCTCGATGCGGGACATAGGAATATTATACGACCGGAAAAGATCTTTTAGTTTTCCAGGTAGATTATGTCTTCAGAGGAAGATAAAAATGACTTTCCTGCTTGGCGTTATGTTATAATAAAAACAAATGTTCGATGCTTTGCAATGATAAGGGGCCTCCATGCCGGTTAATTTTCAGCAGTTGAAAAGCCAAATAAAAAAGATGGGGGAAGAAGCAGTTGCGCGGGAGCATCACCTGCGCGACTTACGTGAGCATGCCAATGCCCTGCTGGAGAAGCATGCCGAGGATCTGGATCATCTGGCAAAGTTGGTGGAACAGGCGGCGGCATCCAATCCGGGGCTGCGCTGCGCCATTCCATTGGAGGAAGCCCTGACTGCCGCCTTTGATGCTCCTCAGTTGCAAAAGCCGGTTATGGTGATCGCTGCCGACGGTTCGCAGATCATGCCTGACCGGCACGCCGCGGAGGAGTATGGGGTGGTCAACCTGGGGACGATCACCATGTGGCTGGACGAGAGCCGCACACCGCAGCAAGAGACCGTCAGCGAATTGCTTTATCATGATAAACTGCGGGATCAGGATGGCAATCTGCAGGGCGAGGATTTCATCAACCTCAAGCGGGATCTAGAAGAGCGGCGCAAGCTGGCCGAACTGGCGCGCGCCCAAAACAGGTTGGTGGTGGCGCTGACAGACGGCCCCCTGGAGCTGTACGGTCAACCACAGCAGATGCAGCGCTTCCGGCCCTTGTTTGACCAATACCTGGGGGCCTTGAAGAGCATGGCCGGGCTGGAATGCGCGCCGGCCGGATATGTGGACAAACCTTTGGCAGACCTGATGGTGCGTCTTTTGGAACTAACCGAAATGACGCCAGAGGAGTTATCCCAGGGGGGTGGGCGAGGTCCACGGCGGCTGATGGGCGTGCGCGACGCGGACTTATTTTACACGCGCCTGGCGCCTGGTCAGCGCACGGCAGTGTTTGGCCTGCAATCCAGCTCGCGTAAGGATTATTCCGGCCCGCTTTCATTGCATTTCTTTTACTTGAATGTTGGTACGGAACGGCATCCGACCCTGGCGCGCGTGGAAATCCCGGGTTGGGTGGTGGACAACCGTACGCTGTTAGACCAGTTGCACGCCGTGCTGGTGCATCAATCGCGCCAGATCGGTGCAAAGCGATATCCCTATGCGCTGCACCGAGCGCATGAGATTGCCGTGGTGCATCTGGAGGAACGCGATCAACTTGAAACGATGATCCAGATGGAACTGCGTGCCCGCGGCCTGGAGCCGGGTGAGAAATCTAATAAGCAGGCTAATAAAGATCTTTCCACATCCAGAACGAGGTATGAATGATGAGCAAATCGCTTGAGATCGGTCGTTTGTTACGCGCCAGCACCAGCGGGTGCGTGGTGGGGTGCCGGGTGACAGAATTGAATGTCCCGGAGTTTGGCGGGATGGTGCGCATCCCGATGGGCAAAGGCGATTTCATCTACGGCTTGATCTATGATATTCACATTGACGATGACGGGCTGGTGCGTCAACTGGTCACATCGGAAAATATCTCGGAGGAGATCATCCTGGATAATCGCATCAACCGCAACGTGCCGGCGGAAATCAGCGTGTTGTTCATAGGGTATGAACAGGCGGGCAAGATATCGCACCTGATGCCGCCGCGCCCGCCGTTGACGCTGGATCAGATCTTTGCTTGCAGTCCGGAGGAGATTTGTCACTTCACTTCGGCCGGGAGGATGGGATATTTCCGCCATCTCTTACGTGCTGCCGATCTGCCGTTGGGCGAGTTGCTGGCAGCGCATTGGAAGCAGTGTGGCGAATGTCATAAGACCTGCGGCGACCCCAACTGGGCCCAGGCTGCAGCACAGGAATTGATTATCCTACTGCGCGATGATTACGGCACTTTGATGAATGTGCTGAATGCAATTGCCGATGCATAGAGAATTTCGGGAGCACAACGATGGAATTGACTGACTCTTCTAAACTGCAAGCAAAATTCGCCGGATACGTGATTGGGGGCAGCTTGAACGAGGGGCTGCGTGTGCGTCTGACTATTCCGCCCGAGCAGATCCAGGAAGGCGGATTTGTGGTGGTGGAGAACGGCGACTGGTTATTTTATGGCCTGGTGACGGATATTCAACTGGGATCCACCGATCCTCGCTTTGCTGATGAGCAAAGCGAAGCGCGTCTTCCGGGTGGGTTGGCCAGGTTGCTGCATGGGCAAACCCTATATACGAACATTGAGGTATTGCCGGCATTGATGTTGGAACGGGGACCGGATTTGAATGATCCCCGCTACGCCGAATGGCGTAAAAACCACAAGGTCGATCCGGTGCCGGTGCCAGTGAAGACGGTGCCTGAGCATCATGCGGCGGTGCGACTAGCGGAAGCCGGCGATGTGGCGGCCATTTTTGGCAAACAAGAGGAGAAAAAGCACTTTGTGATCGGCACCACCCGCGAGCAGGGACATCCGGTCTGTATTGACTTGGAGAAGTTTGTCCAGCGCTCGGCGGGCATCTTTGGTGCCACCGGGACGGGCAAATCTTTCCTGACACGTATTATCCTGGCCGGGTTGATCCACTTTGACAAAGCTTCCGTATTGATGTTTGACATGCACAACGAATACGGTTACGACGATACGGCCTCCGATACCGGGCAAAATGTCATTGGGCTGCGCACGAAATTTCCTGGCCGCGTGCGGGTGGTGGGGTTGGGGAGAGGGACGATGATCCGTGGTAAGGCGCCGGATTTTAACCTGGAAATTGCTGAAAGCGATATCCTGCCGGGAGATATCGAGATGTTGACCCGCGAGCTGAACTTGAAAGAGACTACCCCGGTGACGCTCGAAGCCCTCTTCCACCAGTTTGGCAGCAACTGGCTGCACGAATTTCGGGGAATGGTACCGGGGAAAACCGTCGAAGAAGAGGATGAAAAGGGCAAGACCCGCAAGGTGCCCTCGGGCGACAGTGTGGAATTCTGGGCGCGTGAAGCAGGGGTAAATGAGATGGCGGCAGCGGCGTTGCATAGTAAGCTTAGCCGGGTGTTTAACCGCCCTTATGTAGTGGAAAAACCAGCCGCAGATGGATTGAAGGAAATTATTGCCATGCTGGAGAAGAATCAACACGTGGTGTTATCATTTGGAGACTTTGATTCCGACCTGGATTATTTGCTGGTGGCCAATTTGATCACCAGGCGCATCCGCGAGGCATGGGAAAAGCGTACCGATCACTTCCGCGCGACGGGAAAAGAGGAACCGCGCCCGCTGGTGGTAGCAGTGGAGGAGGCTCACAAGCTGCTCAACCGTGAAATGGCGTCCCAAACTGCCTTCAGCACCATCGCGCGCGAGATGCGTAAATATTATGTGACCCTGCTTATCATCGACCAGCGTCCGTCGCAGATTTATGACGAGGTGCTTTCTCAACTCGGCACACGCATCTCGGGTTGGTTGGGAGATGAGGCGGATATCCAGGCAGCATTGTCTGGTTTGGCTGGAAAGGATGCCCTGCGCGGGATGTTGGCGCGCCTGCAGCCAAAGGAAGAGGTACTGCTGCTGGGTTGGGGGGTTCCAATGCCTATTCCAGTGCGCTCGCGCCGCTATGACACGCACTTCTGGCAGGAATTGATGGGAGCGGGTGAAAAAGATGATCCAAACCAGATCTTAAAAGAACTGGGATTCTAGTTCCGATTCGCGCAGGCATTGCCCACCTGCTTGTCAATGGCGTTGGGCTGGCGTTGGTGGTTGCCCCGGCCTTGTTGGGGAGATAGCTGTTCTCGCTAACTCACGGCTTGTGAATCGCCTTAGTTTCGGTTTTATTCATCGCCCCCAAGGGTTTTGATCTTCAACTCCGCCTGGTCAAGCAGCGCCGCGCAGTGTTTGACCAACGCTTGCCCGCGTTCCAGCAATGCCAGAGTGTGATCCAGAGAAGCCTGGCTCTCTTCCATGGCGCGGATGATGGTATCCAACTCGGCAAAAGCCTGTTCGTAGTTCATGCTTTCAATGGATGGTTCAGGGATTGTTTCCATAAATGATTCCTTGTGTATTGAACCTGAAGATTAACCTCAGATATCTGAACTCTGCTCTCTGACTTCCGCCTTCAGGTCGCCATCAGACAAGCGGATGTTCAATAATTCACCCGGAGAGACCTGCCCGGCACGCAACAGAATCTGCCCTTCGGAATTACTGACAATGGCGAAGCCGCGCTGCAAGATTGCATGCGGATCGAGAGAGGCCAGACGTACAGAAATTCCTTGCAAAAGGGTCTTGCGCAGTGTCATGCCCCGTGCAGCAGCCCCTAACAGGCGCTGCTGCCATTCGTCCAAACGCTGGCGGTCATTCAGGATGCGCCAGCGCGGGGATGCCTGTACCAGGCGGGCTTGTTGCCGTTGAAGATTGGCGCGGCGTTCCAGCAAGGCCGATTGGGCCAATTCTTCCAGGCGTTCCCGGGCAGCCGATACCTCGGGAAGCAGGTCGGCTATATCCGGAGTGGCGAGGGTGGCAGCGCCGGTGGGGGTGGGTGCGCGCAAATCAGCGGCAAAATCAGCCAGGGTAAAATCGGTCTCATGGCCGATGCCGGTTACCACAGGGATGGCACTGTTGGCCACGGCGCGTACCACGCGAGCGTCGTTGAATGCCCACAGATCTTCCAACGAACCACCGCCGCGTGCCACCAGGATCACATCCGGAGGCGGATCCAGGCGGTGGAGTCGTTCAAATGCCGCCAGGATCGTGGGCGGGGCCTCATCGCCCTGTACAGCGCATGGGGCAAGGATCACATCAGCCAGGGGGTAGCGATGGCGGAGCGTGTTAAGGATATCTTGCAACGCGGCGCCAGTGGGTGAGGTTACCAGTCCGATGCGCTGTGGATGGGCGGGCAAGGGACGTTTGCGTTCGGGAGCAAAGAGCCCCTCCGACTCCAACTGCTCTTTGAGCTGGAGGAATTGAAGATAAAGCTGACCTTCTCCGGCCGGGCGGAGGGTATCAATGTATAGCTGGTATTGCCCATCGCGTTCATAAAGGCTGATCGAGCCGTGAGCTTCCACCAGACTGCCGTTTTGCAGTGGAACGCGCAGGCGGGCAGCAGTGGTGCGCCAGATCACGCAGCGCAGGGATGCGTTGGCATCCTTGAGGGTGAAATATAGATGCCCGGAGGAAGGGCGGGACAGGTTGGAAACCTCTCCTAAAACCCACACATCCTGCAGCACCGGATCGCTTTCCATCACCTGGCGCAGGTAGCGGGTGATGTCGGTGACCGAGAGGGAAGGGGGTGTAAAGAGAGGTAGTTGTTCCATCTAAAACAGGCTTTAAATAAATTCCAGGTACTGAGTAGTGGCCTTGCTCATATCAGAATACTCGCCGTGATATTTTTCAGGCATGAGTGCGGCGATCTGGTACATGATCTCATCCAACATTTGCTGGCGTATTTCTGGGGTCAGGCGGACATCCCCGGCTTTCAGGCGGAAGGGTTTGCCGATGCGAATGAAGTAATCGCTGCGATGCAGGCGGGCAAGGTTCTTCCAAAAACCTTCGTGACCGTAATAGGCGATCGGTATGATGGGGGAATTCGTGCGCAGAGCAAGCAGGACGATGCCCTGGTGGCCTTTTTTTAGTTGCCCGGTACCGCTGCGCGTGCCTTCCGGGGAAATAGCCAGCATTTTACCCTCAGCCAGAGCTTTTTTGGCCTTGTCAAAGGCAACCATATCCACCTCGCCGCGCTTGATCGGGATGATCTCCCAAGCGTTGAAGAGTATCCCAAAAATGAAGTTGCGCCAAGATTCCATTTTAGCAAAGCCGGTCATCGGGCGTGGCTGCAGGTGGGTGAACATGACCGGTGCATCCAGGAAGTTAACGTGATTGGCAGCCATGATCATCGGGCCCTGGGTAGGGAGGTTCACCAATTCCTCTTTATGCACCCGGCAGACCAGGGTGGTCAGGCCGCGAACGATCCAAATGAGGAAACGAGCCCAAAGTTTTTTCATGTTTATATTGTCTCAGGTTGGTAGATCAGTTCCAATTGATGGGGAAGCAATTCGATGGTCAATTTTTGACCCTCAGTGCAAAGGGTTTCACCGTCGGCGTGGGCTGGTATGCTGCCCTGTAAAGCGCTGACAATGACCTTGCGGGATTTGAGCATGCGGATCTTGGGATGGGTGCTTTGGGTGCCCTTCATAAAGCGGGGGATGATACTGATCATCTCCGGGCGGCTGGCCTGGCTTGCCAAACAGAGGGTAAAAAATCCATCATCGGGCTGGCCTTCCGGCGCCATCATGAAGGTACCGCCCATGCGTTTTCCATTCATGATCGAGACCATCAAAATGGATTGCTCGATGGTTTCATCGTCCAATTCAATCTTGAGCAGGGGCGCATGGAAGAAAACAAACATGGTGCGGAGCGCACCGACCACGTAAGAGGGAAAGCCATGAAGGTAGGTCATCTTGGCGGCTTCGAAACCGACCACTGCGTCAAATCCGATGCCAACGCCATTGCCAAAGAAACGCCCTTCGGGGTAAAGTTCTCCCAGCGAGCGCCCGATATCGATCCAGCGGCGTTGATTGCGCGCCAGGGTATGGCAGCCATTTTGCCAACCGGTGGGGATGCCCATTCCGTAGGCAAAGTCGTTGCCGCGCCCAACTGCCAGCACCCCCATGGCGGGAGTACCGTCTCCGGCTTGCTTGGCCAGCATCAGCCCGTTGATCACTTCGTTCACCGTGCCGTCACCGCCTGCCGCCACCACCACATCAAAACCATCTTTGGCGGCCTGTTGGGCCAGTTCCGCGGCATGCCAGGGGCGCTCGGTAAAAGCCATCTCAAAATCAACATCCAGAGAATGTAATAATTGGCTGATATGCGGGGCCAGTTTTTCACCGGCGCCGCGATTGGATATAGGATTAACGATAATTTTGTGTCTCATTATTTGAATATAACCCTGAGCGAGGGGATTTGATACTCTTCCTCGAATATTATACCTGACAAGGATTTTAGCGGGGTCATTTTGAAGTTCCAAAGTTTATTTTTACTGCTTATCAGGTATAATCGGGTTAGTTCTTTGGAGGCTGCATGGAAATTACCTGGTACGGACATTCCTGTTTTCGATTGGTTGAGCGCGGTTTGGCATCGGTAGTTACAGATCCTTATGATCACCGCCAGGTGGGGTATGAAGCATTGAAATTGCGCGGCGATGTGGTAACGATCAGCGTGGATCATCCGGGTCACAATTTCATCAGCGCGGTGAAAGGCGATGCTTACCCAATCTCCAGTCCAGGAGAATACGAAGTGGGGGGAGTGTTCGTGACCGGCGTGCAAACCAACGGACAGACCAAACACACGGAGAACGAGCTGCGCAACACATTGTATGTGCTGGATTACAATGGGCTGACAGTGGCTCACCTGGGACTAATCAACCGGGTACCCTCGCGCAGTGAAGTGGAAGCGCTGGGACCGATCAATGTGGCCTTGGTGCCGGTGGGAGACGCCGACAGCTTAAACGCAGCCAAAGCAGCCGAAGTGATCAGCCTGTTGGAACCCAATATTGTCATCCCGATGTATTATGCCATGCCGGGGTGCACCGTGAAACTGGATCCCTTGAATAAATTTATGAAAGAAATGGGTTTAACCGAAGTTCAAACCCAGCCTTCGGTCAAATTGACCAGCGCGTCCTCTTTACCTGAAGAAACGCATGTAATCGTGCTGGAGTTACAGCGCAGCTGACAGGAGTTGCCATGACTGTCAAATTGATCATGACCTGGGACATCACCCCGGAACGCGAACAGGAATATTTCGAATTCGTGGTGCGCGATTTCATTCCAGGGGTACAGCGCCTGGGATTAGAATTGATCGATGCCTGGGCGACCGTGTATGGGGGACATCCACAGATCCTGGTGGGGGCGCTGCTGCCCTCGGTGAACAAAGCCCGCCAGGTGATGCATTCACAGGATTGGAAAAATCTTAATATCCAACTGCGCGATTATGTTCAAAACTACACGGAAAAAATTGTTCCGGTGCGCGGCGGATTCCAGTTCTAATTCAGGAGTATGAGTCAGGAAATAGCTGCCTGCTTATTGGCCTGGTATGATCCTCAGGCGCGGCCGATGCCCTGGCGCGGGCAGGCTGATCCATACGCGGTGTGGGTATCGGAGATCATGCTTCAGCAGACGCGTGTGGAGACGGTCATTCCATATTTTGAACGCTGGATGGCACGCTTTCCCAGCGTGAGGGCGCTGGCTGAAGCTGACCAGCAGGAGGTGCTTCAGGCCTGGGAAGGATTGGGGTATTACAGCCGGGCGCGTAACCTGCACGCCGCTGCTAAAAAAGTGATGGTTGAATTTGGGGGAAAGGTGCCGGACGATGTACAAGGTTTACGCCGCCTGCCGGGTGTGGGTCCCTATACCGCCGGGGCGATTGCTTCGATTGCCTTCGGGCGGGATGAACCAGCGTTGGATGGAAATATCCGGCGAGTATTAGCACGCTTGTTTGATGTAGACCTGCCATTGGGCAGCCCTGCCACTGAGCGGCGACTGTGGGAGCTGGCCGGGGAAGTGATGCCCCCAGGGCGGGCGGGGGACATGAACCAGGCTTTGATGGATCTGGGCGCCACGCTTTGCACTCCGCGTGCTCCGGATTGTGGCACCTGCCCGCTGCTTAAAGTGTGCCAGGCGTGGCAGTTGGGCATCCAGGAACAGCGCCCAGTGGTGAAACCTGCTGCGCCGGTGCCTCACTATGTGGTTACTGCAGCAGTCATTCGCCGGATGGATGGGAAAGTATTGCTGGCGCGCAGACCACCGCAAGGATTATTGGGCGGACTGTGGGAGTTCCCTGGCGGCAAGCTGGAGCCTGGCGAGGATTTGCCCGGCTGCCTGCGGCGGGAAATCCGCGAGGAGTTGGGGGTGGAGGTGGAAGTGGGCGGGGGCATGGGGGTCTACCGGCATGCATATACCCATTTTCGGGTCACTCTGCACGCATTTTCCTGCCGTGTTGTAAATGGGGAACCGCGCGCACTGCATGCCAGTGAGCTGTGCTGGGCTGGAGAGACCGAATTACGTGGGTATCCGATGGGCAAGATCGACCGGCGGATTGCGCGACGGATCCTGGGGGAATAAAAGGGTTGAATTCCCGGTTGTATTCGTGTTACAGTTAGGGAGATGAACTCCCAGATTGATTTTGACCGGTTACGCCGGCAAATGGTGGAATGCCAGATCGAACAGCGTGGGGTACATGATGCACGGGTGCTTTCAGCTATGCGCAGTGTGCGGCGGCATTGCTTTGTCCCTCCCGACCAGCAGCCTTATGCTTACGAAGATACCCCTTTGCCAATTGGGTTTGGTCAGACCATCTCGCAACCCTATATTGTCGGCTTGATGTCTGAATTGGCGGAATTAGGCCCGGATGATACGGCGTTGGAAGTTGGAAGCGGATCGGGTTACCAGGCAGCGGTGCTGGCAAAACTGGCGAGACAGGTGCACACCGTGGAGCGCCTGGCTGAGCTGGCGGAACGTGCCCGGCGCGCCCTGGAGGTAGAAGGGATTCAAAATGTGAGTGTGCACATAGGGGATGGGTCTTTGGGTTGGCCGGAGGCGGCGCCGTATCAGGCAATCCTGGTCACTGCAGCGGCACCTGAGGTGCCGGAACCGTTAACAGAGCAATTGGCGGAGGGGGGGCGGTTGGTTATCCCGGTTGGAGCGCGCCCGGCTCAGGAATTACAGGCCTGGCGAAAACTGGAGGGCCGCCTGGTTTTTGAGTACGGGTTGATGGTGGCGTTTGTGCCGCTGCGTGGAAAGTATGGCTGGAGGGAAGGAGAATTTATCTGAAAAGGGTCGGCGCTGAATTGATACTGTATCTTTAGTTCATGAAATAGGGGAGAGAAGAAAAATAGCTTGATC
>CAYRHN010000006.1:0-240172 GCA_964424115.1 uncultured Anaerolineaceae bacterium
CCAGAGTTCGCATGGATTTCTTTTCTGTCACCTCTCAAGGTGGCAACTTAGGTTACTTAATCCCCTATTGAATTATTGGATCGGTAGGATGATGGTTTCTGAGACGGCAAAAGAGCGAACTTTATTGGCGGTGCTGGCGCATCCAGATGATGAAACCTTCGGAATGGGGGGAACCCTGGCCCTGTACGCGCGGCAAGGGGTGAAGGTGTGCCTGGTGTGCGCCACGCGCGGCGAGGTGGGCGAGATGAGCGCCGAGATGATGCAAGGGTTTGCTTCCCCGGCCGAGCGGCGCATGGCGGAATTGCGCTGCGCTGCCGAGAAGTTAGGAATCGCGGAGGTGACCTTCCTGGATTACCGCGATTCGGGCATGCCCGGCTCGCCGGATAACCGGCACCCGCGTGCGCTGGCCGCCCAGCCGCTGGAGGACGTGGCGGGGGTGGTGGCAGGGCATATCCGCCGGCTGCGCCCGCAGGTGGTGCTGACCTTTGACCCGATCGGTGGTTACCGCCACCCCGATCACATTGCCATACACAACGCCACCGTGCGCGCCTTTGAGCTGGCAGCCCAACCCGGTTGGCAGGATGCCGCCGGACTGCCTCCGCACCAGGCCGACCGGTTGTACTTCCAGGTGCTTTCGCGCGCCTTTTTGCGGGCGGGGATCTTGGTTTCACGCCTGCTGGGGCGCGATCCGCGCAAATTTGGCACCAATGGCGATATCGACCTGGTCTCGATCGCCGAGGTGAAGTTCCCCATCCATATCCGTATCGATTACCGGGCGGTGGCAGCCATCCGCGAGGATGCGGCGGCCTGCCATGCCAGCCAGGGCGGCGCAGCCCAGCAAAAGGGCATCATGCCCTGGCTGCGACGTGTGTTCTCCTCTCACGAGGAATATATGCGTGCCTATCCGCCGGTACAGGGTAAATTACGCGAATCAGATCTGTTCGCCGGTCTATGACGGCGAACAGATCGTTTAACCGCAAGCCCCTTTTCTCGAGTTTGCACGACCAAGGTTAAGTCAGACCATTTCCGTCAGCCATCATCTGAATATCTTCTCATCCTAACCATTCAAGGAGTGTATGTATGAAAGGCCTTTACAAGGTAACCAGTATCTTTGTGTTGGCAGCCATGCTGCTGGCCATGCCGGGCTATGCTCAGCCGGTGCAGGCCGTCGCGCCGGAAGTTCCGGCGGTTCAAGCCCAGGTGCAGGCTGCCAGCACGTGGTGCGTGGCGGGCGACCACAATGGGTGGAATAATTCCAGCGACCCGCTGTATGACGACGGCACGCATGGAGATGTGTTCCCCGGCGACGGCATCTACAGCCTGAGCTACACCGTAGCTGCGGCGGGAACGCACGAATGGAAGGTGGTCAAGTGCGGGGATTGGGGCACCACCATCCCGTCCGACAATTCCTGGTTTGTCACGGCTACGGCCGACCAGGAAGTGCTCTTCACCTTGGACACCAACGACCACTCTGGAGATGTTGGATTAAATCTCTACCCGCGCACGAACATCGTCAATGTTTGGGACAGCGCCAATGATTTCACTGCGGTGGGAGATTTTAACGGTTGGACCAACGACGACGCAGCCGCCCACCTGACCTACGTGGGCAACGGCTTCTTCCGCTACGAGTTCGTCCAGACTACCGCCGGAACGTACGCCGGCAAAGTGGTGCGCACCGGCACCTGGAACGCTTTTGGGGCGAGCGGGCGGAGCGTGAACAGCGGCAACCTCAGCTACACCACCACCAGCGACGGCCAGAGCGTGGTGGTGCTGGTGGATGCGCGCAGCGGGCGGATGGCTTTCCTGCCGCAGACGGCCGGCGCGGGCACCTGGTGCGCCACGGGGATCAACAACTGGAATGCCAATGATATTCCGCTTTATGACGACGGCACGCACGGCGACCTGAGCGGCGGCGACGGTGTTTTCTCCGCTGATCTGACCATCGCCACCACCGGACGCTACGATTGGAAGGTGACCGTTTGCGATTGGTCGAACAGCTTCCCCGGCAGCGGCAATTCTTTCCTGAGAACTTCTACCGACAACCAGACTGTGAAGTTGACCTTTGATACCAATAATCACGCTGCCGATGTGGGCTTGCCCATGCTCCCGGCGCAGAATATCCTCAACGCCTGGGACAACCAACCGGCCGGGATCAGCGTGGTGGGTGATTTTAACAGTTGGAACAACAACGACCCAACCCATGCCCTGGCAGACCTGGGCAACGGCTACTACTTCCTGGCTGCCTTGATGACTCCCGGCAGCCATATGGGCAAATTAACCACCTCGGGCACCTGGGATGCCTGGGGATCCGATGGGCGGGGGGCGAATGCCATTAATATCAATTTCAATGCCTATTACGCCGACCAACCGGTTTACTTCCTGCTGGATTACTTTACCGGGCGGTCGTTCGTCTATGCCGCGCCGCCGACCAGCCACGCGCTGGACAACCTGGTGGAGACCAACGGCCTGAAGCACGACTCGCAGGACGACCTGTACCGCGCCCCGTTTGGCGCGCAGCCAGTCGGCACGACGGTGTACCTGCGCTTCCGCACCTTCCACAACGATGTGGAGAGCGTGCGGGTGCGCTTCTATGACACCACCCTCGGCGGCGAGTTCTACGACGATATGTTCATCGCTGGTTCCGGCCTGCCCTGCGATGACCCGGCCCTCTCGCACGATACCTGCGACTACTGGCAGGTGCCGGTCAACCGCTCTACCATCACCAACCTGTATTACCGCTTCATCGTCAAAGACGGGACGGATACGGCCTATTACGCTGACAGTAATATGAAAGACGGCGGACTGGGCGAGGCCTCTGATGCGATGGTGGATAACAGCTACGAGATCACCTACTATCATCCGACCTTTACCGTTATCCCCTGGATGCAGAACGCGGTGATCTACCAGATCTTCCCCGACCGCTTCTATAACGGCGATAAGAGCAACGACCCGACCGGCGAGGAGCCGCACTACGGTTTCCCCGGCAACCTGGCCGACCAGATCGTCCACAAGCTGTGGGATTCTCTGCCGGAAGGTTTCTGCCGTGGCTATGTCGGTCCGGCGGTGGCCTGTGATGAAGCACCCGCGGGGCGCGATTACTACGGCGGCGACCTGCAGGGCGTGATGGATAAACTGGATTATCTGCAGGCCCTGGGCGTGACGGTGATCTACTTCAACCCGGTCTTCGATGCCGGTTCGAACCACGGCTACGACACCCAGGATTACCTGAATATCGAGCCGTTCTTCGGCACCAATGCCGACTTTGAACAACTGGCGGCTGAAGCCGATGCCCGCGGCATTCACATTGTGTTGGACGGCGTGTTCAACCATGTTTCCTCCGACAGCCCCTACTTTGACCGCTATTCGCATTACCCGGATTCGATCGGCGCCTGCGAATCGCTGACTTCGCCATACCGCGACTGGTTCTACTTCACCCCGGTCGCGCCCGGCACGGGCAAGTGCGCCGGCATCCTGGGGGCCAACTCAGCCAATTACGACAGCTGGTGGGGCTTTGACAGCATCCCGGTGATGGATAAGAGCAATGCCGAGGTGCAGAACCTGCTGCTGTACGGCAACGGCACCACCGAAGGGGTGACCTCCTTCTGGCTGAACGAGGGTTCCTCCGGCTGGCGCCTGGATGTGATGAACGATTCGACCTTCCCGGCCGATTTCTGGCAGAACTTCCGCGCGATCGTCAAGGGCGTCAATCCGGAAGCTGTGATCATCGGCGAGCTGTGGAAGAAGGGCGATGTGCTGCCGATGGTGTTGGGCGATACGGCCGATACGGCGATGAACTACCGCTTCCGCAACGCGGTGCAGGGTCTGCTGGGCACGATCGACGGCAAGGGTTTCCCGGATGACGGGCAGAGCAACCAGCCGCCGAGCACCTTCGCCAAGAAGATGATCTCGATGCGCGAGGACTACCCGGACGCGACCTACTACACGCTGATGAACCTGCTTGGTACGCACGATACCGAGCGCATCCTGTGGGGTATGACCCCCGGCGAGGACAACCGCGAGCAAAAAGAATTCAACGCGGCCAACCTAGCGGTGGGCATCCAGCGCCTGAAGCTGGCGGCGG
Source organism: uncultured Anaerolineaceae bacterium (assembly GCA_964424115.1). GTDB lineage: Bacteria > Chloroflexota > Anaerolineae > Anaerolineales > Anaerolineaceae > CAYRHN01. The sequence continues at coordinate 4,082 of CAYRHN010000006.1, forward strand.
TGATCCAGATGACCGTCCCTGGCGCGCCGACGATCTACTACGGCGATGAGGTGGGTGTGACCGGTTACGATGATCCCGACGACCGGCGCTCCTTCCCCTGGATGGATAATTTCTACTTCCTGCCGTTCGTGACCGGTGATCTGAGCACTTCCAAGCTGGCGCAGGCGATCTTCCCGCAAAGCACGGTGGATTACTACGGCGCGGCCGGCAATCACGACCTGCTCGACCACTACCGCAACCTGACCGCCATCCGGCATGCCAACCCGGTCTTCAGCCAGGGCAAGCTGACCTTCCTGCTGACCGACGACGCCAACAATACCCTGGCCTACCTGCTGCGTACCGATGACGCGGCAGCCCTGGTGGCGATCAACAAGAGCGATACACTCCAGACCCTGACCATTGATACGAACACCTACCTGCCGAGCGCCTATGAGCTGGAAGATGCCCTGGGCACCCTGGCCGGACCGGTCTACGGGGTGGACGGCCTGGTGAGCTTTGACCTGCCCGCGATGAGCGCCGCCATCCTGCTGCCGGCTGCGGGGCAGAACCTGGTCATTCCTGCTGCGCGCATCATCGAAGCGGCCTACCCCTACAACGGCAGCGTGGAGGTCAGCTTCCCGGTGATCATCAAAGCCGGCGAGACCATCGCGGTCTACCGCAGCTATTTCACCGGCGGCGGCTATCAACTGCTGGACCTCACCACCGACGAGGTCTATACTGACACGAGCGTGACCAACGGGTTGAACTACTACTACGTGATCCGCACGATCGATGCAGACGGTAATTACTCGGCTTACTCTCCCGAAGTGCATGCCATGCCGTATTACCCGATCGGTTGGGCGGGCAACCTGAGCCCGGCAACGATGACCTACACCATTACCAGCCTGCCGTCCGCGCCGATCAGCGCTGAGATCTGGATCGACGGCCTGACCAATGCCGACGGCAACGAAAGCCAGATCCAGGCCCAGATCGGCTACGGCCCGACCGGAACCCTGCCGGTGGATTACCAGTGGCAGGATATCGCTTTTGACCACCGCAACGGTAATAACTATGTCTTCAGCGGGACGATCCGCCCGGAGACGGTGGGTTCGTATGACTACCTGATCCGCTTCAGCACCACCCACGGATTGGAATGGTCCTACGCGTATGTGACGGGTACCCAGGTGGGTGTGGCAACGGTCGAAGCTTCTACCGACACCACCGCACCCGAACCGCCCACCAATTTGATCATTGCCAATTACGGGGCCGATTTCATCGATCTGGCCTGGACGGCTTCGGTGGCGACGGATGTGGCTGAATACTGGGTCTACCGCTACGATCCCATCATCTCGATATACCAACGGATCGCGGTGGTGGATGCGTCCACGCTTACCTATCATGATGCCAACGTGGTGTCCGGTTACCAGTACACGTACTATATTATTGCGGCGGATACCTCTTTGAACCTGTCCGGCCTGTCCAACTACATGTCCCAGACCGCGCAGGTCAAGATGATCCAGGTGACCTTCGTTGTGCAGGTGCCGGCTGGCACCCCGGTGACGGACCTGATCTACATCACCGGCGATACTGCTCCCCTGCAATGGGATCCTTCGGCGCGGCCGATGATCCCCACCGGAACGCCGGGCTTATGGATTTCCCAGGCCGAGTTCCCCGAAGGCGCCACGGTCCAGTACAAGTACGCCCGCGGCAGTTGGGACCGGGTGGAATGGTGGGGCAGCATCACCGAGACCGCCAACCGCAGCTTTGTGGTGGACGGCGGCGGCACCACCTATCAGACCGTAGATAACACCTCCAGCGACCCGCTGCTGACCGATAGCGAAAAAGCCCCGCAGGCCTGGCGAGACCCGCTGGTTGTGAATACCCATCCCGGCAACACCGAGGTGTTACCAGACAACCTGGATGCAATCCACATCGGCTTCAACGTGCCGATCAAGCCGCTGGCGGGGGGCGATTTCAGCACCTCGGTTGTGGTGAAGATCAACAATGTGGATTACACGGCTTCCGGCACGATCACGCAGGATGCGTTTGACGTGCTGAGCTGGACGCCCACCTCGCCTTACCTGCTGCCGATCGGCATCTACACGGTGACGGTCAACAACCTGCGGCGGGACGGCGACGGGGATATCCCGATGCAGTCGTCTTACACCTTCACCTTCGTCGTGCCGCCCAAGTAAGATTTAAGGATAAAAGTGGTCTGGCTGCGGCATTGCCGCAGCCAGACCAAATAATTCTTGATATTTATTTTGATATTTTATTGGCAATGATTACCTAATTATCAGGGGAATGAGAAAGACCAACGGCGGGTTATTGATATCAAATTCATATGCGCCTATGTCACAGATATTCACACCGTCTGCGTTTCCGTCTTTAGGTCTATAGTTGCCGACCTGGTCAAGGGAAATTGGATTGCCAGATTGATCGGTACACCCGGCAGGATTTCCAGCATCTATTGCGGGGCTGCCAGACCATAGGGCAAGGGTTTCTGAATAATGGTATGACAAAATAACATCTACATTGGTAAGATCACCTGTTGAAGGCGTTAGATTACATCCTGTCGTATTCCCGATCAAATTATATCCTGCGGAATAAGATATTCCATTGCAGTCAGGACTCACAGGCGCAAAGTTCTTCGCCAAAATCGTGTTTCGCATAGTTGTACTGCTGGCCCAGATTCCTCCTCCTAAATAATCTGCTGTATTAAAGGCTATGGTTGAATTGCTGATTTGAATCCCACCAGCATAGATGCCCCCCCCACGAGCTTCATCGGTATATGGCATTGATGCCTTGTTGAAAGCAACAGTGGAATTCGTTAGATTGAATGTGTTCGACGCATAGATTCCTCCCCCGTAGCCATAACTGGCTTGATTGTAAAGAATCCCACTGTTAAATATATTTAGGAAATATGTGTTATAAACACCGCCGCCATATTGGGCTATGTTATCCCGAATGATGCAATGGTCGATTGTGGTAGCTGAACCGCGGATTCCTCCGCCGTATCCTTCATTGCCCCCAATACTAGGAGCCTTATTTCCTGCAACCAAGGTGTTTTGTAAATATAAGGATTCGCTGTTAAAGCTGTAGATCCCGCCCCCTTCACTAGAAGATCCTGATAGGGTTTGATTGTTGAGGATCTCACTATTCTTGATTTCGATTGTTCCATCGATTCCACCAGAAATACCCCCTCCACGAGTGGCGGAGGTATTTTGATCGACTAGGCTACTATTCATAATCAAAGTGCCGCCTAATGAACCTGAATGATAAATTCCACCTCCATTGTTGCTGGCTGAGTTACCGGTAATCTGGCAATAGTTGAGAGTGAGATTGGAAGAACTGCTTGCGAAAATTCCCCCGCCTTTTCCACTAGTTTGACTGTTTTGAACAATACAATTCTTCATTTTGACTTTTGCACGGAAAGCTAAGTAAACTCCACCACCGCCATCATAATCTTTTGATAACCCGTTGCGGATATCCAGTTTCTCTAAATTAGCTGAAAATTGCCCAGAGATCGTTATCCCGCGCTTAGTAGATGTTCCATTTATTATCGAGATATTGTTCTGGTTCGTGAAATCTTCATTCCAGCCTCCGTAAAGGTTTATATTCTTATCGATCAATACAACTTGATTGCCTGAAGGAGAGGAATAAGTGCCTGCTGCAATAAAAATAGAATCTCCTGAATTGGCTTTACCAATTGCGGCATTGATCGTATGACAGGGTGTTGTGGGTGAAAGGCAATTATTGGTGTCACTCCCACTTGTGGATACGAACCAGGTTGCTTCTGGAGAATGTGGTGACGGATTCTGAGGATCGTCCTCGTATGCCCCAATATCGCAAATCGTTGTCCCGTCAGTATTTCCGTCCAAAGGGCGGGTCACACCGCGTTGATCTGAGGTGATTGCATTCCCATTATGATCTAGACATCCTGCGGGATTCCCTGCATCCATGGCGGGGCTTTCTTGATAGATAAAATGGGTCAGGGTCGATCCACCATTATCCTGCAATGGTCCGATTTTTGGGTTGACATCTATCTGATCGCCGGCTGTGCTTGTGAGAGAACAATTCGCCGAATCTCCAATGATGTTATACCCGCTCGAAGTTATAGATCCGCTGCAATCTGGCGATATGTTTGCAGAATTGTTGGCAAGAATGGAGTTTGAAATATCGACGATGCCACCGCCAGACACTGCATAAATGCCTCCTCCACCTAAACCACCGTTGTTTTCAACAATCGTGACATTTCTTAGGATTGTGGAAGCCCGATCGTTATAAATTCCTCCTCCTTGACTATTAGAGAATGAGCCGTGAATTGCATTATTGCTGATTGTACTGTTAATGACCACAAGTGTGCTGCCGTTGAATATACCTCCTCCTACAGCAGCCTCGTTATGATCAATTACACTATTAACGATTACTGCATAATCACCATACCACCAATTATACAAACCTCCGCCATATCCGGTTTCCTGGCAATCATTGCCAGTAATGCGGCTGGATTGGATTAATATGGATCCATAATTTGTGACCCCACTACTCCAGCAATATCGGTCCCCATGATTATTTTGTATTACAAGGTGATTTACCGTTAAATCACCACTATTCACAATACCGTTCTTACCGTTTTGCAAGATCAAATATTCGATATTTGCACTCACTTCAGCAACATTTAGTACTCTTTGTGTGCTGGAGCCGCTCACTGTGGACATTCCAATTTGGTTATCGAATGATTCATTCCACCCACCGGATAAAGTAAGATTGTTCTGTATATAAATTACATTGTCACCCGTGGATGCAGTATAAGTTCCTATAGCAATTTTAATAGTGTCGCCAGAACTGGTTTTGTTAATTGCGCCTTGAATTGTGGCACATGAATCGGATGGAAAGGCACAACTATTGCTGTCATTTCCCGTTGTGGAAACATAGAACGTACCTGAGGCAGATACAGCCTTTTCGGTTGTCAGGAGTGCGATTAATAATAACGAAATAATCAATACAATGCGAGTTGGGTTGTTCATGCTTATGCTCCTCGAAGATTAGTAATCAGGGTTTGGAATATTTTTCAATGCGCTATAATGTGTGATTTTATGTCCAGATTCACGACCTGAAGAGAACGCTCATTGGCGAGCAATGGCGAAGCACCTCGATAAAATCCAGAGGTCCTTCCTTAAGGAATGTTGTGCAACTGCTGGTGTTAAGGATAATAAAATACTGGCGTTTGGAAATAATTTCCCTAATCCTGAACTCAGGTTAATTATATACTCAAGATCAATATTCCCCCACCATTTGGAGGGGGTAAATGCGACTATAATATAGAATAACTTTCTTCACTCCAAAAATATCCTATTCGTATCCCGGAGCCCATTGATGAGCGATGAGATCAGTATGCACGAATACATCCAGGTCTACAACCAGACCGTGGCAGCTTATATTCCGCCGCAGGCCGAGTGGACGCCCGCCGACCAGGCTCTGTACGGCGTGGACGACCTTTTCGGCGTGCCGCTGGACGAAGCGGAGGAGATGCGCTTTCGGGCCATCCGCCACACATTCAATCACCACTACCAGAACAACCGCATGTACCGTAAATTCTGCCAGGAACACGGGTTTTCACCGGACGACCTGCGCTCCTCGCAAGACCTGGAACGCGTGCCGCTCATCCCGGGGCGTTTTTTCAAGGATTACCCGGACGGTGAGGACTTTGCCCTCTGGCTGGCGAATATCTACACCGGCAAGCTGCCCCCCATCCAGATTCGCAAGGGCGAGAACATGGTGGAGCGCACGCTGGAGGCCTTCAACAAGGCCGGGCTGGTGGTCTCCTTCTCCAGCGGCACCAGCGGGCGGCAGACCTTCATCCCGCGCGACCGGCGTACTTTCAATGCCTCGGAGTATGCCATTGCCAAATCCGGGGTGGTCATGGCTTATCCGTCCTGGAAACCCGGCATGGATGGTTTCCTGCTGATGCCCAATCCGAAAAAGACGCACGTCTTCGCGGGAAAAGTGGCCACGATCTACTTCGACGCCATGCGGGATGTGCAGGTTGCCCTCAACCGGGATGTCTCGATGGATATGATCCGCGCGGCGATGAGCGGGCAGGGCGGGCTGAAGACGCGCCTGCTGCGCAAGGTGGTGCAGTGGTCCTCGCTGCGCATGGTGGACCGTATCATCCGCTGGCTGGAAAAGCATGAAGGCGGAGATATCACGATCACACTGGCAGGAGCGCCTTTCCTGGTGATGAATGTGATCAAGCGCATGGAAAGCCAGGGCAAGCGCTTCAACTTTGCCGAGAAAGGCGGCGTGATCACCGGCGGGGGCTGGAAGGTGTACGAGAACCAGCGCATCACCTCGGCTGAATTCCGCCAGGTGGTGCAGGACCGGCTGGGCATCCTGCCCAAGCATTGCCTGGATATGTACGGGATGGTGGAGGGCAACGCCTGGAACATCCACTGCCCGGAAGGCCATTATTTCCATATTCCTTACACCTATTTCAAGCCTTTGGTGCTGGACAAGGACAACAAACCGCTGCCGTACGGCGAATGGGGGCGTTTTGCCTTCCTGGACGCGCTGGCGACCAGCTACCCGGGCTTTATGACCACTGGCGACATGGTGCGCATGCTGGAGCACTGCCCGGTGTGCGGCCGCCCCGGCCCAGTGTTGGAGCCGGAGATCCGCCGCGCGACCGGTGAGGATCTGCGCGGCTGCGCCGAGGAAGTGCGCCGCACGATGGCGCTGGACATGAATTAGGAGCGACCTATGGCTTTTGAGTATGCCCGCGAAGAGATCCGCTCGCAGTGGATTTACACCAAATTGATCGTGATCGGCGCCTTCACCGTGGCGAAGCTGGTGATCACCAACTTTAAAGATTTGAAGAAGATCCGCTCGGCCCAATCGCTAACCGAGCGTTATGTGCGCCCGCAGCGCACGTATGACCTGCCCGCGCCTCAGGTGGGGCTGCGCGAGAACCTTTCGCACGAGAAGTATACCCATCCCACGCGCTACTGTAATTCGCGCGCGCCAGAGATCGTGGCGCTGGCGCACCAGTTGGGGGCTTACCGCCTGCCGGACGAGGAATACGCCAAAGCGGTCTTCGAATTTGTTAAAGAGAAGGTCAATATCGAGATGCTGCCGATCGATGGGGTGGTGGAGACGCTCCAACGCGGCACGGGGACCTGCTTCCACCTGATCGCGCTCTTCATTGCCCTGTGCCGGGCGGGCGGGTTGAAAGCGCGCTATAAGATGTTCTCGCTGACGGGGATGATCGGCCCCTGGCAGGATGCGATGATCAATGTCGATCCGCTGGTATCCAAGTGGTACAACGCGATGGGATATTTCCTTATCGAAGGCGAGGGAGAGGTGCTGCTGGGCGGCAAGTGGGTTCCGGCGCACGTCGGCCCGACCGCCGAACGGCAGGCAGCGGCGGGGATCGCCGTCACGCGCCTGGGCGAGGATGCCATCGGACGCTGGTTCAACGCCCGCCCGGGGACGATCATGCGCCTGGAGGCCATTCCAGCCGGATTGGCGCCTGCCTCGCGCCTGCTCTTCCGTATCTCCCCGGCCTCAATGGAGCGGGTCAACGTGGGCACCATGCACCAACAGGAACAGGGGCGCAAGGTGTTGGCCGAGGCCGGCGGGGCGGCTGCCTATGACGCCATGATCCGCGCGCGGGAACCGGCCGGGCCGAAAGTGGAGCTGGAACAGCGAGAGGAGATCACCTTCCGATGACCTACACAGAAGCCGCTCACCGTTCGCGTCGTTACCTGACCTTCCTGGTCATTTTCATGGGCATGGTGGCGATCATGGACCAGTATTTGTCCACGATCAAGATGACCGCCCTGCCCTATATCCTCAAGGAGTACAACCTGACCCCGGCCGATTTCCACGGGTTGGAGACGCTCTACTTGATCCTGACCTTCCTGGTCTTCCTGCTCAACGGTCTGAACGACCTGATCGGGCGCAAGCCGGCCGTGTTGATCCTGATCCTGATGATGGGGTTGGCCTCGCTGGGGGTGGTGCTCTTCACTCCGGCGGGGGCGCTGCATCCCTTCATGCTGCTCTACGCGGTCATCATGCTCACCACAGTTTCCAACATGTGGTCGATCGCCCCCAGCGAGGAGGCGCCCGCGGAAAGCCGGGGCAAGCTGGTCTCGATCGTGTACGTGATCAGCATGATCCCGCTTCAGGCGCTGCTGCCGCCCCTGCTGCTGAACGTGCTGCACCTGGACTGGCGCTGGATGTATGGAGTGATGTTTATTTTTATGTTGCCGGTGGTGGGAATGTGGTTCAAGATGAAGGAAACCGCGCGTTTTGAGGCCATCCGCGCCGAGCAGCGCTCTGGGCTGCGCAAACGCCACTGGTACGGGATGGGTTCGATCAACCGGCGCGATGTCTGGTATATCCTGGTCTCGGCCTCGGTGTGGATCTGCTGGCTGATCCATAATTTTATGATGATGGACGGCGGCAATTACTTCATGGGCTACCTGGGTTACACCCTCAACCAGTGGTCGCTGGTGTTGTTTGGGGTGTTGGTCATGGTGATGATCGGCGGAGTGACCGGCGGCTGGCTGATGGATAAACTGGGACGCAACTGGTCGCTGGTGTTGGGCAGCCTGGGGGTGTTGTTCACCACCAGCTTCATCGGGTTGGCCCCGGCCTGGCTGGCGCCGATCCTGGCGGTGGCGAGCGGCTTTTTCACCTCGGTGGCGTATATCTGGATCATCGTCTATGTGCCGGAGGTCTTTCCCACCGAACGGCGCGGGGCCTGCATGGGCTGGACGACCACCGTGGCGCGCATTGCCTACGTGCTGGGACCCGCCATTGCGGCGCTGCTGGTGGCGGCCTCGCCGCGCATGGAGTGGTATTGGATCTTCACCGGTGGGATCATGGTGGTGCCCATCTTTATTATTAAGATCTTCAATCCTTACGAGACTCGCCGCCGCGAGTTGGAAGAGATCGAGACAAAGAGGTAATCTATGAGCATCCTGGAAGCCCAGGCGGTGACCAAGCATTACCGCATGGGCAATGTACTGGTAGAAGCCCTGCGCGGCGTGGATTTGACCATCGAAAAAGGGGAATTCGTGGCGATCATGGGACCTTCCGGCTCCGGAAAGTCCACCCTGCTGCACTTGCTGGGGGGGCTGGACAAACCCACCGGTGGGGAGATCCTGCTGGGGGGCAAGCCGCTTTCCAAATTAAGCGACGATCAGATCACGCTGGTGCGGCGGCGGCAGGTGGGCTTTATTTTCCAGTTCTATAACTTGCAGCCCACGCTGAGCGCCGCGGAGAACGTAGCCTTGCCGCTGCTGATCGACGGGCAGCCGCTGCGCAAGTATGAAGAGCGCATCGACGGCCTGCTGGGGTTGGTGGGGCTGGATGACCGCGCCGGGCACCGCCCGGAACAGCTTTCCGGTGGGCAGCAGCAGCGGGTGGCAATCGCCCGCGCGCTGGTCAACAACCCGGAGATCATCCTGGCCGACGAACCAACTGGCAACCTGGATTCGCGCGCCGGGGCCTCGATCCTTGACCTGTTGCGTCGCTCCTGTACCGAGATGGGCGCAACGATCGTGATGGTGACCCACGATGCGCGGGCGGCTTCCTATGCCAGCCGGGTGGTGTTCCTCAAGGATGGGCAGATCGTGCGCATGCTGGGCAGCATGCCGCAGGCAGGCGAGCCGGTGCGGCATGCCGCCGTGCCGATGCCGGAGATCATGGCCGAGATCGCCCGCCTGGAAGGGCAGGCCGAACCCGATGAGGGGAGGTCGACCCGCTGATGTGGGCTAAACTCCCCTGGCTGACGCCTCTCTTCCTTTCGCTGCGCAATATGCGCACCCGCCTGTGGCGCACGCTGCTGACCATGTTCGGCATTGCGCTGGGCGTGGCGGTGGTGCTGGCAGTGCGGGTGACCAACGCGGGCACGCTTCAATCGCTGGAGAATATGTTCACCAGCGCGGTGGGGAGCGTGGAATTGCTGGTGCAGCCGCCGGAAGACGAAGATTACATCTCCTACGAACTGCTGGAGGTGGTACGGCGCACGCCCGGCGTGGAGGTGGCGGCGCCCAGCGTTTCGGGCGTGGCGGCCCTGGTGGGCGATATTGGCACCGCCGAAGTACGCTGGGGCATCGGCGGGGTGCAGGTGGGGCGCTTGCTGCAGATCATAGGCATCGACCTGGCGGTGGACCAGGAAGTGCGCCAGTACACTCTGTTGGAGGGGCGCATGCCGGCGGTGGGAAAGTACGAAACCGTCGTCTCAAAACAGTATGCCCAGGATAAGAACCTGCACATCGGGGAGGAGCTGGTCTTTTCGGCGTTGGGCGGGGTGGAACGTTTGAAGATCGTGGGCATTCTTTCCGACGAAGGCGCCGCGACGATCAACGACGGCGATGTGGCGTTTGTCTCGTTGGACGTGGCGCAGCAGATCTTTGATATGGACGATCAGTTGAGCGAGATTGCTGTGCGTTCGCAGGAAGCCTACCGCAGCGACTCGCAGGCACTGGAGATGCTGAAGGAAGATCTGCAGGCGCGCCTGGGCAAGGATGCCAGCGCCATTTATCCCAGCGGGCGCGGAGATTTGGTGCCGCGCATGTTGGATACCTACCAGATGGGCCTGACCTTTTTCTCGATCATTGCGGTGTTCGTCGGCGCATTCCTGATCTACAACACCTTCTCGATGACGATCGTCGAGCGCACCCAGGAGATCGGCATGCTGCGCGCCATCGGCATGCGGCGGGTGCAGATCCTGGGAATGGTGCTGTTCGAGGCTTTCGTCCTGTCCATCCTGGGTTCGCTGTTGGGAATTGCGGGCGGAATGCTGCTTTCACGCGGACTGATGCGGATGCTGGGCGCGCTGGTATCCTCCAACAACACCGTGCTTTCCCTCACCCCGGAGGCGTTGCTGATGTCTGTGGGGCTCGGGCTGGTGGTGACGCTGGTGGCAGCTTTGCTGCCGGCGCTGCAGGCCACACGCATCTCGCCTTTGCAGGCGCTGCGCGTGCGTTCGCAGGTGAGCAGCCGCATCCGCCCGCTGGTGTGGTGCACGGGGCTGGTGCTGGTCTTTGCCGCCTGGTTCGGGCTGTACCGGGCTGAATGGCGCGAGAGCGTGATGATCGCCGCCGGGGCGACCTCCTTCACCCTGCTGCTGCTGGGGGTGGTGCTGACCATCCCGCTGGTGATCGCCCCGCTGGAACGGGTGGCGCGCGGGGTAGCGCGGCTGCTGTACGGCAATCCTGGGGCGCTGGGGTCTTCCAATGTGCGCCGTTCGGCGCAGCGCACCATGCTGACCGCAGCCTGCCTGGTGGTTTCATTTATTATGATCATCAGCATCGGCACGGTTGCCAACGCCTATAAATATGATGTGCATACCTGGGTGAATAACTCGTTGGGTGGGGATGTCTATCTGCAATCGGGAGATGTGATGCCCGAGTCGTTGGGGGACGACCTGCTGAAGGTGCCCGGGGTGAAGATGGTCAGCCCGATGCGCCTGTTCAAAGCGGACGTGTCGAATATCACCCTGGATAAAGCCCCCGACCCGTTCGACCAGGTGCTGTTCATCGCCATAGACCCGCCGAAATTCCGCCAGATCGCGGATATGGTCTTTTCCGGCGGGCAGGGCAGCTCGGAGCAGTACTGGAACGACCTGCTGCAGGGCGACGCGCTGTTCATCTCCACGGTGGTGGCCGAGCAGTTGGGTTTGAAGGTCGGGGATAAGATCTTCCTCAAAACGCGCCGCGGCGAACACGGTTTCCGCATCTCCGCCATCATCACCGACTTCAATAACCAGGGTCGGGTGGTGGCGGGCAGCTACACCGAACTGCGCCGCTGGTTCTCCGAAAGCGGGGTAGACCGCTTCATCCTGCAGATCCAGCCCGGCGCGGATAGCGAACAGGTGGCTCAATCTGTGCGCGACCAGTATCAGGACCGCTATAACCTCAACATCCAGACCTCCACGGTGGTGAAGAACAATGTGTTCAAAATGGTGGATGAGGCCTTTCTGCTGTTCGACGTGCTCAGCCTGATCGGGGTAGTGATCGGCGGGATCGGGGTGGTGAACACAATGACGATGAACGTGATGGAGCGCACGCGCGAGCTGGGCAGCCTGCGCAGCCTGGGTATGACCCGCCGGCAGATGTTGAGCATGATCCTGAGCGAGGCCTTTGGGCTGGGGGTGATCGGCGGTGGATACGGTCTGCTGATCGGGTTCAGTATCAGCTATGTGATGATGTATATTTTAAGTCTCTTGACCAGCTATGATATCGAGTATATATTTAGCATACAGCCGTACCTCTTGAGCATCTTTTTGGCGGTGGTCATTTCCCAACTGGCGGCGATCGGCCCGGCATTGCGCGCGGCTCGGGTGAACATCATTGAAGCGATCAAACACGAATAGCAACGAACAATCATGAGAGTGAGCAACCTATGAAATCAACCTGGATCAAAATCATTATCGGCGTGGTGGTGGTGGGTGGGCTTTCAGCCCTGGGATACTGGGGCTACAATACCTATCTCAAGGCTACGCCGCCTGTTCCAACCGCAGTGGCCACGATAGAAGCCGGCACGCCGACCATTTCTGCCGAGGGCAAGGTGCAACCGGCCCAGTCGGCCCAGTTGAGCTTCATGGCTGCCGGTCTGGTGGAAGAGGTGCTGGTGAAAGAGGGCGAAACGGTGAAGAAAGATCAGGTGATCGCCCGCCTGGAAGGCAGCGACCGCCTGCAGGCGGCTGTGACGCTGGCCGATCTGGAGCTGGTTTCGGCCCAGCAGGCGCTGGACGATCTGCATGAGAACGCGGGGGTGGCTTCCACCAGCGCGCGCGTGGCGGCCATCCAGGCCGAAAACGATTATGACGAAGCCCAGCGTCAGGTAAATTACCTGGGCAACCCGGCCCGCAAGGAGGACATCCAGACTGCCGAGGGCGCGGTGGCACTGGCCGAAGCCAATATGAATGACGCCAGAAAAGCCTCCAATAATTGTACCGATCCGGAGAATGTGCTGTGCCGGGAAGCGCGCGTGGCCATGTATGCCACCGAACAGGCTTATTCCAAGGCAGTGTCCAATTTGAATTATATGAAGTCGCTGGGGAACAAGAATTCGGAAGATTATCGGAATGCTGCGGCGACGCGGGATGCCGCCTATGAGAAGATGCTTTTGGCGCAAAAGCAGGCGGATGAGCTGGCGCAGGGACCCGATCAAAGCGCCCTGGAGTTGGCCCAGGCCCGTTTGAAGAATGCCGAAGCCCAGTCGGAAGCTGCGCGGGGGGCGCTGGCAGACCTGGAACTGCGCGCGCCTTTTGACGGCACGATCGTGAAGGTGAACCTGAAGGTGGGCGAGCTGGCGGCGCCGGGAGTGCCGGCTTTTGTGCTGGCCGACCTGTCCCGCTGGCAGGTGATCACCACCAACCTGGTGGAGAAGGACGTGGCCTCCCTGAAGGAGGGCATGGCGGCGGTGATCACGCTGGATGCCTTCCCCGAGCAGACCTTCCAGGGCAAGGTGAGCCAGATCTCGCTGTTTGGGGTGGAGCAGCGCGGTTCGGCCACCTACGCGGTGACGCTGGATTTCGATCCCGGGGGTGCGGCCGTGCGTTGGGAGATGTCGGCTTTTGTGGATATTCCGATTAATTAGGAAGATAGATTATAAAAAGAGGATCACGAAGAAAATAGAAAAGAGGATCACGAAACAAACGAAAGAAACGAAAAAGACGAAAGAAAGATAAATAACGAAGAATAAGATGAGGAGAGTCTTGTAGGTTGGGTTGAGGGCGGGAATTGTTAAATTAGGAGACTATGAACTTTCCAGCCCGAAACCCAACATCGGAATGCTATAATCATTTTATGAAATATCGCCGTGCTTTTGTGCCTGGAGGAATCTATTTCTTCGTACTCGTTACAAGAGAGAGACGTCTGGTATAGGCGTTTTTGGGAGCATTTGATCTGGGATGAAATTGATCTTTCGCGACATATTGAGTATATTCATCGGATTGGGGAAGCGGTGAAAAGAGATGGGATGGGAATTCGATGATGGAATAGGAATGTTGGGTTTCGGGCGGATGGCGTAAAAGAAACGGATGATTAATTTGGCCGCCCTCAACCCAACCTACTAAGATTTTCGTATGTTTCGTGGTTAATGAGTGGGTTTGAAGGAGAAGGAAGAATGAAAAGACTTTTTATCGCAATGACCATTCTGGCTTTCCTGGCAGGCGGGTGCGCGGAGGCGAGCACGCCCACCGCCACGCCCAGGCCGCTGCTGCCTTCGCCTACCCAGGCGTGTGTGAACGACCCGTTCTGCCAGCCGACGGAAACGCCTGCGCTCACCCCCACGGTTGCCCCCGCGCCGCTGCTGGAGGTATCTCTGGAGGGCTGCGATTGGGGGATCGATATTGCGCACCAGATGGGGGAGGTGACCAACGCCTACCTGCTGGTAAAGAACAGCGGCACAGCGGCGGTGACCGACCTGTGCCTGGAATTGTTCGCCTCCGACGAAGGACGCCCGCACCCCGACAAGAGCCGCTGTTACCTGGAGCTGCCGGCAGGCAAGCAGGTGGCGGTCAAGCTGACGGTGGATACCACCTACGGCACCAATACGGATTTCTACGTGGTGGTGACCAGCAGCCAACCGACCATGCAAACGCCCACCCAGCGCTGCCAGCCGATCAAAGACGGCGCCAGGTTAGCTTATGACAAGGTGCTGGATGTGATCCAGGACATCGGAAAGTAATACTTTCCACCACAAAGGCACAAAGACACAAAGAAGCACAAAGAAACCCAAAGAGCTTGAAAACCCTTCACCAAGAAGAAACCTGAACAATAAAGAATGCAATTGCCTTGACTTTGAAGACAAAAGAAAAAGAAACACAAAGGCTTAAAAACCTTTGTGTTTCTTGGTTGCTTTGTTACTTTGTGGTGAGATGGTTCTATTTGATCTTGCTGGGGTCGATCGACAGGTAGCGTTCGAGGGCAATATCGATGGGGGTGAAGATGTAGCCCTGGATGTGCGGCTTGACCAGGATGAAGCCCAGCGAATGGGAGACAAACAGGGCCGGGGCGTCGTTGACGATGATCTGCTCGGCCTGCTGGTAGAGCTGGATGCGGCGGGTCACGTCGGTTTCGGTGCGGGCCTGTTCCAGCAGGGCATCCAGCTCGGGGTTGCTGTAATTGCCGCGGTTCATCTCGGCGCCGGTATGAAAGAGCACGTCGGCGAAATTCTCTGGATCGGGATAGTCGGCGCACCAGCCGCCGCTGAAGATCTGCCCGTGGTAGCCCTCGGCCAGCAGGTCGTAATACTTATCCGATTCGAGGTTCTCCACCTGGATGGTCACACCCAGGTTCTGCTCCCACATCTGAGCCTTGGCGGCCACATCCGCGCTGATGTCGCTGCCGCTGCCGCTGGTGGTGAAGACCACCGTGGGCAGGTTCTCCGGCCCGCCGTAGCTGGACTCGGCCAGCAGTTTGCGAGCGGCCTCGGGATCGTAGGACAAGCCTTGCAGTTCGGTATTGTAGCCGGGCAGGCCGGGCGGGTAGAGTCCCTCAGCGGGGATGGAGACCTTGGGTTCGACCACGTCCAGGTATTTCTGGCGGTCGAAGGCCATCACAAAGGCCTGGCGTACCTTGGGGTCGTCAAAGGGCGGCTGGGTGACATCGAAGTAGTCGTAGCTGGTGCAGAGCGTCACGCCGGAGATCAGTTCGTTGTGCAGCGGATCGTTGGGATCCAGAACGCGGTCGATGGAGTAGCTGCCGATGCCGGTGATGTCGATGGAATTGGATTCGTACAGGCGGATGCCCACGCCGCCGTAGAGCTGGTTGACCACATAGGTGATGGAGGGCGGCTCGAGGTGGTAATAGGGGTTGCGCTCGTAGAGCATGAGTGAGAAGGTGTCCCAGCGGATCAGGCGGTAGGGGCCGGTGCCGTTGGGGGTGCGGTACCATTCCTCGCCGCTCTCCACGTTGTATTTATCCAGCACGAAGGCGGTCGGGTAGGTCAGCTTGAGCAGGAAGTAGGGCTTGGCCTGGTCGATGGTCACCTGCAGGGTGCGCTCGTCAATGACCTTCAAGCCGCTGATCGTGTCGGCCTGGCCGGCGTGCTTCTCGCGCACGCCGACGATGTCGCCCAGGTAGGTCAGGACGGTGTCGGAATTGGTCTCCGGCGCAGCGGCGCGTTCCCAGGAATAGGCCACATCGGCGGCAGTGACCGGGCGCCCATTCTGGAAGCGGGCATTGGCGCGCAGGGTGAAGGTATAGGTCACCCCGTTCTCCACCGTCCAGGTCTCGGCCAGGTCGGGGATGATCTGCAAGTGTTTGTCGAGCGCCACCAGCCCGCCGAAGATGAGCTTGTCGCCGCTGCCGTGGGTAGTGGCGGGGTCGTATTCGCGGGCGTTGGTGCTCTCGCTGCCGGAGAGGAACAACCCGTCGCTGCGCGGGATGCCGTTGATCGAGGCGCTTTCAAAGGAAAAGGCGTTTCCCAATCCATCCAACTCGCTCTTAGCGGCGTCCACATCCTCCACCAGACCGAAATTGACCAGCAGCACCACCAACCCGCCCTGCTCGAAGTGCAGGGTGTGGATCTTGATGGGGGTGCCGTCATCCAGCGTGGCAGTGGCCAGGGCGATCCAGGAAGGTTGTCCGTTAGCGAGGATTGGCCCGGCGTAAGGCGGTTCGAGCGAAATATCCGCCAGACCGGTCAGCAGGGCGTTCTGCAGGTCGGGGATAGATCCTTCAAGGGTCATGCCCTCGTCCAGGCCGGAGGTGAGAAGCATGCCGTTCAGCCCCAGGCTGTTATTGATCAGGGAGGCGAGCATTCCTGAACCTTCCTCCGCGGCGAGGATTACCCAATCGCCGGGCGGGGTGAAGCGGATGCCGGTCTGCGCGTCAAAATAGACGCCGTCCTCGCTTTGGGCGGGCGCGTAGGCGGTGGCGGTGGGGAAGGGCGGGTAATCGGCTGGGTCGAGGTTATCCGGCAGCATGGTGGGGGTGGGCTGTGGGACGTTGGTGGAGGTGGCCGTGGGAACGGCAGGGGTGGGGGCGGCAGTGGGCAGGTTGCAGGCCGAGACTGCCAGGGTCACGAGGAGGGTGAGGAGTAAATAAACTTTTTTCATAGGGGTTCTCGATGGGTCAACTGCTGTGGGTGGCGCGTCGGGCCAGGAAGAAGAAAATGACGATGGCCAGGAGGATGGCGATGACGATCGCGGCCAGGATGAGCGGAGAGGTGCCTGATCCGGCGGCAGCTTCGGGGGCGGGGGTGGAATTCGCGGCCTGAGCCGGCGCGGCAGTGGTGGGGGTGGCGGCCCCGGCAGGGCGGGCCGATTCCCCGCCAACCGGGGTGCCAAGCGGTTCAGGGGTGAAGGTGGGGGCGGAGCCGCCGGTGACCGGCTGGAGGGTGGGTACCTGGGTGGCGGTGGGGGTGGGCGTGGCCATTTCGTTGCTGTCGGGCAGGCGCGGGCTGGCGCTGATGCTGGTGCGCCAGGCGTCTTCCAGCGCTTCGGTGTCGGCGAAGCCGTAGGCGGCCAGCAGGGCCTGGTCGATCGTCTCGCCGCTCTTGAGCAGAGAGAGCAGGTTGAGCAGTTTTTCCTTGGGGTATTCCTGGATCAGGAAATTGACCACGCTGTAAGATTCAGAATAGGAGAGGTTGGCCTTTTCGCTGTCCTCGGAGAAGCCGCCGGAAAGCGAACGGATGGAGAAGATGGAATTATCGGCGATGGCCTGGTCCAGGCGCTGTTTTTCATAGGCGCTTGGTCCGCCCTCGCCGTACATGGCCAGGCCTTCATTCAGCCAGGTGGGGATCTCGCCCAGACAGGAGAAGGTCAACTGGCCGATCAGCACATGGGTCAGCTCATGGGCTTCAGTGGAGAGGCCCCAGTCCAGTTCACCGGCGCCGATGCCGATAATGATGATGCGGTGGTTGGAGAAGGCCTGGCCGCCGGTCCAGTTGGGCTCGTAAAGCACGGCGTCCTTCATGTCGTCGTTATTCGCATAGATGAACAGATTCACCACCTGGGTGAATTCGAAACCGATATCCGCCTTCAGGCGCTGGAGGGCGTCCACGGCGGCCTGGTGCAGCTTCTGGGCTTCGGACTGGCTGCGGTCGTAGTAGTACAGGCCGATGCCGTCCCCTTCAATGACCTTCCAATCGTGCTGGGAATCCAGCCAGGTGACGGTCTTTTCCTCGCTGACGGTCTCCTTTCCGGAGGCATCCGTCACCCGCCAGCGCCAGGCGATCTGCGCGCCGGGGGGCAGCGAGCCGCTCTGCTTCATCTCCCATGTCCAGGAGACGCTGACCTTGTCCGCGGGGGTGAAATCGGGGAAGGACTTGGCGATCACCGTGCCGCAGGTGGTCTGCTCGACCAGACGGTACTCCAGCACCACGCTGGTGATCTGTCCGGCGGCCTGCAGGTCAGCCTGGAAGGTGATCTGCTCGGGGAAGTTGAGCGTAGCCTGGTTATTTTGCACGGTCAGGGCAGGCGCGGGCGCGCCGATGGGCGCGAGCACCTGCGCCACCAGGACGAACAGGGCGATCATGGATTGGATCATGGGAATACTCCTTTTCCCCTTCCCCGCTTCCGGAGAGGGGTATATGGATATTATCGCACAAAAATGGAAATTAGACCGCCAGGGCGAGAAAAATCTAACCGCCAAGACGCAAAGGCGCGAAAGGGATCAGATAAAAAAGAGGATCACGAAATAATCGAAAAAAAAGCAATGCACGAAAGGTTCTCATGTAGGGGCGGGACGCCATTTTGGATCAGAGGGTAACCGGTTAACAAAGTCCCGCCCGCCGCCATGCGTCATGCTGATCTGTTGATGGGAATGGTATCGCCCCGCGGATTAATTTTTTCTCTAATAATGGTATCTGGCCTGGAGGAAATCGATCCTGTCATCGCGGATCAGGTAAACGATGCGGTGCTCCTGGGTGAGCCTCCGGGACCAGGCTCCGGGAGAGAGATATTTGAGCGGTTCCGGTTTGCCGATCCCTTCGAACGGTTCGCGCAGGATCGCTTCGATCAGGTCAAAAGTCCGGAGGGCCAATTTGCGGTCGGTTTCGACCCAATAGCGCAGGTCTTCGATAAACTCGGGCTGGAACACCGCCGTCCGCTGCTTACTTTTGCTCAAGATCGACCTCGCGGCGCAAGGCATCCATGGAGAGGACTTCCCCCTCGTTCTTCAAGGCGCGCCCCAGGGCAGACAGCAGGCGTTCGGCATTTGCCGGAGAGCGCAGCAGGTAGGCGGTCTCCATCAAGCTTTCCAATTCCGAGGCGGCGATCATCGCCACTTCTTCTTCACCGCGGCGCTGGATCACCACCACCTCGCGGTTGTGGGTGACCTGATCCAAAAGTTTTGCCAGGCCGTCGCGGGCCTGGGTGTAGGTGGTTTGAATAGTCATTTCTCACTCCATTATGTACAGGATTACTGTACAGTATTTTCGATAATTTGTCAAGGCTCAACCTGGAAAAGGATAAGAAAATTTCATTCGTACGTTTTAGTTTCTGGTATACAATGGAATTAATCCTCCCACGGGCAGGTTTAAATGGCCGGCAGTTCCAAACAAGCCCACCGTATTCTCTTGATCTTTGTTTTCCTGGTCGTCTTCGCGGGAATCATTCTATTACTGCCGTCTGATACCTACCCGGGTGAGGGGGTAATTCCAGGAACGCCCACGATACACAAGACATTAGAAGTCGGTCAGGAATGTACTTTGTTGGACTGTACTGGTATTTTATATATTGGATTTGTGAATAAAATACCGAATAGCTTTATCATGGAAATCCATGATGACCAGAAACGAGTGTTTTTCATCGAGTATCTTGATATTATCCGATTGAAGTGGCTGCACCATCGGGGAATTTATGAGATGGAGAATAAGACCCTGGAATTTACTGACCCTGTATTAAATTCCATTCCAGAAGCAATGTCGCTTGTAGAAAAATGTACCTCTCCGTCAGGAGTTGTGCAACTAAGATTTCTAGATAAGATTCTCAACTCGATTTATGTACAATGTTTTGAATCAAGTATGCATCTCTTTTTTACTTACATCGATTTCGGTTACACTGGGGTACAAATCGAAAATTATTCGCCAGAGAAAATCCAATTAACTATTTATTGGGGGGGTAATTTGTTTACCCAAATTTTCGAACCAGATTATTATGAGGAGCACTCTCCAAATGGCACTCATTGCGAGCCCACTTGTCTAGGGGCAACCATCGAATTGGATATTCCATGAAGCTCACCTTCCTCGGCACATCTGCCGCCAATGCCTTCCCGGAAGCGTTCTGCTCCTGCGCCAACTGCGTGGGGGCGCGGGCGCTGGGCGGGCCCAGCCTGCGCAAACGCTCCGCTTTGCTGGTGAACGACGACCTGCTGATCGACCTGGGGCCTGACATTCACAGCGCGGCGGCGCAGCATGCCATTCCGTTGGCGGGGGTGCGCTGGTGCTTGCAAACGCACGCCCACTCCGACCATTTTGATCCTTCGCACCTGCTCTCGCGCAGCCCGGAGTACGGCACGCGCGGCGCGCCGCGGCTGCACTTTTACGCCTCGGCGGGCACGCTGCGGGCCGCGGCCCAACTGCTGGAGCGCGACTGCGCCCCGGACGGGCTGTTTTCCCCGCTAACGGGGGAGTGGCTCAACCTGGAGGTACATACGGTGCGGGCGCTGGAGCCGTTCGAGGCCGGTCCGTACCGCGTGACGGCCTTCCCGGCCAATCACGACCCACAGGTGGAGCCGCTGCTCTTCGCGGTGCAGTCCGCCGGAGGAACGCTCTTTTACGGGACGGACACAGCCGCTCTGCCCGAGGATACCTGGCAGGCGCTGCGCCGTTCCGGGCTGCGCTTCGATGTAGTGATCCTCGATCACACCTACGGGCCCGACCAGCCGGGCAGCGACCACCTGTGCGCGCGGGAGGTGGCGGAATACGCGGCGCGCATGCGCGCCGAAGGGCTGCTGGTTCCCGGCGGAAAGGTATTTGCCACCCATATCGCCCACGAGGGCAACCCGCCCCACCCACAGCTTGCGGCGTATGCCGCCTTGCGCGGGTATGAGGTCGCCTATGACGGGCTGCGGGTGGATGTGGGGGGAACGGATTGGTCATTTGGTGGATGACAGGCAGCGGGAAAAGGTGTATTGTATACACATCATCCATTCTTTAAAGCGAGAGAATCCATATGCCTGAAAATCCGATCCTGTATAAGCACCTGGACGCGCTGCAGATCGCGTTCATCAAGACGCGCATTGAGACGCGCGACCAGATCCCGCCGCTGCTGGAGCGCCTGCGCGAGGTCTGCGGCGAGGCATCCTGCGGGAGCGGGATGGTCATCTTTCACAGCGGGGCGGTGAAGGACGGCTTCCTGATCGAGGCGGCCCTGCCGGTGTCGCGTGCGGTGGAGAGCGGGGAGGTGCACACGCGCACGCTGGAGGCAACCCCGGCGTTGACCCTGCTGCATTACGGGCCGCACAAGACCATCCGCGAGACGGTCTTGAAGATGTACGAGTATCTCGACCAGCATGCCTGGACGACCACCCTCTTCCGGCGCGAGATCTACCGGAACGTGGATGCAGCCGACCCGGAGAAGAACGTGAGCGAGGTGCAGGTGATCCTGCACGAGTGGGACCGCCTGCTGGCCGAGGGGGCCGAGAAGGTGCTGGGGGCCGAGGCCCGCCGCGCGCTGATGCAGGGGATCGAGTCGATCACGCCTGCGTCCAGCTTCGAGGAGTACACGGCCTGGATCCAAGGCGCGATGGAGCGCCTGGACGCGCTGACCCAGGACGAGGAGAAGAAATGCCAGGTGGTCTCGTGCAGCGCGCATGTCTTCCCGCAGGAACGCATCGATGCCCTACGCGCCATCTACCAGGGCGGTGGGGTGGACGGCGTGCTGCGCGAGATGTACACGGATGATTTCTGGTACGAGAAGCCAGCCCGGCGCGGCAGGGTCATCTATATGCGCAAGAATCCCTTCAACCCGGAAGGCTACGCCAACGCAGCCACGCCCGCCGAACGGCGCAAGGCCTACTGCCACTGCGCCTTTGTCCATCCTTTCCTGGATGAGATCCCCGCCCGGCTTTCGCCCACCTTCTGCTACTGCGGGGCGGGCTGGTACCGGCGGCTGTGGGAAGGCATCCTGGAGCAGCCGGTGCGGATCGAGCACGTGGAAACCCTGTTGAAGGGCAACGACCAGTGCACCCTGACCATCACCCTGCCTTTCGAGCTGGCGGGGGAATGTTTGCCGCAAGATTAAATGAATATGGAGAAACTATGACTACCTGGGTCTTGATCTCGATTGCCGCCCTGCTGGCGGTGGCGGGACTGGTCTTCTTTCTGGGCAAGAACCGCCAGGCCAACCGGCTGACGCCGCTGGCGGGATTGGCATTCGCGTTCATCATTGTCGGGTTGGTGTTCGGCGATCCCCAGCAGAACTGGATCGGTTACATTCTGATGGGGGTGGGGGTGGCGCTGGCATTGGCGGATATGTGGAGGCGATCCAGGACGTGATTTACGTCCGATGGGCTTTGCAAAGGCTGACAGAATTAAAAAAACCTTCGAACACGGATCTAACGGATTTTCACGGATAATTCTCTTATTATTTCGTGCTCTTCTGTGTCCTTTGTTTTCGATTCCGGACAGGCTTTAATCATTTCTTGTCCAATTCGTCCAGCCCCTTTTCATCCAGGAAGCCCTGGGCAGCGCCGGATTCGCCGATCTTGTAGGAGGCGAACAGGCAGGCCCGCCGCAGGGCTTCGTAGGGGTTGAGGGTCTTGTTATAGCCGTGCAGGAAGGCGGAGAAGAGCGCATCCCCGGCGCCGATGGTGTTGACCACCGGGCGGGTGGCCACCGCGGGGAAGCGCTCCACGCGCTGGTCGCGCCGCACGGCCAGCAGCGCGCCCTGCCCACCCAGGCCGATGACGACGATCTCGTTGTTGAAGCGGGAAAGCAGGGCACGGGCAAATTCCTCAGGCGCGGCGGGCAGGTTCTCGTGGCTGAGGAAAAGGATGTGGGCGGCCTGCATGAAATCGCGGTTGTAGTCGTCCTCCAGGCTGGAGAGGGCGTGCACATCGGTGGCGATCCATTTGCCGGCGGCGCGGGCTTTGGCCAGCAGCGGGCGCGAGAAATTAATGTTGCACAGCGCGCACAGGGGGCAATCGGCGGCGGCCTGCTCGTAGAGCGGTTCGGGGTAGGCGCTCTCCTGGATGTCTTTCAGATCGACGTGGATCTGCCGCCGCCCGGAGGGGTCGTAGAGGATGACCGATTGCGGCGTGCGGGCCAGGTTGGAAAGGACATATTCCCCGTCCAGCGCGTCGGTTTGCAGGGCGGCGCGCACCAGCCCGGCGGCCATGTCCTGCCCGATCAGGGAGAGAAAGCGCGGGCGGCTGCCCAGGCGCTGGAGGGCCTTGGCCACGTTGTAGCCCACCCCGGAGACGCTGCTGTTGACCCCGCCAAAGGGGTAGGTGACCGGGTAGTAGGGCAGGGGAAAGCCCTCCACGCGCAGGGTGGTTTCGATGTTGATCAGGCCGGAGACAAGGATGCTGCTCATGGAGGGCTCCTGGGAGATTAAAATCTTTTAAACACGGATCCGCGCGGATTTCCGCGGATGGTCCTTATGGCTTTATTCGTGTGCAAAGCCTGCGCGTTCGTTATTTTCAGTCAGCCGGAAGATAGGCGCGGCGCAACTGCGGCTCTCCAATTTTACTCGAAGACTGGAGGGTGATCATGGGGAAATAGAACAAAGCGGCGGCGTCGACGGTCCAGCTCTCTTCAAAGGTCAGCGGGTTACTGGCCATGACCGGGTTCAGGGGATTCACATAGGGGCCGTTATCCATCACGCGCAGGCTGATGGTGTGGGTTCCGGGGCTGGCGGGGGTGTAGAGGAAATTGCTGCCGGTGTAGCCCTGGGTCACGCCGTCCACCGTCCAGATGACCGCGATGGGGACAAGTGGCTGCAGCAGGGTGGCCTTGAAGTTCTGGCTGCCGCCCCCGACCATTGAAACCGCGGTGGCGGTGGGCGGAGAGACCGTGCCGGGTTCGATGAGCGAGATGCCCTCCCAGGGAATGCCCCAGCCGCCCTGGTAGAGGCGCAGGGTGAGGATCTCCTCTGGCACCTGGCAGAAGGGTCGGTTGAGCATCTGCATTTCACATTCCAGGCCGGAACGGTAATAATTGACCGGGTCGTAGTAGGCGCCCTGGAAGAGTCCCACCAGCCCGGCGTAGGTGCTGTTCTCGGGGGTAGGGATGGGGGTGGTATCGATGAACCAGTAATTCCACTTGACCTGGGCGCGGGTGGTGGCGTTGGTGACATTCTTGGGGCAGTCGTTGTTGAGATCGGCGTCGGTGTCGTCGCACGGTGAAGGGTAGCCGTAATCGTACTCGTCAGCCAGCTGGCCGAAGGAGTGCCCGTATTCGTGTTTGCCGATCTCCACCGCGGCGGAATTGGTGGAGAGGACCGCCACCCATCCGCCCGAACCGCCGTAGGTGTTGTCATTGACGATGATCATGATGGCGTCCCAATCGGGGACGCTGGCGGCGGCATCGTAAATGGCGGTTCCGTCCATGGCCACCAGCAGGCGGTGGATGTTGTAGTAGCAGTAGGTGCTGTCGTAGAAGGTATCCTTGAATTGTCCGTTGAGCGGATCGGATAACATGGCGGAATCAGCGCAGCAGGTGGGCGTTCCGGCGACGCAGTTAGGGTCATACAGCGGGTGGTCGGCGCCGGATTCGTTGGAGGGGGTGAAGACAGCGTATACATTGTGATAGCTCTTATAAACGTTCAACGGCTGGATGGTAAAGAAGCCGTTGTAGAGCAAGGTGGCGTCGTTGAGGAACTTGGACTGCTCGGCAGCGGTGTAGCCGTCGCCCAGGATGACCAGGTCGAGGCGGTTGGTGGGCAGGCCGGTGACGGAGATGGGCGTGACCGGATAGACCACCTTTGGAGAAGCATCTGCACAGGCGAGGGATTTGAGGTCCAATTCCAGCAGCGAGGATTTATCCTGATCCAGCACCGCCAGGCGCGCCCCTTCGATCACCGGCACGCGTACAACGAAGAGGGCTTCATCCAGCGCAAGGGTGTGCGATTCGATGGACGGCTCGCCTTCCAGCTGAAATTCCCCGCGCAGCACCTGCGGCAGGCGAGCAGAGGTCTGGAAAAGCAGCTTGCCGCCGGGGTCTAACAGGCGCACGATCAGAGCGCCGCTGCTGCTTGGAAGTTTCGCGTCCGGCGTGGATTCAAGCGGCGCGGCCATTTGTACCACGCGGCAGCCGACCGGCTGCAGGACACCGCCGGACAGTTCGCGCAGGGTGATGTAGTAGGCCTGGCTGTCCCAGGCTGCGGAGAGGGCTTCAGCTTGCGCGGGCGCAACAGGCAACATCAGCGCCAGCGCCGCAATGAGCGAGAGGAGGGTTTTCATGGGTTATGCTCCTATTAACAGGATTTTACTGAATGATTTTTAAAGGCGCAGCCTTTAAAAATCATTCAGCCCCTCATCTCTCGTTAACATCTTACGATTTTTGAGGGCGGTTTGCAAGTGGTGTATAATAATCTTACGCTGTCATTATCCTCAGTCGCCTGGAGGAAATTTTTATGAGCCATATGCCTGCCCGACCCGTTACCGGAGGAATGTCCGCATCTCCCACGGCTGCTACTTCCCAGCAGTTCACCCCACCGCCGATCACGCGCATCGAAGACACCGGCCTTTCGCCGTTGTGGGTGCAGGATTTGATCTTGAAGGTGATGTACTTTCAAGGCTACCTGACCGGCTTCAAGATCGCTGAGGAGATCACCCTGCCGTTCTCAGGTGTGGTGGACCAGTTGTTGGAGTCGCTCAAGCGCGAGAAGCTGGTGGAAGTGCGCTCCTCGCAGATGGGGCTGGGTGAAGGGGCTTACCTGTACGCCATCACCGGGGCGGGCATTCTGCGCGCGCGCGAGGCATTGGAGCGCAGCCAGTATGCCGGCCCGGCGCCGGTGCCGGTGGGGGTGTATTATGAGGCCTGTAAGCGCCAGATGCGCTCCAAGTTCCAGGTGACCAATCGGGTGATGCGCCAGGCGATGAACAACCTGGTGCTGTCTGAGAAGACCTTTCACCGCCTGGGTCCGGCGGTCAATTCGGGCACGTCCATCTTCCTCTACGGACCGCCCGGCAACGGCAAGACCAGCATTGCCCGCGCGATCGGCAGCATGATCCTGACCCAATCGATGTACATTCCCTACGCCCTCTACCAGGACGGGCAGGTGATCAAGTTCTACGACACGATCAACCACCAGCTGGCCCCGGAGGACGAGGCCGCCACCGGCACCGGCGCGCTGCGCTCTGGGGTGCGGCGCGACCCGCGCTGGGTGCGCATTCGCCGCCCCTTCATCGTCACCGGCGGCGAGCTGACCCTGGCCGGGCTGGATCTGGTCTTCGACGAGGTGCACCGCTTCTACGAGGCGCCCTTCCAGTTGAAGGCCAACGGCGGCATTCTGTTGATCGACGACTTTGGCCGCCAACAGGTGGCCCCGCGCGACCTGCTCAACCGCTGGATCGTCCCGCTGGAAAACCGCATTGATTACCTGGCGCTGCACAACGGGCGCAAGATCGAGGTTCCGTTCGATGTGTTGGTGATCTTCTCTACCAATTTGCCGCCCAAGCAGCTGGTGGATGAGGCCTTCCTGCGCCGCCTGCGCCACAAGGTGGAGATCGGCGACCCGAATTACGAGGAATACCGTGAGATCTTCCGCCGCGTGTCCACCACCAAGGGTGTCACCTACAGCGATCAGGGCCTGGCCTACCTGCTGCAGGAATGGTATATCAAACGCAACCGCAAGCTGCGCGCCTCGCATCCGCGCGATCTGTGCGACCAGATCCTGGACATTGCCCGTTATATGTCTGTGGAACCGGCGATGACCCGCGAGATGCTGGACCGCGCCTGCGATGCCTATTTTGTGGAATTGTGAGAGTGATGAGATGAACTGGCTTAGCGAAGTCCCCCAACCGATCATTTTTGCCCACCGCGGAGCAAGCGCCCACGCCCCGGAAAATACCCTGGCAGCCTTCCGCATGGCCGCCGAACACGGCGCCCCGGCTATTGAACTGGATGCCAAGCTGACCGCCGACGGGCAGGTGATGGTCTTTCACGACCAGGTGTTGAAGCGCACCACCGGCGCAGAGGGAAGTATCCGGACCTGGAAGCTGGAAGACCTGCGCAAACTGGACGCGGGGTCTTTTTATGGGAGGCAATTCGCCGGAGAGCGCATCCCGACCCTGGACGAGGTCTTTGAAGAAGTGGGCAAGCGCCTGTTCGTCAATGTGGAGCTGACCAATTACACCTCTACTGGCGACGCGCTGCCCGAAAAGGTGGCCGAGGTGGTGCGGCGGCACAAGATGGAGAAGCGTGTGTTGTTCTCCTCCTTTGCTGCTTCCAACCTGCGCCGCATTCAGGCGGCCTTGCCGGGCGCCCCGGTGGGGCTGCTGGCGCTTGAGGGGCTGGGGGGCCTGCTGGCCCGCTCTTTCTGGGGCCGGCGCACGTCGCCGGAGAACATCCATCCTTACCTGAAGGATGTCAATCCCAGCCTGATGAAGCGCGAGAAATCCTGGGGGCGGCGGGTGCATGTGTGGACGGTCAATGATCCGCAAGATATGCGCCGCCTGCAGGCCCTGGGTGTGAACGGTATTTTCACCGACGACCCGCGCCTGGCGCTCCAGGTGTTGGGGGGAAAGTGAGATTTTTGAGAGGCAGCCGGCTGCTTTCACTGCTGCTGGTGTTGGCCTTGTGGATCGGCGCCTTTCCGGCGCGTCAGGTGGAGGCTGAACCTGCCTGGCAGACGCGTTCTCCGGAGGCAAAGGCCAGCGCCCTGCTGGCCACGCTCACCCCGGAGGAGAAGGTCGGCCAGTTGTTCCTGGTCACTTTCAGCGGGCGGGATACCGGCCCCAGCTCACAGATCTACGACCTGATCATGCGCTATCACATCGGGGGGGTGGTGCTGCGCAGAAATAACGATAATTTCACCGGCGCGCAGGATACGGTGCAGGCGGCTTATACCCTGAATACATCCCTGCAAACGCTGGAATGGCAGAACTCGCAGGCGCCGCTGGAAGCCCAACCGGGCACCAATGGCGCTGTGCCGGCCTACATCCCCCTCTTTATTGGCATCGCCCAGGAAGGCGACGGCTATCCCTACGATCAGATCCTGAACGGAATGTCGTCCCTGCCCAGCCAGATGTCGATTGGCGCCACCTGGGAGCCGGCACTGGCCGCCGAGGTGGGCAATGTGGCCGGGCGTGAACTGTCGCTGCTGGGGATCAACCTGTTCTTTGGCCCTTCGCTGGATGTGCTGGACCTTTCCACCACCGGCGGGGATGACCTGGGCTCGCGTACTTTTGGCGGGGATCCATACTGGGTGGGGCGCATGGGCCAGGAGTACATCCGCGGCCTGCACGAGGGCAGCCTGAACCGCCTGGTGGTGATCGCCAAGCACTTCCCCGGGCGGGGCGGTTCGGACCGCGCCCCGGAGACGGAAGTGGCCACGGTGCGCAAGTCGCTGGAGCAGTTGAAGCAGATCGAGCTGGCGCCCTTCTTTGCGGTGACCGGGAATTCTCCCTCGCAGGCGATGACCGCCGACGGCCTGCTGGTCAGCCATATCCGCTACCAGGGCTTTCAGGGGAACATCCGCGCCACCACCCGCCCGGTCAGCCTGGACCAGTCGGCGCTGGAGCTGATCATGGGGCTGACCGAGTTCAGCACCTGGCGCGCGGACGGGGGGATTGTGGTCAGCGACGACCTGGGCAGCCAGGCGGTGCGGCGCTTCTATGACCCGACCGGCACCAGCTTTGATCCGCGCCAGGTGGCGCGCACTGCCCTGCAGGCGGGGAACGACCTCCTCTATGCCGATAACCTGGCCGCTCCCGGCGACCCGGATTCTTACACTGCATTGGTGCGCACGCTGGCCTACTTTGCTCAGAAGTACCGCGAGGACACGGCCTTTGCCCAGCGGGTGGATGCCTCGGTGATGCGCCTGCTGACAGTGAAGTACCGCCTGTACCCCGAATTCGACCTGCAGCAGGTGCTGCCTGCTCAGGATGGATTGGCGCAGGTGGGCGGCTCCTCGCAGGCGGCTTTCGATGTGGCCAGCAAGGCCGATTCGCTGATCAGTCCCTCGCGCGCCGAGCTGGTGACCGTGCTGCCCGACCCGCCGGGCCTGACCGATCGGGTGGTGTTCCTGACCGATGCGGTCACCTACCAGCAGTGTTCGCGCTGCGGAGAGCAGCAAACCATGGCGGTGGATGCGCTGCAAAACGCGGTGCTGCGCCTGTACGGGCCGCGCGCCGGTGGGGAGGTGCAAGGCAATTATTTGACCTCTTATTCTTTCGATACGCTGATCTATCTGCTGGACGGCGACCAGGAGCGGGCCGGAACGGTGGAACAAGACCTGCGCCTGGCGAAGTGGGTGGTGGTGAGCATGACGGATGTGCGCAACTCGCGCGGGTCGTCGCTGGCGCTGCGCCGCCTGATGGCCGAACGGCCGGAGCTGCTCTCCAATAAGAAGGTGGTGGTGTTTGCCATGGCGGCGCCCTACTACCTGGACGCGACCGAGCTCTCGATGGTGAGCGCTTATTATGGGCTGTATTCTAAATCGGCAGCGTTCATTGACCTGGCGGCGCGCCTGCTGTTCCAGGAGGAAATTGCGCAGGGAGCCTCGCCGGTCTCGGTGCCGGGGGTAGGGTATGACCTGATCTCGGCTACTTCGCCCAATCCCGACCAGGAGATCGGCCTGTTCCTGGACCTTCAGCCGCAGGAGGGCACCCCCACGCCCCAGCCGACTGCCACCGGCGAAACACCGCAGGCGCCGTTCTTCCAGGTGGGGGATGTGATCCCGCTGCGCACGGGGGTGATCGTGGATCACAACGGCCACCCGGTGCCGGATGGGACCGTGGTGCGCTTCCTGTTCAACCTGGGCGGAGAAAGCGGAACGGTGCAGCAAATTGAGGCTACCACCATGCAGGGGGTGGCGCGCACCTCTTACCGCATTGCCCAGCCGGGCACCCTGGAGATCCGCGTAATGAGCGACCCGGCCACCCGTTCGACCGTGCTGCGCCTGGAGAATACCTCCGGCGAGCCGGCCCAGGTGGTGACGCTGACGCCCACCCCACAGCCGACCAATACCCCAACGGCCACACCTACCCCCACGCTGGAACCTACGCCGATGCCCACGCCCATGCCCACCCCGGTCCTCCCCACCCGGACGAACTTTGGGGATTGGATCCTGGGATTGCTGGCGGCGGCATGCGCCTCATTGGGGGTGTTCTTTTCAGCCCGTCGGCTGGTGAGCCTGCGCTGGTCGCTGCGCTGGGGGCTGGCCGCAGGAGCGGGTGCACTGCTGGCCTATTTCTACCTGGCGATGGGCTTGCCGGGCAGCAGCGGGTTGCTGGAGAACGCTGCAGGCTGGGGGGTGATCCTGGCGAGCCTGCTGGGGGCGGCGCTGGGCGGCCTGGGCGGCTGGTTGTGGTATTATCTTGACCACCCGGGGCGGATCGCGCTGAAAAAGTAAAACCTTTTCAACACGGATTTAACGGATCATTCGGATGAACACGGATTCATAAACACAAATCCTTGCGCGAAGCGCCGGTCAAATCCGTGACATCCGGGCTAAATTTGAAAAACTAATGGGCCAAGGTGGCGATGAGTCCGGCCAGCAGCAGCCCGCCGATGGTCCACACCAATCCTTGTTCGGGGCCAGAGAGCAGCAGCCCGGCCAGGGTTGTGGGGCGGTCGGGACGGCGCAGCGGGGTGGGCTGGTCGCCCAGCAGGGCCTGGCGGAAACGCTCCACGCTTTCGGGGCGCTCATCAGGATGCAGGTTCATGGCCCACACGATGGCGCGCTCGGTGCGAGCGCTGAGCTCGGGGTTGATCTGGCGGAGAGGGGTGAGCAGGTTGGGGTCCAGGAAGCGCTCGCGCGCATCGGGCGGGGCGGTGTTGGTCAGCAGATGGTAGAGGGTGGCGCCGAAGGCATAGATATCGGAGCGCACATCGGTGTGGCCGCTGTCGCCGCCGTACTGTTCCAACGGCGTGTAGAGGGCGGTGCCCTGCCCCTGCAGGATGGTGATGGTCACCTCGCCGGAAGCGAGCAGCTTGACCAGGCCAAAATCGACCAGTTTGAGCAGCCCGCTGGGGGTGACCTTGAGATTGCTGGGCTTGATATCGCGGTGGACGATGGGCGGGTCTTGCCGGTGGAGAAAGGTGAGCGCGTCGCACAACTGGGAGGCCCAATCCAGCACCTCCTCTTCGGGAAGGAATTTTTCGGATTGGCGGGCTTCCAGCATCAGCGTGCGCAGGTCCTTGCCGGGGACGAAGTCCATCACCAGGTAATCGCGGCTGCCAATGGAAAAGAAGTCGGAGACCTTGGGCAGGTTGGGGTGATCCAGGCGGGCCAGCACGGTTGCCTCGCGCAAGAACTGCTCGCGGGCTTCGCGCAGCATTTCCGGAGGGAGGGTGCGGTCGTGTTCCACCTCTTTGAGGGCGCACTGGCGGCCTTCCAGGCGCAGATCATCCGCCAGGTAGATGCACCCCATTCCTCCCTGGCCGATGATGCGGTGGATGCGGTAACGACCGCGCAGGATCTCGCCTGCTTTCTGCGGCACTGGCATGTTCGGCTCGGCTCTCTCTCGGCATTCCCGCCCGGCCGGAATTTCGGCGTGTACCGGAAGGGAAGGGAATGCACAAATTGCAAATTTCTGCTATTATTATACCGCAAGGAGATGCAGGATTGATGGATGACCCTGGTGATTTGCCCGTCTTGATCGCCCAGAGCGGCCCGTTGAACGGGCAGCGCTGGATGCTGCGTGATGAGCTGGTGGTGGGGCGCGAGCCTGTATGCGGGATCGTGGTGGCCGACCGGCAGGTTTCGCGCTACCATGCCCGCTTCACCCGGCGGGAGGACGGCGTGCTGCTGGAAGATTTGGGCAGCAAGAACGGCACCTACCTGAACGGCAAGCGGGTGGAGGAGCCGGTCCTGTTGCAGGACGGCGACCTGGTGCAGGTGGCGTTGATCCAGTCGCTGGTCTTCCTCAGCTCCGATTCGACCATGCCGCTGCCGCAGTCGCCGCTGGTTGAACCGGCAGCGGGAACCTGCCGCCTGACGCTGGATATGCGCGCGCGGCGGGTGTGGCTGTGCGGCGAAGAACTGCTGCCGCCGCTTTCGCTGCCGCAGTTTCGCCTGTTGCAAATCCTGTATGAGCAGCCGGGCAAGGTGGTGGACCGCCAGCAACTGGTGGACACGGTGTGGAGCGAGGAGGAGGCCGAGGGCGTCTCCGAGGAGGCGCTGGACGCGCTGGTGCGCCGTCTGCGCGACCGCCTGGCACTGGTGGATCCGACCCACGCTTACATCGTTACTGTGCGCGGCCACGGCCTGCGGCTCGACAACCCCAGCAGTTAATTTATTAACCACAGATACACACGGATAAGATCGGATGAACACAGATAAGATTTATTAGAATATCCAAGGTTTTATCTGTGTCCATCTGAGCTCATTGGACAATCCCAGCAGTATGAACCTTTACCACAGATACACACGGATAAGATTGGATGAACACAGATAAGATTCATAAGAATATTCAATATCCTATCTATGTCCATCTGAGCTCATTGGACAATCCCAGCAGTATGAACCTTTACCACGGATGAACACGGATAAAAGCGGATGAAAACGGATCAATTCAAAAAGTATCAAATACTCTATCTGTGTCCATCTGTGTTCATCTGTGGTTAATAATTCTTCTTGAGGAGGCATTATGGCGCAAAAATTGGATCTGGCATGGGGGAAGGAACGCATCGAAGTGGGGCTGCCGGAGACCTGGCAGGTGATCGGGCAAATGCAGCCGGCTGCGCTGGCGGCAGTGGATGACCCGGCTAAAGAAGCAGCGCGCAGCCTGGCTGAACCGGTTGGCTCGCCGCGCCTGTCGGAGCTGGCCAAAGCGGGAATGCGCATTGTCCTGGTGGTGGACGACAGCAGCCGTCCGACCCCGGTGCGCGTAATCCTCCCTGAGGTGCTGAAAGAGCTTTCGCGGGCGGGGGTGAGCCTGGAGCAGGTGACGGTCGTCCCGGCCCTGGGCCTGCACCGCGGCATGACCGAGGAAGAACTGAGCGAGCGCCTGGGGCGCCCGCTGGCAGGGCTGAAGTGGGAAAATCCGGATTGCGACGACCCGCAAAAACTGACCCACCTGGGCGTGACCAAACGGGGCTCGCCGGTGGTGGTGAACAAGACTGTAGCGGCGGCCGACCTGATCCTCTCGATCGGCTGCATCGAGCCGCATATCATCGCCAGCTTTGGCGGCGGTTATAAGAACCTCTTCCCCGGCGTGGCCGGGCGGGCGATGATCGCCAATAACCATACCCTCAACTGCACCCCGGCCACCTTCAACATGGTCGGCCAGCCGGTGGAGGCCAACCCGATGCGCCAGGATCTGGAAGAGGCGGGCGGGATGCTTCCGGGCAAGGTCTTCATTATTAATGCCGTGCTGAATAGCTCGCTGCAGGTAGTGCGGGTGGTGTGCGGCGATCCGATCCAGGCCCACCGGGCAGGCATCGCGGTCAGCGCTTCCATCTACGGCGCCAGGGTGCCGCGCCTGGCGGATGTGGTGATCACCGACTCGCACCCGATGGACTCCGACCTGCGCCAGGGGGTAAAGGCCCTGGCCAACACCGTTCGCGCGGTGAAACCGGGCGGGGTGGTGATCACGCTGGTGCGGGCCGAGGAGGGAGTGGGGGTGTTCGGGCTGGCCAACAGCAAGCTGCCGCTGGGGCGCAAGGCGCTCAAATTGCTGGCGCCGGTGCTGGTGGGATTGGTGCCCAAATTGAAGCGCAAGGGGCTGGGCGAAGAGGACAAGTTCTTCCTCTATTTTGCTCTGCAGGCCATGCGCCGCGCGCGCCTGGTGATGTACGCACCGACCATCCCGGCGGCCACCAAAGAGAACCTGCCCTTCGTGGAGTTTGTGGACAGCGTGGAAGAGGCGATCGCGCTGGCGCAGCAGATCGTGCGCGGCCCGGCCGAAGTGCTGGTCTTCCCCCACGGCGGCAGCACCTACCCGATCTTGCCGTAGTTTTATTAACCACAGATAAACACGGAAGATTTTAAATCTTCTTTTCGGAACTGTTTTCATCCTTAAAAATCTGTGTTTATCTGTGGTTATTCTTGACGTTTTGGCGGCTTTGCGGTATATTAAAGCCCGCTTGAGTTGTGCCCCTGTAGCGCAATTGGATAGAGCGTTTGCTTGCGGAGCAAAAGGTTAGGTGTTCAAATCACCTCAGGGGCACCAGTAGATCTGGCGAAAAGAAGGCTTTTCGCCAGATTTTTCTTTATGTAGGGGGTGGGTTAAGGGAGATTTGGTCATTTTTGCTGCAATTGTGCGGTAAATGTCAGTGGGAAGATTGAAAAGCTTGAATATGTTGTGAAATGTATTCGTCCAGTTTTAACATTGCCAGGGCTTACTTTTGTGGAATATCGTGTTTGTATTTTCTGGTTGTCTGAACGCTTTCGTGCAGCTGGTCGATTACTGGATGAAGCCCGGGGTGTGACCGTAGAGGGGAGGGGTGTTGAAAGTGGTTTAAAAAAAGGGGCGAAAATGTGCCTGCAAATTGGATTCATGTGTAAAATGGATGAAGAAGAACTACCTTTTTTAAAGGAGGGATTTTGTATGGCTCAAAGTGCATTTATCTCAATCGAAACCTTGGATGGGATTGTTAAGGCTTTTGAGGGGAATATCACCCCGGATCAAAGGCCGGGATGGTATCAGGCTCTTTTTGGAAGCGGCGTTGTGGAGTTTGAAGGCATGCGGATAAACGATGCCTTGAATCTATGCGCCCAGGCCGGATACGAGCACCTAATTACCGAAACGATCGGCAAGAGGGTCGTCTATCGGTTGAAATTAAAGGCGAAATAGGGCTTTGGCATTTTCTGGGTGAGCCACCCGGTGGATGGAAAGTGCCTCAAAGGTTCCTTGTGCTAAGATTATTTATAAATGTCCGGTTTGTATCCTGATCTATTATGGTTTTAATGGACTATCCTGCCTCCGCTCGTTCCACCCTGGAAGCCATCTACCGCCTGGCGGCGCAGGTATGCGCCGAGATCGAGCGCTTCCAACCGGATGTGCTGGTTGGGCTGGCGCATTCCGGCTGGGCGCCGGTGGCCGCGGCGCAAACGCTGTGGGCTGAAAAGTATCCGGGCAGGCCTTTCCCGCCTGCCACGCGCACAAACATCGGGCGCGAGAAACACGAGATCTACTTCAATAAATTTGGCAGGAGGGCCGGACCAGCGTTTTGCTGCGTGGAGTGCTGCCCTTCCTCCGACCGCCTGGGACATTACCTGGCCTGGGTGGCAGCGCAGGAGAGCTGGTTGGATACGCTGCGCGCGCAGATCCAGGCGGTCTATCCCACCAGGCCCGCGCGAATCCTTGTCGTTGACGATCTCCTGGGCGGGTACAGCTCCGGGTATGCCGCGCTGGCTTTGCTTGAGGCGCTTTATCCAGGTGTTGAGGTCTACCTGATCACCGGGAGGACCGACCTGACCAATCCGTTGATCCTGGCCTGGCTGCAGGAGTTCATTCCGCTGCCGGAAGGGGCATCCAATGGCTGGGAACTGTTTGGATCCCCTGACCCGCCCGAAAAAGATTGGAAGGACCCGCTCAAGCCGCTGATCAACGGCACAGAGGATATTTCCGCCAATAGCCTGGAATGGAAGCCGCTCACGGCCGATTCGCGGGCTGTGCAGGCGCTGGTCCACTACCTGCCCGCAAAGCAGATCCTCATTGCACCGGATTGGGCGAATGCCATGATCCGCCGCTACGTCCTGCAGCGCCAGCGGGGGATCATCCCGGACGGCGAGGTGAAAACCCCGCCGGATGAGCGGGGCTTTTCATTGAGTTCGCTGCGCCTGACTCCTGGCGACCGGCTGGCGCAGTGCTTCTGGCTGAACTACGGGGTCACATTGGAGGATGTTTTTTATTTTTACGGTGACACGCCCGAGGGACGCAAGGCTGGAATGGAGGACATTACCGAACCCCATACCTGGATTCAGCACGAGGGGGTGTATTACCTGGTTGAGGGATTGGAATCCTGGATCACGGCTTATGACCTTGGGGATTCCTTCCGGCTACATAACCTCTGCCGCAAGGAGGTCCAGCCGAACCTGTGGGTGGGAGCTTATCCGATGACCTCGGATATTCGCTTCAAGCCGGAGGTGTTCAAAGACCTGCTGGGGCAGGTAGGCATAGATGTGTTCATCGATCTGAGCGAAGCGGGGGACTTCAAATTTGCCGAATCGTACCAGGGACCGCTGGAAGAGGCGGCGCAAGCTTGCGGGCGGGGGGCTGAGGTGTGGTCATTCCCGGTGCCAGATTGGGATGCACCTGGCAACCAGGCTGTGGCACGGGCGTTGGATGCCATCGAGGGGGCGTTGGAGCAAGGGCGGCGCATCTACCTGCACTCGGCGCACAACCTGGAAGGGCGCACACCGATGGTGCTGGCTTGCTGGTGGGTGCGACAGGGACGCGACCCTGCCGACGCCCTGGCTGAGGCGGAGCGTACCTGGCTGGAGATCATGCCGTTCTTGATCCATTCCCCGCTGACCGAGAGGCAGCGGCAGTTTGTGCTGGAATTGAAAAAGGGGGAGGGGTAGATCGGATTGTATTGTTACAGATGGCCCATGTAGGAGATCACCGCAAAGCGCTCGACCTCTTCAGCGTAACCCTCCAGTAAAGCCAGGCAGGCTTCAAGATCGCGGTAGGCAAAAGGGCCCTCAGTGCGCAGGGATTCGTTCTGGACCGTGGCCGGGATCATGATCCGTTTGCGAAGCTGGGAGAAATCATAGCCGTCGGCGATGGTTTTACAGTCTGCCCGGGACATGGACCGTCCAGTTCCATGGCTCAGCGAGCACAGCGCATGGTCCACCAGGGGCGTGGCCCGCACCAGAGCTACGTCGCCGGACATGTTCGATGGAATGATGTTAAGCTCACCTGGCGCGACCCGCACGGATCCCTTGCGGATGATCACACCGCCATCCGGCAATTGTTCATAGGTGTTGTGCGGCTTGTCAAACAAAAGCTCGAGTGGGCCCAGCACGCTCTCGATGGCCTCCTGAGCCGCGGCGCGGTTTGAGACAGCCCAATTGACTACCCGGGTGAACTCCTCGTCGAAGCTCTCCGGCAAATCCACCAGGGCGTCGACATGCCCGGATTCAGCCCGCGAACCCGTGTGGATCAACAGGTGCAGGCGGTCATCGGAATACGATATAAGCCCGTCCAGGAAGTGATTGCCGCCTCCAAGGTCCCCTAACTGGCCCTTGTTGCGCTGCAGGGCAGCGGCAATGGCATCCCAGGCCTGGGGGGTCAGCTCATCGGGGCGCAGACTGCTGCGCACCAGACGCATCCCGCATCCGCAGTCACTGACCGCAAAACGCCGCCAGTCAGGCTGGTAGGTCAACACAGCGGTGCCGGTTGGTAAGGGCGATTTGCCTGGGCAGGCATCTGGCAGGAAAACAACCTTTTCCGCGCGCAGGTCATGCGGAAGCCAGGCGTGTAGGCGGCCAGGGGGTTCGCTGGAAAGGTTGAGCATTTGCATAGGTTTTTAATCCCAACTTGAGAGAGAGATTTATGACCCTCAAATGGTATTGTACCATTCAATAAGGAATTTCACGGTATCTGCTGAACCAAAGGTTCTTTACCCAATCGGGTTTTTGCAGGGGATGGTTGCCTTGGGTGGAAGGGAATAGACCTGTTCTCCATCAATGCTTTCAAGCAAGAGATCGGTATCATTTACCAACCCTTGCAACACCCATTTGAGTTCAACCTCGGGGCGCCGGGTCAATTCACAGGCTTGTTTGAAGGTGAGCCGCCCAAATCTCCAAAAATACTTTAGAACCAACTCTTCCGTCTTGATAGTATGTTGGACAGTCGCCCATTGGTCCCGGGAGGATACAACCAGGCTTTTGTCGGCCTGCCACCGTTCTCGAATCATCTGCCTGATGGTAGTTTCGCCCCATTTTGGCAGTTCCAACCAGGTTTCCGGAGAAGCATAGCGGGCCAGTTCTTTGATAGCTGGACTGGAGGTATCTATAAATCGCCAGGCCAGGGATTCTTTATCAATATCTTCGCTGCCAGTGATTAGATGATAAGCATGGTGGCTGATAACCTTGGCATCCTCCTCAGAACAATCAACCCCCAGTTTTCGAAGCCACATATCTGCCATTTCATCGCGCCAATCAAGCAAATAACCGGCCATAAATTTTATTTGGGCATCTGGACAAACCGAATTCACCAATGTCACGGCCATGCGCCAGATGCTGCCTTCAAAGACACAGTCGTCAATTACAAGTATTTGTTTGGGTGTTGTCTCCGGATCAAGCACCAGCTCGATCTGTTGGCGCAACTCATCCCGCCACTGGGTTTGACTTTCTACCCAGTTGAGAAAATAACCGACCTCTAAGCTGCCGGAATAATCGCCTAAGAAATGCGAAGTGCCACTCACTGACAGATTTTTGCGTAGTTCTTCGTAGCGATCGATTTTTTCTCTTCCAATGTTGGTCACTGCCACTGGTGGAAAAACTTGATCCTGGCTGATTTTCCAGAATTCTTCCACTGCCCAAAGCACTGCCCATCCACCATGTGCCAGCATGATGATCAGGTCAGGTTGGAAGCTGGTAATTTCCTGGCAGATCTGCCGGGCAACCAAATTAAGCTGATTTAGTCGGCTCGAGTAATTTTTTTCTAAATTGTCTTCTGTGCTCATGTGGCCTCCCCGAGTATGTTGGTATGGCGATTATACCTTCTTTGAGATATTTAAACACCAAGCCGCTGAGTGAGGGGGGCACCCAGCAGCTTGATAAGATGATTCTACAAGAGCCCGATTCCTCTGTCAACCAAATTCAGGCCGTGAATTAGCGCGGCTTAAACTCCTATTTAATTTTTTCCAACTTACATTATTGTAAACCAAATCGCTTGCCCCATGTCCGTAGATTTCCTATAATATATTCACCTGTTACCAATTTTTCAATGCAGAGTTGGTAAACACAAGGGGTAAATATCTCGCCAGCATTGCGCCCTACCCAAACACAAGCAAATCTCAGTAAAAAAACCAAATTCAGGAGGCAAACTATGCATTCCCCCAAATCGCTTGAAGCAGTATCTATGCGCGCAAAATCTATCGCATCCACGATGCAGAAGTGGCTGCCCTCGCGCGGCAACATGATCTTCACCCTGGTGATCGTCTTCGCACTTTTCTGGGCACAATCAGCTGGTGCCTTCAACAATGGCAAAGGCTTAGCCGCTGAGCCGACTGGTTCGACCAGCCTGATCGCCTACCAGGGGCGGCTGGCAGACAACCTCGGCAACCCGTTGACCGGAACGTACACCATGGTCTTCCGCCTGTACAGCCAGGATACCGGTGGTGTGCCGCTGTGGGAAGAGCAGTGGACCGGCCCCAACAGCGTGGCGATCAGCGACGGCTTGTTCAATGTCATGCTTGGCAGCCTGACCCCCATCCCGCAGGCGATTGTCACCGGGAATACTACCCTCTTCCTCGGCATCACTGTGGACAGCGACGATGAAATGGCGCCACGCGTTCAGGTGGGCAGCGTACTGTACGCCCGTCAGGCGCTGACTGTGCCGGATGGAACCGTCAACACGACTAAAATTGCTGATTCAGCGGTTACTGGTGCAAAGATTTCTGATGGGACGATCACTGGTGCGGATATTGCTGATTCGGCAATAAACAGTGCAAAAATCTCTGATGGCGCGATTGTTTCATCTGATATTGCCAATGGGAGCATCACCAGCGAGGATATCATGGATGGAACCATTGCGACTACTGATATTGCCAATGGCGCTATCACAAAAGCGAAATTGGGAGCAGATGTAAATAATACCTTCATTCAAGGGGGGCGGCTGGAAGTCACTGAATATACACCAGGTTACGGGCTGCATACCGGATCTGGCGAACGTTATTATGTTGCTTGGGTGCCTTTCAACCAGAGTTTTGCATCTACCCCCACTGTTTTGGTCAGTTTGAGCAAATTTAACTTACTTGGAACTAAGAATACATGCCTGGATGTCTACCCACAGAATATCAGCGCTGGCGGATTTGAATTAGTCTACCATACATGGTGGGATTGCACTGTTTATTTGACTGCAGCGACATGGGTCGCCTACGGCACGAAGTGAGAAATTTAAACTAACCAAGTATTTAGCTGCCCATAAACTCGAGAAGAATAGTGATGTTTAAGCTTCAAATAGTCACATTATCACTAATAGGCAAAAGAAAGGATGTTGCAGATTACCTGTCCTTTTTGGTTACTTTCAATCCTGCACGCAGGGAGGTTTAGGGTGAGAATTTCATGGGTAAATAGATATTTATCAATGGTTATATCATTGAACTTAATAATTGGATTAATGAACTTTTCACCTCGCCCAATTTTCCTGGTATCCGTCAATAATATCATCTCTCCAAATAGCGTGTTTCTGTCTGACAAAGAGTATGAATACAAACTGCCCTTCCCTGGTGGGAATTCATATTACGTCAGCAGGGGAGGTAGCGGTCACGAAAATAAATACGATTTTGAAATGGAAGTGGGAAAAGAGGTAGTTGCTGTTATAGGGGGAACTATTAGAACGAGCGAAACAAGAGACGCTTCTGATTGCAGGTGCACAAGTGATCAAGATTGTACGAATAAAAACTGTAAAAATAATCAAGTAGTTATTGATCAAGATGATGGAACAACCGGTTATTATCTTCATATTCAAAAGGGTAGTATTAAAGTCAGGTCTGGAAGAGTAGAACAAGGACAACCAATTGCAAAGAGCGGAAATCAAGGATTGTCTTTTGGAGCTCATTTGGATTATCGCAGATATCGTGGAACTACAATCGTACCAACACGTTTTATCGAAGCACCAGATAGTAATCCGTATCTCAATGTAAATTATCCTCGGGATCCAATAGAAAAACCTGTATCCCATAATTATTGGCAACCTGATAGCATTATCCTTTACCCTAAACCGGATTTTCAAATAGGGGAAGGTGGTGAAGGAGTGGGGTGGATCGAGATACCGCCGCCTTATACAGGCGCTCTAACAATTTTAGGAAACTTTAAACCCATCTCGGTTCGCTTTCCAAAATATT
This sequence comes from uncultured Anaerolineaceae bacterium, assembly GCA_964424115.1. Lineage (GTDB taxonomy): Bacteria > Chloroflexota > Anaerolineae > Anaerolineales > Anaerolineaceae > CAYRHN01. The sequence goes on from CAYRHN010000006.1 coordinate 45,164, forward strand.
TACTTTATGAATGTATGTATTGTCAGGATTGGAGTCTTTCCAAAATTATTCGTTCAGCGAATGGCAGTAACTTGGTTCTTGATGTAGAGAGCCGCGAAATCTTAAATGATAATGCCCCTGTAATTCAATATCCTTGGTGGGGCGGGGGTAATCAGTTATGGATTTTTACACATTTGCCTGATGACGGCGAAAATATCTTTCAAATAAAGTCCCTAGATAGCGGTAAATGCCTTGAGGTTGAAAATAATAGCTTGTCAAATGGCGCAAAAATTGTTCAGGGTGTTTGCAATGGCGAGGTTGACGAAAAATGGCAAGTAACGGAATACTCTTATGCTTTTCCTGTTCCCATTCAATTTTATTCGTTAAAGAACTTAAATTCTAACAAAGTATTGGATGTACCTGGTGGAACTACAAATCCACTAACTCAAATTATTCAATATGAAAATCACGATGGGACAAATCAGCACTGGTACATTTATAGTTATGGTGAATTGAGATTGTCATTGAAGGACTCTTCAGGAAGAATATTTCATCTTAACAATGATGATCGGGATTTAACAGAAAATTTGGATGGATATTCATCGCAGGTAACAGGCGTATCATACAGAGCCTATTATGGACCGGAAAATATTCTAATGCGTTCATCAACAGAAGCGGAAATTTCTACAACTTCCCCCAATCATCCCCCCCGCAACCCTACAGTTCGAGCTCCAATAGACGGAGAAAATTTTATTTATCGTTCTCCAGATCTTTGTTGGCAACCTAGAGGAGACATCGATGGAAATGATTCCTTTTATTCTGTTGAAGTATCGAAAAACCAAAACGTAGTAGAAAAAAGCCATTGGATTAAAAACAATTGCTGGAAACCCCCTTTAGACTACCAATATGGTGTCTATTGGTGGCGGGTAAAATCTCGTGATACTCATTTCACGGAGAGTGAATGGAGCCCCTATTATTCATTCTCGATATCCACACCAAATTTGCCGCCCACGGTTGTATTTAATTCTGCCAACGGTAGAACAGAAACGGTTATCTATTCCACTGATTCCAATTGGACATTCACAGGTTCAGCTTCAGACCCCGAAGGTCAATTAAACCGGGTGGAGTTTGTATGCCAGGGGGATAGCTGCGGCACAACATCCAGCCACAGCAATGGTACCAGTTGGAGCCATACCCAAAATGGCTTGCTGGGATTAAACGAGATTTACTTTGTGGCATACGACAATGCCGGCAACAGCTCTGCCAGCCGTAGGCTCAGCCTGAACATCGACCTGACCGCTCCTACCACTAGCCTGGGTCTGAACGGCGAGGGCAGCCCTGCCAACTGGCCGGTCTGGTTCACCCGCCCGGTGACGGTCAGCCTGAGCGCCCAGGACGGCGCCACCGGCAGAGCCCGCAGCGGGATCAACCGCCTGATCTACCGCGTAGATGGCGGCAACTGGCAGACCGTCTATAGCGCTTCCACCAATCTTACAGTCAGCGCCGATGGCGCGCACTCGGTCGAATATTATGCGGTGGACAATGTTAGCAATACCGAACCAACCCGCAGCGTTGCCTTCCAGATCGACCAGACCCCGCCGGACCAGCCCGGGAATATCCTGGATCAACAGGGCGTACTCAACGACCAGTGGCAGAAGGACAACAACCTGCCGGGCTTCACCTGGGATGCTGCCAGCGACGCGCTTTCTGGGCTGTGGGGCTACCAGGTCTATTTTGGCCAAGATCCCGCCGGAACCGGGCTGGTCAATATCCCGGCCAGCGCGCCGCGCGAATGGATCCCCCAGCCCGACGGGGTGCACACCGGCACCTACTATCTGCGCGGGCGCACACGCGACAACGCTGGCAACTGGAGCGCCTGGAACACCTGGTTCATCTATCGCTATGACGGCACCCCGCCGGAGAACCCCTCCCAGGTGACGCACACAGCGGGGATCACCAATACTCTGTGGCAAAACGTCAGCAACATTGCCGATTTTACCTGGCCGGTGCCGCACGACGAGGGTTCAGGCATCCAGGGATATTACGTCGCCTGGAGCGCCGACCCCAACGCCACCAGCGGGACGCTACTGACGACCAATTCCTACATCAACCTGACGCCTTTGTGCGGGTTGAGTGAAGCCTGTATCGGGTACCTGCGTCTGCGCAGCGTGGACAATGTCGGCAACTACGCAGAAAACTGGAGCACGCTTTTTGAACTGCGTTACGATAACGCACCCCCCACCCTCGACTTTGGCTTCAACAATGGCGCCACCCAAACCGCTCAAACCCAAATTGTGCTCAACCTGGACGCTGCGGATGAGGGCAGCGGGGTGCGAGCCATGCGCATTTCCAGCGACAGCCAGAATTGGACCGAATGGGAAGCGTATGCCCCTATTCGCGCCTGGATCATCTCCGCGATCAGTCGCCAGTCCTGGCCTGTTTCTGTTCAGGTGCAGGATTGGGTCGGCCTCAGCTCAGCAATCGAAATACGCTCGATCTACCTGGACGTGAACCGCACCCAACCCCAATCGGATAACTTCCGCCTGTTTGACACCGACCTGAACAGCGGCGCGGGAGCCTATACCTCAACGGTCTATACCGGCCGCGGCACGCTTGGGCAGGCCAGTAACTCCCCACCGATCACTAGCGCCAATTTCAAACTATGGATCGGCTTTGAGACCGGCAGCCAGGCTATCCCGTTGATTCAGCCAGGACACGATGAATTCAACACGATCAATGGCATTTTTGCCGCGGGAAGCACTGCCCCGGGGATGGCATCCGCATCCTTCCGGATGGTCGGGGCTTTTGGCGAGTTGGGGCTGCCAAACCAGGTTTCGATTACCAGTTCATCCTACCAGCATCAACCGGGCTTCCTGGCGGCGCAGCCGCCTTTGCCCACTCCCGCTCCGGAACCCACCCCCGGCCCCAGCCCAGATCCTGATCCAGTGATTACCTGCGAAACCCCCGGTGTAGCCATCAACCAGGGAGCAGTTTTCACCAACAGCCTGGATGTAAACCTCTCGTTGTGTGGGCCGCAGGTAGTTGAAATGAAGATCAGCAATGATCCAGCTTTCTCCGGCGCGCTGTGGCAGCCTTTTGTGGATAATGCGCCCTGGAGCCTGCTGGAAGACGGTGCGCAGGTTGCCCCCCGTTTTGTGTATGTCATGTTCAAGGACAGCAGCGGCAAGGTGATGGACACCTACTTTGACGACATCCTCTTTGATCCCAACCTGCCCAGCGCCGATGTGTTGTTCAGCGACGATGTTCTCGGAACCGGGTACAAGGCTACGGCGAAAGTGGATATGACTCCCATCAACCAGGCCACCGGTGAAAAGCAAGAGGGCTTCACAATCCTTCAGGAAGTACCGGTGTTGCCCGCCCAACCGGATGGCAGCGTTAACTTGTACATCAAGGGTTTTGACGACAACAGCGGAATTGCCGAGGTACAGATCAGCGAGGATCCAGAATTCACGGATACTGAGTGGCTGGCATTTGCCACAGCGCAAACCTGGGCACCGTCTGAATTGATCGACGGACACAAAACCGCCTTTATCCGCCTGCGCGATCATGCCGGAAACATTACTGCGATTCAACAGGTTGATTTTGTTTATGACAGTGTTGCGCCATATGGCTGGGTTGAGTTCGAGCAGTACAGCTACAGCACCCAGACAGCAATGGTGACGCTATACTTGGGCGCTTTTGATGGAATCATGTGGGCCGGCGAGGAGAATCCCCCTGAAAACTTCTATGAAGGTGTGGTTCAGGATATGCGGATTGCCTTCGATCCCGAATTTACAGACGTTGCCTGGCAGCCTTACAGTGAATCCATCGAATTACCCGCTTCGCCGGATCATCCCGAGTATACGACTGTTTACGTGCAATTCCGGGACTATGCCAGGAACGTATCCGAGACTTTTAGCGCATCTTATCAATTTGATGATTTTGCGCCCATTTTGGATGCTTCTGTGTCTCCTGGCGAAACGCTCGATCGAGAACTATCCATTTACGCAGTTGATGATCTCTCGGAATTGAGCGAGCTGCGATTAAGCAACGATCCCTTGATGGCAGAGGAAAACACAGTCACAATTCCCTATGCCGATACGGTAAGTTGGACCTTTAACGAGGAGCGAATCGTCTATATCCAGGTCTCGGATAGTGTGGGTAATTGGAGTGAACCCTACCCAGTATATGCTTCCGAATCAGGAATTCAACTGGATAAACAGATTTTCTTGCCGATCATCTCTCGGTAGCCACCTGCATCTTTTGCCACACAACCCTGGGAAATCTCAGGGCTGTGTTAGTTTGATTTGTTGATAAATTGTGCGAACCGAATTCTATACTCTTCCCCCTGGAAAAAGTATTGTTTTGCGAACCAATCAGGGGGCTTTAAGTTCGCACAATGGGTATTATTTGAAGTGCTTTGCTTCCTTATAACACCACAGGCTGCAGTATGAGATTAGGCGTATCTTAAGATGCAAAATATATTCCCCAAAAACACAAATATTGTAACAAACCGGAGATTATTTAAAGACTGGTTACTGAACTGCCCAAGATGCAATCCATTAAAATGCCAAACCGCCGAGTGAGGGGGGCACCCGACGGCTGGCATATTCAGTGTAGCAAAAGGCAGGAGAACGCGCAAGCCCGTTGCCGGGATTAGTTCTTACCGGATGATGATCGGGATGAACACCTTAAAGCTGCCTGTACAAACCCCTACTAGTTCATTAATTTATGTCAATGCGATTGGAAAATACAAATAAATTTTTCGTGCGAGTTTGAGGATTGTGGGTATTTAAAGAAAGTGTCATCCAGACCCGTTTTAGAGTGGGTGAGTTGCCATTTCTCTATTAAGAGGGTTTGAAGGGCCCCCATCCTGGGGATGGGGCGGCCGAGATTCGGGATTGGTATTGGAAGAGCAAAAGGTTAGGTGTTCGAATCACCTCAGGGGCACCAAAAAACTGGCGGTACATCGGTACCGCCAGCTTTTGTTTAATTCTGCACTCAGCGGTCCTGCCGGCTGGTGTCCCAGATGCCGAACGCGAGCATCACCAGCCCGCCCACCAGGCTGAGGACCAAACTGGAGGTGAAGAAATCCGGTTTGAAGACGGTGTTCCCGCCCAGGGCCCAGGGGAAGAGGGTGTAATACCATTTGTCGGAGCGGATGGCGAAGATGTTGGCAAAGGTGGCCACCATGCCGATCCCGATCGGCACCAGGAAATTGCTCCAGCGGATGCTGGCCCAGAGCTGGATGGAGATGACCAGCAGCATGGCGAGGTAGATATTCAGGGATTGGGAGAGCATTTCCCAGACCGGGATGGGGGAGGCCAGGCCGTTGTTGGGGTTCACGAAGGTGACGAGGAACAGGCCGACCAGGATGATCACGCCGACATAGATCAGCGAGCTGGCCAGGGCGAGCAGGTTGGCCATCAGCCACTTGGCGAGGTAGACCGCCTGGCGGGGAATGGGGAGGGCGTAGAGATGCTTCCAGGCTTTTTCGCCGTGTTCCAACTGCCCCAGCAGGGTGGCCTGCAGGGCGATCAGTAGCGGGATCATCAGGATGGCCCAGAAGACATTGACGGTGTCTTGCAGGTTCACCCAGGAACTCCCCGTGCCCCAATTGCTCAGGTCATCGCCTTCGACCATCAGGACGATCAGCAGCCCGGTGGCAGCCGGGGCCAGGAAAACGGTCCAGAACAAGAGCGTGCGTTTCAGTTTGAGCGATTCCGCCCAAAAAGCGCGAAAATATGCGGTCATGGTACAACTCCTATGCGGTGATCTTGAGGAAGATATCTTCCAGGGTGGTTTGATTGGCCTGGTGGCTGTACACGTTGAACCCGTTCAGCACCAACTGCTGGTTGATCAGCGCGGCATCCGCCGGCCCGCCAATGTCGATCTTCAAGGTCTGACCGCCGTTGCGCACAGGCCAGCCTTTGTCCTGGAGGAATGCCATGGCCGGAGACAGGCGGTCCACAGACAGGCTCAGGATCTGCCCGCTGCGGGCGCGCAGGTCGGCCAGGCTGCCCTGGAACAAAAGCTGCCCGGCGTGGATGATCCCGGCGTGAGTGGCAATCTGCTCCACCTCGGCCAGCAGGTGGCTGGAGAGGAAAACGGTCACCTGGTGATCCTGGGCCAGGTTGCGCAGCAGTTCGCGCACCTCCTGGATGCCGGCCGGGTCCAGGCCGTTGACCGGCTCATCCAGGATCAGCAGGCTGGGGTTGTTCAGCAGCGTCAGGGCCAGGCCCAGACGCTGGCGCATTCCCATGGAATAGGTGCGCACCAGGCGCCCGGCGTCCCGTTTCAGGCGGACGATTTCCAGCACGCGGTTGATCTGCGCCGGGGGGGCATCGTACATGCGGCGGGTCACTTCCAGGTTCTCGTAGCCGGTCAGGTTGGGGTACAGGCTGGGAGCTTCGATCAGCGCGCCAATGCGCCCCAATAAACTGCGGTTGCCCGGCGTAAGTTGCTGCCCGAAGAGCAGAATGTCGCCTTCGTCGGGACGCAGCAGCGAGAGCAGCATGCGGATGGTGGTCGTCTTTCCGGCGCCGTTAGGCCCGAGACAAGCGTAGATGCTGCCCGTGGGCACCTGGAGGTTGACCTTGCGGACGGCCTGCAGGGCGCCGAACGAACGGCTGAGGGAGGTGGTTTGCAGGATGTAGGGATTCATGGGGTTCCTTTGCTGAGAGCGAATATCAAGATCTCTGCCCGGTCTCATGGGCCGGATGCGGGGAGGAGACGAGCGGAGAGAAGGCCATTACGGCAAAAATCACGAAAGCTATGATGATGAAGAGGATCATCGCACACTCCTTATTCGGTGATAATGCGATGATATCAGGCGCCGGTCGCAGCCCTGTCGTCAGATTGTCTCAGAATTGTCGCGAATCGATGGAACTATTCGGCGGCGCGGGGCAGCCAGACCGAAAAACGGCTGCCTTCCCCCACCACGCTTTGTACTGCCACCCGGCCGTGCATGGTCTCGCTGAGCTCCCGCACGATCGCCAGTCCCAGGCCGCTGTTAAATTCCCCGCTGGCATTGCGTCCCTGATAGAACTTTTCCCAGATATGCGGCAGGTCGAGCGAGTCGATCCCTTCCCCGGTGTCGTGAACCTGCATACAGATCTCGTGCTCTTCGATCTCGATATCGACCGCCACAATACCCCCCGGCGGCGTGTAGCGTGCGCCGTTTTGAAGCAGATTGCGCAGGACCTGCTCCACCCGCAGGCGGTCGGCATGCACTGGCGGGCATTCCTCCGGCAGGTGGGCGATCACGCTGACCTTGCGGCTGCGCCAGGTCAACGGCGCCACTGCGTCCACGGTTTGCTGGATCACCGGCAGGAGATCAAAGCTTTCCAGGTTGAGGCTCAAGCGGTTGACCTCAGCCCGCGACAGGGTGAACAGGTCTTCGATCAGGTTCTGCATGCGCTGGCCTTCGGCCTGCATGGCGGCCAGGTTCTGGCGGATCTCGGGCGGCAGGTTGGGAGCATCCAGGCTCTGTTCCAGGTGCCCGCTCATAATGGCCAGAGGGGTGCGCAGTTCGTGGGATGCGGAAGCGGTCAGCTCGCGCTGGTTCTTCAGCAAGGTGGTGACCCGGTCCCGCTCTGCCAGGAGGCCGGCCGAAGCCTTTTCCAGTTCCTCGGCCATGTGGTTGAAATCCCGCTGCAATTGCGCGATCTCATCTTCCCCTTCGACGATCGACCGCGCCCGCAGGTCTCCGGCGCTCAACTGCTGGGCCGCGTGGGCCAATGTTTCCAGGCGGCGCGCCAGATTCCGCGAGGCGGTATACGCGGTGACCGCCATGACCGGCAGCAAGACCAGCAGGATGGGAATGAAAATGGCGGGCAGGACCAGGACCAGGATGAAGACTACCTGGATGATCAGCGCCAGGGCGTTGGCAAAGATATTACTATCGGGATTGACCAGGGTCGGGAAGGCGACCGCGCCGAACACCCCCACCAACACCAGCACGAGGACTGACAAGGCGCTGAGCATGGCATGGTTGATCGACCACATGAAGCGCCGCCGGCGAAGCGACTGCCATTTTCCCCATCCCCACAGCGCCAGGCGCCAGAAAAGATAAGCGGGGGAGGTGAGCCCCAGGACGATCAGCAAAATAGCGGAGCCAAAGGAGTTGTTCTCGATCAGGCTGTTGACGCCGGGGAGGAAGTGCCAGAAGACCAGGATCGCTGCCAATCCCAGGGTGAGCAGCAGGCTGGTCCCGACCTCGATCAAGAAATTTCTGGAACGGGAAAGGCCCGGGCGGGAGGCGCGCAGGCCCGGCCAGGCAGAGGCAAAGAAAAGAGCCAGGTTGACTCCCTCTCCGATGGCGACATCTCCCAGGCCCGGCGTCAATGCCAGCAGCGCGGAAAATCCCGCCATGATTCCCCAGCCTTCCATCAGCGCGCGCGAAACGGGAACACTCTGCAGGCGGATCTTCATCAGTTTTTTCTCAGCCGGTATCCAACGCCCCACACGGCCTCGATCTCATCCCCCGCGGGATGGATCTTCTTGCGCAGGCGTAGAATGGCATTGTCCACCGAACGGTCGCCTTCGATATAGGGTTGGTTCCAGATCACTTCCAATAAATAGGTGCGGCTGAAGACGCGGCCCGGATTGCGCAGAAAGAGCATCAACAGGTTGAATTCGATCTGGGTCAGGATGATTTCTGCGCCGTTCATTTCGGCCCGCATGGCCAGCGGATCGACGCGCAGATCGCGCCAGACGAGCGGTTTTTCGCCGCCGCCCTGGTCATCCGAGAGGGTCTGGCGGATCTTTTCCGCCCGGCGCAGGAGGGCCTTCACCCGCGCCAGCAGTTCGCGCATGGAGAACGGTTTGGCCAGGTAGTCGTCGGCGCCCATTTCCAGCCCGATCACGCGGTCAGCTTCTTCCCCCCGGGCGGTCAGCATCAAGACCGGTGGGCAGACGCGGCTGTCGTTCTGTAAACGGCGCAGAACTTCCACGCCGTCCAGGACGGGCAGCATCCAATCCAGAAGGATCGCATCCGGCCGGCAGCGCTCGACCAGTTCCAGGGCGGTTTTGCCGTCCGCACAATCCACCACCTCGTAACCGGCTGTATTCAGCTCCCGGCGGATGATCCCGACCAGCTCCAGGTTATCCTCGACCAGTAAGATCTTCGTCACAGCCTAATCATATCATAGGCCTGCCGGGGCCTTTGTCGCAATTTTGTCGCATTCGGGGGGGAGGGGGCGATCTGCGTGGATGTTGCCTGGCAGGCCTCCGGCACGGGATGGGGAGGGACAAGGCGGGGCTTGGGGAAAAACGAACCGAGGCTCGTCATTTATGGCGGGCCTCGGTTGAGAGCGGGATTGGGCGGCAAGGTGTTATTTCTTCGGGAGATTGGCGGCGGAGGAAAGGCGTTCTTTTGATTTTGGAGGAGGAGAGGGGTTGTTTTCATGGTCTGGATTTCCTTTGTTTGTGCCGGAGTTGTTTTGGTTCGTTAATCGTATTATGCGCCGTTTGGTTGACAATGCAACGGCTTTGTCTTCCTTCCTCCTTACTTGAATCAGAACGGGAGGTTGGAAAACCTCCCGCTTCTCTGACATTTCTCTGACATGCCCCAGATCAATTCTGGTTGGAGTATTTGATCAATCGCAATCCTTCCAGGCGCATAACAGCCGGCAACAGGGTCTTATAAACCTGGCAGTTGGGACTGGGTACGTCCCACTTGTTGAAGGCGCGGTAGGTCTCAAGGGGACAGCCGCCGGCGCAGATGTGGCGGAAAGCGCACGTTTGACAACCTTTCTTTCTGCTGACAGGGAAATTGTGAAAATCAGGGGTTGAGCCCAGCCCGGCCCAATCAGCATCAGCCAGATCGCCGGCAGCCTGGTGGATCAGCATCTGGCAAGGGGCAGTGCGTCCTTCGTGATCGATGACCACGTAGCTGAGCCCGGCTCCGCAGGTGTGCAGGTGCGCACTGGAGAGGCAGCGGTCCAGCAAGCCGTCCAGCATGGGCCAATCCGGCAGGGCGCGCTCGATCACCTGGTAAGCCGCCAGCATTCCCTGAATGATCCTTTCTGTTTCAATTTCCAGCCCTTTGTGATTCATGGCCGCCTGCGGTTGGCGGTAGAAATTCAAATTCAAACGCAATCCGCGGGCGAGGATCCATTCAACAGCCTCCGCAATTCCGTCTGTGTTCCATCCGGTCACGGTCAGGGAGACAATCGGGCGAATACCGTTGGGGATGAGGAGATGATCTACAGCGTGCACCAGGGCCTGGAAAGCGCTGACGCCGTTCCGTGCCGGCCGCAGCTGGTCATGCACTTCTCCAACGCCATCCAGCGATACCATGATCTCGATTTTATGGTCGGCGATCCAGTTCGCATCGGCGGCCTCCAGCAAGGTGCCGTTGGTGAGAATGATCTCACTGTAAGCAATATCGGTTTGGCGGGATAATTTTTGCGCCTGCTCATGCAATGCCCGGATAAGCCCCATCTGTAAAGTAGGTTCCCCACCGGCATATTTCAGTCTCAGCCCAGGAAAATGATGGGCCTTTGCCAATGCAAACAGATCTTCCAATACGCGCAGGCCGGTCTCCAGCTTCATAAAGTCTGCCGATTTCACCACGTAACAATATGGGCAATCCAGGTTGCAGTCATTGCTGATCTGGAGCCATGCGGTCAGAACCTGGGCTGTGCCGGGCTCCAAGACAGGCGCGGCATGGACAGGCTGGATTAAACGGTGCTGGCACATCAGGCGGTCAATCGGTTCTGTGAGAAGGTGGGGAGTGGAAAAATCCATCCACCGCCGCAGGGCAGCTTCGTTGATCACCCCCGGAGCGGTTGGATTGTAGGGATTGAAGATGAGCCAGTGGGCATCGCCCAGCGGGGTCAGGCTGGTTTCCGGCGCCTGGATGAACAGGGAGTCGGCAATATCTTTGATCTCATTGGTTGAAACCTGCCCCACGCATGCACAGTCGTTTTCCACTTCATCTTTCAGTTCGGAAAACAGGACCATAGAGTTGGGACATGCGCAATCATCCAGTTTATTGGCTGGTTGGGCAAACCATAATTTCGGTTCTAGAGATTTTTTGCTCATAAGGCTCTCCAAAAACAGACCGGGCGGCTAAATAAAAGGATCACTCATCCTCATCTTGGGTATGCTCGCCAAAGCAATCGTCCAGGAATTCATCCAGATTACCCAGGTCTTGCAGGACCATGGTCTCGCTGCCGATATTGTATTCAGATTTGCTGCGATACAACGTCTCGTACTTCCGGAATAACTTCAATTCCGTCTGGTTGAACTTCTTAAGATATTCATATAAGGTATCATAGGTTTGTGAAAGCGCTGAAGACCGCGGGGAATAGAGTTGGGCGTATGCCAAAGACTTCACAAAAGCCCTGGCTGCCTCGCCAAGCCTCAAATGAACCTCTTCGTCCTGAGAAAGCCTCTCCCGCTGTTCCTTTTGCTTCTGTTCACTTCCTACGGGGTCAGTGATCTGCTCCAGTTCCGAGGGACCCTTGGCTCGATATTTTTCGGCCAGGAGGAGGAAGCGGTCCATTGCGATCCGTCCCAGCAGGCTTTCGATCTTGCCGCGTTGCTGGAAAACATACGCTGTATCTCTTTGTGCTTTCGGCATGGTTCCCTTGGTTATTTCACTGGTCTTTTTTTCATCGCGATCGATCTTTGATAACAGTCTTTCGGCAGTTTCTATATCCTGTGTGGTCAGGGTAATGTAATTCTCAATCTGGTCCATGATCTCAGGTTGCCTCGCTTTGTAGGAATCGGCGAAATCAAGCATCAGGCGGGTGGCAAAGGAGTAATGCGTCCAGGCGATATTGATCTGCGCATCCAGCTCCAATTTTACATTTTTGACTTGCTCTGCAAGATTAATGGCTTTTTCGAGATTGTTCCTGGCGTTTGAATAGAGGGTGACCGCTGGAATATCTTGAAATATGGGGAGCTGATCGCGCTGCAAACAACCGAATTCAATATACGACTCAATTCTCCGGGCCAATTCTTTGCTCGCAGGGCTTTCAGGGTCGGTGAAGATCTTGCGTGCCTCGCCAAGCACGGTTTCAGCATTTTTAAGTAGATCCTTGGGTTTGTCCGGCAGCCGGAGCCCCAGCCGGTCTTTCCAGGCCAGCCGGCGTAAGGCTTCTCCTAATTGCAGGCAAGCCAGGCCGCGGCCGCGGTCATCTTGCGAGCGTTTGAAATATACCAGGGCGGTGGCTGCTTCCACCCAGGCCGATTCAGGGCGCAGGTTGTCATTATCAATGAGCGCCAGAGTGTTAATCGATAGAGCCAGTGGAATATCATCACCCAATTTTCGGCGCAGGCGGTATCCGTCCAGGCACAACCGCCGCGACCGCTGGCGGCCCATATCCGAAAGAACCCGGGAAAGGTTGTTCAGGATGGTAGCGATATGCGCTTCCGATTTGGTCTCGCGCATCAGTTTTAATGCTCTGGCGTAGGATTTCTTGGCTTCCGTGAGCCTGCCTAAATTTGCGTAGCCGTAACCGATGAAATTGCAGGCCAGAGCGATCACACGCATCAAACGCCGTTCTGCCGGATGTCCTTTGAAGCCATATTCAATGCGGCCGTCGATATTGACAGCATCATTACGCTCCCCTTTCCTCAATAGTTCAAGATTCTTGACAATGGTATGCAAATGGTCGATCGCCTCTTCAGATTTCTCTCCCTGCAAAATTCGGGCATATTCGCTGAATACTTGAACCTGGGATCGGAAAAAGGTATGCTGCCAGGAATGGCGCGCATATTCGTTGTGCCCGATTTCTTTGGGAGGATTGCCAATCAATTGAATAGTTTCTTTGGATAGTTGTAATGCGCGGTCGATTTGGGGACGGTAAGCAAAACGCGCCATCCAGCGGATCACTTCATCTTGCTGTGCCACGCGGCGCAAGGCATCGATCGCGGGGGTGTTATATCGTTTCAGCGCTCCCCAATCCTCATATTCGATGAAGTCAACCAGATCGTGATTGTAAATCACCTGGTGTAGAACAGCTTCGTAGAGCACGTCTGCTTCGATGTCGTTGGCCAATCCGCGCTGCATTGCGAGATCGAAAAATGAATTGTTGATTTGCCAGGCCGGGGATAAACACAAGGCATAATACATTTGTTCACGTTCCCAACGGCCCATTTTCTCGAGGTTTTGACGGCGCTTGTGGATCTCTTCGTAATCCGGCTTGGGGAACTCCACTTTCCAGGCTTCCAGCGGATCAGTGATCCGGGCTTGCAGCTCGCGTTCCTCTTGTTCGCGCCATGCATCGCGGCTGGTCCGGGCTGTTTTAGACTCTTGTTCCGCATAGCTCCAAAGGAATTTGTATAATTGGCGGCGTTCTTGTATTTCGTCTTTTTTGCTGCCGTTGATCTTGCGGTGGTTCGCGAAAATGGTATAAATCTCATCCTGCAGCCCCAGGCGTTTGCCGGGGCGTTCACGATAGACCGATAACATCGGCAAGGTCTTAATCGCCTCGGTCACCGCTGCTGCGTTATACCCATATAATTCGACCATGATTCTTTTTAGTTGTTCTTCATCCACCCCGATGGGAATGCGCACAAGCGTCAACAATAATTGATTTTCAACGGAGTCAGGATTGAAAAGAGAATGGATAAAGCGGGCTTCGATCTCCGTTTGAATTTTCTTCAACCCATTTGAGCGGCTGATCTCTTGCTGGATAACCTCCCGGCTGCTCAACAATTGTTCGGGGATCTCTTTTCCAGATAAAAGCAGGTCGGTGTAAATGGCCAGGCGAATGGGCTGCCCGTTGGTGCACAGATGGAGAAGTTCCACCTGTTCTGCTGAATTCGCGTAACTTTCGGCCACCTTCCCGGCTACCTGGCTGGAACGCCGTTCGTCTTTCTTCCATTCATCTGCAAGAGCGATCAGGTATGCGCGTACCTCCTCGGGGCTGAATTGATCCAGTTCGCACATATCCAGCTTGCAATGCTTATTCTTTCCGGCTGCCTTGCGGATCTTGTTAAAGAAGGGTTGGCCGTAGTGATCATCATCTCGCCCGGCCAGGACCAGGGTGGTGTTGGGCAGCCAGCCTTGTTCAATGGCCTGGACCAACCATTCCAGTGAATCATAGGCCAGATCCTCAGCGTTCAGCATTCCCAGGTCTCGCAGCCATTGCGGATTGAACTGCGTGACCCGTTCAACCGTATCCAGTGCGATCACCAGATGGAAATTTTTTGCATTCCTACGGTAGTCTTCCAGAAAATTTCGCTTGACCTTATCCTCGGAGGTTTGCAGCACCTTGAATTGGGCGTGAAATTCGCGCTGCTGCTGGTACTCTTCGTAAGCGTTATCATAGTTGATGAAATCGATCAATGGATTGGCGTTTACCAGCCGCTGCCGGATGGCCTGCAGCAGGTGTTCAACCAGATTAAATTCAATATCATACATGTCCAGCGGCTGCGTGAAGACCACTTTCTTTTCCAATCCCCAGGTGGGTTTCGATTGTTCGGATTTTTGCTGGTATTGGGGATTTCCGGCATAATGCAGCAGTTCCTCCAGCAGCTTGGTCTTGCCCATGCCGCCCTTTCCCGGCAGCAAGATGATATGCAGATCTGCCGGAGGAGTGGTAAGCCAGCCCTTAAAGGCTTCCAAAAGCGCCGAACGGCCGACAAAATTGGCGCGCACTAACGGATTAAAAGCGGTTTGTTCACTCATGGTCTTCTCTCCCTTGATCCTCGGACGCGGCTTCAAGTTCATTGATGTCGCATAGGATGTCATACAAACCTCTGGTCACGACGAACTCCCCATCCTTGAAATGCTCGACCAGGCGATATCTCACCAACTGCCCGATACGGTCATCTCCTCTCAGAATAATTTGCTCCATTCTTCGGCTGACGATCTCCAGCGCCTGGATCATTGTCCACCCCTCTGTGAAATGATCTTGTTGGCATCTGGCCAGCTCTTTGAGCAGGCGCAGCGCCTGTTCATTGATGGGGGTGTATCCGGCATGCGTCAGCATCTTCTGCACGCACTGATCCAGGTCGGAGACGGTCAATTCTCCAAAAGCCGGGCGTTGGGTGGTTTCTTGCTCAAACAAAAATGTATTAATAGCCGGATGATCCCAATGATAATGGCGCAGCAGTTTTTTCCATTTTTGGATGATAGTTGGATCATAATCTGGGTGCTGCATTTGTAATTTTTGGAACTGCTCGTTCTCGTTCACCGCACTTTCCAACGGGAGCTGCCATTTATTTCGGGTGACCAATACCCCGAATAGCTCGGAGAATTCGCGGCAGCCGATCAGGATGCGGGTACACGGACGGCTCAGGAAGGGTTCAAATACCAGGTCGCAAAAAATGCTCGCGGCTTCAGAGTTCAACTTGTCGTACTCATCTACTACCAATAAAGGAATTTTTGGCCCATCACAAATCTTCTTCACCAGGTGTTGGATCAGCCCCGGCAGATCGACAAAACCAGCCGGATCCTGGAGATCCAGTTCTTTCCCTTCGCTGGTAAGAAATTTCATAAACCAATTCCACAAAGCATTCTCAACGATCCGCCCGTCATGATCCACGATTTTCTCTAGCGGCAGCTCCAGGACGAAATATTTTGTCCGGACGGATTTCTTGCGGCAATATTGCAGCAGATCTTGAATCAGCCAGGTCTTGCCCGCGCACGGGGGGCCAACCAGAGCGCGCAATCGTTTTTCCTGGTTGGTTTCCAACCATCTGATCAGGACCTTTGTCTCTAGGCGGCTAACAAAGAGCTCTTGTTGGAAATTGCCGTCTTCAGTGGGTTCGAGCATAAGATTCCCTCCTGCGGAATTACTCGGTCACCGTACGTATTCCGCTTTTTTCTGGCATGGAAGAAGATCCTGTACCTTCAGGTCCCGTTCCATTTTCTCCCAATCTTTCGCCAGGAACGTTTCAGAGGATGGCACTGATTGCATGTGCGCATCGATGAGGGCGTTGATGATCAAGAGCAGGCGGCGAGGCGAACCACACGCAAGTTCAATGGCCCGATGGTGTACATCGGGTAATTCTTTGCTCGCAAAAAGGTTCAGGTCGAACTCCGCCATGCCAGCAGCTCGTATTCGTTCTGTGACGAGATTGGATAGTTGACTTTTGTCCCAAATGATTATAGCATTCTCAGGAGGGTAGGACAAGTTGAGTTGAGCTGCTGAATTTTGAACGGCTTCTTTTACCTCTACAGGCAGGAATATCTTGGCAAAAGCATGCCGCTTCTCCAGGAATCCAAGCCGGTGCAAAAAGGGCTGGAGCAGGCGGATCATGATAACGGGATCGGAATGGTGTGCATCCAACCCGTCCATTAAAACGAGAACATTGTCGAAGCCCCACTCATGCGCCGCCTCCAGGCCTGCTTCCACTGCATCCCACCCGGCAGGTAGCGCAGGCGCCTGAAGATAGGCGGTGTGGAGTGCTCGCAGCATCTCTTGTAAAGCAGGAGAGTCAGGCACTACCTTCACTGCAGGGCGCCCTACAAAAGACCAATAGGCTCCCAGCTTTGAACGGTTGTGGAGCTGCTTATGCTCCAACAGTCGTTCCAACAGGCGACGTGCTTTGATCTCGCCCACCGGGATCAACTTCGCCAGGGCTTCGATCTGTTGTTTGGAAGGACCGGGCCTGAACCGGCTGTACTGTTCGACAACATGGATCAACAGATCGATCACCAATTCCCGGGCTAATTGGCTGCCGTATTCCCTGTCGGACAGGTCGGTTTCTCCCCCGAAATTGTAGATCACGGTCATGGTCTTATCATCCAGCAGCGACCGGCAATCAGCGTTCACCTGATATTTGAGGGTCGTTTTGCCCATACCGGGTTCTGCAAAGATGAATAAGTGTCTGGGATCGCGCAAAGAATGAAAAGTCAGCTCTTTCCCGTCCTGGGTTTGGAGCCTGGGAAGGCTAAGATAATTGAAGAACTTAGGTATGTCTTGCGTATCCCCAACTTCTTGTTCGGCAGCGGTCAGTTCAAAAGGATCGAAGGATAAGCCAATCGATTGCAAATACTGGAGTCTGGTGATCATAATATAATTCCATATAAAATTGTTCGGCCTGTTAAGTCGATTATATACGTTTCGCTGCCTTCAATGGTTCGAAGGCAAGAGATTCAGGCCATTTTTACCTTCCCTGGGGTTGACTTAGACCTGACATCTTCCTAACATAGCGCCACGCGCTTGTTCTCTACCCAATACCCTTGATTGCGCTGCCCCACCAGGTAGATAGGATTTTCCGGATCGGGTTCGATCCGTTCCCGTATTCGGTGGGCCAGCGTGTAATGATAATCCTGAACTTTCTTTGGCGCGGCTCGATCTTTTTTCCCCTCGTATAGTTCAGCAAAGAATTCGAATAAATACCGGTCTAACGGGATAAAATTTTCGCCGCGCCATACCCCACCCATATTATTAGGTGCGATCCAGATTGGAATGTAGTTGCGGTAGAATTCCCGCCGCATTAGTGGCAAATCGGCGCCGTCCAATTTTCGACCGGATGGCGCATACTGCTTCAAGAGGATTTGCGCGGCGCACAACCAGGCGCCCGGGGTGGATTCTCCAATTTCGAGGTCGATCAATCCCTGTAAGGCATCCAGGAGGTCAGTGGCGGCGATCTCGCTCAAGGCGCGCAGCTTGCCCCCAGAGGCGCTTTGCAGGCTGCGTTGGACCATCCCATTTAACACCTCTTCGCAGGGTGGGTCCACCAGGGTGATCCTTACCCGGCTTTTCGAGAGACGCTCGGGGTCGACTTGCTCCAACATCTGGCGCGGCATGACAGCGATCAGGCGTAAATTGGGGTGGTGCATCAATTCATGCCAGCTGAAAAGCGTTTGCAACTGGCGGATTTGTTCCTCGGGCAGCCCCAGAGGAACTTCCATGGTGATCCAGATCCTGGTATATCCGATGGACTGACAGATATCCAACAGTTCGCTGATCTGGTCTTTTGCATCTCGGGGATTTGTCTGGCTTTGATAGAGATCTTCATATTTGATCCCCTGCATAAGATCGGCTGATTCGGGGGGGAGCTTTTCCAACCAGCGGCTGAAATAACGCGGCGAATCAAATTTTCGGATGGCCCAGAGCAAAAATTGGCGTTGTGTATTGGGAATCTGCAGGATCAATTCAGGCTTTTCAAGGATCTCTTCCGATAATTGCCGGGAGACCAGATGAATCCAATTCCATAGATGCCCATTTTGGGTAGTTTGAGGTAGATCTTTCCACTGTCTCGGGGAATAGTCCAATACAAAGATATGCGGGCCGGCCGTGCGCAGAACGGACTGCAACACGGTGGTCTTTCCACTGCCTGCCGTGCCGCTGATCACGCTCCACAGGGTTTGGCCTCTGATGACCTCCTCCACCGGCCGCGGCAGGTAACATTCCTGCCACCAGCGTGCATCTTCCGCTGCCAGCCGGTCTTCAGGTTTTACAAAAGGCCAGAAATCATAAGAGTGGGTCATGGTTCAGCTATTCTTCTTTTTCCAATCATCAAAGGCATCTGCGCACGCGCGCATAAGGCTGCCAGGATTATTTTCGCATCTTGCGATCAACCTTTCCAATTCACGGGTGGAAATTACTTCTTCGAAATTCAATGAGGAGTTATTTGATAAATTTCGATACGTATCAAAACGCATCTTGACTAGCTCTGCCAGGTGGGCTTTATCCCAGGTTAATTTGCAGGTGTAATCGGCAATGGGCAGTTCTGCATGTGCTGCATCCACCAGCACATAGGTGGTGATCCCCGCAGCGCGCCAGGCGGGGGGATAGATAGCCAGCGGAATATGCTCAGGATCGTGATCCTTGAGGTCCCAGGCAACGCGCAGTTGGCTAAACCCGAGCGCCTGGGCTGCTTGATTTAATACACCCGGCCAATGATCCGCATCCAGAAGGCAGTTTCGTTCCTGCTTAACTGCGGAGAGCAACAAAGACAGGCTCGCTTTTCTGGCGATTATCCATGCATTTCGAAGATCTTCCTTCACTCCCTCCAGGTCCATCTCATTGCTATGCAATTCTTGTTCAAGTTCCGTTTGGGCAACCCTGCTGCTTAAGCCGCCGACCCACACCTGCGCCAATAATCTTCTCTGCATGTCAGTCGTATGGAACAGTTCCACAGGGTGTAATTTGCAGAATCGTAGTAATTGCTGAGCAAATCCGTGCCAGACGTAATCCAATCCATATTTGCTATCCAGATATATTCCCAAGATGCGCTGATCATCTGACGGCGCTTCACCAGGGAACATAGTTAATTTCTTCGCCAGCGTGGTTTTTCCGCTGCCCTTTTGTCCATAGATCAAAATAAGACTACCGGAGGGGAATAACGAAAGCGTATTGAACAGGGCCAGCTTGTCAAAAAAGGACGGCACCCGGTCATTAAATACCCACTTTTCATCTTCTGCGTCATTGCTTGTTTCAAATGGGTTATCTGGTGATAGAGGTGCTTTCAGAAGGATAGGCCAGGATAACGACTTTTCGAAACGCTTGCTCCTTATTTCATTGAAATCGTCTCGCAGTTCCGGGCTGGCGATTTTTTCCAACGGGAAGGCAAACAGGCGCTGCAAGTAAGTCGCATCGTCTTTTTGAGCTTCGAATAAGGAGATTAACCTGGCCGCGGTCTCATCCGGCCATTCGCGCAGGGCAGCCTCGTATTGATTCTTCTCGTCCTGGCCTCCTTGGTTTGGCTTGTTCTCAGAACTCGCATTGATCAAGAATTCCAATTCGGGGCTCTTCAGGCCCTTTATTTTCTTCAACGCTGCTAAATTTTCCGTGTATGACTGTTTTGCATCAGCGAATTTTCCTTCCCGGCACAATTCCAAAATATGTGCCAGGGTCGCCTGGGCAGCGATCAACTCCACTGCTTGCTGCTCTTTGTGGGATTTTTCGCGGCCTTGCTGGAATTTATACGCGCTCCAGAGGATCGTGCCCAGGGTGATCAGCAAACCGCTCAGGGTGATCAAACTGCCGCCGACCTTTCGCGCAATGAACCCTCCCTGGGATTCGAGCGTCACGGCGGGGCCATCGGGGTGACACGGCGCGCCTGGATCATGGAACTGAATACATAGCGGTACTTCCACATTGTTAAGTCCGACTATACTTCCTCCATTGCGCAACTGGAGATGGTACGTCTGAACGGTGTCGGTGGGGACTTCCAGACTGATCTTCTCTTCCGGGATGGTTTTGCCCGTCGGGATCAGGTCAAGATCTTGCGACGTGGAAGATATTTCTATGGTGCTGGTGGAAGGTTGGGGGAGACCAGGTTCGTATGTTACTTCCAAGGTGGCAGGTTCATCCACCAAAACGATTAAGGGGAGGCGCACCATGAGGGTGTCGTTGGTGTTGGGGTCATGGATCGGCACAAGCCGGGTTTGTTTTGCCTCATTGGGCCAGATCACTTCCCCGAAGAGGATCATGACCGCCAGGGCAATGAAAACTAGAAAGAGCAGCCCTATCCCAAAATACCCCAGATATTCCCTGCTTTTTGGCGTTTCAGACATGCCAACTCCTTTTTTACCTGGTCGGAACCTGATGTAATTGTAGTATGTCCTGGGGGTTTTTACAAGTTCTCAAGCGGTGGCCTGTTTGCGGCCTTCCCTTTCTGCTATAATTCTCCCATGCACATCCACTTCAGTGGCGTGATCTTTTACTGGCGGGGGCCGTCGCCCTATTACTTCATCGCCGTTCCCGAACCGGAGAGCCGCAACCTGAAAGGCATCTCCCCCTTCGTTTCTTACGGCTGGGGGGTGATCCCGGTGCGCGCCCGCATCGGGGAGACCGATTTTCAAACCTCGCTGATCCCCCGCCGGGGCGGCTACCTGCTGCCGCTCAAGGACCGCCTTCGCGAGGCGGAGGGGCTGGAGCTGGACGACGAGGTGGCGGTGCAACTGTGGGTGGATCTTTAGGCGGAAGGAGAATGCCATGAAAATAATCGATCAGGATATGGTATGGCGCCAGTTCAAGGTCGCCATCGACGGGCTGGAAGAGGCGCTGCGCGCCTGCCCGGACGAGCTGTGGGAGGCCCGCTTGTGGCCCGACCAGCCCGACCAGTGGGTGGCCAAGGGCTTTTCCACTTTTTGGTACCTGGGCTACCACACCCTCTTCTGGCTGGACCTGTACCTGACCGGGGCGGAGGAGGGCTTTGCGCCGCCACCGCCCTTTGACCTGGTGGAGATGCAGGCGGGCGAGTCCCTGCCGCGCACCTATTCCCGCGCGGAACTGCTCGGCTACCTGGAGCTTTGCCGCCGCCGCTGCCAGGAGACGATCGCCGGGCTGACGGCCAAAGAGGCTGCCCGGCTGTGCAGTTTCGCCTGGGGGGAAGTGCCGTTTGCGGAGCTGCTGCTCTACACCATGCGCCACGTGCAGGAGCATGCCGCGCAATTGCACCTGTTCCTCGGCCAGCAGGGGGGATAAGAGCCGTTCGTGTGTTTCGGGGCTGAAAGAAGACAAGATCTTTAACACGGATTGAACGGATCCAACGGATTTTCACGGATTTCATTTGTAAGGTTTTATCCGTTCTATCCGTTAGATCCGTGTTCCAAATGGTTTGAATGGCGGGCCGCACCCTCTATAAGATTATTTCGCGTGTTTAGCGGTTGTCTTTTCCCGGGCATTATGGGTGGGTTTCGGGGCTGAAAGAAGACAGGATCTTTAACACGGATTGAACGGATCTAACGGATTTTCACGGATTTCATTTGAAAGGTTTTATCCGTTCTATCCGGTAGATCCGTGTTCAAAATGATTGGATCATTTATTAGTTGCGTTTTGCAACTTATTTTGCTATACTGGATCTGTTCACAAAAACACAATCAAAAAGGAGCGGATCCATGGACGATCGTAACGGTTACATGCTGAAGGGCGCACTGGCGCGGCGCGGCTATGACTGGTGGTGGCATTCACTGGTGGGGGTGAGCGAAAAGACCGGCGAAAAACGCCCCTTCTTCATCGAGTATTACGTGATCAACCCGGCCCTGGGCGGCGATAAGCCCATCCCCGGCCAACTTCCGGAGAACCGGGCCAAAGGGATCAAGCCCAGCTACGCCATGCTGAAGGCCGGCTGCTGGGGCAAGGGGCTGGCCACGCAGATCCACAATCTCTATCCCATCCCGCAGTTCTCGGCGGACTATCACAAGATGGATGTGCGCATCGGATCGCACACCGCGACCGAGACGCGCCTGGTGGGGCAGGTCAGTTTGAGCGCCGAAGAGGCGAAAGCCCACCCGGAGTACATGTCCGACGCGGGCGAGATGAGCTGGGACCTGAAGGCAGAGAAGCTGCTGCCTTACAGCGTCGGCTTCGGCACTTCGCCCTTCTTCCGCGCGATCAATGCCTTCCAGATGTACTGGCATGCGGCCGGGATGCGCACCCGCTACGAGGGCACGATTCTGTTCAACGGCGAGAGATTCCGCGTCGAGCCGGAGACCTGCGCCGGATACCAGGACAAGAACTGGGGCGGCGATTACACCAGCCCGTGGGTGTGGCTGAATTGCAACAATTTCACCAGCCGTTCGAGCAGGAAAAAACTGGCCCTGACCAGCCTGGATGTGGGCGGGGCGCAGCCGGTGGTGTTCGGCATTTCCCTACCGCGCCGCCTGTTGATCGCCTTTTACCACGAGGGCGAGTTGTACGAGTTCAATTTCTCCAAGGTGTGGACCAATCCCCACCAGGTCTTTGACTGCCCGGTCAGCGCCGAGAAGGTGGAATGGCACATCACGGCCTGGAACAACAAGGGCAAGATCCAGATCGATTTCTCCTGCCCGCGCGAGACGATGTTGAATGTCAATTATGAGAACCCGGACGGGTTGAAACGCCATAACCAGCTCTGGAACGGCGGCTTTGCCCACGGCTCGGTCACGCTCTACCGCAAGGAGCGCGGCAGCTATGTGAAGGTGGACGACTTTGACGGCGAGCTGGGCGGCTGCGAGTACGGAGAATACGACCAGGCCCTTTAACCCGCACTTGACGGATTGAACGGATCTTCACGGATCTCTTAAAGGATAACAAAGGATCCGGGTTTTCCGTTCAATCCGGATAAGAATCTTTGCGGGTTTTGCGTCCTG
The DNA here is from genome assembly GCA_964424115.1 of uncultured Anaerolineaceae bacterium. Classification (GTDB taxonomy): domain Bacteria; phylum Chloroflexota; class Anaerolineae; order Anaerolineales; family Anaerolineaceae; genus CAYRHN01. Next base: position 68,136 of record CAYRHN010000006.1, read on the forward strand.
GCGGTTTATCGCTAGGGAATGAAAGTCGCCAGGATGGCGCGGTTCTCGGCCGCGCACAGGGCGCGGATCTCCTCGCGGGTGAGGGGCGGGAACGGCTCGAGGATGTATTCCTGCTCCAGCTCCTCCGTGCTGAATTCGCGCGGCTGGTAGAGCTTGTTCTCATGGTGGAGGGGGATATCGATACGCTGCCCGCTGCGGATGTTGGCCTTGCGCCGTTCGCAGGCGCGCAGGGTGGCGAAGAGGGCCGGGAGGAGGAATTTGTTCCTGGGCGTCATCACCTTGCAGAAGGTCCCGCTGACCTGGTGGATGATCATGTGCGGCGAGTTGGGGAAGGGCATGCAGCCGTCCACGTATTTATCGACGAAGGGCCGGAGCGCCTTTGTGCAGGTGCCGACGGCAACCTTCTTGCCCTTCATCCGCGCGATCTGCTCCACCGAAAAGGGGCTGCCCTGCGCGTCGTAGTAGAGCAGCTCCCCGCCCACCTTCACGCCCGCGCCCAGGATCAGGGTCATGGAAAAATCGCGCCGTTGGCCTTCGTGGTAGAGCATATCGAAGGCGTAGCGGGTGGTGGCGTGGCAGCCGCCGCGGCAGACATCTTCCAGCGCGGGCAGCATATCCGGTTGGAAGCGCCCATCCGGGCCGGGCAGGGGAGCGTGGTTCATGCTGTGGCCTACCAGCACCTTCACGTTGGGGAAGTTCTCGCGCATCCAGCCGCCCAGCAGGGAAGGATCGGCGGGCTGGTAGGGGGTGATGGCAGGCTCGCCGATCACCCGCACGGCCGGATCGCTGAAGCCGTTCTCGTCCGCCAGGCGCATCAGGGTGATCTGGGCCGGGTCGAAGCCCATCATGCGCGTGGCCACCCGGTCGGTCTCCACGCTGTGGTTGCCGCTGACGATCACGCGGCTTTGCACCGGTGCGACCGGCGCGGGGCAGTTGCCTTCGCCGCCCACCAGCCCGTCGATGATGACCAGGTCGGCCCGCAGCAGGTGCAGGATATCGACCAGCTTCTGGTCAATGTCGTAGGTGTGATTGCGCTGGCGCATGTTGTAGGCCAGCACGCCCATGGCGTTCTTGAAACCCAGCGTCACGCCGGTGTAAAGGTTGGTCTTCATCTTGGGCATGGAAATATAGAAGGCCTCGCCGCGCACCACTTCGCTGAAGATGCGCGGGATGACCAGCTCGCGCATCACGCGCGCCTTGGGCAGCAGGTAGCGGTCGCTGGGTTGTTCCTCCAGCGCCACCAGCTCCACCCCGCGCCGTTTCGCCAGGCGGTCCAGCCCGGTGATGCGGAAAGAGGCCTGGGTGGGCATGCCGCGCCCGGAGGATTCGACGATGGTGATGCGCGTGGTGAACTGCTGCAGGAAGGTTACCACCGCGTCGATCACGCGCGGGTCGGTGGATTCGGGGTAGTCGCGCTCGCGCATGCCCAGGTCGTGGAAGACGGTCACCAGGTTGGGCTTGAGGATCACCCGCCGCCCGCGCAGCTGGTCGGTGAAATGGATCTCGGCATCCAGCCGGGAAAGATTCTCCCACACCACCTCCCGGACGGCCTGGATATCTGCGCGGGCCTCGTAGGCCGGGGAACCGTAGTCGCGCGCCAGGGAGACGTAATCGCGGGTGTAATCCAGCGCCTGGGCGTGGCTGATCACGACGATACTTTGGGGATTCTTTTGCATGGGCACCTCTCTTATGGGATCACCTTCTCGTCACGCCGAGCACCAGGTGCATCTTTTCGGCCATCTGCACCAGCTCGGCCACTTCGGCCTCGGGAAAGCCGGACAGGTTGGCGGTGATGCGCCGGTGGCTGGCGGCCTCAATATCCTGCAGGACGGCCTCGCCTTTTTCCAGCAGGCGCAGGCGTTGGCTGCGCCGGTCGGAGGGGTCCTGGACGCGGCTGATGTACATCCCCGCGGTCAGGCGGCTGATCAATCGGCTGGCAGCGAACTTGGGCATTTCCATGGTCGCTGCCAGGTCGGTCAGGCGGGCCTGGGGAGTGCGGCGCAGGTATTGCAGGACGTAGATCTGCTCAAAATCCAGCCCGTACTGCTCGGCGATGCTGCGCTCATAATGGTAGATGGTGCGCAGCACCAGGTAAAGCACCTCGTCAATTTGCGAACGCTGTAATTTTTCCATCTTTTTCCGGAGAAAAGTTGCGTGATGCAACTAATTATAGCGGAAAAGGGATTCAACCACAAAGGCACAAAGGCACGAAGGGATACGAAGAATGTAAGGGGGATAAGATCTTTATCACGCGAAGGAACACGAAGGAAAAAAGAGAACCACGAAAGACACGAAAAATTCTTGACACAAATCAGACCCTAAAGGTCTCTATGACTTTTAGGGTCTGACGCAGCAGGGGTAGTAGGGGCGGGACGCCATGTTGGATTATAAGGGAATGCTTTAACGAAGTCCCGCCCGCTGCCCTGTAAATGCGCCGGTATTCCTCGCGGGCGGCCCTTTGGATCAAGCCGTGCATTTCATCGACCATGGCGGGCCGTCCCTACGAAGATTTAATTTGCATAGTGCTCGATTCGGAGAGATCTCTTGAATTCACCTCCGGTATATGCTATAAAACCTTAGCGGCCCGGCGTCTTTGCAGAGAAAGATCGAGAACCGTGAGCTGTCCGCAATTCTGTTGTACAATTATCCCATGCCTCTCTCCACCAACCCCGGATGCCTGAGCCTGTTGAATCCTTTGCGGGGCAAAACAGCCGCCGCCAAGAGCAAACCCGACCTGCCGTACCGTCTGCGGGATGATTTTCTCTCCCCGGCCGAGATGGCCTTCTACCATGCCCTGACGCCCATCCTGGGCGAGCAGCTGACCGCCTGCCCCAAGGTCTCGCTGGACGACGTGTTCTTCGTCTCCCGCCCGGACCAGAACAAGGCTGCCTGGAACAAGATCAACCGCAAGCATGTCGATTTCCTGGTGTGCAGCGCGCACAGCCTGCGGCCGCTGTTCGGGATCGAACTGGACGACAGCAGCCACCAGCGCGAAGACCGCATCGAACGCGACCAGTTCGTTAACCAGGTCTTCCAGGCCGCCGGGCTGCCGCTGGCGCATGTGCCGGTGCGCGCCTCGTACGACCCGGCCGAATTGAAGCGCATCTTCAACCAGGCCCTGCGCAGCGGGATCGGCCAGGCCCCGGCTGCGGCAAGCACGCCGCCGGTGGCGGTGGGGGAGGGCGCGCCGCTCTGTCCCAAGTGTGGGGTGCCGATGGTGCTGCGCACCGCGCGGGCGGGGGTGAACGCCGGCAAGCAGTTCTACGGCTGCCCAAACTACCCCCGCTGCCGGGAGATGCGGACGATCGAAGGGTGATCCAGGCGCGCTGGGTGCGCTAGCCGCCGCCGGTCAGGCGCAGCTTGACGATGCGGTTGTTGCCGTAGTCTGCAATGTAAATGAAGCCAGCGTGATATACCACCGCGGTGGGTTGGTTGAGCTGATCGTCGCCTGAGCCGAGCGAGCCCCATTGGGACAGGTAATTGCCCTCGGCGTCAAAGACCTGAATGCGGTTGTTGCCGAAATCCGCCACGTAGATGCGGCCCTGGTCGTCCACAGCCACATCCGCCGGCTGGCTGAACTGACCGTCTCCCGCTCCAGACTTGCCGATGATCTGTGAGATCTGCCCGTTGTAGGCGAAGACCTGCACGCGGTCATTGCCGAAATCAGCCACATAGACCCGGGCGCTCATATCCACAAACGGGAAGGCCGGGCTGGAAAACTCCGCCGGTCCGCTGCCCTCCATGCCGGAGGTCTCGATCAGACTGCCGTCGGTGTCGAACTCAAGCAGCGTATTGGCGTTGTCGTCAACGACAAAAACATTCCCCAGCAGATCCACCGCGATGCCGTAAGGGCGGCCAAATCCCATGCCGTTTGCGGCGGTGTTGTCCCATGCCAGGAGAAAATTGCCGTCGCTGTTGAACTTTTGAATGCGGCGGTTATACGTGTCTGCGATATAGACATGGTTCTGGTAATCCAGGGCGAGGCTGCCCAGCCCGGTACCCTCGCTGTCGATGATGTTTAACTGCCCCTCGTCCAGGCCGATCTTGCCCCAGGCGGCGACCAAAGCGCCGGAGGCATCCAGCACCACCACCTGGCTGTGAAGCGAATCGAGAACGTACATATTGTCGATGGAGTCAAAATCCAGGTCCACCGGGCCAGCAAAAGGCTCTGCCCCGCCGGGGATAATTCCCGCCAGCTCAAAGGCATCCCCTGCGGCTTTGGGCGTGGGGGAGGGTTGAGGGGAGGGAATGATCTCAGCGGTATTGGTTGGCGCAAGCGTGGGGGGCAGCGGCGTCGGCTGCGGTGCGCATGCGCCCAGGGCTGTTGCGGCCAGGGAAAGCAGCGTGATCAAAAATACCGGGAAGCGTCGGTTCATGGGAACCTCCAGAAGTGAAAGGATTTCGGATGCGGCGGATTACTCTGGATGACGATCATTAAAAGCGCTGCCGCTTGAGAATATTGTACGGTAAACAAGATAATAATACAATATAGATATAATTAGTCATAATAATTCATAAAGGTTGATAGGCAATCCAGGATCGTGTTCGATATTTAACCCTTTGCAGAAATGGGTATCGTGGCGGGATCTTTAAAGCGTCCGATGCAGCCGGCGAATTGGTTACAATTATCATGCAGTGATTTTTGCGGGATGGGGTAAAATATAACCAGCCCCAATGTTTTTGGCGGCCGGTTTTTCGTATACCGGTTCGCCAACTCGCAGAGCGCAATGATCCCTTTGCAAGGCATGTTGAAGCTGCGCCCGCTTGAAGCGCAAGACGAAGACCTCTCCTACCAGGTGTACGCCAGCACCCGCGCGGAGGAGATGGCGCTTGTCGATTGGTCCCCCGAACAAAAAGAACAATTCTTACGCCAGCAGTTCACAGCCCAGCGCAGCCACTATCAGATGTACGCGCCGCAGTCGGAGTGGCTGGTGATCGAATTGGACGGTAAACCTGCCGGGCGGTTGATCCTGGACCGCTCGGACGCGCAGCGCATTGCGATCAAGGATATTGCCATGCTGCCGGACTTCCGTGGGTGCGGGGCGGGGACGTATCTGCTGGGCGCGTTGATCGACGAGGCGCGCGCGGCGGGCAAGCAGCTGGTGCTGCACGTGGAGAACTTCAACCCGGCCCGCCGCCTGTACGAACGGATGGGATTCCATCCCTCGGGTGTCGTGCGCGGCGTGTACGACGAGATGGTCTGGCCTTAGGAGCGAGGATGACGGAAGAGATCAGCAAAGCCCAGTTTGCCGAGCAACTACACAGCGTCTTTCAGGCGCAGGTGGGCGAAGGCCTGCCGCCTTACGACCTGGAATTGATGGCGGTGCAGGATTATCCCCCCACGCCGGGCATCGAGCAGTTCTCGCTCTTCTTCCAGGGTTCGGCGGCGCTTTGCCTGCCGCAGCGCATTTACGCTCTCGCCCATCCCGTATTGGGCGATCTTGAGATCTTCCTGGTGCCGGTGGGGATCTCCCCCGACCGGGCGTATTACCAGTATGAAGCCGCGTTTAATCGTTTTAACAAGGAGGTATGAGTATGGCGCAACCGTATGTCGGTGAGATCCGCATGTTCGCCGGGAACTTTGCCCCGGCCGGCTGGATGTTGTGCTGGGGCCAGAACCTGCCGATCTCGGAGTACGAGACTCTCTTTAATTTGATCGGCACCACCTACGGTGGAGACGGGCAGTCCACTTTCAACCTGCCTGACCTGCGCGGCAGGCTGCCGATGCACCAGGGTAACAGCTTTGTTCTGGCCGAGACGGGCGGAGCGGAAAGCGTCACCCTGACCGTCAGCCAGATCCCGTCTCACAACCACCCGCCGCTGGCGGCTGCCAGCGGGGCGGCGCTGAAGAAGACCTCGCCGAAAAACGCGGTGTGGGCCAATAACGGCACGGCGCAGTATTCCACCCCTCCCGCGCAGCCCTGGACGAACATGCGCGCCACAATGGTCAATCCCACGGGCGGCAGCCAGCCGCACGAGAACATGCAGCCGTACCTGGCAATCAATTTCATCATTTCCTTGTTTGGGATCTTCCCCAGCCAGACTTAGGAGAGAAACCATGGCCGACCCCTTTTTGAGCGAAATCCGCATTGTCAGTTTTAACTTCCCGCCCAAAGGCTGGGCGTTATGCGATGGGCAGCTGCTGCCGATCAACCAGAACCAGGCGCTCTTCTCGCTGCTGGGCACCACCTACGGCGGGGATGGACGGGTCAATTTTGCCCTGCCCGATTTCCGCGGGCGCGTGCCGATCCACGTCGGCAGCTGGCACACGCTGGGCGAACGCGGCGGCGAGCAGGCGCACACCCTGAGCACTACCGAGCTGCCCGAACATTCCCACAACGTCACCGCTGCTTCCGCGGCGGTCAACACCGGCTCACCGCTGAACAACACTTTTGGCTCCCTGAGCGGCGGATACGCTTCGCGGCCGCTGGCGGCGATGAACCCCGGCGCGGTGAGCAACGTGGGCGGCAGCCAGGCGCACCTGAACATGCAGCCCTACCTGGTGTTGAACTTCGTCATTGCCCTGCAGGGCATTTTCCCTTCCCCAACATAAGAGGTTGATATGGCGGATCCTTTTGTAGCTGAAATTCGTATGTTCCCCTTCAATTTTGCGCCCAGGGGCTGGGCCTGGTGCGACGGGCAGATCCTGCCGCTCAGCCAGAACACGGCCCTCTTCTCGCTGCTGGGCACCACCTACGGCGGCGACGGCAAATCCAATTTCGCCCTGCCGAATTTGCAGGCCCGCGCCCCGCTGGGTATGAATGATTATCCCTACCCGCTGGGCGATTCGGGCGGCAGCGAGACGGTCACCCTGATCGAGTCGGAACTTCCCGCTCACGGCCACCAGATCTCCACTGCCGGAGTTGGCAGCCAGGTGGACCCAACCAACAACCTGTGGGGCACGCTCTCCGGGCGCACCCCGCCGCCCCGCTTTTCTTCGGCGGCCGGGGATGTGACCATGTACCCCGGCGCATTGGCTTTCCAGGGCGGCAGTCAGCCGCATAACAACATGCAGCCCTACCTGACGGTGTATTTCTGCATCGCGCTGCAGGGAGTTTACCCGCCCCGCACGTAAATCTGTACCACGAAGACACGAAGAATCACAAAGTAAACAAGATTAATCCTCAATTTGTTCCGTGAACGCCTGAATTTTTGGAGAAGAAGCCCATGAAGCCTGCCATTGCCTACACCCGCCTGATCCTCATCCTGCTCCTGTCGCTTTCCCTGCTGGCCGCACAACCGGCCCAGTCTGTTCAGGCACGCCCGCTGAAAGCGACCATCAGCGTGAACACCACCGCCGATGAGTACAACACCAACCCCGCGGCCTGTTCGCTGCGCGAGGCGATCCAGGCTGCCAACACCGATGCGGCCTTTGGCGGCTGCCCGGCGGGCAGCGGCGCGGATGTGATCACCCTCCCGGCGGGAACGTACTTCATCACCCTGGCCAACCCGGGCGGGACCAATGAGGATAACAATGCCTTTGGCGATTTCGATGTCAAGAGCAGCCTGACCATCCAGGGCGCTGGTGCGGGCAGCACGATCATTGATGGCAATGCGTTGGACAAGGTATTTGCCCTCAACCCGATCTGCGATACGGCGATCAGCGTGACCATCGACGGCGTGACTGTGCGCAACGGGCGCAACTCGCAGATCTGGGGCGCGTCGGACTACAGCTTCACCGGCGGCGGGATCGACTGGTGCGGTTATACCAGCGGCAACTTCACCCTCAGCAACTCGGTCGTTGAAAACAATGTTAATGTGAACGGCTACGGCGGCGGGTTGAACACCGATTCGGTGAACGGCTACAACGGCACGATCACGCTCAGCAACGACATTTTTCAGAACAACCGCACCCAGGGCACCAGCAACCAGGAGTCCAACGGCGGCGCGGTGAACTTCTTCGGCGAAGCCCCGAATGTGGTCATCCAGAACTGCACCTTCCAGAACAACCGCACTGAGAAGCCGTTTGCGGTGGGCGGCGCGCTCTACTTCCGCCTGGGCTACGGCGGCAATATCCAGGTGCATAACACCCTGGTGGACAGCAATTCGGCCGGCAGCATGGGCGGCGGTATTTATGCGAATTTGCTCAATTCCGCTACCGTACTGACCATTGACCAAAACACGCGCATCACCAACAACATTTCCGGCAACGCCGCCACCGGCACGGCCGGCGGGGGCGGAATGGTCATCGACGGCGTGGGCAACGTTACTCCAGTGACCCTCTCCAAGATCGTGGTGACCGGCAACAGCGAATCGGCTGCTTCGGATGCCGGTTCGCGGCAGGGCGGGGCGGGCATCTGGATCGGGAAAGCCAGCGTCAATATTTCCTATTCGCGCATTGCCAACAATACCCTGCAATCCGGCAGCGCCGGCGGCAGCGGGTTGTTCAAAAATACCGACACCGGCGCGGTCAACGCCACCAACAACTGGTGGGGCTGCTCCACCGGCCCGTCCGCGGCGCCCTGCAACACCGCTCTGCTCGATACGGGCAGTTCCGGCAGCCTGACCTATACGCCTTACCTGCAGGTGCGCACCACGGCTGCTCCTTCCACGATTTTTGTTAACCAAATCAGCTCTCTCACCGCCACGGTCAACTATAACTCGGCCGGGACGGATGTTTCGGCCAATGTCGAGCGCCTGATCGGCCTGCCGGTGGCGTGGTCCGCCACCAGCGGCAACCTCTCCGGGCAGCAGCTCGCCGTGCAGGCCAACGGCACGATGACCGCCACCTTCACCGCCACCCAGGCGGGCACCAGCACCGTGGCGGCGGTCGTGGACACGGACGGGACGCTCACCGGCTCCAATACGGCCGCCATCACGGTCAACAAAGCCAACACCACCACGACGTTGGTGAGCGAATCGGCCGACCCGACCCTGGTCAGCAGCCCCTTCACTGTCACCTACAGCGTCACCAGCGCCACGGGGACTTCGCCCACCGCGCCGACCGGTAATGTGACCGTCTCGGATGGAACCGACAGCTGCACTGGCACTCTGGCGGCCGGCTCCTGTTCGCTGACCCTCACCACGCCCGGCCTGCGCTCGTTGACCGCCACCTATAACGGGGATGCCAACTTTAACACCAGCAGCTCGGCAGCCGCTCCCCACACGGTCAACCAGCCGCCGTACTTCAGCAGCGCGGCCAATGCCACCTTCACGGCCGGCACGTCGGGCAGCTTCAATGTCACAACCGGCGGCTTCCCGGCCACCCCGATGGCGATCACCGAAACCGGCGCGCTGCCGGCAGGGATCACCTTTGTGGATAACGGCAACGGCACCGCCACGCTCTCCGGCACACCCGCGGCAGGCAGCGGCGGCGTATATGTCTTAACCCTGGGAGCGGATAACGGGATTGCCCCGGCTGCCTCGCAGACCTTCACCCTGACGGTCAACGAAGCCCCGGTCATCAGCAGCGCCAATAACACCACCTTCAAGGTCGGCACAGCCGGCAACTTCAATGTGATCAGCAGCGCCTTCCCGACCGCCACCCTCAGCATCACCGCCGGTTCTCTGCCCGGCGGGGTGACCTTCGTGGATCAGGGCAACGGCACCGCCGTGCTCTCCGGCACTCCGGCGGCAGGCACCGGCGGGGTGTACACGCTCACCATCCAGGCCTCCAACGGGGTCGGTTCCCCGGCCGTCCAGACCTTCACCCTGACGGTCAACCAGGCCCCGGCCATCACCAGCGCGGCCAGCATTACCCTCACGGCCGGCGCGGCAGGCAATTTCATCGTCACCACCAGCGGCTACCCGGCCACCCCGATGGCGATCAGCGAGTCCGGCGCGCTGCCTTCCGGCCTGACCTTTACGGATAACAGCAACGGCACCGCTACGCTCTCCGGCACCCCGGCGGCGGGCACGGGCGGCGTGTACACGCTCACCTTTGGCGCGGATAATGGGATCACTCCGGCTGCCTCGCAGACCTTCACCCTGACGGTCAACCAGGCCCCGACCATCACCAGCGCAGACAACACCACCTTCGCAGCCGAAGTCTTCGGCAGCTTCACCGTCACCAGCAGCGGCTTCCCGACCGCCGCGCTTAGCCTGACTGGCGGCAGCCTGCCCTCCGGCGTAAGCTTCGTGGATAACGGCAACGGCACTGCGGCCCTCTCCGGCACTCCGGCGGCGGGCACCGGCGGCGTGTACACCCTCACCATCGGCGCGGATAACGGAATTGCCCCGGCCTTTACACAAACCTTCACCCTTTCGATCAGCGAGGTGTTGGCCATCACCACTGCGGACCATGCTACCTTCACGGTTGGCACGCCCGGCACCTTCCTGATCAACACCAGCGGCTACCCCGACCCGGCCATCACCTACACCGGTTCGCTGCCCGGCGGAGTGACCCTGATCGATAACGGCAACGGCACCGCCACGCTCTCCGGCACCCCGGATGCGGGCAGCGGCGGCGTGTATACGCTTAACCTGGCCGCCGACAACGGCTCCATCCCGCCCGCGGCGCAGACCTTCACCCTGACGGTCAACGAAGCTCCGCAGATCACCAGCGCAGACAACACCACCTACACCGTCGGCAGCCTGGGCAGCTTCACCGTCACCAGCGACGGCTTCCCGACCGCCACGCTCAGCCTGACCGCTGGCAGCCTGCCTTCCGGGTTGACCTTCACCGATAACGGTGACGGCACGGCTGCGCTCTCCGGCACGCCTGCGGCAGGCAGCGGCGGAATTTATCTCCTGACCTTCACCGCCGCCAACGGGGTGAGCCCGGACGCGACTCAATCCTTCACCCTGACGGTCAACGAAGCGCCGGCCTTCACCAGCGCAAGGGCGACCACCTTCCCGGTTGGCACCTCGGGCAGCTTCCTGATCACCACCAACGGCTACCCGGCGGCGGCGATCACCTTCACCGGCTCGCTGCCCTCCGGCGTGACGCTGACGGATAACGGCGACGGCACTGCCACCCTCTCCGGTGCGGCGCCGCAGGGTTCTGGCGGGGTGTACGTGCTTTCTCTGACAGCGGCCAACGGGGTTGGCGCGGACGCAGCCCAGACCTTTACCCTGACCCTGGAAGAAGCCCCAGACATCATCAGCAGCAACAATGCCACCTTCGAGGTGGGCAGCCTGGGCAGTTTCACCGTCTTCAGCGTTGGTTATCCGCTCAATACGCTGAGCGAGACCGGCGCACTGCCCACGGGGGTGACCTTTGGGGATAATGGCGACAATACTGCCACCCTCTCCGGCACGCCAGCAGCGGGCACCGGCGGCGTGTACACCATCACCCTCACCGCTGCCAACGGCCTAACCCCGGATGCTTCGCAGACCTTCACCCTGACGGTCAATGAGGCTCCCAGCTTTACCAGTCCGGACAATGCTTCCTTCCAGGTTGGCGCGGCCGGCAGCTTCACCATCACCACCACCGGCTACCCGGCGGCGGCGATCTTCACCAACGACAGCCTGCCCAGCGGGCTGACCCTGACCAACAACGGCGACGGCACGGCCACGATCGCCGGCACCCCCGCAGCCCTGACCGGCGGGGTGTACACGATCCTCCTCGGCGCAGGCAACGGCATCAACCCGGATGCCTCGCAGACCTTCACCCTGACGATCAGCGAGGCCCCGCAGATCACCAGCCTGGACAATACCACCTTCACGGTGGGGGCTCTCGGCAGCTTCACTGTCACCAGCACCGGCTACCCGCTCAACACGTTGAGCGAGACCGGCGCGCTGCCCACCGGCGTGACCTTCCTGGATAATGGCGACAACACCGCCGCGCTCTCCGGCACGCCCGCGGCGGGCAGCGGAGGCGTTTACACGATCACCCTGGGTGCGGCCAACGGCGTGCTGCCGGATGCCTCGCAGACCTTCACCCTGACCGTGCTGGAAGCGCCTTCCTTCACCAGCGCCGACAACGCCGTCTTCCAGACCGGCGTTCCCGGCAGTTTTACCATTACCACCAACGGTTACCCGCTTCCGGCGATCACTTTCAGCGGTTCATTCCCGGGCAGCCTGGCCTTGGTGGATAACGGCGACGGCACGGCCACGCTCTCCGGCACGCCCGGCCCGTTTGACGGTGGCGTCTACACCTTCCAGTTGGCCGCTGCCAACGGCGTTTCTCCCGACGCAGCCCAGACCTTCACCCTCACCATCGGCCAGCCGCCTTCTTTCACCAGCCTGGATAACGCCTCCTTCACCGCCAACCTGCCGGGCCTGTTCCTCGTCACCACCAGCGGCTACCCGGCGGCTTCGATCACCCTCACCAGCGGCACGCTGCCCGGCGGGTTGACCCTGACCGATAACGGCAACGGCACCGCTTTCCTGGCGGGTATTCCCGATGACGGCACGGGCGGGGTGTACGTGCTGACCCTGGGAGCGTCCAATGGGCTCGCCCCGGATGCCTCGCAAACCTTCACCCTGACGATGCGCGAAAGTCCCTCCATCACCAGCGCCAACGCGGCCACCTTCCTGATCGGGCAGGCCAACAGCTTCACCGTCACCACCGACGGCTTCCCGACCGCCACGGTCAACTATGTGCTGATCTCCACCCTGCCGTCCAGCATCCTGGTGACCGATAACGGCGACGGCACGGCCACGCTCTTTGGCACGCCGCTGCCCGGCGACTGCGGCACCTACACCCTGAGCTGGGTCGCCACCAATGGCGTCCTGCCTCCGGGCTTGCAGACCTTCACCCTCACCATCTACCAGGCCCCGCAGATCACCAGCGCAGCCAACACCGCCTTTACGGTGGGTACGTTGGGTAGTTTTGGCGTCACCAGCCTGGGCTGCCCGGTTAACACATTGATGGAGACCGGCGCGCTGCCGGCAGTGCTATCCTTCCTGGATAATGCCGACAACAGCGGCCTGCTCTCCGGCACACCCGCAGATGGCACCGGCGGCGTCTATCCGCTGACCCTCACCGCGCAGAACCTGGCCGGGATCGACACGCAGGCTTTCACCCTGACGATCAACGAGCCGCCTACCTTCACCAGCGCAGACCATGCCACCTTTGCTGAAGGCGCGGCCAACAGCTTCACCATTACCACCGACGGCTACCCGGCGGCGGCGATCACCTTCACCGGCGCGCTGCCCGCGGGGGTGACCCTGGTGGATAACGGCGACGGCACTGCGGCGCTCTCCGGCACCCCGGCGGCAGGCAGCGGCGGCGTGTATGTGCTGCAACTGACCGGCGCGAACGGCTTCACCCCGGACGCCAGCCAGACCTTCACCCTCACGGTGACCCTCTCCCCGGTCTTCACCAGCGCCAACAATACCATCTTTGTTACCGGCAACCCTGGCAGCTTTACCATCACCACCAGCGGCTTCCCGGTCCCGGCCATCACGTCCTCGGGTGCGCTGCCCGCGGGGGTGACCCTGGTGGATAACGGCGACGGCACCGCCACCCTTTCCGGCACGCCCGCAGTGGGCAGCACCGGCACGTTTGTGCTGAGCCTGACGGCGGCTAACGGCATCCTGCCGAACGGCGCGCAGACCTTCACCCTGACCGTGCAAGGCCCGCCCGGCGTCAGCCTGATTAACTCGGTCGCGGACACCGGCGACGGCCTGCTGGCGGAAGGCGAACACACCTCCGCGGCGATCACCCAGCTGCTGGTGACCTTCAGCAAGGATATGAATGCCCTGGACGCGGCTGCGGCGGCAAACTACAGCCTGACCAGCGGCACAACGACCATCTCCATCGACAGCGCGGCCTACGACAACCTTACCTACACCGTCACGCTCAACCTCAACGGCGGTGCGGCCCTGCCCGACGGCGCCTATACCCTGACGGTCAAGGGCAGCATTCGCGACACGCTGGGCGCCCCGATCGGGACGGACTTCGTGCGCATCTTCTATGTCGATACGGTCGGCCCGCAGGTGCTCTTCTTCCTGACCGGCGGCAACGCGCTGATCACGGACGGCGCCACCCTGGGCGACAGCTTCAGCAGTATCCTGGTGCAGTTCAACGAGGATGTGGCCAACCCGGCTGGCAACGCGGGCGACGATGTGACCAACCCCGCCAACTACCTGCTCTTCCAGGCCGGCGCGGACGGCACGCTGGAGACGGTGAGCTGCACGGCAGGCGTGGCCACCACGGATGTGGCGATCGCGGTCGGCCCGGTCAGCTACCCGTATGCGGGCGGGGCTCCATTCACTGCCCAACTGACGGTCAACAACGGCGCGCGCCTGCCCAACGGCACCTATCACATCATCGTATGCGGCAGCACCTCGATCGTTGACCTGGCCGGCAATCCGCTCAACAGCGGCGCAGACGCAGGCATCACCTTCACCATCTCACAGATCGAAGAGGCAGAAGTGATCCCCAGCACCGGTTTTGCGCCGGGGGTGATCACCCTCCTGCCGCCGGCCGCGGTAGCCTACAAGGACCTGGGCAACCTGTGGATCGAGATCCCCTCGCAAGGGGTGAAGGCGGGTATTACCGGCGTGCCGTTCGAGAACGACACCTGGAATGTGACCTGGCTGTATGACCAGGTGGGCTGGCTGCAAGGCACGTCTTACCCGACCTGGGCCGGCAACACGGTGCTGACCGCCCACGCTTATACGGCTGACGGCCTGCCGGGTCCCTTTGCGGCCTTGAAGAGCCTGAAATACAACGACAAGATCATCATCCACTACAATGGGATGCGCTACACCTACGCCCTGCGCGGAAATTTCCTCACTGCGCCCACCAACACGAGCTGGATCACCCGCCACGAGAAGCTGGATTGGATCACTTTGATCACCTGCCAGCAGTATAACGAAAAGACCCAGTCGTACACCTACCGGCGCGTGGTGCGCGCGGTACTGGTGAATGTCGGAGCCGATTATTAGGTTGAAGGAGAGGTTTCTATGAGTACATCTGATCCAAACAATAAGATCACCCGCCGCGACCTGCTCAAATTCATGGCGGCCGGGGTGGGCAGCGGGCTGGCCAATGCCGCCGCAGCGCCCGCTCGCGGGGCTGCGCGGGCAGCCTCCTGGCTGGAAGCCGCCAGCGCCGATCCGCAGGTGGAATTTGCGGGAATGCTCGTGCGCGGCACGGTGGACGGCTGTATTCTGGCCTCCAAAGACGGGGGCAAAACCTGGACGCGCGCGACCTGCCTGCATCCCGGCTGCGCGGTGACCTCACTGACGGTCAGCCGCGGCACCCTCTCCGCCCGGCTGGATTTCCAGGGCCACGCCTTCTCGCTGGCCTCGGCAGACGGCAAGGTGTGGAAAAGCGGGTAGAGAAGAACACGTCGTCAGGGATTCTCAAAGTGTCCAGCCGGGTTCTGGCAAGGTCTCGTCTCCCGGCCTGGGAATTTATCAAACGCAGCGCGGCCGATTGGCCGCGCTGATGCGTTGGCAGGGGCGGCGCTGCGGAAGGTGATCCCCCTGCGGATATTCAGGGGGAGGAGCGCCACAATTTCACGCCGGGGGCAGAGCAGCCCGCGGCAAGCGAACATCCGCTGCAGCTTTGGGGGCGGCAGGCGTCTGTGGTTTGGAGCCTGCCCATTTCGGCCAGGTGCTGGAGCAGCACCTCGATCATAGCCGGCGAGGTGCGCAGGCGCTCGGCCAGGCTGCGCACTTCCAGGGTGCCTCCGCGTTGGATCTCGGCTAACAGTTGTTCCAGCATGTTACCCTCCCAAAGCGCGGGCCAGGTGATAGGCGGCGGTCCCGCCGGCCAGCGAAACGCCCAGCATGAGGGCCAGGTTGGCTGCCGCCCAACGCCAGGAACCGCTTTCCTGGCGGATGGCCGCCAGAGTGGCAACGCAGGGAATGAAGAGGGTCACCACCACCAGGAAGGCGATGCCGGTGGCGGGGGAGTAGGCGGCGGCCAGGGCAGATGCCAGTCCGGCGCCGCTGCCGCTGTGGAAAAGCACTCCCAGGGTGGCCACAGCGTTCTCCTTGGCGACAAAACTGGTCAGAAGAGCCACGCTCAGGCGCCAGTCCAACCCCATGATCTGTCCCAGCGGGGCCACAAAGCGCCCAAGCTGGGCCAGATAGGAATGCTCCATGTTGCCGTCCGGCAGGGCGGTGAGCAGCCACAGCAGCACCGACACGCCCAGGATGATGGTGCCGGCCTTCTTGAGGAATTCGAGCAGGCGCTGCCAGACCAGCAGGCCGATGGTGCGCCAGTTGGGAATGTGGTAAAGCGGCATTTCCATGATGAAGGCCGAACGCTGGCCGTGAAAAACGGTGCGGTTGAGCAGGACGCCCAGGACCACCAGCAGGAGGAGCGCAAGGAGGATCAGGCCCCAGGCCACCAGGGCGGCCTGCGCGCTGAAAAAGATGGGGGCAATGAAGGCGATCACGGCCATGCGGGCGGTGCAGGGCACAAAGGGCGCGATGAGGATGGAGAGCAGGCGGGCCGGGCGCGAGTCGACCACGCGCGTACCCATCACGGCCGGCACATTGCAGCCAAAACCGAGAAAGAGCGGCAGGAAGGATTGCCCGTGCAAGCCCATCAGGTGCATGAAATTATCCATCACATAGGCTGCGCGGGCCATGTAGCCCACGTCTTCCAGAATGCCGAAGGCCGCGAAAAAGACGGCCAGGATGGGGAAGAAGGTCAGCACCGCTCCCACGCCGCCCAGAATGCCGTCCGCGGCCAGGCTGCCGACCCAGGCCGGAGCCGGGGTAAGGGCGCTGCGAACCGCTTCGGTGAAGGGTTGGATCAGCTGCGCTTCCAACCAGGATTGGATGGGGGCGCCGACGGCAAAGGTGAGCCAGAAGGTCAGGCCCAGGATGGCGGCCAGGACGAAGAGACCCCAGACGGGATGGGCCGCCCAGCGGTCAATGCGCTCGGTGAGGCTGATCTGCCCCAGGCGGGGGCGGGTAACAGCGGCGCGCACCAGGCCGTCGATCCATTCGTAGCGTCCGGAGGCGATGGCCAGCATGGCGTCGTCGTGCTGCCGCAGGATCTGCTGCGCCGCCTGCCAGCGTTCGGGGGGCAGAGACTGGCTGAGCAGGCGGTTGATCTCGGCGTCGCCTTCCAGCAGTTTGACGGCGCTCCATTCAGGCGGATAAGGCGGCGGCGAGTAATCCTCGACCAGGTCCAGGATGCTCTGGTACACCGCCTGGTGGCCGCCGTGGATCGTCGGGCGGTCGGGCGCGCCCCAGGCAGGAGACTGGCAGCGCTGCGCGATCACCTGCTGGAGCTCTTGCACACCCTGGCCGCGGCTGGCGCTCATCGCCACCACCGGCACGCCCAGGGCGTTTTGCAGGCTGTCCGCATCCACCTTCAAGCCTTCCTGTCCGGCCACATCCATCATATTAAGGGCCACAACCAGCGGTACCGGCAGGCAAACCAGTTCCGCCACCAGGTACAGGCTGCGTTCCAGGTTGGCGGCGTTCACCACCGCCACCACCAGGTCGGGATGTTCCTTGAGGATGAACTCCCGCGCCACCAGCTCATCCGGCGAGTTGGCGGTCAGGCTGTAGGTGCCGGGCAGGTCCACCAGCGAATAATCGGCGTCGTGGTAGCGGTAAAGGCCCTGGCGCTGCTCGACGGTCTTGCCCGGCCAGTTGCCCACGTGTTGATTCAACCCGGTCAACAGGTTAAAAATGGTCGATTTCCCCTGATTGGGTTGACCAGCCAGGGCTATTAGATGAGAACGGAGCGCCAGGGCGTTGGTTTCAGGCGCAGACACCGCCCCGGATGGATGGCAGCTCATGCGCCCTCAGGTTCTACCATTAACTGCTCGGCTTCACCCCGTCCGAGGGCAATGCGCGCCCCGCGCACGCTGATGATCAGCGGCCCGCGGCCAATATTTTGCACCATCTGGATCCTGGCGCCGGGGGTCAACCCCAGGGCGTTCATGCGGTGCACCAGACCTTTGCCGGATTGAAAACCAAGCAAAACGGCCTGCCCGCCGGTTTTGATTTGGGATAAAGAAAAGGGATGTGTTTGAAGCATGAATGAAAATCCTGAGGCCGCCGCGCTTGACAGGGCGGGGGGGTGTGTTACAATTTTTTCAAGCTTAGGCTCGCTTGTGAATTAGCATATACTAACCTTGATGATTAGTATATACCACAGCCCTTTATACGTCAAGGCTTTCCCCTAACCTTTATGAGTGATATTCATCCTTCAGCAACCATTCAAGATTATTTGTGGGTGATCTATGTCATGGAACGAGACGGCGAGACCGTCATCGCTGCCCGCCTGGCGGAGATGTTCACCGTTTCCGCGCCGACCGTGACCATGACGCTGAAGCGGATGGCGCGCGACGGGTTGATCGAGCTGGACCGCCGCAAAGGCATTTGCCTTACCGAATCCGGCAGAGTACAGGCCCAATCGGTCCTGCGCCGCCACATGCTGACCGAGTGGCTGTTGGCGGACAAGCTCAAGGTGCCGTGGGCGCAGACCCACGGCGACGCGCACCAGCTGGAGCATGCGCTCTCGCAGGATTTGGAGGAGCGCCTGGCGGCCAGCCTGGACAATCCGCTGGTCTGCCCGCACGGCAATCCGCTGCCGGGCTGCGAGAGCGTGGTCGCGGCCTGGCCGGCGTTGGATACCCAGCCGGTGGGCAGGCAACTGATCTTGCGGCGGGTGCATGAGTTTGCCGAGAATAACCATCCATTGCTGGAATACCTGGAAGCCAATGGGCTGGTGCCGGGAGCGCATTTGCAGGTGGTGGAAGTGCTGCCGTTCAATCAGAGCATCACCGTGCAGGTGGGGGAACGCCGGGTGATGCTGGGTTACACGGTGGCGCGAAGATTATTCGTGGAATCTGCCTGATGCTGACATTAACTTCGCTTGATTACACCTTGAACCTTGACCCGGAGAAAGGCACATTCTCCGTGATCCCGCATGATGAACGCTTCCCTGCGGTGGAAAACGCCCGCCTGGAAGTGGTCTTCCGCCAGTCCGGCAAGACGCAGCGCCTGCCCGGCGGAGCATGGAAGACAGTCAGCGCCCAGCCCTTCGAAAAATCCTCCTCGCCGCACGGGCCGCTGCACGGGGTGACCTTGAACCTGCACCCGGGCAACAGCGGGCTGCGCCTGGTTCTCACCTTTGCCCTGCTGCCGGAACGCCCGCTGGTGTTGTGGAAGGTGGAGCTGGACAACCTGGGCATGGCGCCGGTTTTCGTGGAACGCATCGAACTGCTGCAAGCCGATTGCCCCGCCTGGCTGGGATCGCCTGACTTCGCCTTCTATTGCAACGGCTGGCAATCCTGGTCTTACAGCGCCGCCTATGCGGCTGACCAGGGCATCCGCCGCACGCGCCTGGGGCCGATCCAGGGGCCGCTGTCTCGCAACGCGGGCACCCCCCAGCACGCCCGTCCGGGGGCTTATTCCAGCGACCTGTTCGGGGTGATCGGCGACCGGCGCAAACGGCGCGGGCTACTCCTGGGGTTGCTCTCCGAACGGCAGCATTTTGGCAGCCTGGAAGCGCGCCGGGACAGGCCGGTTGTGCGCCTGTGGGCCAACGGCGACAGCGCGCGGCTGGATGCGGGCTGCCGCATGGAGACCGATTGGGCGGCCTTGTTTGCCTTTTCGCCGGACCAGCCGGATGCGCTGGCCCCGTACCTGGACGCGGTGGCGCGGGAGAATGCCGTGTCGTCGCAGGAGCAGGTGGAAGCGCCGGCCGGGTGGTGTTCCTGGTACTATTTTTACCAAAATTTGCGCGCCACCCAGGTGGAGGACAACCTGCGGGCGGTTGTGCAGCTGCGCGAACGCCTGCCGCTCTCGCTGGTGCAGATCGACGATGGTTTTGAACGCCAGGTGGGAGACTGGTTCCAGTTCTCCAAACGTTTTCCCCACGGGGTGGCCGGACTGGCAGAGCAGATCAGCGCGGCGGGGTTGGTGCCCGGCCTGTGGTTGGCTCCGTTCATCGTCCACCCGGACGCGGAAGTGCAGCGGCGCCATCCCGACTGGATCTTGCGCGGCAGGTTCAATACTCCGGTGAATGCCGGGTTCATTTGGGACCGTTTCACCACAGCGTTGGATCTGACCCATCCGGAGGCGCTGGATTATGCCTGCCGGGTGGTGCAGACCGCGGCGCAGGAGCGTTCCCCATCCGGGGAGGGTTGGGGCTTTCCTTACCTGAAACTGGATTTTCTGTATGCCGGGGCATTGGCAGGCCGTCACCGCGACCCCACCCGCACGCGCGCGCAGGTGCTGCGAACCGGACTGGAGGCACTGCGCCGGGCTGCCGGGCCGCAGACCTTCCTGCTGGGCTGCGGGGTGCCGCTGGGGCCGTCTCTGGGTCTGTTCGATGCGATGCGCATCGGTGCGGATGTCAGCGGCGATTGGACGCCCAGACACTTTCATATTCAATCCTTGTTCAAGAACGAGCCGCAGATGCCCTCGGCCCGCAATTCCATCCAGAATATCCTCACTCGCGCCAGTCTGCACCGGCGCTGGTGGATCAATGATCCGGATTGCCTGTTGCTGCGCCCCGAGACCAACCTGTCCCTGACCGAGGTGCAATCGCTGGCCAGCGTGATCGGCCTGACCGGTGGGAGCCTGCTGGTCTCGGACGATTTGCAGCGCCTGCCGCCCGAGCGGCTGCGCCTGGCCGAGGTGCTGCTGCCGGGGCTGCCGGGGCGGGCTGAGGTGCTGGACTGGCTGGATGCCACCACGCCCTGCCGCCTGCGCATGGATGTTCACGGATGCCTGGGCAGCTGGCATGTGTTGGGCTTCTTTAATTGGGGCGAGAAGGCCCAAACAGCAGCCCTCTCCCTGGCGGATTACCACCTGGCGGACGGCGACTATTGGGCGCGGTCTTTCTGGGATGGCCAAACCTACCGCTGGAGCGCGGATAAGCCGCTGGCGCTTCGGAATATCCCCCCGCACGGCGGGGTGGTGCTGGCGGTGCGCCCGGCCCTGGCGGCTGATACCCCGCAGTACCTGGGCAGCGGATTACACCTCTCACAGGGGTTGGAGGTGAGCGAATGGCAGATCCAGGAGGGACAGGTGCGGGCGGTCTTCAGTCTTCCGCGCCGTGCGGAGGGCGAGGTGGAATGGCTGCTTCCCGGTGCGCCGCTGCAGGCTGAGCTGGATGGGCAGACCTGCGCCTGGCGGGCGCTGGGCGGCTCACGCTATGCTTTCCAGGCGGCCTTCCAGCAGCGCGGAGAGCTGGTGATCCGGTTCTAGACCACCGGCAGGGAGAAAAAGAAGGTGCTGCCTTTGCCGACCTGGCTGACAGCCCAGATGCGCCCGTTGTGCGCCTCCACGATATGGCGGGCGATGGAGAGGCCCAACCCCGTCCCGCCGCCCGAGCGGCTGCGGTCGGCCTTGTAGAAGCGTTCAAAGATGCGCGGCAGATCCTCGGCCTCAATTCCCACCCCGCTATCCTGGACAGAGAAGACGATCCCGCCGCTTTCGGGGTGGGCATCCACCACGATCTCTCCCCCGGCGGGGGTGAACTTGACCGCGTTGTGCAGCAGGTTGATCAACACCTGCCCCACCCGTTCGGGGTCGGCGTTGACCCGCGGCAGGTCGGCGGGGATTTGCAGGCGCAGGGTCAGCCCGGCCCGTTCCGCCTGCATCTGCATGCGCTCCACTGCCGGGGCGGCCAGCTCGCGGGGCTGGATCATTTGCCGCACGAGCGGCACCTTGCCGGATTCAATGCGCGAAAGCTCCAGTAGTTCATGTACCATCTGGGTCAGGTTGTCGATCTCCTGATCCATGCGGCTTAGGAAACGGCGGGCAGCGGGGGGGTCTTCCAGTGCGCCTTCCTGGAGCGTCTCGGTCAGGGCTTTTAGCGAGGCCAGGGGAGTGCGCAGCTCGTGGGAGACATTGCTGACAAAATCCCGCCGGACGCTTTCCAACCGGCGCAGGCGGGTGAGATCCTGGATGACGATGAGGGTGCTGCCGGGCATGGCCTCGCCGAGCGGAGAGGCAATAGCCTGGATGAAGAGATGATCGAGGGCGGTTTCAAGGGTGATGGATTGCACAGCCTGGTTGGATTGGGTCTTGCGCCACAAATCGACCAGCTGGTGCTGGCGTGCCACGGCGATCAGCGATTGCCCGGCTACGTCCGCGGCAGGCAGGCCGAAGATGGTGCGGGCGGCCGGGTTGATGCTTTGCACCAGCCCGTCCTGATCCACAATGAGGATGCCGTCGGTCATTTGTTCCAGGATGGTGGAGAGCTTGCTTTGCTCGGCCTTGAAGCGGTTATTTTGCGAGGCCAGGCGGCTTTCTAACTGGTTGAAGGCGGTTTCTAGGGTGGCGATCTCATCCGCGGAGCGCGGCGCTTCCGGCAGGTCGCCGCCGGGCGGGGTGATGCGCAGGACGTTGGCGGTCAGGCGGCGCAGCGGCTGGGTGGTGTGGGAGGTGAGCAGGATGGAGAGGGCGATGCCGAGCAGAGCGGCCAGCAGGGCCGCGACCAGGATGGTGCCGCGCACGTTCTGCAACTGCTGGTCAACCTCTTGCAAGGGCAGGGCCAGGCGCACCACGGCGGTCACCTCGCCGCTGGTGTCCTTGATCGGCACGGCAGCGTACAGCATTTGTACAGCAAGGGTATCGCTGAAATGGGTCTGGGTGGCCTCGTTCCCGGCCAGGGCCTGCTGGAATTCCGGGCGGTTGCGGTGATTTTCCATCAGGGCGGGATCAGAGTTGGAGTCGGCCAGCACGCTGCCGTCCGGCAGGATGACGGTCATGCGCGCGCCGCTCAGGGCGGCGTTCCGGCGGGCAAAATCCTCGATCTGCCGGGCGTCGCTGCCGTCCTGGAGCATTTGCGAGGTTTCCAGGGCCACCAGGCGGGTTTCGATCAGCAAATGATCGCTGAGAGTGTGCTGAATGTTACGGGCGAGCACATCCATCAGGTACAGGCTCAACCCGCCAACCGCTGCCACCAGGATCAGGATGGTGACCGCGGCCGTGCGCCAGCGCAGATTGAGGCGGAAGCCGGGTTTCAACGCGTTATCCTTCAAAACGGTAGCCGGCGCCGCGCACGGTCACCAGGCGGGAGGGGTTGGCGGGGTCGGGTTCGATCTTCTCGCGCAGCCAGCGGATATGCACATCCACGGTGCGGCTGTCTCCGGAGTATTCCCAGCCCCAGACCATCTCGAGGATGGTATCTCGTGAAAGCACCTGGCGGGCATGTTGGGCCAGGCAGAGCATCAGTTCGTATTCCTTGGGCTTGAGCGGCAGGGCCTGCCCACGCAGGCGCACTTCCCGCCGCCCGGCATCCACTTGCAGGTCGCCAAACGAGAGTACCTGGACGGGCGCGGCATCGGGGGCGGCCGGGGCGTTTTCTTCGCGGATCAGGCGCACGCGGCGCAGCATGGCTTTCACCCGCGCCATCAGTTCGCGCATGCTGAATGGCTTGGTCTGGTAATCGTCGGCGCCCACCTCCAGACCCACCACGCGGTCCACCTCGTCGTCGCGGGCGGTGAGCATAATCACGGGCGTGTTCATCTCACCGCGCAGGATGCGGCACACTTCAAAACCGTCAAGGCCGGGCAGCATCACATCCAGGATGATGAGATCGGGCCGGACGCGCCGGGCGGTCTCCAGGGCGGCGTTGCCGTCTCCGGCGGTGTGCACCTCGTAGCCCTGGCGTTTCAGATTATAGGCCAGGGTCTCCTGCAGGGTCAGTTCATCCTCAACCACCAGGATCTTTTCGCTCATTTTTTTACCATTCCTTCCAGCAGGCGGCGCAGGTCTTCGGCCAGGCGGGCGCGGTCAAAATGCTCTTCCAGGTAGCGCCGCCCGGAACTTCCCATCTGGCGGGCGTTCTGCGGGTCGGCGGCCAGGCTTTCCGCGGCCTGGGCCAGGGCAGCGGCGTCGCCGGGCGGCACGAAGAGGCCGGCCCCGGCGGCTTCCACCACCTGGCGAATGACGCCGTCAATGACCAGCAGGATCGGCCGTCCGGCGGCCATGTAATCGAATACCTTGTTGGGGTAGGTGGTCTTGTACAGCTCGATCGGCTTGAGGATGGCAATGCAGGCGTCTGCCCCGGCCAGCACGCCGCTCATCTCATTCTTGACCACCGGCGGGAGGAAGAGGACGTTCTCCAGTCCCTTTTCGGCGGCCCGGCGCTGCAAGGCGGCTTTCTCCTTGCCGTCGCCGACAAAGACATAACAGATATTGGCCGCACGGGTTTGCCCGGCGGCATCCAGGATCACCTCCAGGTCGTTGGACATGCCGTGCGCCCCGGCATACAGGATGACGAAGCGCTCCTCCAGGCGGTGCTTGCTGCGGAAGGCGCTGCCGTCGTCATGGGGGTCAAACATGCTCCCATCGGCGCCATTGGGGATGAGGGCTACATTCTTCCCGCCCCGCGAGCGGACATGTTCCACATAGCCGGGCGAGTTGACCATCAACTGGTCGGCGCGGTGATAAAGGAAGCGCTCCAGCCAGAGGGACAGGCGGATCAAGATCTTGTTGCGCAGCACGCCCACCGCGATGGCAAAGGCCGGCCAGAGGTCCCGCACCTCGAAGAGGAAGCGCGCCCCTTTCAGCCGCGCCAGCAGCCAGGCGGAGACGCCCTGGAAGATGGGCGGGGAGGTGCCCCACACCAAATCCACGCTGCGCACCCCCAGGCCGACCCAGAAAGAGGAGAACATGAAGCTGAAAAAGCTGAACACGCGGTGAACAAAACTGCGGTGCAGGGCGGAGTAGGTGTAGGTGCGCAGGATGGTGATCCCCGCTTCGGGCTGCTCTTTTTCCACCCATTTCACTCGCCCGGCCCGGGATTTTCCGGTCAGATAGCTGACCGGGCTGGCGATGACGGTGACCTGGTGCCCGTGGGAGACCAGGTGGCGAGCCAGTTCGTAATGGCGCGTGCCGCCTGCTTCATCAAGGGTCACAAAGGCCTGGTGGATGATCAGGATATGCATAGGCTCATTGTATCAAAATATTGGTGTTCAGCCGCAGGGGAGCGAAACCGGAATAAGCGGCGCGCAGGGAGAGGGCGGGTTGTTTGACCCCATAAGTGGGGGAATGCCAGCCGAGGGTGGGCTGTTCTTCCGGGGCGCCCTTTAACACCTTACCGGCGCGGATCAACTGCATCTCCAGCGGGCGGCCGGAATCCTCGCTGAGGGAAATCTCCAACCGGATGGGGCCGTCTCCTCCGCGCAGGCGCAGCACCTGTCCGTCCAGTTCCCACTCCCAATCCGGCAGCAGCCAGTGGATGCGGAAGATGTGGGCAGCGGCGCGCCCGCCGGCGGGCAGCAGATCGTCATGCACCAGCCAGCCGTCGGACTGCTGCTCCACCGTGCGGCGGTGGAGGATGCCCCTGCGGCGGTAGCCGTCATGCTCGGCAATTTGCACGTTGGAGAAGGGCGAGTCCAGGCGCAGCCCCTGGGCCCAATCCAGCCAGAGGAAGCGCCCGGCGCGGGTCATCTGGTTTTGCCCGTCCACCTCAATGGTGTTGTGGTTGCGGGTGTGGGCCAGGCCGTTCTCCCAGGGCTGGGCGGCGTTGTACTGGAAGGTGCCGGCATCCAGGGCGATGTTTTGACCGCGGAACCACAGATCCAGGTGAAGCTGGTCGGCATGGGCGGGGCGGCTGGAGTAATGCTCGCAGTGCAGGAAGGTGCGCAGCGGCTCGGCGGAGGTGAGGGTGTTGGCGTTGGAGAGCGGCGCGCCCAGCAGCCAGGTGGCCTGCGAATCCCATTCGCCGGGCGGCAGGATGTGCTGGTTGAGGAAAGCCCAGCCGGCTGCCTGGAGGGTGGGGCGAAAGTCGTTGAACAGGCCGCCGGCCAGGGGTAAAATGCGCGCGCCGTCGTTGTGCCCCAGGTTGGGGGCCAGGCCGCTGGAAAGGTCGACGCAGGCGGCCAGCCAACGCGTGGCATCGGCCAATTTCTTGCGGGTCGCCTCCGGCAGGTTTTCGCCGGCCCGGCGGGCGATGTGTTCCATCCAGACCGCCAGGGTGAGGAACAGGCGGTGGTAATTGGTGGAATGCTGAACATAGGTGCCGTCAGCAGAGACCTGCTTCTTGACCGCCTGGTTGAAGGCATCCCAGCCCAGGCGGCGCCAGTCGGGGGCGTCGGTGTGCGTGTTCAGCAGCACCCCGGCGGTGTACAGCCCCACCGCCTCGCTGACCAGGTGGTTGTTATTCTGGGCGCGGGCGTAGCACATGGTCGCCGGGATGCGCGCGGCGTGTTGGGCCAGCACCTCCTGCAGCCAGTTGCGCCGGCTTTCGGTGGTGTGGGGCGAGCGGTCGAATAATTCTGCGGCGCAGTTGAGCGCGATCAGGCGCAGGGCCACCTCCTGCCCGGAGGTCCAATGCGGCCCCAGGTTGGGGGGATTGGTACGGCAAAATTCCTCGGCGGTTTCCCAGAAGAGGCGGGCATCATCTTCGCTGCCTTGTTGGCGGTACTCCCAGCCCAGCAGAACGGCCCAATCGAAGCGGGCCGGTTCCCACAGGTATTTCACATCCTCCACGCCCCAGCTTACCTGGCGAGTCTCATACAGGGTCCAGTGATAGAGGGGGCGGCGGCTGCCAATCTGCTCAAGCAGGTTCTTAGAGGCGTCCATCGCCCAGGTGCGGTCCAACACCAGCGGAAAGCGGTACTCCGCCAGGGTGATGGACGAAGGCTGGACAGAGGGCGGGGGCGCCTCGGGCGCCGACCCGGCGGGCATGCTGCGCCGGTAGTGGCCGGTGGCCAGTCCCAGGCGGTAAATACCCAGCTGGAGCATTTGTTCCAGCCCCAGGGTACGCAGCGCTTTCCAGGTGGTGGTTAGAGAGGGCATCAGGCAGCCGGAGCGGGCGGGTTGACAGGCTCGGCGGCGTCGCTTTGGAGGGCGCGCATGGCGGCGAAGGTGGCGCGGGTGACGCCGATCAGGTGGTCGTAGGGGATGGGGGCGGGTTTGCCCCCGGCAGCGGCGGCCAGGAAGGCCTGCCAGGCAGCCCGGTGGCCTTTATCCTGCCCCAGGCGCGCGTGCAGCACTTTGCGCCGGCCGTCGCGCACCAATTCCAGGCTGCGGAAATCGTCCAACACGCCCACGCGCCCACCGCCAAAGACCTCCACCCGCTCTTTGGGGAAGGATTTGTCGCCGTTGGCAAGGTAGCTGAGCGTGCCAAGCGAGCCGTCGGCAAAGGCGCAGGTGAGGGTAACGCAGTCCTGGCGGTAGGTTCCGCCGTCGGGCAGGGCCTGCGCGTTGACCGAGACGGGCGGTTGGCCGACCAGGAAGCTGAGAAGATCAATGAAATGGCAGCCCTCGCCGATGATGCGTCCGCCGCCCACCTGGGGGTCCTGCGTCCAGTGGCTGAGGGGCAGCGCGCCGGCGTTGACGCGGTAGTGGATGGAGAGCGGCGCGCCGCAGTTGGCAAAGAACTGCTTTAATTGGATGGCAAAAGGGGCAAAACGGCGGTTGAAGCCCACCATCAGCAGGGGCGCGCCGGGTTTTTCCAGCGCGGCGGCCACTGCGTCCAGTTCCTGGTCATTGAGCGCCAGCGGCTTTTCGCAGAAGACCACTTTGCCGCGCTCCAGCCCTGCCAGCACCTGGCGGGCGTGGCTGTTGTGGCGGGTGAGGACGGCCAGCAGGGTCACGCGGGGGTCATCCAACAGTTCCTGTTCGCTGGAAGCGGCGTAAGCGAAACCAAACCGTTTGGCCGCGTGGGTGGCGGTGAGGCCGGAGGCGGAGGCAATGGCCACCCGTTCGGGGCCGCCCACCGCGACCACGTTGGGTAAAAAGAGGGCGGTGGCATAGTTGCCGGAGCCCAGCACGCCCAGCCCGGGGGCGGCATTCCCGCCTTCCGGCAGGGGGCGGAAGACTACCTTCTGCGCGGCGGCG
Source organism: uncultured Anaerolineaceae bacterium (assembly GCA_964424115.1). Taxonomy (GTDB): domain Bacteria; phylum Chloroflexota; class Anaerolineae; order Anaerolineales; family Anaerolineaceae; genus CAYRHN01. The sequence continues at coordinate 95,754 of CAYRHN010000006.1, forward strand.
GTCAGGGGTTGATCAGTTTGCTGCGCATAGGTGAGCAGCACTCCCAGGAAATCCTCGCCGCTCTTGCCGGTGATCAATTCGTAGGCACTGCCGGCCTGTTCGATGGGGAAGCGGTGGGTGATGAGCGGGCGCACATCCACCTTGCCGGAGGCGAGCAGGTCGGCAAAGGCCTGCAAGTTGCGGCCTTCCGTCCACCGCGCGTAGCCGAGGGGATAATCCCGCCCGCGTTCTTCGTATTCGGGATCGTAACGCCCGGGGCCGTAGGAACGCGAGACGAGGAAGGTGAGTTCTTTTTCGTAATAGAGCTTGCGCGGCAGTTCCAAACCGACCGCGCCGATGGAGATGACCGTGCCGCGGTCGCGGCAGAGCAAGCCGGCCAGCTCGACTGTGTCGTTGGATTTGGTGTCGGCGCAGATCAGCACGGCGTCGAAGCCCGCGCCCTGGCTGAAAGCGCGCCCGGCGGATTCGGCATCCCCGCGCGGCACAGCGGTGAACCCCAGGCTGCGCGCGCGTTCCACCCGCCCTTCGGCCACATCCACGCCGAAGACCTGGCAACCGGCAGCGCGTGCGATCTGCGCAGCCAGCAGGCCAAGCAGGCCCAGGCCGATCACCGCCACCCGCTCGCCCAGCTGGGGCTGGGCCAGGCGGAAACCGTGCAGGGCAATGGCGCCCAGGGTGGTGAAGGCGGCGCAATCCAGGTCAAGATCACCGGCAACATGCGCCAGCAAGTTCTGCGGCACCACGGCATATTCGGCGTGCACAGCAAAGTTGCCGCCTGCGCAGGCCACCCGGTCGCCGACCTGGAAACCTTCCAGCCCCTCGCCCACCGCCACGATCACCCCCGCGGAGGAATACCCCAGCGCCATCGGCTGCTCCAGACGGTTGAAGGTGGCCGAAAGGGTGGGGAGGATGCCCTCACGGCGGGCTTTGTCCAGCACCTGGCGCACCAGGTCGGGACGCGAGCGAGCCTTGCCCACCAGGCTTTTTTCGGCAAATTCCACCAACATGCGCTCGGTGCCGGCCGAGACCAGCGAGGCGGCTGTACGCACCAGGGCGAAGCCCCGCCGGGGAGAAGGCACCGGCACCTGGCTGACCTGGGTTTTTCCATCGCGCATATTTTGCAGAACCTGTTTCATAGGGCCTCATTTTTTCCAGTTGATGAGTGGATTATAATCGGGATTGGAGTTTGATGAGTAGAGAATAGCGAGCAGAGTTATGTTGAATCAATTATATGCCACCTGCCACGGTTTGAACCGCCGGTATCCCGATGGTAACGATCCCTTCAGGATCATCGCCTGCCTGTTGGAAGAATCCGGCGAACTGGCCCAACAGGTCAATCATTTTGAGGGAACGGGGATCAAGCGCCAGAAATACGGCGAGCCGGACCGGACGCACCTGACCAAAGAGGTGATGGATGTGCTGAGCGCCGCACTGCGGGTGGCGATCTATTATCACCTGGAGGAGGAACTGACCGTCATGGTAGCGGAGCGCTTCCGGCGCATGACGGCGGAGGGGATCATTGATCCGGCTGATTCAAAACTGGAAGGCTGAAAGGCTTGACTTTCCGGACAAAATGCCGTACGCTTAAGCCGTAAGAGTTCCACTTCTTCCGCCATTCTTATGTGAGGAGGTGATGTCGATGAACGATAGTAGTACCAAACGAAGCGCTGCGGCATCCCTCCTTGCTTTTTCGTAAGCAGGTTATGCCGCAGCGCGAAGGAAAAGCCGTCCTGAAAAGGGCGGCTTTTTTGCGCATTGCGCCGGGGGGAAACCCGCCCCTGGGCCGGGGTCCTCTCAGTTGGTTGAATGATTAGCGCCTTTACGGGTTAACGGTTAAAATGGGGGTGTATTTCCGGGGCATCTTGTGACCAGCCGGCGCCCCAGGTGCCGGAACCTGCGCAGGGAGTTTTCGATGAATGCTGTGATCAAAACCTTCCAATATCCTTCCGGGCAGCGCCTGGAGATCGTCCGCGGCGATATCACCGATGAAGCGGTGGACGCGATCGTGAACGCGGCCAACAGCCGGCTGCTGCACGGGGCCGGGGTGGCGGGGGCGGTGGCGCGCAAGGGCGGTCAGGTGGTGGTGCAGGAGAGCGCCGAGTGGGTGCGCCAACACGGCCCGGTTTCGCACACGCAGCCCGCCTACACCCATGCCGGAAACCTTCCCTGCCGCTATGTGATCCATGCGGTCGGCCCGGTATATGGCGAGGGGCAGGAGGAGAAGAAATTATTCGGCGCGATCACCGGCAGCCTGGAAGTTGCGGAACAACTGATATTGAGTTCGATCGCCTTCCCGGCCATCTCGACCGGAATTTTTCATTTTCCGGTGCGGTTGGCGGCGGAGGTCTTCTACGCAGCGGTGCGCGCTTACTTTGATGCTCATCCGGGCTCCAGGGTGGGCCTGGTACGCTTTGTGCTGTGGGACGAGGACACCTTGCACGCCTTCATCCAGTCGGCCGACTTTAATTCAGGACAGCTATGATCACATCCAACCAGAATTCGAAAATCCAACTCGTGCGGACCTTGCTGGCGCGCCCTTCAGCGCGCGCCGCGCAGAAATTGATCGTGGTGGAGGGGGTGCGGCTGGTCGAGGAGGCGCTGCGCTGCGGCTGGCAGGCGGTGTTCGCCCTCTACACCGATCGCCTTTCCCCGCGCGGAATGCAATCGGTAGAAGCGCTGCGCGCGCGCAACGTGCCGGTGGATCAGGTCGCTGCATTTATCCTGGACATGATCTCGGATACGGAAAATTCCCAGGGGCTGCTGGTGGTCTTCCACCAGCGCAGCCTGCCGGTGCCGGAGGAGGTGAACTTCCTGCTGGTGGCGGATGCGGTGCGCGACCCGGGCAACATGGGCACGCTGCTGCGCACTGCCTGGGCGGCAGGGGTGCAGGGGGTGCTGTTGGCGCCGGGTTGCGTGGATGCTTATGCGCCCAAGGTGTTGCGGGCGGGGATGGGGGCACAATTTCACCTGCCGGTGCAGCGCTTGATCTGGGATGAGATCGCGGATTACCGCGAGAAGGTGGAGTTCTTCCTGGCGGAGATGGAGCAGGCGGTGTCGTGCTGGCAGGCCAATCTGCGCGTCCCGCTGGCGTTGATCATCGGCGGGGAGGCCGAGGGCGCCTGCGCCCAGGCGCGCGCCCTGGCGCACACCAACCTGGTCATCCCCATGCCGGGGAAAAGTGAATCGCTCAATGCGGCGGTGGCCGCGTCCATCCTGATCTTCGAAGTGGTCCGCCAGCGGCGGACGGAGGCTTGAAATGAATATTCGCTCGGTGACGATCTTTGTGCATGATCTCGGTCAGGTGCGACGGGCAGGAACGCTGGCGCGGGAGGCGGTGCAGGCCTTTGGCGCAGCCGGGTATACCGTGCAGACCACACGCCTGGCGGCGGGACCGTTCCCGCTGCTGCTGGTCGACTTGCGGGAAGCCGCTGCGTTAAGCCTGGCCGCGGAATGGGAGCAGGCCGCGCGGGAGGCGGGGTTTGCGTATGTCTCGCTTGGCCCGGCCTTGCCAGAATATCCCGAAAGCTACCGGTTGATCCCGGCCTTGCTGGCGGCCACCCAAAACGCCTTCTTTGGCGGGGTGATCGTCCCGGTGGGGGGCGGGGTGAACCTGACGGCGGCGCGCGCCTGCGGCGAGGTGATCGCGGCGGCGGCGCACATCACCCCGGATGGGTTCACCAACCTGCGCTTTGCCGCGCTGGCCAACGTGGGGCCTTTTGCGCCGTTCTTCCCGGCTGCCTACGGCCAGGGCGAGCGGTTGGCCTTTGGACTGGCGTTGGAAGCGGCCGGGGAAGTGCAGCGCGCCTTTCAGGAGGCTACCAGCCTGGGGTCAGCCCGCGCAGAGACCCTGCGCGTGCTGGAGAGCCACGCGGAAAAGATCGGCGCGGCAGCTGCCCAACTGGCCCGGGCGCATGGGGCTGTCTTCAAAGGATTTGATTTCTCCCCGGCGCCTTTCCCCAACCGGGATTGTTCTTTGGGCGGGGCATTGGAAGCGGCGGGCGTGTCACGCCTGGGGCTGTCGGGCTCGCTGGCGTCTGCAGCCTTCCTGGCGGATACCCTGGATCAGGGAAGCTGGCCGCGCTGCGGGTTCAACGGGCTGATGCTGCCGGTGTTGGAGGACGCCCTGCTGGCGCAGCGCGCCGGAGAGGGCAGCCTGACCGTGCGCGACCTGCTGATGTATTCGGCGGTGTGCGGCACCGGCCTGGATACTGTACCGCTGCCAGGAGACGCAAGTGCGCAGCAATTGACGGCTCTGTTGCTGGACCTGGCCGCCCTGGCGGCGCGCCTGGACAAACCGCTCACGGCGCGGTTGATGCCTGTTCCTGGAAAGCAGGCCGGGGACGCGACTGAGTTCGCCTTTGATTATTTCGCCAACGGCCGGGTGATGGAATTGCCGGCGGCGCCTCTTTCGGGCAAGCTGGCCGGGAAGGAGACGCTGGATATTGCTCCGCGCGGGCAGCGGCGGAAAGCAAAAAAGGCGGTGACCAGGCCATGAAACTGGATCACTTCGGCTTAATCGCGCCATTGTACGACCGGACGGTGAAGAACCGCCTGCCGCAGCGCCTGCTGGACTTGCTGGGCGGCGGCGCGGGCGGCTGGGCGCTGGATATTGGCGGCGGGACGGGGCAACTGGCGCAGTTCCTCCTGCCCGGCTCGGCGGGGGTGGCGGTGGGGGATGTCTCGCTGGGCATGCTGCGTCTGGCAGGCAGTAAGGCGGGACTTTCGGCGGTGCTGGGGCCTTCGGAACAACTGCCTTTTGCGGAGGGGGCATTTGAGCGCATCATCATGGTGGATGCGCTGCACCACGTGGCCGACCAGCGTGCCACGGCGCGCGAGCTGTGGCGTGTGCTGCGCCCGGGCGGGCGCCTGGTGATCCAAGAGCCGGATATCCGCACCGGCGCGGTGAAGGTGATTGGGGTGATGGAGAAATTGCTGTTGATGCGCAGCCGCATCCTGCCGATCGAACAGATGGAAGCGTTGTTTGCCGGGCTGCCGGGCCGCCTGCACAGCGTATCGGCTGACAAGATGGTGTGGCTGGTGGTGGAAAAGCCGGTTTGACCCGCTCCAGCGGCAGGAGCGGGAGGAAAAGAAGGGTAAGGGTGCAAAAGGCACACAAAAGGGGGAAAGTTGGCATGAATGAGAGGGGGAGGTCTATTGTATAATAATTAACATCTGATTTGGAATTAATGATTAGAACACGGATTACACGGATGAACACGGATCTACCGGAAGATATGTACAAATCCGTTGAATCCGCGTGCAGCATCCGGGTTCGAAGGTTGTAGAATTCCCTTGTATGAGGTGTAAGCATGGCGATCCGAATTCTCATTGTCGATGATCACAGCGTGGTGCGCCAGGGGCTGCGCATGTTCCTGGGATTGGACCCCGACTTGGAAGTGGTAGGCGAAGCGACCAACGGTGCTGAAGCGCTGCAGCAGGTGGAAAAGCTGATGCCGGATGTGGTGCTGATGGACCTGATGATGCCGGTCATGGACGGGATCACGGCCATCCAGCACATCCGCGCGCGCTGGAAGGATGTGGAGATCGTGGCGTTGACCAGCGTGCTGGAGGATGCCCAGGTGGTGGGGGCGGTGCGGGCCGGGGCGATCGGCTACCTGTTGAAGGATACCCAGGCCGAAGAATTGTGCCGCGCGATCAAGGCCGCGGCAGCCGGACAGGTGCAGCTTTCGCCGCAGGCGGCAGCCCGCCTGATGCGCGAGGTGCGCATGCCCGAAATGCCCGAATCGTTAACTGAGCGGGAAACCGACGTGCTGCGCCTGCTGGCAGCGGGCAAGTCTAATAAAGAGATCGCCATAAAGCTGCACGTCAGCGAGACGACGGTGAAAACGCATGTCAGCAGCATCCTGGCCAAACTGGGCGTGCCCAGCCGAACCCAGGCGGCGCTTTACGCGGTGAAGATCGGCCTGACTGGCCAGGACCAGTAAATGACTGTCTTCTTCCGCTTTTTGGAGCGCCTGGCCGGACGCCCGCTGCGCCTGTCCACCAAGCTGATGCTTGTGGTGGTGGCGTTCATGCTGCTGCTGGCGGTGGGAATTGCGGTGGCGGGGGCGATCGGTATGCAGGCCATCCAGGCGGATGCCAACACCATCGAGCGTTTCCTGGGCGGCAATTCCAATCTGACCGACCAGTTGAGCCTTGACGCAGCCAATACGCTGGGGACGATGATCGCAATGATCGGCCTGTTCCTGCTGATCGCCATCCTGGGGGTGTTGGTGGTGGGCAGCCGGGTGACCCAGCCGATCAATTCGCTGGCCGACGGCACCCGCCAGGTGGCCGAGGGCAACCTGGATGTGCGCATCCCGGTCCTTTCCAACGACGAACTGGGCCAGATGGCCGATTCGTTCAACCGCATGACCGCCCAACTGAAACGCCGCTCGGAGCAATTGGAATATGCTGCGCGGGCGGTGCGCGAGCGTGAACAGCAGTATCACAGCATTTTTGAGGCCACTACCGAGGGAATGCTGATCACCGATCTGGAGGGGGGACTGGTGGATTACAATCCCGGCGCGTATAACATGTTGGGTTACAGCGCCAACGAGTTCCGCGATCTGACCCCCCAGGACGTGCTAAAAAGCGGAACCCAACCGCTGCTGAGCGAATATTTGCATGCGGTGGGAGAAAACCAGACCTTCAAAGGCACGGCGGTGGTGGCGCGCAAGGACGGCGTGTTGATCGATGTAGAGGTGTATGGGGTGCCGCTGGTCTTCCGCGGCAGCCCGCACGGGCTGCTGGTGATGCGCGACATCACCGAACGCCGCCGCGCCTTCCAGTTGCTGGAAACGCGCGTGACGGAACGCACGCGCGAATTGCAGGCGCTGCTGACGGTCAGCCAGACGATGGTCTCTACCCTGGAGCTGGAACCCCTGCTGGACCTGATCCTGGACCGCCTGAAAGAAGTGGTGGATTACAACGGGGTGAGCGTCTTCATGATCGAGGAAGACCAGCGCCACCTGCAGCTGCTGCGCGAGCGCCGCCCCGAGCCTTTTTACCGCCAGACGCGCTTCGACCTGGGCAGCTACGGCCTGACCTACCGCATGATCGAGAGCCGCACCTTCCTGTTCATCCCCAATATGAACGACCCGACCGATCCCAATGCGGCGGTGTGGCGGGAGAGCAAGATCGAGCAATCCGGTTATGCCCCGCAGGATGTGGGGTCGTGGCTGTCGGTGCCGCTGCTGGTGAAAGACCACGTGGTGGGGGTGTTGAGCATGGACCACAAGGAAGAGAACTACTATACCCGCCACCATGTTGACCTGGTCACGGCTTTTGGAACGCAGGCGGCGGTGGCGATCGAGGCAGCGCGGCTGTATGAGAATTCCACCCGCCTGGCGGCGCTGGAAGAGCGCCAGAAACTGGCCCGCGAACTGCACGATTCCGTCTCGCAGGCGCTGTACGGGATTGCGCTGGGGGCGCGCACGGCGCGCAAACTGATGGAAAGCCGGGAAGCCGATCCACAGCGGTTGAACGAGCCGCTGGATTACATCCTCTCGCTGGCCGAGGCCGGGCTGGCTGAGATGCGCGCGCTGATCTTTGAACTGCGTCCGGAATCGCTGGCGCGGGAGGGGTTGGCAGCGGCGCTGACCAAGCAGGCCGACGCGCTGCGCGCCCGCCACCGCCTGGAAGTGCAGGTGAAACTGGGCGAAGAGCCGGAGGCGCCGCTGGAGGTGAAGGAGGCGCTCTACCGCATCACCCAGGAGGGGATGAACAACATCGTCAAGCATGCCCGCGCCGGGCGGGTGACTGTGAGCCTGACAGAGGAAGGAGGCGGGCTGCACCTGACTGTAGAGGACGACGGACAGGGCTTCGATCCGTCGCAGGATTTCGTGGGCCACCTGGGGCTGCGCTCCATGCGCGAGCGGGCCGAGCGGGTGGGGGGCAGCCTTGCAGTGCGCAGCGCCCCCGGCCAGGGCACCACCCTGACGGTCTTTGTACCGGTGAAAGAGAATAACCACGAATGAACACTGATAGACGAAGATAAATTCTTAAGAAACCATCCTATTACTCTTAACAATCTTATCTGTTTTTTTCCGGCCTTATGTGTGGTTAAAATTTTGGAGGTTGCTATGCGCTTTGGGATCGAGACGATGCAATTGAAAGAAATGATGCCGCCGGGAGCCAGACCGGAGGAAGTGCTGCCGCGCCTGGCAGGCTTCGACGGGGTGGCGCTGGTGGAGGCCATGGCCAGGGCCGGGTTCAAGCTGATCGAACTGAGCGGCGACCTGGTGCTGTTCTTTCCGCAGGTGTACGCCCCGCCCCAGATCGAACGGCTGGCGGAGTTGAAGGCCCGCCTGGGTTTGCAGTTCACCTGCCACCTGCCGCTCTGGTCGGTGGAACCGTCCACGCCCCTCTCGCCGGTACGCGAAGGTTCGATGCGCGCGCTGGTGGAGTGCCTGAAGGCGGTCCAGCCGCTGGAGCCGGAGAGCTACGTGCTGCACGCCACCGGGGCGCTGGCCGCGGAGTTTTATCGCATGCGCATTCCTGAGGTAGCCCGCGCGGTGGTGCTGCAGCGTTTCCAGCAGGGCGCCTCGGCCACGATCGGCGCTCTGTTGGCCGAGACCGGCCTGCCCTCGCGCAAGCTGGCGCTGGAGACGATCGAATTCCCGCTGGAATTGATGCTGCAACTGGCTGAGCAGCACGATACCTCGATCTGCCTGGATACCGGGCATGTGCTGGCCGGCTTCTCAGGGGCGGTGCCGTTCTTTGACGCGCTGGAGAAAATCCTGCCGCGCCTGGGGCACATGCACCTGCACGATTGCCCGGATTATATGCGCACCGGTGTGCTGGGCTACGGCAAGGATCACCAGCCGCTGGGCACTGGCGACCTGGATGTGCCGCGCCTGTTTGCCCGCCTGGAGGAAGCCCGCTATAACGGCCCGATCATCTTCGAATTGGAGGTGGAGGAGGCCCGGCGCTCTCTGGAAGTGGTGCGGAAGTGGGCATCGTAGGGCAAGACGGCAGAGAATTAACCCGTGGGAGCGGGTTCGGAGTCCGCCGGTATTCAAAATAATCCACGAAAGAAAGGACGCACAATGAAGAGACTGCACTGGTATGATTATCTTTCGATCAATTCTTTTACCCTGGGGTTCAACCTGGCCACATCCACCATCACCCCCATCCTGCTGCCGTACCTGGTGGTGCTGTTCATGCCGGTGGAGGAGAAGAACACCCACCTAGCCACAGTGCGGGTGATCGGCCTGGCAGTGGCCATGCTGATCCAGCCGCTCTTTGGGATGTTGAGCGACCGCAGCACTTCGCGCTACGGGCGGCGGCGCCCGTTCATCGTGGGTGGCACGCTGATCAACATCCTCTGCCTGGTGCTGGTCGGCTTCACCCCTTCGCTGCTGGTGGCCGGCGAAGCTGCCAGCGGGGTCACCTGGGCCTTCCTGGCGCTGATCGCCTGCATCGTGGTGATGCAGTTTGGCGCCAACATCAGCATGGGCGCCTTCCAGGGGTTGATCCCCGATCTGGTGCCGGAAGATCAGCGCGGGCGGGCCTCGGGGGTCAAGTCGATCATGGAACTGCTGCCGATCTTCCTGGTTATCTTCATCGGTCCGCTGGTGGATAAGGGGAAGATCTGGCCGGTGGTGGGCATCCTGATCGGCGGATTTGCGCTGGTCAATATCATCACCGTCCTGTTCGTCAAGGAAGAGCCGCTTAAGGAGAAGCCGACCGACTCCATCCGCGAACCGTTCTGGCGCATCGTGGCGCTGACGGCCATCTTTGTGGTGGTCACGCAGCTGGCGGTGTGGCTGGTGAAGGCCAGCGGCGACTGGCTGGACAAGGGCACCGCATCGGTGGCGGCGCAGGTGGCGTTGGTGGGGGGCATAGGCCTGTTGGGGATGATCGGCTCGATCGTGATCGGCGTGTACTTTGGCGCCTGGGTGGGGGTGGGCAAGGAAGCCCACCAGCAGAAGTCGTTCATCTGGTGGGTGGTCAACCGCCTGCTCTACCTGGCGGCGATCGGCTCGATCCAGGGTTTTGCGCAATATTACCTGGCGGATGTGATCAAGGTTTCCAACCCGGCCGGGCAGTCCAGCCTGTTGCTGGCGATCGTGGGCGGTTTCCTGCTGCCCTCGGCGATGGGGGCAGGTTGGCTTTCCGACCGGATCGGGCGCAAGCTGCTCATCTCGATCGCCGGGCTGGTGGCGGCTGCCGGGGCGGGGCTGCTGCTGGTAGCGCAGAGCATGACCATGGTGCTGATCTGCGGCGGTATCCTGGGGTTGGCAACCGGCACCTTCTATGCGGTCAACTGGGCGCTGGGTACCGACCTGGTGCCCAAGGAGAAGGCCGGGCGCTACCTGGGCATTTCCAACCTGGCCGGGGCCGGAGCGGGGATCGTTGGGGCGGGCATCGGCGGGCCGATGGCGACTTTCTTCAATAACAATGTCCAGCCGGGGTTGGGTTACCTGGTCATCTTCGGCATCTATGCCGTGCTGTTCCTGCTTTCCACCCTGGCGCTGCGGAAGGTCAAATAAATCCATTCAGGCCGGGTTTCGACGGCGCAACCGTCGAAACCCGGCGAAAATGCTAAGGAAGGTATTGATGCCCCACCGGGACGGCCACGATGATGACCCGGTGGGTGTTGTTGTCAGGGGGCCAGCAGGTGACCAGGGTGAGGCGTTCGTCGGTGGAGCGCTCGATCCACTGCGCATTCTCCAGGCGCAGGGCCAGCTTCTGGTTCTTCTCCGGCAGGATCATGGTGTTGGCGACGGTATAGGTGAACTGCCAGCTGCCGGAATAGACCGTGATCAGGTCGCCGGATTGCAGGTCCTTGAGGCCCTTGAAGACCTCGCCGTACACGTTATGGTGTCCGTTGAGGACGGTGTTGCCGGGCTTGCCGAGGGTGGCGGAATCGCCTTGCCAACCGGCAGCAAACTCGTCTGGGGCCAGCCACTGGTTGTAATCCTGTTCGTAGCCCTTGACCACGCGCAGGCCGGCGGGAATGACCGGGGCATCCAGGCCGATCTTTTCGATCACGATCCGGTCGGGGATCAGATTGTCGGGGATCTCGACGGGCTGGGTCGTCAGCGTGGCTGTGGCAGCCAGTTGCGCTTCAGCCCGGGCAGCCGGGTTGGCGGCCGGCAGGGTGGGCGCGCCGGTGGTGGAGTGGACCGGCTGAGCGATGGGGGCATAGCCAGCCTGCACCTCCCCGGCGGAGTATTCGGCCAGGGTGGAGAAATCTGGGTCGGAGGCATCGGCGGGGGCGGGGTTGCCGGCGTTTGGGGTGAAGACGCCAAACACCGCGCTGGAGATCACTGCCAGGCCGGCAAGGATGAAGAGGATGGAGGAAAGACTGGTTTTCATAGCCGTGTGCCTTAAAGCGACCTGTGAGGTCTCACCGACCTCACAGGTCTGGGATCATTTGAGGATCGTTATTTGTTATAGCGTTTGGAGGCGCCCTGGAAGACCATGCCGAGGCCGATCAGCGCCAGACCGAGGTTGATCAGTTGCCCGTGGAGGGGCGAGAGTGGGGCGCCGCTGCCCAGATCCACACCCGTGACCGGGATCAGCACGCCGGGGGTAGTGCGGGGGGCGGGCAAGGTCGAGACGGGGGTCTTGGTGGGAGGAACGGGGGTGTCCTCGGTTTCGATCGGGGTGGGGGTGTAGGTGGGGGTGGGCTGGTCGAAGCAGGTGCGCGTGGCCACAACGCTGTTTTCGCGCACAGGCAGGTCGCCAAAGGTGTAGCGGAGGGTCAACGTGTGGTCGCCGGGAGAGGTGAAGAAGGTGAAGGTGTTGTTGGCTGGAACCGTGCCGCCGCCGTTTTCAGCGCCGCCAACGATCTCCCAGCTAAAATCGACCGGGAAGGGATTGGGATTGGTGACCGTCCACTGCTGTTGGATGCCCTCCAGACACTTATAGACCACTTCCAGGTCGAGCAGGTTGACCTCGGTGGCGGTGGGGGTAAAGGTGGGGGTCTCGGTGGCGGTGAAGGTAGGCGTGAAGGTGGGCGTGTTGGTGGGCGTGTAGGTCGGAGTATTGGTGGGGGTATTGGTCGGAGTATCCGTGGGCGTGTTGGTAGGCGTGTTGGTCGGGGTATCGGTCGGCGTATTGGTGAACTGCGGGGTATTGGTAGGCGTGTTGGATACTACCGGCGTGTTGGTGGGCGTGTAGGTCGGGGTGTTGGTGGGCGTATTGGTGGGTGTGTTGGTGGGCGTATTGGTGGGTGTGTTGGTGGGCGTATTGGTCGGGGTTTTGGTAGGTGTATTGGTCGGCGTATTGGTAGCCGTGTTGACCGGGGTGTTGGTGGGGGTAAAGGTGGGCGTATTGGTAGCCGTGTTGACCGGGGTGTTGGTGGGGGTAAAGGTGGGTGTATTGGCCGGAGTGCTGGTCTTGGTGGCGGTGGGCGTATTGGTAGGCGCCGCGCAGGAGAGGATCGAGCACTGAGACGACCACAGCTCACCGGTACCTGGGTGTCCGGGGCGCTGGAGGGCGCGGAACATGTAGTTGCCGGCCACGCCGTTGGGATTGTAGGTGAGGGTGTAGGATTGGCCCGAGGCCAGGGCGGGGATGGTGCCGCTGGCGACCACCGTGCCGGACTTGGGATTGCCGGTGGCGGCGTAGTAGACCTCATAGGTGGTGGTGCCATCCATGTTGCCGCTGCCGGAGTTGGTGATGACAGCGCTGACCTGGGTACAGTCGCTGGAACAGGAACCGGTGAAGGAAAGCGAGGATTTATCCCAATTCACGGTGGCCTGGGCGGGTGTGGCGTAAGTGCCAAGGACGATACCGGTAATCAGAATTGCAACCCCCAGAGAATAGGCCGCAGCGGCCAGCCGTTTAAGGATCTTGTGCATTGAGTGCTTCATTCGAGCTTCCTCCCGAAAAAGATTACGGCCGGTTTCGCCACTGGCTCCCTGAAGATCTTGCCCCGCAGCTCGGGCAGGGCCGGCGACCAAAATGAGATCTTCAGATCAACGCTTCCTGTTGTATATTCTGGACAATTTTTATCCAAATTATAAGGATATTATACATAATCGCGAGGACGATGTCAAATTCTTCTCGTTGAAAAAGACTATTTATAGACTATGAATGGATTTTTGTCTGATGGGATTGCGAAAATCTCATCGCTCATCGGCAAGCGGTACTTTAAGAGAAGAAATCCCCCTTCAGGACACTCAGGCACAAAGAATGCTTGTAGACGGGCAGCGCAGTTATTCGTCTTGCGAGTTAACCGACTCCATGTACTCGCGGATCGGCTCGAAGCCGACCATTTTTTCATAATAGAAGTTGTTGACCAGGTTGATCACCTCGGCGCGGGCGGATTCAGCCTGGGGCGAAAGCTGCTCGCCGGGGTTTTGTTTGGTCAGTAGATCGCGCAGGCGCAGCAGCAGGCGGACGATCTCCGTCTCCTGCTCGCCTTCCAGCAGATCCACCACGGTCAGGATCAGCTGGTCGGCCTGGCCGAGCACATGGGTGATGGGGATGCTGGCGCCGGGGCGGCAGGATTCGTCCATGGTGCGGATTAAGGCCCACACCTGGTAAAGCACGGTGGCCGGCTCATCGAACAGCTCGCGCAGGAAGGCCGCCTCCTGGTAGCGCCCGGTCAGGCGGAAGATGTTGTACATGCGCTTGGCGGCTTTGCCGTAGTTGATATCGCGGGTGAGGTATTTCTTGACCTCGTGCTGCAGCTGCTGGATATAGTGCTCCATGGCATCGGAGGAAACGTGCTGCTTGAGGCGGGTGAAGAGCGGAATATCATCCGCATCCAGGTAGACCTCCTGGAAGTAGGGGTCCAGATAGCCGTCCAGGGGGATGATGCTGCCGTCCGGGGCTTCCCAGGTGACATCCAGCATGTTGCTGGCGTTAACCAGGCGGTGATGGGCCGGGTCGGCAACGATCCAATCCAGCTTGACCCAGCCGGAGTTCTGGCAGGCTTCCTCCCAGGTGAAGGTGTAAGGCGTGTTATCTGCGGCGCGTACCAGCGTCAGCTGCCCGGCCTCGACTTCTTCCGCCGACCAGGAGACCGGCGTGCCGGCGCGCAGGCGCTTGCCGCCGCGCAGGGTATCGCAAGGAAATTCGCCGAACTTGACCTCCATCAACTGGTGGGTGGCACCTTTGCGGGTGGCGAGGGCTTTCTGGCGCAGCAGGCTGCCCAGGACGCGCCCGGCTTCCTCGCGGGAAGGGGCGGAAATGTTAACCCGCTCGAAGAAATCTGCATCGCCGGGATAGGTTTGGATCTTGGATTGGGCGGCAGAACCGGAGAGGGCCAGGGCGGTCTCCACCTGGCCGGTCACGTTTTCGATGCCGACCAACTTGCCGATCCGGCGGAAATGGGCCAGCTCGACGGGGGAGAAATCCAGCATGCTGACGCGGTGGCCGAAGGTGCCGCTCTTGCGGTCGACCAGGATCGATTCGTTCTGCAGATCGCTGATGGCCTTGAGCCATTCCTGGGCGGCCTGCTCGTCGATGTGCACGCCCAGGCGGTGGGCGGAGTCGATGATCTGCTGCAGTTCAGGGGAGGGAGGGGTCATGGGGAAAGGTCCTCGCTGGATCAGGATAATGACAATGATAGCATAGATCGCCGGGAAGAGAGATTGGAGATATACCCATCCATTATCCATCTTTTGGCGCTCAACCGGATCAACCGTCTCGCTTCATTCGTATTCGGCGTGGGGGGCTGCGGCGATAGTAGAATAGTTAATATAATACTTGATTTAATATTAGCTATGTGCTAATATAATCCTGTGTACCGGATCACGTTCACCAAACAGGCCGTGCGAGATCTGCGGAAGATGCCGCGGGATACAGCCTTGTTGGTGCGCCAGAAGCTGGAATTGCTGGCGCAGGACCCATTTGCCAAAAGGAACAGCGCAACCAGGCTGCAAGGCCGCGAAGGCTACCGCTTGCGGGTCGGCGATTGGCGCGTGATCTACGAGATCGACCAGCAGGAAATTGTCATCCTGGTGCTGAAAGTTGCGCCGCGTAGAGAGGTGTATAAATGACCGTACAGGTGATTGAACGCGATGGAAAACCCGAATGGGCGATCCTGCCGTATGAACAATATTTGAATCTGCTGGAGCAGGCTGAAATGCTGGAAGATGTGCGCGAATACGACCGGGTCAAGGCGGCCGTGGAAAAAGGCGAAGAAGAAGCACTGCCGGCGGAGGTAGCCTACGCGTTGATCGATGGAGAAAATCCTTTGAAGGTGTGGCGCGAATACCGCCGCATGACCCAGGCGCAGGTGGCGAAGGTGGCGGGGGTGAGCGTGCCGTACCTATCGCAGATCGAAGCGGGCAAACGTGAACCGTCGCTGCGCGTGCTGGCCGCGGCTGCACACGCCCTGGGAGTGACCCTGGACGATCTGGTGCCGTGATCCCTGACCAAGGGGGGCTTTTCTGGCTTATAATACTGATATGCGCATAATTTTAACCCACGAACAGGCTGATTTCGACGCGCTGGCCTCGCTGCTGGCGGCGCACCTGCTGGACGAACACTCCTTGCCGGTGCTGCCCGCGCGCCAGAACCGCAATCTGCGCGCCTTCCTGACCCTGTACGGGGCGGAGTTGCCGTTCGTGGAGGCGCGCGACGCGCGCGCCAATGAAGCCCGCGGCGAGCGGCTGGAACACATCACCCTGGTGGATACGCAGTCGTTGGTGACGCTGCGCGGGATGAGCCGCAAGACGCAGGTATCGGTGATCGACCACCACGAGCGGCGGTCTGACCTGCCGGCCGAGTGGAATTTCCACAACGACAGCACAGGCGCCTGCACCACCCTGCTGGTGGAGATGCTGCGCGACGCGCCGGGGGTTGGCAACGGTGAGCTGACCCCCATCCAGGCCACGCTGCTGTTGTTGGGCATCTATGAAGATACGGGTTCGCTAACCTATGCCAGCACCACCCCGCGGGATGCGCTGGCGGCGGCTTATCTGCTGGAACGCGGGGCCAATTTGAAGATCGCAGCGCAGTTCCTCAACCCGCCGCTTTCCGCCGAGCAGCGCCAGGCCTGCGACCGCCTGCTGGCGGCGGTAGAATCGCACGTTGTACACGGTCAGAACGTGGTCATCTCCTGCGCCAATCTGGAAGGGATGACCGAGGAGATCTCGGCGGTGGCGCACAAGCTACGCGACTTACTGGATCCCCAGGCGCTGTTCTTGCTGGTGGGCACCTCGGAAGGGGTGCGGCTGGTGGCGCGTTCCACCAGCGACCAGGTGAACGTGGCGAAAGTGGCGGCGCGCTTCGGCGGCGGCGGGCACGAACGCGCCGCGGCGGCCTTGCTGCGCCGCGAGGACGGCATGACGCTGGAGCAGGCGCGCACGCGCCTGCTGGAACTGCTGCCAGAGGTGGTCAAGCCCTCGCTGACCATCCGGCGGATCATGTCGCGCCGCCCGCGCCTGCTGGAGCCGGATACCCCGGCAGAAGAGGCTGCGCGGTTAATGCAGCGTTACGGCTATGAAGGCTATCCGGTGGTACAGGCGGGGCAGGTGGTGGGCTTGCTCACCCGCCGCGCGGTGGACCGCGCCCTTTCCCACAAGTTAAATCTGTCTGCTGCCAGCCTGATGGAGGCAGGGAACGTGACCGTCCATCCGGACGACCCGGTGGAGGAGCTGCAAAAGGTGATGACCCAGTCCGGCTGGGGACAGGTGCCGGTGACGGATCCCGAGAACGGCAAGATCATCGGGATCGTGACCCGCACCGACCTGCTGCACGCGCTGGCGGGCAAGGCGGCGCCTGCCGGAACCCCCGCCCTGGCCCTGCCCGGCGCGGTCAATTTGGGCGCCCGGCTGGAAGCCGCTCTGCCGCCCGGACATGTGGCTTTGCTGCGCCTGGTGGCCGCGGAAGCCCGCGCGGTCCGCAACGGCGCGTACATCGTCGGCGGTTTCGTGCGCGACCTGATCCTGGAGCGCCCCAGCCTGGATTTTGACATTGTCATTGAAGGCGATGCCATTGCCCTGGCACGCAGCCTGGCGGAAAATTATGGCGGGCGGCTGGTCAGCCACACCCGTTTTGGCACGGCCAAGTGGCGGCTGTACGAGGCGGCCGACGGCACGCCCGGCATGGATGCGCGCCTGATCGCGGCGCTGGACGGCGGCACCAAAGACCTGCCGGAATTCCTCGATCTGATCAGCGCGCGGACGGAGTTCTATGAGTATCCCAGCGCGCTGCCGACGGTGGAGCGCAGCAGCATCAAGCTGGACCTGCACCGGCGCGATTTCACCATCAATACCCTGGCGCTGCGCCTGGACGGGCGCCACTACGGCGACCTGTACGATTTTTGGGGCGGTCTTGCCGATCTGCGCAAGGGGGTGGTGCGCGTGCTGCATTCGCTTTCTTTCGTGGACGATCCCACCCGCATGGCGCGCGCGGTGCGTTTCGAGCAGCGCTTCCATTTTGCCATCGAGGAGCGCACGCTGCAGTTGATCGGCGAGGCGCGCGCCTTGCTACGCCAGCTCTCGCCCGACCGCATCCGCCACGAGTTCGACCTGATCCTGGCTGAGCCGCGCGCCGCGGCTATGCTGGCGCGCCTGGATGAGCTGGAATTGCTGAATACGCTGCATCCCGAGCTGGCCTGGAAGCCGGAGTTGGAACGCCCCCTGGAAGAAGCCCTGCGCGGAGAGCTGGACCCGGCCTGGAAGCTGCCGCTGACCTGGCAGCACATGCCGCTGCGGCGGGCGGTGGCCTATTGCATCTTATTCTCGCCAATGAGCCCGGAGGGCGCCGAAGGCATTGCCCGACGGCTGCGCCTGGGCGAGCCGCTGGTGCAGGCAGCTGCCGCAACCAGCAAGCTCTCCAAGACCGGCCTGGGGGTGGCGGGCGAGGATCCCAGCCGTGCCGCGGCCATCCTGGCAGAAATTCCCCTGCCGGCGGCCTGCGCCCTGAATATTTTGGGTCTGCCGCCGCGCGCGCGGGCAGCTCTGCAGCGTTACATGACCATCTGGCGCTTTGTACAGCCCCGCACCACCGGTGAGACGCTCAAAGCGCGCGGGTTGCAGCCCGGACCGCGCTTCGCACGCGTGTTGGGGGCGCTGCGGGATGCCTGGCTGGACGGCAAGGTGCGCACGGCGGAAGAAGAACAGGCCTTGCTGGAAACGCTGCTAAAGGAATGAGGCGGTGAGCGCGGTCCAGCCCTACGATTATGCCCGCCGCAAAGGGGTGAAGCGCATTTCCTGGGCGCGCTTTGTGCGCCTTTCCGCGCAGTTGGCCGAGCAGCTGGCCGCAGTGCAGGTGGACGCGGTGGTGGGGATCGCCCGGGCGGGGTTGCTGCCCGCGGTGCGGATCGCCTGCGCGCTGCGGGTGGACCTTTTTCCGGCCCGCCTGACCCGCCGCGAACACGATCAGGTGGTGCGGCGCGCGCCGGAATGGAAGACGGATATCCCGGCGGAGGTGCGGGGGCGCATTGTGGCCGTGGTGGATGAGATCGCCGACACGGGCGAGACGCTGGCCCTGGCGGCGGCCCGCGCGCGCGAGCTGGGCGCGGCGCAGGTGTACACGGCCGTGCTGACCGCGCACACCTGGGCCGACCCGCGCCCGGATTTTTGCGCGTTGGTCAGCGACGCGCTGCTGATCTTTCCCTGGGATGACCCGGTCTACCAGGCGGGGGAATGGGGCATGCACCCCGAATTGGCGGCGGCGCTGGGTGTGAACCGGCATTAATGGGTAGGTTGGGTTGAGCGGGTTGATCAGAGGCGAATACCGGAAGAAGATCACGCGGAGACGCGGAGACGCGGAGCAAAAGAGAAAACCGTAGGTTGGGTTGAGCGGATGGGAATTACCGCGTCGGGCTGGCGCCCTCCTCGCGCGGTGCGCACCCCTGGCGCAATGACGCGCACCACGAAACCCAACATCTCGCAAATAGCCGTGGGGGCAAAAGAGGATCACGAAACACACGAAAAAGGCGAAAAACACGAAAAATAAAGAAAGGGGGTCGCTTCGTCCCTACAACAGACGTGTGAATTGCCGGTAGGGGCATCCCGCCGTGTTCTGGCGGGAGGGTGGTTGTGTCGAACAAGGGACGCCCACCGCGCCCCTACAACAGATGATTGAATGAACCCCCAGGGGCAGGTGTCCTTACGACGCCAGCGCCTGCTTGATCGCCTCACGGTGCAGGCGGAGGAGCTGCAAATTGTCCGAGTCAAGCACGCCCAGGGCATGCAGGTTCTCCAGACCGCGCGCGGCGGATTGGCGCGCCAGGGGGCGCGCATCGCTCAGCAGGTCGATCAGCAGTGGCACGCTGCGCGGGTCTTCCAGCGAGGCCAGCGCGTCGGCGGCGGCCAGCCGGTTATCCGGATTGGCATCCTCCAGGAAGCCGAGCAGGGCGGGGACGGCCGGCGCGCCCAGCTCGATCAATTCCACCCAGCGGCGGCGCGCGGTCCAGTATTCAACGGCCTGGGCCTCGCTCATCGGCTGCCAGCCCAATTTTTCCAGGGTGACGGCGGCGGCGCGGCGCACCTCCTCATCCGGATCTTTCATCACCGCCAGGAGCGGTTCCACCGCCAGCGGGCCGATCTCTACCAGTGCCTCGCGCAGTACTTCGCGTTCGTCTGCCTGCCAGCCGCGCAGGGCGGCGATCAGGCGTTCCACGGCATGCCGGTCGCCAACCTTGCCCAGGGCGCGGGCGCTGCTCAAACGCACGGCAGGTTCGGAATCGTTGAGGGATTCGATCAAAGTTTCCACAGCCTGCACATCGCCCAAGAGGGCCAGCGCATCCACCACCGCCAGGCGCACAGAGGGGTCGGGGTCGTGGAACTGGCTGACCAGCAGGCCGCCGGGCTGCGGGATGCGCGCAGAGGCCAGGGTGCGGATGACCGCCTTACGCACGGCCGGGTCGGGGTCCTGCAGGGCGGCTTCCAGCGATCCGGCTGCCATCTCGCGCAGGGTGACAGTGCGGCCCTGATTGGCGGCGCGTCCGAGGGCTTCGATGGCCGCCAGGCGGGTGGGCAGGTCGGGGTGGCGGGTGGCGGTGGCCAGGGCGCGCACCACGCGCGAGGATAGGCCGATCGAGTGCAGGTCGACCACGATCTGCCCCAGCACGGCGGCAGAGTGGCAGCGGGTGGAGGGGTTGGGGTCGTTGAGCGCCATCATTAACGGTTCGGCGGCCTGGCTGCCCTGGCGGGTAACCAGTTCCCAATCCTCGTGGCTGATGGCGTACCAGATCCGTCCGGCGGTGTCTTTGGGGATGCCGAACTGGTCAAGGGCCTGCATGGCGGCGTGGCGCACGCTCTCGTCGGGATCGCAGACGGCGGCATTGAGAGCGGGCATGGACCAGGAATCGGTGATGCAGCCGAGGGCCTGGGCGGCGGAACGGCGCACGGCCGGGTCGGTGTTCTTCAGGGCGGCGCACAGCGGCCCGACGGCGCTGGCGTGGCGCAGAAGGCCCAGCCCGGCCGCGGAGGCTACGGCAGCTTGCGGGTCGGGATCGCGCAGGTGCTGGCAGAGCGCCTCGACGATCTGCTGGCGGCCGGCATCCTCCAGGATGGCGCCGATCTCAGCCAGCGGCTGGGGGACGGCACGGCGCAGGGCTGCGTCGGAATTCCCCAGCGCCTGGAGCAGGAACGGCACCGACGGGCGGCCCAATTCCACCAGCGCATCTTCCGCAGCCTGGCGGATATCCGGCTCTTTGTAAGTAAGCGCGCGCACCAGGCCTTTATGGTCTGCGCGGGCTTTGAGTCTGCCAATGTTGGGTGGGCCGAACAAGAACATGATGTTAATTTTAGCATAGAAAAAATTTATTGTTTTATTATCTATCTTTTAGGTGTTTTTTAATCTTGGGGCGTATAGTTGGCATAGATAAAAACTCGCAAAGGAGCGATGTAAATGAAAACCCAAAAACTTACCCTGACTTTCGTGACCCTGATCGTGGCGCTGGCCCTGGCAGCCTGTAATACCGCACCGGGGGCGGCGCTCTCTCAGGCCCTTAATACGGGAACAGACGCCTCTACAGCCGCCTCTTCCAGCACCTCGGTCAGCGGCGCTGCCGATACCCAGGTGGTGAACTCGGACAGCAGCCCGGCTTCCGTGGTGGTGGTGCAGGATGCTGGTTCAATGGAAGATGCCCTGGTTTCGCTTTATGAGAAGGTCAATCCTTCGGTGGTCAGCATTCGCGTGGTGATGGAAAGCCAGTCGATCGATATCCAGGGCTTCGGCATCCCCGGCAGCCCTTACCAGCAGCAGATCATCCCCTCGCAGGGCGAAGGGTCCGGATTTGTGTATGACAAGGAAGGGCACATCGTCACCAACAGTCATGTGGTGGAAAGCGCGCAACGTATTGTGGTCACTTTCTATGACGGCAGTCAGGCTGAGGCGACCGTGGTGGGCACCGACCCGGCAGCCGACCTGGCTGTAATCAAGGTGAACGTGGATCAGTCGATGCTGGTCCCGCTGGCCCTGGGTGATTCGGAAGGGCTGAAGGTTGGCCAATCGGTAGTGGCGATCGGCACGCCCTTCACCCTGCAAAACTCGATGAGCACTGGCATCATTTCCGGCCTGGGCCGCATGTATACAACCGACAGCGGCTACAGCATCCCGGACATGATCCAGACCGATGCGTCGATCAATCCCGGCAACTCGGGTGGCCCGCTGCTGACCCTGAATGGGGAAGTGGTTGGGATCAACACTGCCATAGAGTCACAGGTGCGCCAATCCTCCGGCGTGAGCTATGCCCTGCCTTCCGCGCTGGTCAAGCAGGTGGTGCCGCAACTGATCGCTAACGGCAAGGCTGAGCACTCCTGGCTGGGCATTACCGGCGAGACGATGAACGCCGACCTGGCCAAGTCGATGAACCTGGATACCAATACGCGCGGCGTGTTGATCGTTGAGGTGCAGGCCAACACCCCGGCGGAGAAGGCCGGATTGAAGGGCGGCAGCAGCACTGTGAAGGTGGACGGGATCGACCAGACCATCGGCGGGGATATCATTACCGCCATCGACGGGCGCACGGTGCGCGTATTCGACGACCTGCTGGGCTACGTCTTCACCTACGCCAAACCCGGCGATACGCTGACCCTCTCCATCCTGCGCGACGGACAGCCGCAGCAGGTCCAGGTAACGGTGGAAGCGCGGCCGTAAGCCAAAATCTCACTGCCCGGGTGTTTTGCCTCCTCATGGGGAGGCAAAACACCCTTTTTTATTTAAGGCATGGAATTTGCACATAATCCGGGTGTTCCTTGTGCTTTTATCCAAAAACAAACACAAGGCGCCGGCTATCTTCTGCCCGGCATCTGGGATATAATTTATATAAGGAGATGTTTGTGGAAAAACCTGTTTCTACCCCGCCATTTGGACGTATCCTGATCCTGGCTTTGATCATTGCCGGGGTGGGGCTGATGGGCCTGATCCTGGTGATCACCCTGACCCTGCCCTACCTGGGGCCGCGCTGGCTGTTCTTCTTCTTCCTGACCCTGCTGGTAACCGGGCTGTTCCTGCCGGTGGCAGCCTTCCTCAACCGGCGTTTTCCCTCCACGCCGCCCGCCGGGGGGGGAGTGTTGATACGCCAGGCGCTCTGGTTCGGCATTTACGCCGATCTGTTAGCCTGGCTGCAGATGGGGCGCGTACTGACTATTATGGTGGCGCTGTACATCGGCCTTGGGCTGGCGCTGATCGAGGTTTTCCTGCGCATGTACGAGCGCAGCCGCTGGAAGCCGCCGGAAGAGCAGTAAGTTAACCGCAGACAGCGAACAGCAGACAGCCCGCCAATCGCAAATCGTAGCTTGTCGATCGTCAATCGTAAATCGTAGCTCGTCAATCGTAAATCGTAAATCGTCAATCGAATGTCCCTCCGTTCCCTTCCTTCCGTTGACCAATTGCTCAAGACCCGCCAGGCGGCGGAAATGGTCGCTGCCTATGGACGCCCTTTGACCCTCGAGGCCATCCGCGCGGCGCTGGCCGAGGTACGCGAGGCGGTGGTGAAAGCGACCCAGGCAATCACCCCGCAGGGGGAGGAGCCGCCCACCCAGCCGCAGATCCCTGCGCGCGAGATCATTCTGGCGCAGGCGGCCGGGTTGTTGGCCGGCTGGTTAAGCCCGACCCTCATCCCGGTGATCAACGCCACGGGAGTGGTGCTGCACACTAATTTGGGGCGCGCGCCGCTCAGCCGCGCGGCGCTGGAGGCCATCCAGAACCTGACCGGCGGCTACTGCACGCTGGAATATGACCTGAAACGCGGGATGCGCGGACAGCGCTGGCAGCATGCCGAAGCGCTGATCACCCGCCTGACCGGAGCAGAGGCGGCCCTGGTGGTGAACAACAACGCCGCCGCCGTCCTGCTGGTGCTGTCCACCCTGGCGCGGCGAAAAAGGGTGGTCATCTCGCGCACACAGTTGGTGGAGGTGGGCGGCGGCTTCCGCATTCCGGAGGTGATGAGCCAATCCGGGGCGCACCTGGTGGAGGTGGGCGCCACCAACCGGGTGCATGTCGGCGATTATGAGAAGGCGCTGGAGGAAGAACCCGCCGCGTTGGTGATGCGCGCGCACCATTCCAATTACCGGATCACCGGTTTTACCAGCGAACCTTCGTTGGCCGAGCTGGTGGAAGTGGCGCACTGCGCCCATGTGCCGCTGGTGGACGACCTGGGTTCCGGCGCGCTGCTGGATACGGCCCGCTTTGGGCTGGATCACGAGCCGACCGTGCAGGAATCCATCCAGGCCGGGGCCGACCTGGTGTGCTTCTCCGGCGATAAACTGCTCGGCGGCCCGCAGGCGGGCATCATTGCCGGGCGCAAGGACCTGCTGGAGCGGATCAAGCGCCATCCGCTGGCGCGCGCGCTGCGCGCCGACAAGCTTTGCCTGGCAGCGCTGACCGCCACGCTGGAGCATTACCTGAAAGACGAGGTGGAGCGCGAGGTGCCGGTCTGGCAGATGATGGTGCGCACGCCGGAGCAATTGCAGGCGCGCGCGCGGCGTTGGGCCGAGGTGCTGGGGCGGGGAAATGTGATCGAAGGCCGCTCGGCCGTGGGCGGCGGCAGCCTGCCCGAGAATACCCTGCCCACCTATCTCTTTGCCCTGCCGGTGGCCCAGCCTGACCGCCTGCTGGCGCTGCTGCGGCGCGGCAATCCACCGGTGATCGCCCGCATCGAGGAGGATATGGTGGTGCTGGACCCGCGCACGGTGGCAGCCGACCAGGAGGGGGCGCTGCTGGTGGCGCTGCAGAACGCGATCGTGGAGAATATTAAAAGCTAATCCCAGATGAACACACATAAGCGCAAATCAACACGGATAAGAATTCTAGATTCTTAAGATTCGTGGCGAAAACTTTGTTGGAATTCATGATAAAGGAGTGTCGTCAATGAGAAAAGACCTGGATGAATTGATGCGCAAGAACGGGATCGATGCGATCCTGATCACCGGACCGGCCCAGCACAACCCGGCCATGTATTACCTGACCGGCGGGGGGCATATCACGCAGGCGGATCTGATCAAGAAGGCCGGCTTGCCGGCGCTGCTCTTTCACGGCATGATGGAGCGCGACGAGGCGGCCAAG
The DNA here is from genome assembly GCA_964424115.1 of uncultured Anaerolineaceae bacterium. Classification (GTDB taxonomy): domain Bacteria; phylum Chloroflexota; class Anaerolineae; order Anaerolineales; family Anaerolineaceae; genus CAYRHN01. The sequence goes on from CAYRHN010000006.1 coordinate 120,186, forward strand.
ACCGGGTTGAAGACGCGCAGCTATAACGAGTATCCAATGGGCGCGCTGCTTAAAGAGGCAGGCGGCGATGCCTTTATCGCCGGGGTGCTGCGCTACCAGCGCATGTTCCAGGATGCCGGGGTGACCCGCGGGCGGGTGGCGCTCTTTGGCCAGACCGAGCTCGGCAAGGGCTATTCCACCATCCACGCCCTCCAGCAGCTCCTGCCGGAGCTGACCTTTGACGGCCACCTGCAGGAGGATGTGCTGCTGGCGGCAATGGCCACCAAGGACCGTCCCGAGCTGGATCGCATCCGCCACATGGGCAAGGTCACCACCGAGGTGGTGGGGCGCACGGCCGAATTCCTCAGCCATTCGCCGGTGCACGGCAAGAAGCTGTCCACCCGCGAAGGCGATCCGCTGACGATCGGCAAGGTCAAGGGGCTGATCAACCTGTGGCTGGCCGAACTGGGCGCCGAGAACCCGGAGGGGACGATCTTCGCCCTCGGGCGGGATGCCGGGGTGCCGCACTCCACCGGCACCGACGGGGACGTGCTGACCCTGGGGCAGACGATCGTCTTCGACATCTTCCCCTGCGAGGCCGGCGGCGGTTATTATTACGATTTCACCCGCACCTGGTGCCTGGGGCACGCCCCCGACGCGGCGCTCAAGCTGTATGAGGAGGTGCTGGCGGTCTATCACGACGTGGTCAGCCACCTGTACAAGAATATGCCCTTCTCTGAAGCGCAGCGCTACACCTGTGAGCTGTTTGAGTTGCTGGGACACCCGACTGTGCTGAGCACTCCCGCCACCGAATCGGGGTATATCCACTCGGTGGGGCACGGCCTGGGCCTGCACGTGCACGAGCGGCCCTTCTCCGGCTCCACCTCCAAGGATTTCCTCACCCCGGGCAGCGTCTTCACCATCGAGCCGGGGCTGTATTATCCCGAGCGCGGGATGGGCGTGCGCCTGGAGGATACCTATTACGTTTCGCCGGATGATGTGATGGTCAAACTGGCCGAGTATCCGATGGATCTGGTCATCCCGATGAAGCATTAACCGCGGAAAGTAATTAACCACAGATAAACGCGGATAAACACAGGTAAAAGCGGATGAACCAACGGATAAAGAATATTTATCCGCGGATAAACGGGTATAATATCCTCACATGAGGCCGCAATGAATTTGCCTTCCGCCCGCATCCTTGGAATTGAATCCTCCTGTGACGAGACCGCCGCTGCGGTGATCGAGAACGGCCGCGCGCTGCTCTCCAACGTGGTGGCCACGCAGATCGACCTGCACGCCAAATTCGGCGGGGTTTTCCCCGAAGTGGCCTCGCGCCAGCATATCCGCACTATCTACGCGGTGGTGGATGAAGCCCTGCAGCGGGCCCACCTGACCCTGGAGAATATCGATGCGCTGGCGGTGACCCGCGGACCCGGCCTGGCCGGGTCGCTGGTGGTGGGGATGAACCTGGCCAAGGGCGTGGCGCTGGCCACCGGATTGCCGTTGGTGGGGGTAAACCACCTGGAGGGGCACATCTATTCCTCGTGGGTCTATCCGGCCGATACGCCCAACCCCCCGGAAGCGCCGCATTTCCCGTTGATGGTGCTGCTGGTCTCCGGCGGGCATACCGAATTGAACCTGGTCACCGACCACCTGAAGTACAAACGCCTGGGCAGCACGCTGGACGACGCGGCGGGCGAGGCCTTTGACAAGGTGGCGCGCCTGATCGGCCTGCCCTACCCCGGCGGGCCGTCGATCCAGCAGGCCGCCGAACAGGGTAACCCGAAGGCCTTCAACTTCCCGCGCGCCCGGCTGGAAGGCACCTGGGATTTCTCCTTCAGCGGCCTGAAGACGGCCGTGCTGCGCACGGTGCGCACGCTGGAAGAGCAGGGCAAGGCCCTGCCGGTGGCAGATCTGGCGGCCAGTTTCCAGGCATCCGTGGTGGATGTGCTGCTGACCAAGACCCTCCAGGCCGCGCAGATCTTCAAGGTGCAGGAGATCGTGGTGGCGGGCGGCGTTTCGGCTAATTCCGCCCTGCGGGACGCTTTTGTGAACCAGAAATATTTCCCGGTGCATATCCCCAAGCTGTACCTGTGCACCGATAATGCGGCGATGATCGCTGCCGCGGGTTATTTCCGTTTTGCCTACGGACAGCGCGACCCGCTTGACCTGGACGTGCTGCCCACCTGGCCACTGTCGTAAAGTATTTTTAACACGGATGAACGCGGATTTTCAACAAGTCCTGATCCGTGAGCATCTGTCCAATCCGTGTGATCCGTGTTGTGATCTTTTTCGTAACTTTTTCACAGGAAGCGCATCTAAATGAGTGAAGAAACCTTTTCCTTGCAGGCGCTGCGCTCCGGCGACCGGGCCGAATTTGCCCGGCTGGTGGAGCAGCTCTCCCCGGCGGTCTACCGCCTGGCGCTGCGCATCACCGGCGAGGAGCAGGATGCCGAGGATGTGCTGCAAGAGACCTTCCTGAAGGTGCTGCGCGCCCTGCCGGACTTCGAAGGACGCTCCAGCCTGTCCACCTGGGTGCACCGCATCGCAGTCAACGAAGCCCTGATGCACCTGCGCCGCCGCAAGCCGGAGGCGCTGCCGGTGGACAGCGGCGAGGATGACGCGGGCGAGGAAGCGGACGAAGGTCCGCTGCCGGTGCAGTTGATGGATTGGTGCTGCCTGCCGGAGAAGGAATTGCTCACGGCGGAATCGCGCGAACGGCTGGAAGCCGCCATTCGGCGCCTCTCCCCGGCTTTGCGTTCGGTCTTCCAAATGCGCGACGTGGAAGGCATGTCGATCGAAGAGACCGCCCGGACGCTGGGGATCGGCGAGAGCGCGGTCAAGGTGCGCTTGATGCGCGCCCGGCTGCGCCTGCGCGAGGAATTGAGCGGCTATTTTGCCGGTCAGATGGAAAGGCTGCGATGATGACGGAACATACGTCTTGCAAGGACTTAATTGAAGTGGTGATGGATTACCTGGACGGCGAACTGGGGGCCGAGGAGCTGGACGAACTGGAGGAGCACCTGGAGACTTGCAGCAACTGCGCCACGCTGGTCGGCACGCTGCGCAAGACCATCCAGCTCTCGCGCCAGGCAGCCGAGGGCAGCGAACTGCCCGCGGATGTGCGCCGCCGGTTGTTCGAGAGCCTGGAGATGGGGGAATATTGTGATGGAGAGAGCGACGCTTAATCCTGGCAATCCCGAAGGGCAGGAAGGGGAGGCTTTTTATGGTGCAATTGGATCCGCTTGTTATAATCTTGATCGCGGCCGGGCTGTTGGCGCTGGCCGTGATCGTCTTTAACCGCGTGCGCAAGGACTACCGCGAACTGGGGCGCCTGTCCCCGCTGGTTTCCTGGATCCAGTTGGGCTTCTTTGTCGCTTACGCCTGCTCGTCCTATCTGTTCCTGGATTCCAGGTTGGATGCTGTAAGCGCAACGGGCTGGCTTTTGGGCGCGGCGATCCTCCTGCTGGCGGTTGGTTTTGTGCTGGTGTTGTTCACCATGCCGATCCTGGGGCAGCGCTCCTTCGGACACGAGGTGGGCAGGCTGAATACGGACGGCCTGTACCGCTACAGCCGCAATCCGCAGTTGGTGGGCGGGTTCCTGTTCATGTTGGGCTATGCGCTGTTATGGCCTGCCTGGCAGGGGCTGCTGTTCGTCGGGTTGTGGCTGCCGGTCAGCTGGCTGATGGTGCGCGGGGAGGAGGAGCACCTGCAAAAGGTGTTCGGCGAGGATTACCGGGAATACTGCCGCAGGACGCCGCGCTTTGTGGGGATCCCCGATCTGCGCCGCGGTAAATAGCAGAGCTGCCAGGGGGAAGGGGATCTTTCCCATTCCTTTATATATCTTTGCGGCTTAGCGTCTTGGCGGTATAAAATGATGTCTGGTATGGATTCGACCCCGAGGAATCTGGGATCCACGGATTTATTGGGTAGGGGTCGAAGATGCCCGCAGGGTGCGGGACGCCCTGTTGGATTACAAGGGAATGCTTTAACGAAGTCCCGCCCGCTGCCCTGCAAATGCGCCGGTGTACCTCGCGGGCGGCCCTACGAAGATCATTTTCGCGTAGGTCTCGATTTGGAGAGATTTCTTGAATTTACATCTGGCGGAAATCTAAAGGGTATACCGCATGACCAGCTGGGTGCCCTCGGCGGCCTGGCCGACCTCCACGAAACCCGCCGCGCGGAAGACATCCGCGATGCCCATGTAGCCGTGGAAGCGGTGCAGCTGTTTGCCCTCCAGCAGGGGGTGGTGCATGTTGGTCGGGTAGCCTTCGATGATCTTTGCGCCGTGTTCCTTCGCATAGGCGACTGCTCCGCGCAGCAGGGCCGCCATCACGCTCTGGCGGCGGAATTTCTTGTGAACGAAGAAGCACACCACCGACCAGACCGGCTGGTCGTCCAGGCGTTTGAAGTTGCGCGAGCGCTCCAGGCCCAGGTAATGCTCGCGCGGGGCGATCGAGCACCAGCCGACCGGCTGCCCGTCGGCGTAGGCCAGCATCCCGGGGGCGAGCGGCTTTTCGGTGAGGGCTTTCAGCGCGGCTTTGGCGCCTTCGCCGTTGATCTTGTTGAATTCGGCATTGGGCAGACGCCAGAACATGCACCAGCAGCCGGAATAGGCGCCGCGCGGGCCGAAGAGGGCCTCCAGGTCGGCCCAACGGTCAGCAGTGGCAGGGTGGATTTGAAGATCGGTCATAGTCACCTCCTCAGGGGGATCTCAGGTGGGGAATGATTTGATTATAAAACATGTCTGGCGCAGAATTTTAAATTCCGACCAATCCTGGCGCAGGGGCGCCACGTCATGGTGAATTGGCGCGTATTGCCGCAGCAGAGTGGCGCCCGCCAGAATGATCGCGGGCTGGTCAGCCTATAATGCAACATGGCGTCCCGCCCCTACGAGTATCTTCGACCGCTACAGCCACGCCGCCCATTCCAGCCCCTCCGGGTGGAGTTCGCAGACCAGGCAATCACTATATTTGAACCCGCCGTGCGCTTTCAAGGTAGCCGGGTCGAAATTGCGCACCACCAGCGGCAGCATCAGCGTGTATATTCCACCGTGCGAGAGGCAAAGCAGGCGCTCGTCCGATTCGCCGAAGCGGGCGATCAGTCCCCGGATGAAGGGCAGGAAGCGATCCTCAATATCGTGGAAGCTCTCGCCGCCCGGCGTGCGCTGGTTGCGGCGCCTGCCTTCCGGCCAGTCGTCGAAGAAGGCCTTCCAGGTTTGCCAGGTCTTCTCGTCGCCGCGCCCTTCCAGGCGGCCCATGTCGTATTCGCGCAGCGCCTCGGTGACATCGTAGTCCACCCCCAGGCGGAAGGCGAGAATGGCGGTGGTCTCCAACGCGCGCAAGACGGGGCTGGTGTAGATATGCGTCAATCCCTGCCCGGCCAGCCGGTCCGCCAGCGCGGCAGCCTGGGCGCGGCCTTGTTCGGTCAGTGGATGCTTCAGGCCGCGGTTGGAGATCTGGTGGATCAGGTTGGCGCGGCTTTCGCCGTGGCGGGCAAAGTATAGGCGCAGCATGGGGTTATTTGATATCCTTTTGATCGGGCATGGTGGTCCAGGTGGGGCTGAGGTTGGGGAATTCCCCGCCGGGGATGGGCTCCCAGGCGCCGTTCACCAGCTGGAGCGAGGCGTTGAAATCCACGTTGGTCAGGAAGATCTCGGACGGTCTTTCGTTCCAGTACTTCAAGCTGACCCGGCCAACGAACTCGTAGGTTTGCGCCGCACGCGGATCGATCGGCCGGCAGGTGATGCCGCATTCATTGCCGCGGCAATCCACGCCCTCGATCCGGATGTGGTCGTTGGAGGTGATGCCGTTGTTGTAGGCGGTGGGTGGGTCGGCCTCCAGGTACAGCAGGCCGGTCACCTTGTTGCAATCGCAGGTCGGCGGCTCGCACAGGAGCAGGGTCATCATTTCGAAATATTCGGCCTTGCCGCGCAGGTGGATGACCTGGCCGTCGAAACGGGCAGGGGCTTGCCAGACCTCCGAGACCGTGTAGAAATCCTTGGCGGCGGGCGGCAGGAGCAGCAAGAGCAGAATACCCAACAGCAGCCCTCCTCCGGCGATCAAAAACCAAATGGGCAGGGGGAGCTTCCTGCCCGGCAGCGGACCGGCAGGCTTATTTGGGTCTGGCACTTCGGCGGACATACGTTATCCTCCGGTTCTTGGAACGATTACGGATCAAATTCATTGTATATCAAATCATGGCGATCCGCTCAACCCGTTTTCGCTTTCGAGGAGCCTTCGGGCGGCAGGTACGGCGGGAAAGATAGAGGCGCAGCACAAGATTATTTACAGGGATTGATTAAATAACATCAGTTTGGGATAAGTGAAATTAGGATGGCAAAACCAGCTTTCTCGTCACCCTGAGCGTCGCTGTGCGCGCCTACGGCGAGCGAAGGGTCTCCAGGATTAATTTTTAGATGCTCACCTGCACTCACCTGCACTCACCTGCACTTGCATGCAGGTGCAAGTGCGCATGCAGGTGCAAGTGTCGCTGCGCTCGCCAAGGGCGCGCACCGTGCAGCATGACTTTGTTACTTGTTTTCCAAGATTGAAGATTATCCCGAACTCACGTTAAATAGTATAATGAATTATCGCAATCAAGGAATTCGTTTTCCGGAATTAAGCAAATTCAGGCGCCCGAAGCGCGCTGCCCCAAGGGCTTACTGGGGCGGGGCAGCGGAGCTTCGTATGGATCGGGCGGGAGGTAGGAAATGGGTAAGCTGATCAAAGATTCTTTCCTGCTACTGGTGCTCGGGGGCGTGGTGCTCTTTGTCCTGGTGGTGCTGGTGGCCCTGGGGGTCCTGGGGAGCGACACCTCCGCTTCGAATACCCTGAACGCCGCCTGGAAGGTGTTGGTCCTGATCCCGCTCCTGATCGTCGTGGTGGAGCTGATCGCCATCCTGGGTTTTGAGCTGCCCACCAAGCTTTCGACGCCCGACGAAAAGGTGCTGCTTTCGAGCGGCACCTCGCTGGGCATCGGCGCGATCAAGCAGGAGCACGGGAAGCTGTTTCTGACCAGCAGCCGCCTGGTCTATAAAGAATCTGTCGTTTCGGCGGTCTTCAAGATGAGCAGGCCGCGCGGGATCGTTTTCCAGTTCAGGGACCCCCTGGAAATAGGGGTGAATACTTTTTGGGGGATGAAGCAGGGCCTGCGCATCATCAGTAATGGGCACAGTTATTCATTTGGGCTGATCAACCCCGAGAAGTGGCAGCGGGCGATCAGTGAAATGCTCTACCAAAAGCCGGCCCTGATCTCCGAGCCGCTGCCTGGCGAAGAGAAACCCGCGAACGGTGCCCCTGAGCCGCCCCCGTTAACCGATGGCGTGCCGCCGCGCAAGCGGGGAAGGAAACCGACGGTCGATAAACAACCTTCTAAAGCGCCCCCGCTAACCCAGGGCGAGCCGCCGCGCAAGCGGGGAAGAAAACCGGCGGTCGATAAACAACCCCCTGAAGCGCCCCCGCTAACCCAGGGCGTGCCGCCGCGCAAGCGCGGAAGAAAACCGGCGGTCGATAAACACCCCCGGCCTTCTGAGCCCGGCCAGCTTTAATTCGAAAGTGCTGCATGATCCTGTCCGAAAAGGCTCATCTGTGCTCAACCCAAGCTGCTGCCTTCCGCCGTTTCCACCAATTTGGACGGCAGCAGGGCGCGGGTGGAAGTCTGGCGCACCAGGGCGGCAAAATTCTGCCAGGCGGCGCGCCGCATCGCCTCGGGCTGGATGCCCAACTGCCTGGCGATGCGCTCTTCTGCCTGCTCGATGCGGCGGGGAATGGCCACGGGCAGGGCTTCCTCGCCCTGGTCGGATTCGAAGAGCAGCCGTTCCAGCGGGACGCAGGTGCGGAACTTGGAATGGCGGGCGATGGAAGGGTGGATGGAAAAATAACAGCCTAATTCCACGGCCTCGCGGGTCTCGGGCTCGCTGCCGGTCCAGCAGTGCAGGATGGGCGCGGTGACCGGTGTGCGGCGCAGTTCCTCCAGCACCAGGCCGCTGGCGCTGTAGCTGTGGATGCTGATAATACGCGGCATCCCGGACAGAATTTCCAGGATCTGGCGGAAGGTGTTTACTTGCAGTTTCATCGGGATGCGCGAGGAGGTATCCAGGCCGACCTCGCCGACCACGGCGCTGCGGGCGGCCAGTTCGCTGAAGCGGACCGCGTTGAAGCTGCCCTGGGCTTTGGGATTGCGCGGGTGGCAGCCCACGCCCCAGGCGATCCACGGCTCTGGCCGGGCGGCGGCCTCGGCCGCCCCTTGCAGCGAGAAGGTCATGCCCAGAACGGCGCCGGCAGCAGAGAGTTCTGCTGCGCTGCGGGTGGGAGCAAAATGGGCATGGGCATCGAGCGAAGGAAGCGGGTTCATAAAATTTGATCCCAATTCTCCGGCAAAGCCGGTAGCGGCCAATCCGCCGGGGGCGTCCAGGACCGCCAGCGGTCAAAGAAGGCGCGCCTTTCACCAAGCAGCAGGCTCAAGGCGCGTTCGCCTTCGGCGCGGACGGCCTGCGTTCCAGCGGGAGAGGTGCAATCCATTATACAATGGGCGGGGGAAACCTCACAGGGATTGCATCCCTGTGAGGTTTGGTGTCCTTCCATGTAACTTTCCGCCGCCTGGGGCATCCAACTCTACGATAAAGAAAAAATTGGTAATTCAAAAAGGAATGGAAAAAATGGCACAGATCATTGATGAAAAAGTACAGGCGCAGGTGCGCGAAGTGTTGAAGGATATCCAGTACCCGGTGGCGCTGCTGCTGTTCACCAGCGCGGCGCAGGAAAGCTGCGAATACTGCGCGGATACCCACCAGCTGCTGGAGGAAATTGCTCCGCTGGCGCCGATGGTGAAGCTGTCCATCTATGACCTGCAGGAGAACGCGGATCTGGCGGAGAAGTACCACGTCAAGGCTGCCCCGGCGATCGTGGTGGCCGGACTGGAGGGCGATGAGGTGGTGGATTACGGGGTGCGCTACCTGGGTATCCCGGCCGGACACGAATTCACCAGCCTGATCAACGACCTGATCATGGTCGGCGGGCGTGACTCGGGCCTCTCGGCAGCCACGCGCGAATTTTTGGCGACCCTCGACCAGCCGGTCTATATGGAGGTCTTTGTCACCCCCACCTGCCCCTACTGTCCGCGCGCGGTGATCCTGGCGCACAAGATGGCGCTGGAAAGCCCCTGGGTGCAGGCCGAGGGGGTGGAGGCGACCGAATTCCCCGAGCGGGCCGACCGCTACGGGGTGAGCGGCGTGCCGCACACGGCCATCAACCTGGGCGCGGCGGAGATGATCGGCTCGGGCAATGAATCGGCCCTGCTGGCAGAAATTAAAAAAGCATTGAAAATATGAACCGCAAATGAACGCCGATAAACGCTGATTATCTCTTAAAAACTGATCTGAGTTTATTTGCGTTCACATCTTCACTGGCGTGTCATGGTTATTCATTTTTAGATATAATTGAACGAAAAGGGAGATTTGATATGGAAGCAAAAGTGACCTGGAAGAATGGATTATCCTTTGATGGGTGGGCCTCGAAAAGCGGCTTCACGATGCCGCTCGGCACCGACGCGGCCTCAGGTGGGGCGGACGACGGTTTCCGCCCGATGGAGCTGCTGCTGGTGGGGCTGGCGGGCTGCACCGCCATGGACGTGATCTCCATTTTGGAGAAGAAGCGCCAGCCAGTGAGCGGTTTCGAGGTGAAAGTGCAGGCCGAGCGGGCCACCGAGCATCCGCGCGTCTTCACCCACATCACCCTGGAATACGTGGTGACCGGCAAGGGCGTGGACCTGGCGGCGGTACAGCGCGCGGTGGAACTCTCCGAGACCAAATACTGTTCCGCGCAGGCCATGCTGCGCCAGGCGGCGAAGATCGAAAGCAAGATCACCCTCGTAGAGGGGTGAGATTCCCCTGCGACCATACGGGTTTCAGGCAGCTCAAAGCTGCCTGAAACCCGTCTTTTGTTCTTGCGCAAAGTGCCGCGTCGTTCTATACTAGGGGAGGCAGAATTCACCCGGAGTTGGAGGAAAAATGGAAGAAGGCGAGATCCAGTCTACCTTGCAGGCATACTGCGCTGCGGCCTTCCCGGAATGGGAGGCGCCGGAGGTGGCCGGGCTGCGCCAGATCAGCACCGGCTGGGAAAGCGACGTTTATGCCTTTGACCTGCTGCACGGCGCGCACGGCGCGGAAGGGGCACGCCTCACCGAGTTGCTGGTGCTGCGCATCTACCCCGGCCAGGACGCCTACGAGAAATCGGCCCGCGAATTTGACGCGCTGGTGCGCCTGTACCGCTGCGGCTACCCCGTGCCGGAGGCGCTGGCGATGGAGCGCGATGCGCCGGTGTTTGGCAAGCCATTCCTGTTGATGCGCCGCGCGCCGGGCATTTCCATGTGGGCGCCGATGTTCAACGATACCCCCGCCCGCCGCGCCTTGCTGAGCGAGCGCTTTTGCGCCCTGCTGGCCGGGCTGCACCGCCTGGACTGGCGCCTGTTCCTCGACGAGCCGGACTCCCTGCCCGGTCCCTACCGCTGGGTGGATGCACAGTTGAGCGAGGTGCGCTGGTACCTGGATAATTACGAGCTGGGCCTGTTCCAGCCGGTGATGGACTGGCTGGAGGAGCGGCGCGAGCGCGTGCCCTGCTCCCGCCCCGCGCCGGTGCATTGGGATTTCCACCCCGGCAACATCCTGCTCGACCAGGCCGGCGGCACGCTGGTGATCGACTGGACCGGCTTTCAGGTCAGCGACCCGCGCTTTGACCTGGCCTGGACGCTGCTGCTGATGGGTTCATTCGAAGGCCCCGCCGTGCGCCAGGCCATCCTGGAGGGCTACCAGAAGCACTCCGGCGGAGCGGTGGAGGAGCTGGAGTTCTTCGATGTCTTCGCCTGCCTGCGGCGGCTGGGCGGATTGTGGATCTCGCTCTCGGCCGGGGCTGACCACGCGGGCATGCGCCCCGGGGCGGAGGAGATGATGCGCCGCCAGTTCCCTTCCTTCCGCGCCATTTACAACCTGCTGGTGGAACGCACCGGCCTGCGCCTGGCAGAGGTGGAAAAGCTATTATCCGCGGACGAACATAAAAATACGGAAGAAATGTGAAACCACAGATAAACACAGAAGAAAAGAGTAATCACAGATAACCACAGATGGACACAGATAAATTAAAAAATTATCTGAGTTCATCTGTGGTTAATTGATTTCATAGGAGCATCCATGACAAAACAACTGATCGTCAATGCCGATGACTACGGGCGCACGGCGGGGGTATCGCGGGGCATCCGCCAGGCGCACCTGAAGGGACTGGTCACTTCCACTACTGCCCTGATGACCTGGGCGGGCGTGGAGGAGGAGCTGCGCACCGCACAGCGCGAGTGCCCGCGCCTGGGGTTGGGCGTGCATCTGTGCCTGACCAGCGGGCGGGCGCTGCTCCCGGCGGAGCAGGCCCCCACCCTGACGCCCCATTTTCCCGATTTTCCTGGCCTGGAGGAGCAAGCCGCCCGCCTGGCGGAGATGAGCCTGGAGGATATCCGCGCCGAGTGGCAGGCGCAGATCGAGCGCTTCTGTGCGGTCACCGGGCAGGCGCCCGACCACCTGGATTCGCACCACCATTTTTCCTATGCCGCCCCGGAGCTGTTCGAGGTGATGCTGCAACTTGCGTTTGAATACGATTGTCCGGTGCGCTTCCCGCACGCCTCCCCCGGGCTGCTGCCGGATGGGGCGCCGGAAGGCGCTGTGGAGGCCGCCGCGCGCTACCTGCCGGAGATCCTGGCGCATTACGAAACGCGTCACCCCGACCGCTTCATCGACAGCTTTTACGACGAGACCGCCACGCTGGAAAACCTGCTGGAGATTCTGGGCGGATTGGAGAAAGGCACCAGCGAGCTGATGTGCCACCCCGGCTATGCCGATGCCGCCCTGAATTCCAGCTACGCGAAGCAGCGCGAGCGCGAACTGGCCCTGCTGACCGACCCGCTGGTGCTGGCCGAGGTGGACGCGCTGGAGATCCAGCTGGTCAATTTTAGCGCGCTCCAATAAATAGATCGGAACAAGGAGGTGGCGGATGCCGCTGCTGCAGGTTTTCCGCACGATGGTGGATTACAACTACGCTCTGTTTGACCGGGTATGGGAAAGCATGCTGACCCTCAGCGAGGAGCAGTTCACCCGCGAGGTGGATTACTCGCAAGGTTCGCTGCGCAACCAGATCGTGCACGTGGCGGGGGTGGACGGACGCTGGCTGCGCGGGCTGAAAGGGCTGCCCAATCCGCGTAATTTCAATCCCCTTGCGCAGGATTATCCCGGCCTGGAGGCGGCCCATGCGCTGTGGAACCGCGTGGCGGGTGAAGTGCGCGGGTATGTGCTGACGCTGGATGAGCAGCTGCTGGCCGCCAAGGCGCCGGAGATAGATGAACCCGCCTGGCAGATCCTTGCCCACCTGGTCAATCACGGCACCGACCACCGCGCACAGATGCTGCGCCAGCTGTATGACCTGGGCGCGCCGACCTTCCCGCAGGATTTGATCTTTTATTTATGGGAGCAGACCGCAGGAAAGATGTGAATTTTTAAAATTATGCTATACTAATTTAACCTTGCAGGCATTGTCTTCTTAAAACCTTTTTTTGCACGCCAGTTTGTCCTTTATTTGAGGAGGGGAACAGGTGCCCCTATCCAAGGAGTGCATTGAACGATTCGTACCAGTTTGGGCTTTATAGCATCATCCTGATCCTGACCACCCTGGTGGCAGTCTGCACAGCCTGGGTTGCCTGGCAGCGCCAGCGCTTGCCGGGCGGGCGTTACCTGGCCTTTTTGCAGATGGCGGCCGCGCTGTGGGGGCTGGGGGCGATCTTTGAGGCGGCTGCCGTGGATAAGCTCAACAAGGTGATGTGGGCGGTCTTTTCCTATCCCGGGGTGGCCTTTTGCACATTGTTCTACTTCCTCTTTGTCTGGGATTATACCCAGCAGCAGCCGCGCATGAAGCTGGGCGCCATCGCCCTGCTGTGTATCGAGCCGCTGCTGACCACCATCGTAGCGATCACTAACGGAAGCCACGGCCTGCTCTGGCAGAATGTGTTCATCCAAGACGGCACCAACATCGGCATCTTTGTGCGCGGGCCGTATTATTATTTCCACCTGGCCTATGCTTACGGGCTGATGCTGATCGCCAGCGTGATCTTCTGGCGCTATCTGCTGCGCTTTCCGCCATTTTATTCGACTCAGACGGTGGTGATGGCGACGGCCTCGGTGCTGCCGATCCTGGGCAGCTTGATGTATATCACCGGCATTAACCCCTTCCCCGGCCTGGATCTGACGCCGGTGGGCTTCGGCCTTTCGGGGGTGGTGACGATCGTGGGCATCCTCAAGTACCGCATCCTGGATATTTCGCCCATCTCCTCCGACCAGCTGGTGCAGAACATCCCGGATGGGGTGCTGGTGCTGGATTCGCAGAGCAAGATCGTGCAGATAAACGCTGCCGCCCAGCACATGCTGGCCAAGTCGACCGGTTCGCTGGTGGGCAAGAATTCCCGCGAGGTGTTGATCAACCTGCCGGTGCAGGCGCTCAAGCCGGAGATGACCATTCCTTCCTCGATCGAGATGCTGCTGGACTGGTACGAGTCGCGCTATGTGGATGTGCGCATCACCCCGCTCAGCGACCGGCGCGGGCGCTCGATGGGGCGGCTGATCCTGCTGCGGGATGTCTCGCTGCGCAAACGCTCGGAAGAGGAACTGCGCCGCGCCAACGAACGCCTGACCACCCAGCTGGCGCAGATCGAGCAGCTGCAAGCGCGCCTGCGCGATGAGGCGGTGCATGACCCCCTGACCGGGGCTTACAACCGGCGCTTCCTGGAGCAGATTCTGACCCAGGAGCTGCTGGTCTCGGAGACGCAGCGGCGCGCCTTGAGCCTGGCCATGATGGACATCGATCACTTCAAGATGCTGAATGATACCCTCGGGCATAAGGCTGGCGACATGGTGCTGCAGCAGCTGACCGAGGTGCTAAAGAACAATACCCGCCACACGGATGTGGTCTGCCGCTACGGCGGGGACGAGTTCGTGGTGGTGCTGCCGGGCGCAAATGTGGAAGTGGCCACCCGGCGGGCGGAGAGCTGGCGGCAGAATTTTGAGAAGATCATGCCGTCCTTTGACGGACGGCCCTACCGGGTGACGCTCTCGATCGGGGTGGTGGAATATCCCACCCACGGCACGGATGCGGAAGCCATCCTGCGCATGGCCGACCGGTCGATGTACGCCTCCAAGGACGCGGGCGGGAACAGCGTGATGGTGGCAGGGCGGAAAAATCCCCCCGCCGCGGAAGAGACGCCTTCCAGGCCAAGAGGATAAAGAAAATTTTACGGGATGGCGGCGTATGCGCTGTTCACCCACTCAAAAAAGGAGAATCAATGAAAACAGCCAGTGGTTTGGAGTACGTGGAAATTGTGGCCGGGACCGGCGCGCAGGCAATGGCCGGCAAGATGGTCAAGGTGCATTACACCGGCAAGTTCCCGGATGGCAAGGTGTTCGACAGTTCCATCCCGCGCGGCGAGCCGCTGGAGTTCCGCCTGGGGGTGGGGCAGGTGATCAAGGGCTGGGACGAGGGCATTGCGTTGATGAAGGTGGGCGGCAAGGCCACCCTCACCATCCCGCCGCAGTTGGGTTACGGGTCGCGCGGCGCAGGCGGCGTGATCCCGCCCAACGCCACGCTGGTCTTCGATGTGGAACTGGTGGGCGTTAAATAAAATCTTTCACCACAGATCCACACAGATGAACCCAGATCAGGGATTACGCCTGATGTGAATTTGACCCTACAGGATACGCGCCGAAACAAATATCTTAGGTAGGGGCGTCACGCCGTGCTGAATCAGAAGGGAACGACCGCAGCAGAGTGACGCCCGTTATGGGTCCGCGGGCGGGGCTTGGTTAACTAGTCATCCTCTCGCGGAACATGGCGCCCCGCCCCTACAATCAGGGTCTTTTATACCCCGGCGACCGAAGAATCTACACGGCTTTGCAGAAGTCTGGTAGGGACGCGCCGCCATGTTGGTTTGGAAGGTAATGAACGCAGCAAAGGTGCGCCCGCCGAGAATGCGGTTCGCGGGCGGGGCTTGGTTAACCGGTCATCCTTTCGCGGAAAAGGCGTACGCGAAGGGTCTCCGCGCAACTGCCCCTCTAAAAATTCAGCGTCGGATGAAGGGCAGGTAGATGCCACAGTCGTTGAAGCTGATCCAGACGGTATGGGAGGATTGCAGGTACGGGTTGATGTCGGCTATCCAGCCGCCCACCAGGTAATGATCGCTGGCGGCCATGTCCATACCCTCCGCGCCGGAGTTGGATTCTGCCACCTTGCCCGGAGCGCCTTTGAAGTATTCGGCGATGCTGTAGGTATACACGTCGCCGTAGGTGGTGGTGTTGATCTTTTTGCGCCAGCCGAGGACAAAGAAGTTGTTGGCATGTGCGCTGTCGGTCAGGCTGACCACCTGCGGCGCGACGTCGTCGTCGCTGTTATCGTTGGTGGCGCGGTAGGTGGCGTAGATGCCCGTGCTGAAGCGGTAATCAACCTGAAAGACCTCCTCGCCCGCGGTCACGGCGTTGTTGGTGGCAGAAAAGACCACGTATACCAGGTCGCCAGTCTTGGCGGCGGTCAGGCTGGGTTCGCTGGACAGCCACCAGGGATTGTAAGTGGTATCTAACAGACTGGTGATGGTGGAGCCGCTGAGGCAATTCACGGTGCAAACCCACAGGCGGATGTTATCGCCGGTGATCTTTTCATCTTTGACGATGCCCGGATTCTTGCTGTAGGCCACATAGACATGCGTATTGGTGGGGTCCACCGCGATATGGGGTTTGCCCAACCCGCTGGCGGTCTGGATGGTTTGCAGCTGGCCGATCATGTCCGTATCGGTGTCGATGTTGCTGGTGAAATGGATGGATTGGGTGCTCTCGGTCGGCCAGGTGCGCCAGGTGACGAACAATTTGCCGGCCGAGGAAACCGCGATGTCGAAGCTGCTGCGGTGGACCGTATCGCTGGCGGGAAAGTCGCTGGCCCAGCCGGCGGTGTCATCCAGGATGTTCAACTGGCGGTAGCGCAGGGCAGAACCCTGGTCGTTGACCACCTCCCAAACGACATAGACGTAATAGCCGTTGGCGGCGACGTGGGGGATGCCGTGGGTGATGTAGCTGGGGTCGATGAAATTCAGCGAATTGACTCCCGGCTTGACCCAGGAGGTCGTGGCGGTGACAGGAGGGCTGTCGGTGACCTTGTTGACCACGATGTAAGCCTGCCCGGAGGGATCCACGGCGATATCCGGGGCAGCATAGGAGTACCCGGCGGCGGGGGTGTAGGTGTTGTGGATGCCGCCCGGGTAGGTCTGGTAGACCAGGATGCAGTCCTCCATCGTGCCGACGGGACATTCGATGCTGGCGATATGTTTGACCCCTTGAGGGTCGATCGCCACGGCGAACTGGATCACCTCGTTGAGATGATCGGAGAGCGGCAGAGCCACGGGGTAAGCGGGATGGTCAAGCGGGTCATTACAGGCAGCCAGGATCAGCACCAACAAGACGGCTGAAAGTCGGATTATTATGCGCATTGCGGCTCCTTTTTGGAAAGGGAGAAGGTCCTTAATTCCATTATAGGGTTGCGGAGGAAAAAAACAAGTCCAGGGAGTAGGAAACCGCAGATGAATAAAAATGAACGCAGATAAGATCTTGAGAATTATCTGCGTACATCCCATTCATCCGCGGTTCACGCCCGGGCTTCGCCAGAACTTTACAGGCCGGGCAAGCTATGCTAATATCCTCTGCGTATGATCCACCTGCGCTCCGTGACCCTGCGCCCCCGGGAGGAGGATGCCCCGCCCGAGGGCTTCCCCTTCAACCTGCCCATCCTGCGCGGGCTGGAGGAGCTGGCCTTTACCACCCCGGTGACCTTCCTGGTGGGGGAGAACGGCACGGGAAAATCGACCCTGCTGGAGGCGCTGGCCTGCGCGGTGGGCTCGGTGGTGGTGGGCAGCGAAAACCTGCGCACGGACCCCTCGCTGGCGGCGGTGCGGCGCCTGGCGCAGCAGATGCGCCTGGCCTGGAGCAAGCGCACCCACAAGGGCTTTTTCCTGCGCGCCGAGGATTTCTTCGGCTACGCCAAAAAGATGGCCCAGACGCGCCAGGAACTGGAGCAGGATTACCGGGCAGTGGAGCGGGATTACCGCGGGCGCTCGGCGATGGCAGCCGACCTGGCGCGCATGCCCTATGCGCGCGAATTGAACGACATGCAGCGCCGCTACGGCGACGGGCTGGATGCCGCCTCGCACGGCGAGAGCTTCATGGCGCTCTTCCAGTCCCGCTTCGTGCCGGAGGGGTTGTACCTGCTGGACGAGCCGGAGGCGCCGCTCTCGCCCATCCGCCAGCTGGCCTTCCTGGCGGCCCTGCAGCGCATGGTGGCGCAGCAGGCGCAGTTCATCATCGCCACCCACTCGCCGATCCTGATGGCCTTCCCGGGCGCGTCCATCCTGTGCTTCGACGGCACGGGCATCCACCCCGCGGAGTACGGCGAGCTGGAGCATGTGCGCCTGACGCGCGATTTTTTGAACAACCCGCAGGCCTACCTGGGACCGCTGCTGAACGGGGACGTAGAGTTTTAACCGCGGATGAAAGGGATGAACGCAAATCATCCAAGATAAATTTATCTGCGTTCATCTGCGTTTATCCGCGGTTAAATTATTCTTTTCTCCGCAATGGTGCCGCTACCGGTTCACCGGCTTGAAGGTCTTCCTCCCGCGCGCCTTCTGGGCGATCTTGCGGAAGACCTCGCTGATGCCCTGGATGGGGTTGGCAAAGGTGGCGGCGGCAACCTCGAAGATGTCCGGCGCCATGGCCTTGAGCATCTCGAACAGGTTCTTGATCTCTTCCGGCTTGCCCTGCTCGCCCTGCTGGGCCTGCTCTTCCAGCTGCTGCACCACCGGGGTCAGCACGGCCTGCTTGACCTTCGACTTTTCCTGCTTCACCAGGCCGTAGAGGATGGCAAAGGCCTCGGCCAGGTCCTGCGGGCGGGCGCCCTCGATCTTGTCGCGCCCGCTGAAATCGCCGCCGGTCTGGATGGTGGTGGAACCGGCCCCTTCGCCGATATTCACGCCGGAGGAGTTGGTGATGTTGCCGACGGTGATATTGTGGTCGCCGACCACGTTGTGGTTGCCGGTGATGATGGTGCTGCCGCTGACATTCCCGCCCACCGCCACGCTGCCCCGCCCGCTGGCATGGGTGGAGGTCTTCTTCGTTTCAGCCGGCTTTTCCCCGGCCTCTTCGCGCTGGACAGCCGCCCAGCCGCCGGGCGGCAGGCCTTTGCCGCCGCGCAGGACCGCCACGGGGAAGTCCTCGGTCTTGAAGTCGAAGTTGGGGGTCTGCTCGGCGTTGCACTCGCGCCGCACCGTCTGCGGCACGGCCTGGCTGAGATAGCCCATCAGGTCGGAGAGCCTGACCAGCGTTTCGCCTTCGCGGCTGCCCGCCCCCTGCAGGGCTTCGATCAGGTGGAAGGTGTAGGCGCTCATCGAGCCGTCCGCGCGCACCCAGGAGGACTGGGAGCCGGAGGAGGAGGTGAAGACCGCCCGGCCTTCGCCCTGGGCCAGCTCCTGGGAGATGCCCTTGGGCAGCGCGGCGGCGGCAAAACCCTCCGGTACGGCGGATTCGGCCTGGCCCTTGGCCTTGCCTTTGCCCTTGGAGGTGGTCATGCCCGCCGCGTGGCAGGAATCCAGGATCACCAGCAGACGTTTGGCCTTGACCGCGCGCAGGGCCTCGGTCAGGTCGCCCGAGGAGAGGGCGGTCTTGGATGGACGCAGCGGGCTGGTGTCGGAGGGGATCAGGTAGTAGTTGCCGCTGGCGTCGTCCAGCCAGCCGTGCCCGGAGTAGAACACCACCACGGTCGCCTCGGCATCTTTGGCGGCGCATTCCTTTAACCAGGCCAGCCCGTCCAGGATCTTGCGCCGGGCGGCGGTCTTGTCCTTCAGCAGGCGGATCTGTTTGGGCGGGTAGGCGCACAGGGCCGGGTCGGCCAGCACGCCGCGCACGGCCGCGGCATCCTGCACCGTGGCCGGCAGCGACCAGCGCTCATAATCGCACGCGCCGACGCCGATGATCAGGGCGTATCCGTGGGAAAAGGTCTCAGGCATGGGTCACCTCCAAAAAGGGGAACTAAAAATATTGTAGCACAGGATGCCTACAAAAAAGCTCCCCACTGCAAATACAGCCAGGCCAGGCCAAGCAGGCTGAGCGCCAGGAGGGTGTATTGCACCCGCGCCCCGGCCGTCCAGGTGCGCGACTTCCACAGCCAGGCGCACAACCCGGCGACAGCCAGCGCCAGCAGGGCGGCGATCCACGGCAGCCAGAAGAGCGGCCGGGCCGATGCAGGCACGCCAAAGGCGACCATGAAGGTGTCGGCGGTAAGGGTCTGGAAGCCGACCGCCACCAGCCCGCCCAGGAAGAGCAGGTTGACCAGCACGCCCAATCCGCTCACCCACCTGGCGGCCCGCGCAGGCGCAGGGGAAGCAGCGGCGGGGGCTCTGCGCTTCAACAGGGCGCGCAGGCCGCGCAGCAGGATCAAGAGCGCCTCCACCAGCAGGAAGACCAGGCATACGCCGAGCAGGATGAGTTGGAAGGGGCTGCTGCCGCCCAGGACGCGCTGGGAGAAGAGGTAGAGGGTGGGGGTGGGGTAAAGCTGGCCGGGGGTGTAGAAGCGCACCGGCTGGATGCTGGCGATGCAGGAGGTGTCCGGGGCGCGGGTGGGGTCGTCGAAGAACTGGCGCATGACGCTGTCGGCGCAGGGGGTGAAGGAGACGGCGTGCGAGCGGGCCGGGAAAACGTAATAGAAGCGGTTGGAAAGGTGCGGGGCGGTCAGGTCGGCGGTGGTATCAGGTGGGGTGATCGGGTCCAGCGCACCGGCCAGCAACAGGGTAGGAATGCTGCTCTCCACCGGCAAATATTCTGCCGGATCGGGGCTGCCTGCGCCCCATACGGCGCACACGGCGCGCAGGGCGCGGAAGAGGGTGAAGTGCGCCAGCTGCGGGTAATTGGCGCCCAGCTGTGCGGACAGGTCGGGGTCATCCATTCCGGCCCGGTCGTAGCACTCCACCGAGTAATACATACCGTTGGCGATGGAGGTAGTGAAGGCCTGCACGGCCATATCCAGCAGCGGCATCAGCACAGCGCTGTTGCCCCTTTCCAGGTTCTCGATCATAAAGGGAATGTAGGGGATGATCTCCACCGTGTACATGCCGAAATAGATCAGCTCGGCCACGTCTCCGCCAGTCATTTGCAGCGAGACGGTCTCGTGAGTGTCGGCGCGGGTGAGGGTGATCGGGATAGGAGATGCGTCCAGGCGCGCGACCAGGGCATAGAAGCGCTCGCGCAGGTCCGGATAGGCGGCCTGGCAGGCGGGATCGGCCTGGCAGGCGGCGAAGACGCGGTCAAAAGCCCGCCCGGCTTCGTAGACCGGCATGACCAGGCTGTTGTACTCCGGCGGGTAGACCGAATCCAGCACCACGGCGCGGATGCCCGTTGGGTCAGCGCGCATGGCCTCCAGCGCGGCGCGTGTGCCGTAAGAGACGCCGTACAGGTTCCACTGGCGGATGCCCAGCGCCTG
This sequence comes from uncultured Anaerolineaceae bacterium, assembly GCA_964424115.1. Lineage (GTDB taxonomy): Bacteria > Chloroflexota > Anaerolineae > Anaerolineales > Anaerolineaceae > CAYRHN01. The sequence goes on from CAYRHN010000006.1 coordinate 140,759, forward strand.
GCGCAGGTCTTTCAGGTCGGCGGCGATGGCATCGCTGTTGTAGGCCGAAAGGTCCACCCCGGCGGCGGCCAGGCGGTCGCGGCAGCGCGCGGCGGCCCCGGCTTCATCGGCGATCTCGGCTTCGAAGCCAAGATCGCGCTGGAAGTTGAGAATGCCAACCTCGACCACTTCCGGGCAGGTCAGGTAGGGGTCGGAGTAGTGCGTGCCACGTTGCTCAAAGAGGATGATGTCGCGCTGCTCGCGCAGCGGGCTGCTGGCCCAGAAACCGGCCGATTCGAGCGCGCTGGCGCCCGGTCCGCCTTCCAGGTAGACGATCGGGTCGGGTTGGGGGGAGGGTGAAGTGGATCTTATGATCACCACCGCCACGCGGATGGTGCGGCCGGCGGGGTTGGCGCGGTTCTCTGCCACCACCAGGTTGCCGCACACCGTTCCATCCGGCACGGCGACCGGGCAGGGGGCGGCCTCAAAGTAGGGCGGCTGGGGGGTGGTTTGGGTGGGGAGGGACGGCGCGCCGGTCAGCAGGCTGGCTGAAAGGCAAAAGAGGAGCAAGAGCGAACGCAGCATAGGGAACCTCGGAGGATGATTAAAAGAGGATCACGACACATACGAAATACGCGAAAATTCTTGGCAGGTATATTCTTTATTAAACACGGATGGTACGGATTAAAGGGATCTTCACGGAATTCCTGGGGAAAAGGATGTTGCTATTATAGCAGGGGAGGAGATCTGGCGATGCCTGTTTTGCAGCCCAAAACGTCTTTTTTCTTTTTGCAATTTGTTGTATATTGGTCTTATGATCCGCCACCTTAATTGCGGCTCGATGACCCCGCATATCCTGATGCATTTCAACGGCGAGTGCACCGTCCTGCTGGTAGAAAGCAGCGACGGGTTGGTGCTGGTGGACAGCGGGATCGGGTTAGAAGATTGCGCCCGCCCTTCGCGGCTGATGCGTTTCTTTGGCTGGTACGTCGGGTTGTGGTTCAAGCCGGAGGAGTGCGCTGCCCGCCAGGTGCAGCGCCTGGGTTATGCCCCATCGGATGTGCACCACATCTTGATGACGCATATGCACCTGGACCACGCCGGGGGAATCCGCGATTTTCCGACTGCGCAGGTGCACCTTTCGCGGATCGAGTACGAAGCGCTGCGTAGCCCGCGCGGGATCAGCGAACGCGTTATTGACCGGGCACAGTGGGCGCATGGGCCCAGGTGGGTGGTGCACGAGGTCGGCGCCGGAGCCGCGGAGGCGCGGGATTGGTTCGGCTTCCCGGCTGTGCCCATCTTGCCGGGGGTGGAGCCGGAGATGCTTTTCATTCCTCTGCCCGGGCATACCCGCGGGCAGTGTGGGGTGGCCATCCGCACCGGCGACGGCTGGCATCTGCACTGCGGCGATGCGCTGTCCTTCATGCACCGGGCTGCCGATCCCTATCCTGAGCAACAACCGCGCGCGACCCATATCAATTTCCTGCCTGCCTGGTTCGTGCGCCGGGTGATCGGCCCGCAGGTGGAGCCGCTGCGCCGCCTGGCGAAGGAACACCCGGAGATCACGCTCACCACCGGGCATGGGTAAGACTCTTATCCACGAAGGATCCGAAAATATTTCTTCGTGTTGCTTTGTTCCTTAGCTGTTTTGGGATGAGTTGGCACGCAGAACCTGCCCGGCGAAGTCGCGCAGGCTGTCGCGCAGTTCGGGCGGGTCCAATACCTCCACCGCTCCGCCGAGGGCCAGCAGGCGCGCGCGGGCTTCCTCCAGGTTGTCGAAGGCCAGGCGGATCTCCTCGCTGCGCGGACTCTGGTCAGGCAGGCCGATCAGCGGGCCGGAGGTTTGCCCCAACAGGCGCGCGGCTGCCTCCGGTTGGGCGCGCACGCGCACCGGATAGGCGGCGGCCTCGGCCTCCACTGCGGCGCACACTTCGCCCCAGTAGCCGGCCAGGTCGAAATCCGCCGGGTAGGCGAAGGTCTCCTCCAGCGCCTGGAAGGTGCGCAGCTCCGCGGCCGGGAAGTAGCGCCGCTTGCCGTGCATCTGCCAGACCAGGTACCAGATGCCGCCCTTGGCGACCAGCCCCAGCGGCTCGACCGTGTTCTCCACGACCATGCCGTTGATCATGCGGTAGCGCACCTGTGCGCGGCGGGAGTACGTCACCGCGCGGTAGATCTGCTCCAGCAGCTCGCTTTCCGGCGCGGAATGGCTGCGCCGCCACCCGCTCCAGTCGATGTGCAGGCGCGGTTGGGTTTGCGAGGCGCGCGGCAGGGCCGCGTAGAGCTTGTAGAGGGCGGCCTTGAGCTTTTGACCCACCTCCAGCGAGTCGAGCGGGGAGGGGGCTTCCAGCAGCAGCAAGGCGCGGGTCTCATCGGCATTCAGCCCGGTCAGGTCGCTGCGGTAATCCTCCACCAGGCAGCAGCCGCCGTTGGCCCCCCGCTCGGCATAGACCGGGATGCCCGCCGCACTGAGCGCCTCCATGTCGCGGTAAATGGTGCGCACCGAGACCTCCAAGCGCCTGGACAGCTCGCGGGCAGGGACCCGTCCGCGCGATTGCAGCAGCATGAGGATGGAGACCAGCCGGTCGGCGCGCATGCCCGCTTAGATCCGGCGCACCCAGGCGGCGAGCTTTTGCTTCACTTCGCTCCAGGGAACATTCCACAAAGGCGGATCGGGTTCTTCGTCGGCATCCTCAAAATAGACCAGCCCCATCAGCACCGGCAGGATATTCTCCGTCTGGTATTTTTCCTGGTAAAGGGGCAGAAGTTCCTCCAGGGGTTTGTGATGGAGGGCCAGGGTGTAAATATCGATGAAATCCTTCCGCAGACCGCGCTGAGCGACCGCCGCCAGTTTCATGCAGGCCAGGTCGTCCAGCGAAGCCAGCCGGCAGGAATGTTCGGGCCATTCTACACAGGGGCGCAGGAGAGGGTAATGGTATTCCAGGAAACTGACCCGGATGCCGTTCACCTGCCCGTGCAGGGTTCCCTGATCGGTGCTTTCGGTGACGAAAGGCACGCCCTGGCCCTGCAGCAGCCCGGCAAATTGCAGCGGGTCGGCGAGCGGCCGGGAGGTGAACCAATCCAGATCGACACTTCGGCGGTGACCGTAGTAGATCGCAACGGCTGTTCCGCCTGCTAAATAAAAATGGGGGGGTGTCAACAGGCCGCCGACCCAATTCAATACTGCGACCTGGGCGGGGAGCATCCCGGCTGTGGTCAGGTTCATGGATGGAGCTCTCCTGGCGAAGATGCGGTCCGCTTATTCCAGGAAGCCAGGCGCGCAGCCTGCACCCAACCGTCCGCCAGGGCCGGGTCGATCTCAAAGATCAGCGCGTAATAGCGAATCTGGCGGGGGGTCAATCCTTTGGCGTGGTGGTCGGTGATCCATTTTCGCAGGGCAGGGTCGCCCATCTGGCTGCGCAGCCAGCGCAGCGCTCCCAGGTCGCCATTATCCAGCAAGCGGCGAATAATGAAAGCGCGGGTATGTTCCCAACTGATCGATGCGGGTTCGCAATCCCAGAAGTGTTTTGCTACTGGCTCCAGGTTGACGGTCATAGAAAAATTATACAACGGATTTCTGATTCCTGATACCTGACACAAGATGTCAGATATGATATGCGATAATCATCCTGCAGCTGCAAAAAAAATCTGTGATCAGGAGTGTGTCAAAATGAGTAGCGACCTGGAAGTGAAGATCGTGGAACTGCCCCCCATGCGCGTGGCGAGCGCGCGCGGTTTCGGCCCCAGCCCGGAGCCGCTGGCTTTCGAGAAGATGCTGGCCTGGGCGCGCGCCCACAACCTGCTGGACGGCCCGGAAAAACCGCGTTTCTTCGGTTTCAATAACCCCTCTCCCTCCACCGGCAGCCCGAACTACGGCTACGAGGTGTGGATGACCGTCGGCCCGCACGCCGAAGGCGAGCAGGGCGGGGACGGGATCAGCATCAAAGAGGTCAGCGCCGGGCTGTATGCCGTCCGCCGGGCAGCCGGGTCGCCTTTCGAGATCTTCCCGCGCGCCTGGCAGGAGCTGGTGACCTGGGTGGAGCAAAGCCCGTACGAGATGGATTGCCAGCACGAGTGCCTGGAAGAACAGCTCAATGTGCTGGAAAATCCGCAGGAAAACGAAATGGCCTTTGACCTGTATTTGCCGGTGAAGAAATAAAGCCCCTGATCAAGGGCTGAGTCAGTCTTCATAAATGCAAGCCGCCTGACAGGGTGCGAAAGTCATTCTGTCAGGCGGCAAAACACATTTCAATTCTCGCCAGGGCGCAGGCCATCTATTTAAGGACACAATTCGGGCAAGTAATACGTTTTTTGGCTGAAGAAAATATAATCGTCAGCTTTCAATATGGGATTGCGCAGGATCACATCCTCTTTGAACTGGTCGAAGGTGAGAAGTCCCTTGGCCTTTTCATCCACGAACTTTTCCCATGCTTGAGAACGGTTGCCGTAAAAATTGGTCAATTCATACGTCCAGCAAATTTGGCCGGGTTGGTTGGGAATATTTGAAAACGCAAGGGTGGCTTTGACCGAGGGGGATTGATCCCGATTGGCATTGGCCAGGACAATGATGAGAATGCATCCGAGCACCATGAAGCCGATGAACATGCTAATTATCAGGCCCCAGGGGGTTTTCACAGCCGCCCGGCGCCGCAAGAATCCTTTGGCAGGGGCGTGCCTGAAGCCGCCGCGATCCACGCCAGCCGCCTCTTCCTGGCCGGTCATGATCTGCATGTAGAACTTTGAGACGGTCGCCTGGTCGGCGCCCAGGCGCTTGAAGAAGGAAGCGGATTCGCTGACCGCGTGGGTGAAACAGGCGCTTTTTGCCTGGTTGAAGCGCTGTCCAAATTCAGCGGCGGCAAGCCCGGCTTTGGAAACCGGGCCGCACAGCCAGCCCACGAAACGGTCCAGCGAGGCGTTGGTCAGGAAGAAGGGCAGGACCGGGTTCTCGTTCAAGGCCTGGTTGGCCCACGCGCACACCTGCGGGATCTCGTACAACTCGCGCGGATCATCGTCGTATCCGCTGATGGTCAACTCCGCCCGACTGGGCCTACCCTCGGCGATCCACAAGCGAGCCAGGTCGTCCAGGGCGCGGTTGAGGGCCTGCCGACCGTTGATCGATAGGAATTCGACATCCTTTCGTTCCACCGGGATCAAGGTCAGCCGCCTGGCAGCGCCGGCTGTTTGGACCGAAATGGCGGAGGACTGCCGCGTCAAATTACCGGAAAACTGAAAGAATTGATAAAATTCCTTAAATCCCCATACGATCTGAAATAGTCCGATCGTGATCCAGGTGGCAGCAAGGTTCGAGCTGCCAATGGCGGGAACAGCCGTGACCAGGTTCAGGGCGCCTACGGTGAGCAAAGCCAGGCCGTTGAGGATGAACATGCCTCGGTGAATAACAACAAGATTTAGAATTCCCAAGACGATAATCACCCCGCCCCAAACAGGATCCAAAAATTGGGTGAGGATCAAGGAGAGGATCCCCCAGAGGATCAAACCGATCCCCCAGCCCTGCAATTCTTTTTTAAGATCGGCAGGGGTTTTGGCCGAATTTGCCCATGCGGGCGGGGCTTTGTATCCTCCAAGATCGCTGGGCGCGGGCGGCTGGACAGGTATTCCTGGTGAAGCCGGCTGCTGCGGCGGTTCAGGGGGGGTAGGGGCGATCGGTGCGCCGCAAACCCGGCAAAACGAGTCGGTTGGGTCTATCGTATTTCCGCATTTTCCACAATGAATGTTCGTCATGTTCGATGATCTTTCCCATTGAATGAGACCGGTCAGCCAGCCCGGATCTGCTTTCTGGCCCAGGCGTAGTGGTTGGCGGAGCATTCGTTGAGGAAACCCGCCAGGGTGGCGCGGCCCAGCCAGGCATAGCGCCCGGGAACGAACAGGTCCGCGGCGGGGATGCTCTCGGCCAGGGCGAGGATCTGGCGGTAGGATGCGGCGGCGGTCTCCAGCACCTGCTCCAGCGGCAGGTTGCGGTGGCGCTCGAAGCCGATCTTGTTCAGCTTTGCCAGGTCTTTCCAGGTCATGCCGGGGGCGGGCACCTCCGGTTTTTCGCCGCGCAGCCCGGCCTGGTACCAGTCGAGCATGCGCTGCTCCCAATCCACCAGATGCATGAGGATGTCCTTGGGCGACCAGGCGCGCATCATTGGGGCGATCATCTGCTCTTCGCTCAGGCGGGCGAGCTTTTGTTCCAGTTTGGCGCGTTCCTCGCGGATGCCCGCCAGCAGGGCTTCTTTGGTTTCATAGTGCGGCATGGAATTACTCCTTGTTTGGTATCTTTAGAACACGGATGACACGGATGGTACGGATTTTCACGGATCAAAATTTTTTAGATTGATCCGTGAAGCTTCGCTTGATCTGTGCGCGCAGCATCCGTATAACTATTGCGGTCATTGCTCCTGTTTCATCCGCTCGCGCGCATAGTTCGCGATCACGTCAATGATGGCGTAGCGCTCGCAATCGCGGAACATCTCGTGCTCGGTCTTCTCGAACCAGACGATCTTCTTTTCTTCGGCGGGGGTGAGGATGCCGGTGTAGATCATGCGCACGCTCTCCAGGGCGACGGAGGTGTCCTTGCGGCTCTGGAGGATCAGGGTGGGGACGATGACCTGGTCCAGCTTTTTGCGGGTGACCTCGACGCAGTCCAGCAGGGTCTTGACCGCGTCCATCGGCGCGTAGGCGTAATTGGTGTCGAATTTTGCCAGTTCCGGGTCGGCGTAGACCGGCGGCATGGGCCACTGTTTCAACAGGCGGGCGACCAGCGGGGCGAGGAAGTGCAGCGGGCGGCCGGGCGCCATGGGATTGGTGAGCTGCACCGCGGCGGCCGCCAGGACGAGACTGTCGATGCGCACCGGCAGGTCGATCTTGCCGGCCATCAGGTTGGCGCCGGCCTCGACCAGGTTGTTGCCCACCAGCGGCACGCGGCTGGCCAGCAGGAGCGCCATCAACCCGCCCATGCTGTGGCCGATGACGATGGCCTTGTCGCATTCGGTCAGCAGGTCGTTCAGGGCGGCTTCGGAGTCGGCCAGCCAGTCCTGCCATTTGACCCCGCGCAGGGCTTCGGGCGAGGCGCCGCCGTGCCCGCGCAGGACGGGCATGCGCGTGGGCAGGCCGAGTGCTTTCAGCGGCGGTTCGATCTCGCGCACGCAGTCCAGGCTGGCGGTGAAGCCGTGGATGATCAAGGCTCCCAGAGGTTTTTTGGACATCAGACCCCTCCTGTGAATTGAAAAGATGGGAATATGCAATCATTATAGAGGGGTTTGCGGCGGGAGGCAAGCGGGGAATAGAACACTGTGGGGGAAAAGAAAACCACGAAACAGGCGAAAAAAAGAGAACCACGAAACATACGAAATAAACGAAAAAAAACCAGAGAATAAAAAATGACCGCGAAACACGCGAAATAAGCGAAAGAGAATTATCGCGAAGGGATATTTTCGGGTTCCTTTGCGGCTGGAAGACCCGTGTACCGTGGACATTCTTGTAGGGGCGGGACGCCATGTTGGATTGGAGGCTGACATCCTAACAAAGTCCCGCCCGAGGAAAAGAAAACCACGAAACGCTTCGCGCGAAATAAACGAAAAACACGAAAAAACCTGAAATAAATAGAACGCTTCGTGTGAAATAGGTGAAAGAGAATTGCCACTAAGAACACGAAGAACCACGAAGGGAAAATTTTAAGGATATTATCTGTGTTCATCCGCGTTCATCTGTGGTTAAATTCTTCTTGGAGGACAAGATGACCTTATTGGAACTGGTGAAAGGCTATTACGAATTCCGCGGGCTGGTCTGGCCGGACGCCGACCAGGCGCTGATGTTCCTGGTCAGCGAGGTGGGCGAGCTGGCCGACGCACAGGTGCACAGCAAGGCCGAGTGGGTGCGCAACAACGTGCGCGAGCGCGACCCGGCCGACGAAGCGGGGGATGTATTGATGATGCTGACGGTGTACTGCATCAACCGCGGGATCGATCCGGTGGAGGCGCTCAAGGCGAAGATGAAGCGCAAGGGCTACCAGCCAGGGGAATAAGGATTTTGTAAGGGCGAGCAGCCGTTTGGGTCACCATCCTGTAAGGGCGACCCGCGTTGTTCTTCCACGCGATTAATCCCTGCGACAAGGGTCGCCTGTGGCCGGGCAGGCGGGCTGTTGTTGCTGGCGGGCGGCCCTCTGTTAATAGCTGGCGCTTTGACGGAACATGGCGGGCCGCCCCTACAAGAAACGGGATGTTTCGGGCGATATTTCGCGGGGTGGCCGCCTGGGTTACCATCCTGTAAGGGCGACCCGCGTTGTTCTACCACGCGATTAATCCCTGCGACAAGGGTCGCCTGTGGCCGGGCAGGCGGGCCGTTGCTGCCGGCGGGCGGCCCTCTGTTAATGGCTGGCGCTTTGACGGAACATGGCGGGCCGCCCCTACATATTTCTCTGCGGCTCAGCGTGAGATAATTTATCGAAAAATAGTTCGTTTCTATCCTGGGCACAATATGTTAAAATTCATGCGGAGGAATTGAAACCATGAACGTATCCACGATCGATCCGCTGCAATACCGCACCCCGGAGCATCCCATCGAGGCGTTGTTCCTGCGCCGCTGGTCGGCGCGGGCGATGAGCGGCGCGCCGCTGGCGCAAGCCGAGCTGCTGCGCCTGTTCGAGGCGGCCCGCTGGGCGCCTTCCTCCTCTAACCGGCAGGAGTGGTTCTTCCTGTATGCCCACCGGGATACGCCGGACTTTGACGTTTTCTATTCCCTGCTGGATGAGGGCAACCGCGGCTGGTGCCATCGCGCGGCGGTGCTGGTGATCTGCCTTTCGCGCACGGTCAGCGAGGAAGGACGCAACCAGCGCATGCATGCCTTTGACACCGGCATGGCCTTCCTCAACCTGATGCTGCAGGCCACCACCATGGGGCTGATCGCCCATCCGATGGGCGGGTTCGATGCCGTCCGCGCCCGTGAGGAGCTGCGCATCCCCGAGCATTTCGCCGTGCAGGCCATGCTGGCAATCGGGTATCCCGGCGAGATCGAGGACCTGCCCCCGCACCAGCAGGAGCGCGAGAAGCCCTCCGGGCGCAAGCCGGTGGAGGAATTCATCCACGCCGGGGGATTCTAGGAAAGAACTGTGAACACTGACGCTTCGCGCACGGATATACACGGATGGAACCTTTTTAAGATCAATCCGTGTTCATCCGTTAAATCCGTTCAATCCGTGTTCCGGTTTTATTACAAGCCTTTGCATCCTGGCGGATTTTCAGTTAAGATAAGGCCTATATGGACATCGAACTGGTCATCATTCCCATCGCCTACCTGGGCGTTATCGCCGGGGCGGTTTCGGGCGTCTTCGAAGCGCGCCGCAAGGACATGGATGTAGTCGGCGCCAGCACGGTCGGGCTGATCACCGCCCTGGGCGGGGGGACGCTGCGCGACCTGCTGCTGGGGCGCCTGCCGGTCTTTTGGATCAGCGAGCCGGCCTTTCCAGTGCTGGGTTTTGTGGTGGCGGTGCTGACCTTTTATTCCACCCGTCTGCTGCGCCTCAGCGCGCGCTCGATCCTGATCCCCGACGCGCTGGCGCTGGGCGTCTTTACCGTGATGGGCACCGCCCGCGCGGTGGAGCAGGGCACGGCCATCTTCATCGCGGTGTTGATGGGCATGATCACGGGGGTGTTCGGGGGGGTGCTGCGGGACGTGATCTGCAACGAGATCCCCAATATCTTCGTCAGGAGCACGCAGCTGTATGCCACCTGCTCGTTCGTGGGAGCGTGGGTGTATATCATCATGCTCTCGACCGGTTTCTACCTGTGGGCGGCCTCGCTGGGGGCGATCCTGGTCACCTTCCTGATGCGCATGGCGGCCGTACGCTGGAATTGGAAGCTGCCCGAGCCAAGGTCCCTCACCACAAAGTAACAAAGAAACGAAGGAACACGAAGGTTTTTAAGAAGAATACGGATGTCCTTGCGAGCCGTCCCTTCGATGGATGGAGGGGGATTGCTTCGCCATGACGGGCTTTACTTTTATACCTCTTCCAACCGCCCGGTCTGGCGGGCGGTGTGCAGGCGGCGGCGGAAGAGCAGCCAGGCTGCCGCGGCGTACACTACACCGATAAGCGCTTCCAGCCCGACCAGCGGCAGGACGCTCTCGAAGGAGGCCCCGGCCAGCACTCCGCGCACGGCCAGCAGGCCGTTGGTCATCGGGATGCAGCGCCCGACAGCCTGCACCACGTCCGGCAGGGCCTGGAGGGGGAAATTGATCCCGCAGAAGATCATCGTCAGGTAGGCCGCGGTGTTGGCGATCATCGGGCCCCAGCGGGTGGGAATGGAGATGGCCCCCAGCAGCCAGCCCAACCCGGAGGTGGAGAACTGCGTGACCAGCAGGATCGGCACGGCCAGCAGCCAGGCGCCCAGGCTGATGCCCGGCCCGACCAGCGGCACCAGCACCGCCATCGCCACCGCCAGGCCGATCAGCGAATCGAAATAATTGGAGGCGGTCCGCCCGGTGAGCAGCGGCAGCCAGTTGGCCGGCGAGGCGATCAGGTAGGGCAGCGTTCCGGCCCACTTTTCCAGCTCCACATCACTGGAAAAGCCGACAATAGCGGGGAAGATGGCGGCCTGCATCAGGTTGCCGATCATGGCGAAGCGCGCCAGCTCGATCCCGCCCGCCGCCCAGCCGATCAGGACGAAGAAGAGCGCCTGCATCACCGCGCGGGGGATCTTGGAGCCGAACAGCACCGCGGGGGTCAGCTCGATCGAGTACATGGCAAAGGAGATGCGCGCGCCGCGCAGCCACAGGCGGAACCAGTTGTTCATCACCACACCTCCAGGCTGCCGGCCTTGCGCACCAGGTATTCCACGCGGGCGAAGATGAAGCGCGCGATGAGCAGGTAGACCAACGATAACCCCGCCAGCCAGGCGATCATCGTCCACACCTCCCCACCGATCACTCCGGCGGCGGCGTTGAGGGCCAGGTTGCCCCAGGTGGGGGCGAGGATCTTGGAGAAGGTTTGCAGCCACATCGGCAGCATGGTCAGCGGGAAGGTCAGCCCGGAAATGACGAAGATGGGGTAGTTGGCGGCCGAGATGAAAGTGCCGGCGTTGCGGGTGATGACGAAGAAGGAGCCCAGCACCAGCCCCAGGCAGGTCTGCGCCACCAGGGTGAAGAACAACCCGGCCAGGAAGGCGCCCGGGTCGCGGATATCCAGCGGCAGGTTGAAGGCCACCAGTCCGGTCAGGAAGGTCATTGCCATGGAGAGCACCGAGGCGACCGCGTTGGAAAGGCTCTTGCCCACCAGGATCCAGACGAAGGGGGTAGGCGCGCCGATCAGCAATTGCATCGTCCCCAGACGGCGCTCGTTCTCCACAATGCGCCCGGAGGTCCACAGGTTGCTGTTCCAGATGCCGATCATGCCCGCGCCGATCACGGCGTACATGCCCATGTCCTGCCGCCCGCCGTACAGGTAGGTGCCGACCGAGACGAGGGTGAAGATGACCGGCAGGATGAAGAGGGTGGTGACGAAGAAATTGTTCGTCGCCCGGTCGCGCGCCTGGAGCAGGAAGGATGACCAGAGGATGCGCAGCGAGAAACGCAGGTTGCTCATATGTGGATGGCGTCCTTGCCCATCAGCTTGATGTAGGCGTCCTCGAGGGTGGGCTGGCGGGTGACCACTTTCTGTACGCGCACGCCCTCCAGGATGTGCAGGAAGTCCTGCACCAGTTCGGCCCCGGCCGGGGCGTTGATCAGCAGCACCTGGGTCTGCTCGCGCGATTCGACCGTGACCATGTCCACCTTGGGATGGCGGCGGATCTGTTCCACCAGCGCGTTGGGCACGCCCAGGCACTCGATCTCCACCACCTCCAGGTCGGCCACCAGGCGCTTGACCGCCGAAGGGGTATCCAGCATAATGATCTTGCCGGCGCGCAGCACGCCCACCCGGCGGCAGAGCGCATCGATCTCGTACATATAGTGCGAGGTGAGGAAGATGGTCTTGCCGGCCTGGTTGAGATCGTGGATCACCCCGCGCAGCTCGCGCGCGGCAACCGGATCGAGGCCGATGGTGGGCTCGTCGAGGAAAAGCACCTGGGGGTCATTGATCAGCCCGCGGGCGATGTGCAGGCGCTGCTTCATCCCTCGCGAGTAGGTCTCCACGCGCTCGTCGATGCGGTCCTTCAGCCCGACCATCTCGATCAGCTCGGGGATGCGTTTTTTAGCCACCTCCACCGGGACGCGGTACAGGTCGGCGAAATATTGCACGTTGTCGCGCCCCGAGAGGCGCCAATACAGGCCGCGGTCGCCGCCGAAGACCATGCCGATGCGCGGGCGGATGGCGCCGGGGTCTTTGACCACGTCGTGGCCGAGCACCTCGGCCCGCCCGCTGGTGGGCAGCAGCACGGTGGCGAGGATGCGGGTGAGGGTGGTCTTGCCGGCTCCGTTGGGGCCAAGCATGCCGAACAGCTCGCCGGGCTCGACGGAGAAGCTGACCCCGTCCAGGGCGGTGATGGTTTTGGTCTTGCGCTTGAAGATGCCGGTGGTGGAGGTGAACTCGCGCCGGATGTTTTCGACGAAGATAGGCTGGTTCATCGGTTGCCTCGCTTGAATAAGGGAGTGAGGGTATTGTAGCACAAATTGGGGGGAGACCCCTCCCCGGCCCTCCCCGAAGGGGAGGGAGAACCCACCCCCTGTCCCCCTCCCGAAGGGAGGGGGAACTTGCTGGCCAGGCGCAAAGGGAGGGGGAACATGCTGACGAGGGAGGGGAACTTGCTGACGAGGGAGGAACCTTCCAATCCCCCGGGGTGCCTCAAGGAAAGTTTGATATAATGAAGCGGGTGGTTTTTTATCCCGCATGGTAGAAAATTCATAATGATCTGGGGAGGCTTGTATGCATCGAATCGTTCGAATTGGATGGGGGATCCTGTTTGCGCTGTTGGCGGTCGCCGGGGGGCTGCCGGTCAGCCAGGTGCACGCCGCCGCGCCGGTGATCCGGCCCGGTGAGGTGTGGGAGATCGTCACATCCACGAAAAAGGCCAATGACATTGCCCGGCAGGGGAATACGATCTGGGCGGCCACCTCCGGCGGGCTACTGCGCTGGAACCTGGATACCAATACCTTCCAAAAATACACCACTTTGAACGGGTTGTTGAGCAATGCGGTCAATGCGGTGGAGATCGACGGGGCGGGAAATGTGTGGATCGGCACGGGTGGGCGGGGGATCGCCAAGTTCAACGGTTCCACCTGGACGACTTACGACAGCACCAACGGCCTGTGCAGCGACTATGTGTATGCCCTCGGGATCGACCTGGCGGGGAATATCTGGGTTGGGACGGATAGCTGCGCCAGCAAGTTCAACGGCAGCACCTTTACCTCCTATTACCCCAGTTATTACGGCGTTTTTTCCGACTGGGTAAATAAGATCGCGGTGGACCTGGACGGCGGGATGTGGTTTATAGGCATGGGGGGCGGCGCGCTGCGTTATTACCAGAACAATTGGTCCCTCTATTCATTCTCTCCCGGCGGGCTGGTCAGCAGCAATATCTATGCCATTGCGGTGGGCGGGGACGGGGCGATCTGGTTCGGCACGTCCGGCGGAGTTTCACGCCTGGATTTGCCGTCCACCTGGACGAATTACACCACTTCCAATGGGCTCAAATCCAACAATGTCAGCGCGCTGACGGTGGATGCGAACGGGGATGCCTGGGTGGGTTATTATTCAGAAGGCCTCAGCCGCCTGCATGCGGGCGCCTGGCAATCCTATGACACCAGCAACGGCCTGGGCGGCAACCAGATCTCGGTAGCATATAAGGATCCGGCGGGGACGGTGTGGTTTGGCAACGACGGCGGCTTATCCAGTTTTAACGGCAGCGCCTGGGCAACGCGCGACGCCGATCCCGGCATGACCGACAATTATTACCGCAAGGCGCTGGCGGCTTCGGATGGGAGCGTCTGGTTCATCAATAATAGCGGGGTGAGCCGTTACAAGGCATCCCAATGGACCAGTTATTCCCCGCTTAATTCCGGCCTGCCCTGGGGCTACCTGACCGATATGGCGGAAGACCTGGATGGAGCCATCTGGTTTGGCAGTTATAATTCGCACGGCGCGGTGAGGTTTGACGGAGCGGCCTGGACCAGCTACACTTCCGCAAACGGCCTGTCCTACAACCGGGTGAACGCGGTGGAGGCTGACCTGGACGGCAATGTCTGGTTCGCCACCATGGATGCGAATACCTACGCCTGGGCAGTGAACCGTTTCGACGGCGCCACCTGGACGGTCTACACGGAAGCGGACGGGTTGGTGAACAGCGTTCCTTCCAGCCTGGCCGTGGACCAGGCGGGGAATGTTTGGGTAGGGTCGGCGGACGGGGCCTCGATGTTCGACGGCACCGATTGGACGGTCTACACCAGCGGGAAAGGCCTGATCGGGAACAATATTCAAAGTATCGCGGTGGATCTGGATGGAAATGTGTGGTTCTCGATCAACGGCGGTTTCAGCAAGTTTAACGGCTCCACCTTTACCAATTATCCGATGACCACGGATCTGTGCTGGAGAATGGCCTTCGATGAGGATAATCACCTGTGGGCGGCATCGGAAACCAAAGGCGCTTACCATTTCGATGGAATCACCTGGACCTATTACCATCCCTACACAGATGCCGGGTTGGTGAACAAGGGGGTTTATGATATCGTCCGCGACCAGGCCGGGAATATCTGGTTCGCGACGGACGGTGGGTTGAGCATCCTCTTCCCTGAGGCGTCGCATTTCACCTACCTGCCGGCGGTGCAGCGCTAGCGGAATTCTTCTCCGACCTTCTTCCGGAATGGAGGAGATCGGTAGTAACATAGGAGGCTTATTGTGCTTGTTATCGTTAGAATCCTGGCAGCTTTCTTGATGCTTGGTTCGGTGCTGGGGCAGTCTGCCCCGCAATCCATTCGCCCCGGCGAGACGTGGGGATTCTTCACCAGCGGGAACACCCCACTGGATATTGAGATCTCCGGCAGCACGCTGTGGGCGGCCACGGCGGGGGGTGTGGTGCGTTGGGATCTGACCGACATGAGCTTTGTCAAGTACACCACTGCGGACGGCCTGGCGCAGAATCACGTCACCTCGGTGGAGGTGGACGCCAGCGGCGATGTCTGGTTCGGTACCTGGGGCGGGGTGAGCCGTTTTGACGGCGCGACCTGGACCACGTACACCACCGCGGACGGGTTGATCAATAATACGGTGCGGGCGGTGGCGATCGACGGCGAAGGGGCCTTGTGGTTCGGCACCAACGCGGGCGTCAGCCGCTTCAACGGCGCCACCTGGACGAATTACGACCATGTTGTGGATGGTTACATCGATACCACGATGGGCTGCGTCAATGCGCTGGCAGCCGACCCGTCCAGCCTGTGGATCGGCACCTGCGAGAACGGGCTGTTCCGGCGCTTCTCCACCGGCACCTGGAATGTCTTTTCGCAGTCTTATAATTACGGGTTGGTCAACGATTATGTAGTCTCGCTGACCCTCGCGCCGGATAACTCCATGTGGGTGGGCACGCAGGGCGGGGTCACACACGCCGATGCCGGCTACAGCGGGAACTGGCAATCTTACACCACCGCCGATGGCCTGGGCAGCAACATGGTCTCTGCCATGGTCTTCGACCAGGCGGGGAACTTGTGGCTGGGGCACGCCAACAGTTCCGGAAAGCTGACGCGTTTTAACGGCGAGAATTTCACGGTGTTTACGAAGGCGGGTGGCCTCCCGGCCGACTCCATTTGCAGCGCGGCGGTGGACGGCGGAGGGACCCTTTGGTTCGGCGGCGCCCGGCTGATCGAGGCGGACAAGGGGCTGATGAGCTACAACGGCAGCGCCTGGACGGTCTATCAAACCGATCCGGGGTTGATCGGCAACCGCTTCAACGAGATCCTGGCGGATTCCAAGGGCGGGGTGTGGGTGGCGGTGCGCAACGCCGGCATTTCGCATTACGACGGGGCGCACTGGACCAGCTACCTTCTGGGGGAGGGGCCGATAGATGCTTTCGTGATGGATCTCGCCGAGGACGCGGACGGCAACATCTGGTTTGGCAGCTACTGGGATCAGGGATTGACCCGCTTCGACGGTACTGACTGGACCAGGCTGACCAGTACAGACGGCCTGGCAAATGATACGGTGTATGAGATCGAGGCCGACCTGGACGGTAATCTGTGGGTGGCGTCTTCGGGTATAAACGGCTTTCCGCCCTACGCGCTGCAGAAGTATGACGGAACCACCTGGACGACCTACACTACCGCGAACGGCCTGGCTGAGAACCGGGTCAACAGCATCGAGCTGGACGGAGCGGGCAACTTGTGGTTTGGATATTCTTCGGCGGGGATCAGCCGCTTCGACGGCACGAACTGGCAGTACTACACTACCTCGAACGGGCTGGGAGGAAATTCGGTCAATTACTTCTGCTCCGATCAGGCCGGGAACGTGTATATCGGGGGCAGCGGCTGGTTGAGCAAGTTTGACGGCAGCACCTTCACCACCTACACCCCTGCCACCGGCCTGCCGAGCGCCTATGTCACCGCCTGCGAGACGGACGCCGACAACCACCTGTGGGTGAACGGCGGCGTGTCCCACTTCGACGGGACGACCTGGACGCGCTACGGCATGTCCAACGGCCTGACCGACAGTGCCGTCATCGGCATGGCGCGGGACGGGAACGGCGCCATGTGGTTCACCAGCGACGCCGGGATCAGTGTGCTTAATACGATGAGTTATTCCTTCTTACCGATGATCGTGCGGTAAAATTTATTGGGAGGTTTATTGTGCTTGTTATTGTTAGAATCGTGGCAGCTTTCTTGATGCTTGGTTCGGCGCTGGGGCGGCAAACCTTTTCCGCCGCTGAGGTCTGGCACATTTATTCATCCATGAACGGCGCGGAAGATATGGTGATTGACGGCAACATCATCTGGTTGGCCACCAGCGCGGGAGCGGTGCGGTGGGATCTGACCAGCCATACAGGTCAGCGGTTCACCACCGCGGATGGTTTGCCGCAAAATTGGATCCAGGCGGTGGAGGTCGACTCGGCCGGACAGGTCTGGTTCGGTACATGGGGAAGCGGCGTCGTTCGATTTGACGGTTCCAGCTGGACAACCTTCAGCACAGGGGATGGTTTGACCCACGCGTGGATTACCGATATTCTGGAAGATGGCAGCGGGAACCTGTGGGTTGGCACCGATGAAGGGATCAATAAATATGACGGCAGCACCTGGACTAAATACTATCCCCACTTTATCTATACGGAATATATTACCTCAATTGCCGAAGACAACCAGGGAGGCATGTGGTTTGGAACCTATGGGGGAGGCGCAGTGAGGTATTATTTGAATACCTGGACTGCCTATACAACCACCTCCGGTTTGATCGATAACCTCGTCTATGATGTTGCGGTTGCGCCGGATGGAGCGATCTGGTTTGGAACCTCGAACGGAATTTCCCGCCTGACCCTTCCCTCCACCTGGCAATCTTATACTGCCTCCGACGGCCTGCTCTCCGATAAAGTGCGATCATTGGTAGTGGATCAAAGCGGAGATGTCTGGGCGGGATCCCAGGCCTCTGGTTTGAGCCGATTCCATGCGGGGACATGGGATCAATTTACCTGCGCCGATGGATTGGGTGGAAATCAGATCACTGCTGCGGCATTGGATGGAACCGGCAGCGCCTGGTTCAGTACCAACGCTGGATTGAGCCATTTTAATGGGACGGCCTGGAGCACTGAAACGGCTGATCCGGGTATGCTGGATCATCATTACCGGACGGCTCTGGCCGCCTCGGACGGGAGTATCTGGCTGGGAACCTTCAGCGGGGTGAGCCGCTTTGGCACCGGCCAGTGGACCAGCTTTACCCCGGCTTCTTCAAACCTGGCTGATCCGTATTTAAACCAAATGGATATTGCTGAAGATCAAGACGGGAATTTCTGGTTTGGCGGCTACGTTGCAGCAGGGGTCCTCAGGTATGATGGAAATGCCTGGACGAGCTTTACTTCTGCAAATGGTTTGCCTTATGATCGGATCTGGGCAGTGGAAGCCGACCTGGATGGGAATGTGTGGGTCGCGACCTCTGATCCAATCCTTTATGATTCGGGAGTGGCCCGTTTTGACGGCGCGACATGGACAGAATTTTCCCATGCCGATGGATTGGTCGAGGGACAGGTCACCAGCATCGGAGTGGATCATCTGGGAAATGTCTGGTTTGGATCGTTACAGGGAGTCTCGAAGTTTGATGGCACGAATTGGACCAATTATTCAACCGCGGACGGCCTGCTGCATTCGGGGTGGATCACGGATATCAAAGCAGACCTGGACGGAAACATCTGGTTCGCAACGAATGGCGGGATCAGTAAATATAACGGGGTAAGTTTCACCAATTTCACAACCGCCAATGGTCTGTACAGCAACGCGACGGAATCGCTCGCCTTTGACGCCGACAACCATCTATGGGTCGCATACCAGTCTTATGGAGTTTCCCATTACGATGGGATTACCTGGACCTTTTATGCGCCGGGAGTCAACAATGCCCTGCCGGATGGAGCGATCAATGATATCGTGCGCGATTCGGCCGGCAACATGTGGTTTACAACCTATAATGGCGCCAGCGTCCTCTTTGGTCCGCTGGATCATTTTATTTTCCTGCCGGCTGTCCAGCGTTGAGACCGTTTGACATTCTCTTTTTCTCATGCGATAATGAAACGGTAAAATTCCGCTCAAGGAGTGCCCCATGCCCCAACAATCCATCGGTTTTGTCAAGCTGGAATGGACCTGCCCCAACTGCAAGACGCGCAATCCCGGCCCGCAGAAGCGCTGCTCGGGTTGCGGGGCGGTGCAGCCGCCGGATGTGAAGTTTGAGCAGCAGCAGCAGGAAACGCTGGTCGCCGACCAGGCCGAGATCGAGAAGGCCAAGGCGGGGGCGGACATCATCTGCCCTTACTGCCAGGCGCGCAACCCGGCCGGGACGACGGTTTGCCTGGGCTGCGGCGGCGACCTGAGCGGGGCCAAACAGCGCGAATCCGGCACAGTGCTGGGCTCGCACCGCGACCAGCCCGCCCCGGAGATCACCTGCCCGGCCTGCGGGGAGAAAAGCCCGGCCAACACGATGACCTGCCCGAAGTGCGGATCGCCAATGGTCAAGCCGCCGGAGGCCGCCGCGGAGGAAAAGCAGGGCTGCTCGCCGGTGATGATCGGGATCGGTATTGCGGTGCTGGCGCTGTTCATCTTCTTGATCGTGATGCTCACCCGCACCACGGATGTGGTCGGGCGGGTGGAGTCGGTCTCCTGGAGCCGCGCAGTGCAGATCCTGGAGCTGCGCAATGTGACCCTTTCGGATTGGCGCAGCAGCATCCCCAGCCAGGCCAGCATCGGGCAGTGCGAGGAGCGCCAGTATGGTTATTCGGATACCCAACCTTACAGCGGGCGCTATGATACGGTGTGCGGCACGCCTTACACGGTGGACACCGGCAGCGGCTACGGCGAGGTGGTGCAGGATTGCCAGTATCTGGTGTATGCGGAGTATTGCCAGTACACCGCCCAGCAGTGGGTGGAGGTGAACCGCGCCCAGGCGAGCGGGAACAATCTCTCCCCGGCCTGGCCGACCGTCTCGCTGATGGCGGGGCAACAGGAAGGCCAGCGCATGGAGGCTTATCAGGTGGTCTTCAGCGCCGACGGCAAGCGCTACGAGTATTCCACCGGGGATTATAATACCTTCATGCAGTTCCAGCCGGGCAGCAATTGGACGTTGAAGATCAACGCGATGGACGCGGTGGTGGACGTCAGCCCGAAATAGAAAAACCTTTGAACACGGATTAGACGGATGATACGGATAAACACGGATGGAACCGATAAAAGGTTTATTCGTGGTGGATGCCAGCCCGAAGTAGAAAAACCTTTGAACACGGATTAGACGGATGACACGGATAGACACGGATAAACCTTTTTAATCAATCTCGGAGTGTCCGTTATATTTGTTTTAGCGGAGCCGGTAGATGGGTATTCAAAAGAGCCTGCCAGGTCCGAAAAAACCAGCCTTTGAGGGCAAGTATTCCCTGCAAACAGAGAAGATCATCGGCGCGTTTTATAAGGTGTACAACGCGCTTGGCTACGGCTTCTTGGAAAAGGTATACCAAGAGGCGCTGGCGATGGAGCTGGATGCTTTAGGGATGCATGTAGAGAGCCAAAAACCCATCCAGGTGTTTTACCAGGGGCAGATGATCGGTGAATATTTCGCCGACCTGGTTGTGGACGAAGTGATCTTATTAGAGTTAAAGACGGTACGGCAGCTTGGGGAAGAACATGAAGCGCAATTGCTTAATTATCTCAAATCAACGATGATCGAGGTTGGATTGTTGTTGAACTTTGGCCCCAAACCGGCCCATGTGAGGAAAGTATTTGACAATTCG
The DNA here is from genome assembly GCA_964424115.1 of uncultured Anaerolineaceae bacterium. Lineage (GTDB taxonomy): Bacteria > Chloroflexota > Anaerolineae > Anaerolineales > Anaerolineaceae > CAYRHN01. The sequence goes on from CAYRHN010000006.1 coordinate 161,122, forward strand.
CTCAAAGGCGCATTGACCTGGGTGGGGAAGAAAAAATGAAACACGGATGACACGGATTTTAGGGATGGTCACGGATAAACCTTCTTAATAAGATTAATCCCTGTTCATCCGTTTAATCCGTCAGATTCGTGTTAAAAACCACCAACGGAAAGTATTTGACAATAGCTCAAAGGGGAAGAAAAAATGAAACACGGATGACACGGATTTTCGGGATAGGCACGGATAAACCTTTTGATAATATTAATCCGTGTTCATCCGTTAAATCCGTCAGATCCGTGTTAAGAACCACCAGCGGAAAGTATTTGACAATAGCTCAAAGGGGAAGGAAAAATCATGGAACACGGATGACACGGATTTTCGGGATAGGCACGGATAAACCTTTTGATAATATTAATCCGTGTTCATCCGTTAAATCCGTCAGATCCGTGTTAAGAACCACCAGCGGAAAGTATTTGACAATAGCTCAAAGGGGAAGAAAAAACATGGAACACGGATGACACGGATTTTCGGGATAGGCACGGATCAACCTTCTTAATAAGATTAATCTGTGTTCGTCCGTTCAATCCGTCAGATCCGTGTTAAGAACCACCAGTGGAAAGTACTAGACAATAGCTCAAAGGGGAAGAAAAAACATAGAACAGGGATGAAACGGATTTTCGGGATAGGCACGGATTAACTTTTTGATAAGAGTAATCCGTGTTTATCCGTTATATCCGTCAGATCCGTGTTAAAAACCACCAGCAGAAAGTATTTGACAATAGCTTAAAGGGAAAAAACATGGAACAGGGATGAAACGGATTTTCGGGATAGGCACGGATAAACTTTTTGATAAGATTAATCCGTGTTCGTCCGTTAAATCCGTCAGATCCGTGTTAAAATTTTTCTATGGAAAGATCGGGTCGGCAGGGGGGTAACCCTGGCGCGCCCAGAAGAGGTTGAGCGCCGGGCCGGGATCGGGGCGCGGGTTGACGCGGTTGTGCCCGATCACGTGGACGCTGTCCACCGGGATGCCCCAGCGCTGCGAGATATCATAGACGAGCGTTTTCAATGAAGCGAGCTGCTGGGGAGTGAAGTCCTCCCACCAGCGGTAGCCGTAGGAATTGAAAAAATCCTCGAACTGCTTCACGGGCGTCTCGTGCGTCACCCGCCCGGCGTTGATCAGCTCGATGCCGATCGAGCGAAGGTAAGGCTCGCTGACCCGCCCGTCCTGCCCATCGCAGATCGGGCAGGAATCCACGCAGTTGCTGCGCACACTGTTGCAGTTGGCATGCAGCGCGCCGAGCGTCTCCGGCACCATCTGCACCACCTTGCCGTCCTTGTCGATGATGTAATGGGCTGAGGAGTTGTTCGCCGTCCAGAAGGTATTGAGCGTGCCGGCCAGCCCGCCCTCGCTGTAGTGGATCACGATCACCTGCGGGTGGTTGCCGGATACGTAGTTGCAGGAGGGAATAGTCTGGAAGCCCGGCAGGGCGGCCACAGCCTGGGCTGAAAGGTCGGGGGTGAAAGGCGAATTGGTCAGCACCTGCGAGCGCACGGCCAGGTCGGGGTTCAGCCCGGCGCAGGCCTTCTTGACCGTCTCGGGGCTGTCGGCGGCATAGACCGGTTTGGCAACCACCGCCAGCCCGGCGGGATTGAAGCCGGTGTAGAGCGCGGTCAGCTCGGCGAAGGACTTGCCCATCCCGGTGACCTGCGGGTAGAGGGTGGGGTGGGAATAGGGACGCAGGCGCGGCAGGCGGAACTGCGAATCTCCGGCGATCGGGCCGGGCAAGGCGGCCGGTTCGGCGGCGTTATAGCCGATCAGCGCGGCCTGGTAGCCGGCCTGCGGGGCAAAGGCGATCATCTCGGGGGTGGAGCGCTCCAGCGGGTAGGCGAAGAGCAGCACCGGCAGGCCGAGTTTTTCTTCCAGGATCTTCTTGGATTGGGTCAGCTCGTAGCGCTGGTCGAGGACGGGCAGCCCGGCCAGGTTGGCGTTGCTCAGCCCGTAGGAGCCGTAGGAGACCAGTCCCTCGTCGGCCCAGGCGCGCAGCTCCTGCCAGCAGAATTTCTGGAGCTGGGTGCAATCGTCCGACACCACCGTCTCGTTGACGCGCAGGAGGAAGATGGCGCGCAGGTTGTGCTTGCGCAGCGCCGGCAGCACCACCTGGTTGAAATCCGCGCGCATCGGCTGGGAGAGGTTGAAGGTCAGCGCCAGTGAGCCTTGCTCCGCCGCCAGCGTGCCGTTGGCGTACCCGGCCAGCTCTTCCGCGTTCAGCGTGCGGTAGCCGTTGGCGGCCAACCAGCTCATTTGCTCCTCGAACCAGGCCGGGGTCATTTGCATCTTGTCGCTGTACTGGCTGTTCACGCCGTCGTATTCCCAGATCACCAGGCTGGAGGCGGAGGGCGGCGCCTGGGTTGCCGTGGCGGTCGGCTGCGTGGTGGCGGTCGGTTGCATGGTGGCAGTCGGCGCGGGGGTGGCAGTTTGGGTGGGGGTGAAGGTGGAAGGGGGCGGGACCTGGGTGGGCGGGAGTTGGGCGGTAGATCGCTGCGGGTTTCCAAGGTCTTTCGTCGGGGCGGCGGCGCAGGCAGAAAAAACCAGGATGAGCAGGGCGGAAAGGAGCATGGCGGTCGATTTGGGCATATCCTGATTTTACACTCAAAATGAAAAGGTGGGGTTTTGCAGGTATAATCAGGCGCAATGCATTTCTCTCCGCGCGTAAAAGCCATTCTTCAGGGCCTGTTGGTGGCCTTTTTGTGGTCCACCTCCTGGGTGCTGATCAAGATCGGCCTGCAAGATATTCCCTCGCTGACCTTTGCTGGCCTGCGCTACACCCTGGCCTGGCTGATCCTGCTGCCGTTCTTCTTTGGCGGGCGCGGGCAGGTGGCGCTGAAAGGCCTGCCGGCGCGGCGCTGGGTGCTGCTGGTGGCGCTGGGGGTGGTGTATTATAGCCTGGCGCAGGGCGGGCAGTTCATCGCTCTGGGTTACCTGCCGGCAGTGACGGTCAACCTGCTGCTGGGCTTCTCGCCGGTGGTGGTGGCCCTGCTGGGCGGCTGGCTGATCGGCGAGCCACCGCGCCTGCTGCAGTGGCTGGGGCTGCTGGTCATGTTGGGTGGGGCGTTCTTATACTTCTATCCCTCGGCCTGGGAAAAGCCGCTGGCCTGGCCGGGTGTGCTGGCCGCCGCGGTGGGCATCTTCGCCAATGCGATCGGGCAGGTGTGGGGGCGCTCGATCAACCGGGAAAAACAGCTCAACCCGCTGGCGATCACCGTGGTGACGATGGGCATCGGCTCGGTCCTGATGCTGGTGGCGGGGATCGCCGTGCAAGGCCTGCCGCCGCTGAACCTGACCCACTGGCTGATCATCGCCTGGATGGCGGCGGTCAACACGGCCTTTGGCTTCACGCTATGGAATCACACCATGCGCACGCTCTCGGCGCTGGAATCGTCGGTGATCGCCAACACGATGATGGTGCAGGTGCCGATCCTGGCAGTGCTTTTCCTGGGCGAGACGCAAACCCCGCAGCAGTGGCTGGCGATGGGTATTGCGATCCTGGGGGTGGTGCTGGTGCAGGTGAGGAAGAAAGCGGACAGCTCACAGCCGACGGCTGACAGGGGCGAGCTGGCTGACAGTTGACGGTTCACAACTTAACAGGGATGACCCAATGAAACCCTAACCCAAGGACGCGGAAACGCCAGGGCGCAGGGTTGATCTTTAAGCCCTTTTCTGTCAGCTGTATGCTGTTCACTGAATTCTAATCCCCCTCTGCTTCCCAATCGAAAGTCCCCAGCTCGAACTTGCCCCACATTGGAACGGTGATGTAGAGGTGGATGCTGCCGCTGGCCTGGGTGGGGGAAGTGAATTTGCCGCTGAACTGGCCAGGGCGACCTTCGCTGATCTCGGGCAGGTCCTGCGGAGGAACCTTCGTCTCGAAATTGGAAAACGTATTCCCCAGGACGGGCAAGCTGGCAGAGAAGCTGCCATCCGCCACCGGAATGCCCACGTAGACGGCTCCGCTCATTAATTCAGCTTTCAGATAGTTACAGTCCAGATCGGCCAGGCTAATGGTCAGGTTTTCGATCGTACTGCCGTCGTCGGTGATATTGAAAGAGATCCCTGCACTGCTGGCCAGGTCCCCGATGGCGATCTTCCCTGTAAAGACCGCCCCGGCCTGGGGAGGGAAGGTGTGAGTGCAGCTTGCCAGGAGGAGCGCTGCCAGGATAGAGAGCAAAAGAAGCATGAAGTTTTTATTCATGCAATATCCTTTCATCCCGAAGGGAATCTTGATGGGACTTGGGCAGATTCTTCGCTATCTCTGCGTTGCGGCTCAGGATGATATCGAGGAATCGGAAACAATATTCCTGTGAACTATCAGCAGTAGGCTATGGACTGTGAGCTACTCCGCCGACGCGCTCCATTTGAAGGTGCCCAGCTCGAAGTCGCCCCAGGTGGGGATGTAGAGATACAGGTGGATCTCGCCGCTGGCCTCGGTGGGGGTGGAGAAGCTGCCGCTCAACGAACCGGGGCGGTCCTTCGAGACATCCGGCATCTCGCGGGCGGCTTCTTTGATGGTGAAGTTCGTCAGCGCGCCGCTGCTGGGGGGGATGGTGTTGGAAAAGACCCCGTTCTCGATCGGGATGCCGATGTAGCCGGTGCTCAGGATCTTCTCGGCGGAGAGGTAATCGCAATCCAGATTGTTCACTTCGATGGTGAGGAATTCGAGCGTGGTGCCGTCTTCGGAGATGCTGAAGCTGATCGTGGCGTTGGAGGCAAAACCTCCCAGGTCGATATCGCCCTGAAAGCGGGCGCGGGGCTGCGGGTCGGCGGTGGGGGTGCAGGCGGAAAGAAGCAGTGCCGCCAGGACAATACACGTGATCGTTTCGCTGATCCTTTTCATGGGCTATCCTTTCTCCCTAAGTCAGGATAGCACGATGGAGGGGGAATTTCAAGACGGTGAAAATAAAATCAGCTCATAGCTAACAGTTGACGGCTGACGGGGGAAAAGCTGCCTGCTGTGAGCTGCCTGCTGTCTGCTGCTAACTCCCGGCTATTGTCCGCTGGCTAGGATTTGCTGCACGCAGCCCAGCCAGGCGCGGGCGGCGCCCTGCGGCTCGGCAGGGGTGAGGGCCAGGATGGGGAAACTGCGCTCTTCAATGGGCAGGTCGGGCAGGTCGACTACTTTGAGCGAGCCGCTCACCCAGCGGCGGGGCATGAAGCCGATCGCGGCGGGGTCGTCCGCCAGCACCTCCGCCAGACGCTGCGGGTTGGGGGCAAGGTAGATGTTGGCACGGCGGATGCCGGTCTTCAACAGGGATTCAAGCGCGTCCTGGGTATCCTCGCCTTCCGGGTAGTTATACAGGTGGATGTCGCCGGTTGGGCAGGTGGGGCAGTCGGACAGATTGAGCACCTCCGGCCACTGGCGGGCAGTGCCGGAGAAGACCAGCTCGAACTGGGCGCGGGTCAGGCTGGCGAGCGGGTTGGCGGGGTTGACCACCACCACCAGCTCGTCCGAGCCGAGGATGAAGGCCGCCGCATCCGATTGGGCGGCCGGTCCCCAGCGCAAGGCCAGGTCGGCGGTCTCCAGGTTCAGGCCGGAGGCGGGCAGTTCGGCCAGCAGCAGGCCCAGAGTGGGCTGCTGTTCGGCGCAGGTGTTGAAGGCAGGCTGCAGCCATTCCAGCGCGGCGGTGGACTGCACGCGCAGGGGGGTGAGCGCATCCTGGGCGAGCGGGGTCGCGGCAGCGGTGGGGCTGATCGCAGCGGGGGTGGCAGCCTGGGCGGGGAAGATCAACCCCAGCAGCAGCACCAGCGCTCCCAGCGCGGCGCAGTAGATGGCAAAGGCCTTGAAGGAATGTTTGCTGATGAAAGACAGCAGCCAATGGATGGAGAGGTAGCCCACCACCCCGGCGGTGACGAAGCCGACCGCGATCATGGGCAGGAAGCTGCCCAGGTTGGGCACGTCCAGCAGGTCGGGAATGGAGGCGGCGCCCGCGGCCAGCATGACCGGCACGGACATCAGGAAGGAGAAGCGGCTGGCGGCGCGGCGGTCCAGGTGGCGGGTCATCCCGCCGGCCATGGTGGAGCCGGAGCGAGAGACGCCGGGGAAGATGGAGACGGCCTGGAATGCGCCGATCCACAGCGCATCCTTCCAGGTCAGGCTGTCCATGGCGCGGGTGCGCTTGCCCAGCCGTTCGGCCAGCAGCAGCAGCGCGGCGGTGACGAAGAGGAAAGCGGCGGTGATCAGGGGAGATTGGAAGGCGGCCTCGACCTGCTTCTTGATCAGCAGGGCCAGGATTCCAGCCGGGATGGTGGCCAGGATCAGATACCAGCCCAGGCGGGCCTGCGGGTCGCCGAAGGGCTTGCGCGTCCGCAGGGCGCGGAACCAGGCGGTGAGGATGCCCCACAGGTCTTTCCAAAAGTAGATGATGACCGCCGCCAGGGTGCCGAGTTGGACGAGCACGTCGAAGGGGAAGATCTGCTCCTCCGGAATGGCCCAGCCGAGCAGGTAGGGCACCAGCACCAGGTGGGCGGAGGAGGAGATGGGCAGGAATTCGGTCAGGCCCTGGATCAGGCCAAGCAGGAGAGATTGCAGGAAAGTCATTTAAGATCCTTTATTAACCACAGATGAACACGGATAAGAGCGGATGAACACGGATAAGAATTATAAGATGATTAACCACAGATGAACACGGATAAGAGCTGATGAACACAGACAAGAATTATAAAATAATTAACCACAGATGAACATGGATGGGATATCAAAAAAGGAAAAGCGAAAAGTTCTATGTTCTTGGCATGTTTTTTCCAGCGATGCGGCGAATTTCGATCTTGGCGGGATAGAAATTGATCAACAGGCATAAAGGATATCCGGTAGCCTGGATATAATTCAGGCATTGTGTAGTGTGAATATCCTCCAGTTTATTAACCGCCTTCAACTCGATTAAAATTGCATTTTCTACCAAGAGATCAGCAGTATATTGTCCAACGTTGATATTTTCATACAAAACGTCGATGGGAAATTGTTGTTCAACTGGCAATCCGGCTTTCCGAAGTTCGTAAGCCAAGGCATTCTCGTATACCTTCTCCAAAAAACCGCTCCCCAACGTGTTGCTGACCTTGAAGGCGCAGCCAATGATTTGTTGTGTGAGCGTATTGATCTGTTCGAATGTCAGATTAGCAGCCATTATTTTCGCCTTACTAAAGAATCTTATCTGTGTTCATCTGTTCTTATCTGTGTGAATCTGTGGTTAAAGAACTTAAGTATTCCTCATAATAGCTCACATAGCGCTGCTCGAGGATGGCCTGGCGGGCGCCGCGCACCAGGTCAAGCAGGGTGTAGATATTGTGGATCGAGATCAGGCTGGCGACCAGCATCTCTTTGGCGTTGATCAGGTGGCGCAGGTAGGCGCGCGAAAAATGCTGGCAGGTGTAGCAGCCGCAGCTCTCGTCGATCGGGCGCGGGTCGCGGGCAAAGGCCGCGTTCATCAGGTTCACTCGCCCGCGGCGGGTCATGGCGGCCTGGTGGCGCGCCAGGCGGGTGGGCAGCACGCAATCGAAGATGTCCACCCCGCGCAGGATGCCGTTGAGCAGGTCGTCCTGCCCGCCGACGCCCATCAGGTAGCGCGGCCTGTCCGCCGGGAGGAGGGGCGTGACCAGCTCCAGCATGGCGTGCATCTCCGCCTTGGTCTCGCCGACTGAGAGGCCGCCGATGGCGTGCCCGGGGAAGCCCAGCGAGGCAATGAAGCGGGCCGACTGCTCGCGCAGGTCGGGGAAGATGCCGCCCTGGACGATGCCAAAGAGGGCCTGGTCGGGGCGGGTCTTGGCCTTCAGGCAGCGCTCAGCCCAGGCGTGGGTGCGCTGCATGGCACGCTCGGAGTAGGCTCGTTCGTAGGGCGGGGCGCACTCGTCGAAGGCCATGATGATGTCAGCGCCGAGTTGTTCCTCCACCTGGATGGCCTTTTCGGGGGTCAGGCGGTGGGTGGAGCCGTCGATGTGGCTCTTGAAGGTCACCCCTTCGTCGTCCACCTTGCGCATCTCAGCCAGCGAGAAGACCTGGAAACCGCCCGAATCGGTCAGGATCGGGCCGGGCCACTGCATGAACGAATGCAGGCCGCCCATCTCGGCCACCAGGTCGGCGCCGGGGCGCAGGTAGAGGTGATAGGTGTTGGCCAGCACCAGGCTGGCGCCGATCTCGGCCACCTGGGCGGGGGTGAGGGCCTTGACGGTGGCCTGGGTGCCCACCGGGGCGAAAATGGGGGTGGGGATGTCGCCGTGGGGGGTGTGGAACACGCCCGCGCGTGCGCCGTGATCCTCGGCCAGCAGGGTAAAGGAAAAAACGTCGCTCATAGGGGAGATTATATCAGAGGAGAGTGGGCTGCGTCCCGGTGAATTTCATTTTTTAGAACACGGATGGCACGGATCGAAGGGATGCACACGGAAAAGCAGAAAGGTCCGTTAAATCCGTGCGCGAGGCATCTGTGTTCAAAGGTTTTAGCTCGAGCCAGGAAGAAGAGGGGTTCAGCATGACATTAACCAAGGATATCTGGAACCCTGCACATTCTGTAAAGCCTGTGTATAATATTTTTATCTGCGAGAGGAGAAGAGCATGCCCACAACCATCCCATTCCCCAGCCTGCCGGGGGTAACTTTCCGGTACGTAGCCGGCGAGCAGGACGCCGAAGCGCTGTACGCCATCCACCAGGCCAGATTGGAACGCGATGCGGTGGACAAGGCCTGCGATTTCGAGGACTGGCCCAGCCTGAACGGGCTGCGCCGGTTCCTGGCCTCGCTGGCTGCGGAAAATCGCCTGGACGAGTGTCTGGCGGCGGAGGTGGACGGCCGCGTGGTGGGCTATTCCGAGATCGAATACTGGCCGGAGGGCGACGGCACCTGGGTCTACCTGACCCTGGGTTGGGTGATGCCCGAATTCCGCGGGCGGGGGATCGGCACGGCCATGCTGCGCTGGAACGAGGCCCGGATGCGCAGCATGGCGGAGAGCGACCACCCCGGCGAGAAGTTCGAGTTCGCCGCCAACGCCTCCAGCAGCGAGCAGGACACCACCGCGCTGCTGATGGCGGAGGGCTACACGGCCGGTTATACCGTGCTGGAAATGGACTTCGACCCGCGCACGCTGGTGCCGGAGCCGCCCCTGCCGGAGGGGGTCGAGCTGGTGCCGGTGCAGCCAGAGCACCTGCTGGCGCTGGGGGAATTGATCAAAGGCGCCTACGCCGATGAATACGACGAGGGACGCTACGCCGAGGATTTTGATCCGGCCGAATTTGCCAGGCAGCGCGCTCAGCCGCCCAACGACCCGAGCCTGTGGCAGGTGGGCTGGGCCGGCGGGCGCCCGGTGGGGCAGGTGTTGAGCATCATCCGCCCGGAGAATGAAGCCGGGATGCCGCGCCGCGCCGAGGTGTTCGAGGTGGACGTGCTGCCGGAATACCGCCGCATAGGGCTGGCGCGCGCGCTGCTGTGCCGCGCCCTGCGCGCCCTGCAGCAGCGCCAGGTGCCGGTCATCCGTTTGCACACGGTCTACGAGTTCCGCACCCGCGCGCGCGACCTGTATTCCAGCGTGGGTTTCCGCGTGCTGAAGACCTTTCCGCGCTACCGCAAGGCGGCAGATTCGTAAAAATTTGACCCTGAAGGCCTTCGAGACCTTCAGGGTCTTATTTTATTTAGCTGCCTGCTTCGCGGAATGATGGGAACAGCAGGTTATCAACGCTTGATGAACGGCAGGAAGTTCCGGCTATCGATCTTGATGTAGTAATTGGATGTTCCCCGGGTGAGGGCGGTGATCACCAGGCCGTAATAATCATTCCCAGGCGCGTTATAGACCATCGTCTCGGTGGTCAGCGTGGAGGTGCTGACATTCGAGGCGGCCGAGTAACCATACAGGCCTCTGTTGTAGGTGGCGGGTGCCCCGCTGGTGGAGGCATACAGGAAGGTTGCCAGGTCGGTGGTGTTGGACACGCTGGGGATAATGGAAATGTACCAGGTGCCCGGCGGCAGATACAGGTCAAATACATCCGCCGGAAGAGCACCTCCCTGTCCGAATGGGCCGTACGTTCCGGGCGTGAGCACCCCTTCGTTGTTGGACCAGTTGATATCGTACCCTCCCGTACCGCTGAACCTGGAAACCCGGTAGTGTTCCATCTCCGAGTAGGATTTGTGGTTCCCGTCCACGGCCACCAGGTCCACCAGGTAGCTGGAATAGGAACTGGCCTGTTGGGAGCGGGTGGAGGGATCGTCAGTGATCGAGGCGGAATAGAGGGTGAGATCGTGGTCGGAACTGAGCGAGCGAACGCCCAACACCCGCCAGTAATTGGGGCGGTCCCATTCGCTGGGCAGGATATCCAACTGCGTGCCGAGCGGCGTGGCTGTAGGATCGGAGTAAAACAGGTAGGGGGAGATGCGGTACTCGCCGCGCCACTTGGCCGTACCCAGCCAGGTATTGCTGCCGGTGTAGCTGCCGAATTTAGTGATCTTGATTTGATAAGTCTCTGTGGCAGGGGCGATGAAATCGACGATCTCGTAATTATTGGACCCGCTGGACGAAGACGCGACCAGGGTGGTGCCGTCGCTGCGGTACACATCGAGATCCAGGTCGACAGGCAGGGGATCACTGGTGTAACCGCCGACGGGGTTGGAGAGCCAGTTGATGACAACGCGCACCCGTTCTCCCTTGTAGGCATAGACAGAATTGGAGAGTGGGAAAACGGTGGTGCCATCAATGCCCGTATCCGTGTAGTCGCCGCGTTCCGCGGCGGTCAGCGCAGCGGTGAAATCCACCCCGCCGACGCCGTCCTTGTCGCTCTGGCGGGCGCCGCCTTCCACGTTGTGCAGGGCGGTGGCCATGATCAGGGAGCGAATGACCTCGGGCTCGTCAGACAGGCCGGGTTGAGCCTGCATGATATCGGCGGCCAGCGAAGTGACCATCGGCGAGGCATAGCTGGTGCCGCTGCCCACCCCGCCCACCAGCGGGTCGGAGGCGTTGGGGAGGGTTGAGTTGATCGAGGCACCGATAGCGGCCACTTCGGGTTTGGCATGGGTTACGCCGGTGGAGTCATTGGCCGGGTCGCCGAAGCTGCTGCACGAGTCCATATAGTCGTCGGACCAGTTGATGTTATTCACATCCTCGTAGTTACCGACCGACATGACGTTGTAGCCCTTGGCGGGAGAGACCACGTAAGTGCTGTAGTTGCCGCCGCAGCCGTTGCCGAAATTGCCAGCAGCCACGGCAACAAAGTCGTAGTTGTAGCGCACATAGTAATCCAGGCGCCGGTCGGCTTCCCAGAAGGTGGCGCTGTTGCTGGAATCCCAGTACCAGCTGTTGTTGATCACGGCGGCATTGGTGGTGGCATAATCTAACGCCGCGGACATGGTGGCCCAGTTGCTGTAGGAACCGTTGGCGCTGTACACGTTCGAGCCGTTGGCCAGGCCGGGATAACCATCCACGGTGCTGCGGATGATGCCGCACACCGCGGTGGGGTGGTTGGCAAAAGGCTGGGCGCCGTCATAGGTCCCCGTAAGGACCAGGCCGGGATTGGCAAAGTACGCTCGTTCGCCTTCGGCCACGGCCACGTTGATGCCTGCACCGTTGTACCCGGCGTAATCCTGGGCGAAGGCGGCATTTTGGGCCGGGCGGGCGTTATTGATGGATGGGCCGGCGTAGGCGGGAACGATGTAAATGGCATCCAGCTCCGGCCAGAAGGCGATCTCCTGCACCAGAGAGACCGGCACGTCCTCCAGGTAGGCGGCGGGCACGCTGGGGCTGGTGAAGGTAGCCTTCAGGCCGAGCGCGGCCAGGCGTTGATCCAGGGCGCTTTGCAGGGGCACGACCTGGGATTCCAGGTAGCGCTGGTTGCTTTGCTTAAAGGCCTCGATCTTGCCGTCGGCGTCGGCGGCGGGCAGGGCAGCCTTCGTTTCGCCGCTTTTCTCAGCCGGGAGGGCGGAAGTGCTTCCCAGGCCGGAGACGGCGGCAGAGACCTCAGGCGGGATCTGGTCAGGGTTGAGGGGAACGAGGAAATCCTTGCCCGCGAAATGAAACACCTGCGGGGAGGAAGCAGCAGCTTCCCCGCTGTTGGTGGAGGTTCCTCCAGCAGACAGGGACGGAGAGTCGGCCGGCTTGGGCAGGGACTGGATATCCCCGGCCAGCCAGAGGGAAACATTGACCGTGTCGGACGGGGAAAGGCCGGCCAGGGTCTTGACCGCGTCCTTGGTCAGCGCCCCATGGGCGGCGCGCCATTCCCTGCCCGCCTGCGCCATCAGGGTGGGCAGGTCCACTTCCAGGCCGTTCTCAAAATCTCCCCCCAGGATCTGGCTGGATTTGGCGTCGTGGGCCTTGATGCGTGTCACCTGCGTGCCATTCAACAGGGTGTAGGTGGTGGCGTCATCCAGGATCAGGTTTCGTGAGTCCACCCCCTTGGCGCGGGCGAGGATCTCCAGCGGGGAGGGCGGGGTTTGGGCGGCGGCGGGGGCGGGGGCGTCGTAGGCGAACAGGCTGAGCAACATGGCCAGAGCCGTTAAAATATTAACAAGCCGGAAAACGCGATGGGACATAATCTCTCCTATATCAGAGAAAAAAACAGCCCATGCAGCGATGTGCAGCGGGGATTATTTGAGTGTTGGATGTTGTTGGGGAGGGGGTTTGGCGTCTCTAGTGTAGCACGAAGCCGTATAAATTACAATCGGATAATTTTTGTCATATTATTCTTCTCTTGACAATTTTTGTCCATCGTACTAAAATATACATCGTATAAAATAAAACGACGTATAAAAGGATGAAATGAACCAACCCACTACCCGCATGGAACGCAAACGAGAAGAGACGCGCCGCAAGGTGATCGCCGCGGCCTTGAAGCTGTTCCAGCAGGTCGGGCTGGATGCCGCCACGATGGAGCAGATCGCCGAAGAAGCCGACATCGCCAAGGGCACGCTCTACCACTACTTCCCGGTCAAAGAAGCCATCCTGGATGCCTACATCCAGCAGTCCTTCCGCGAACGCAACCCGGAGCGCATTCAGCGCCTGCGCAGCCTGCCGGACACGCACGCCCGCCTGACCTATGTGCTGAGCGATCTGATGGGGGGCATCCGGCGGCAGCAGGCGCTCTTCGAGCGCTATTTTATCTACCGCATCCAGCAGATGGTCTCGCTGCGCCCGGACGGGCAGAGCGCCGGCGGCTTTTCCGAGATGGGCGCGGAGCTGATCCGCCTGGGATGGGAAGGCGGCGACCTGCGCCGCGACCTGTCCGGGGAGGTGCTCCAGGCGCTGTTCGAATTTACGTTTATCAAGGTCGCGCAGGCTTTCTACGCCCTGCCGGATTCCGCCGATTTCCCGGCGGTGATCGCCCAGTACGTGGAGCTGTTCCTGCGCGGTGCGCAATCTTAAAAGGAGTGATGTCATGAATACCGCACCGGTAACCAAGGAAGTCTTTGTCAAACGCATCGCCGACCTGTGCCTGAAGAGCGGCCTTTTGGGGCTGCCCAAGGACGAGCGCGACGCGCACATTTTACTCAAGAGCATGACCCTGCTGATCGGTCCTTCCGGCGACCTGAGCCAGAAAGAGGTGGACGAGAAGCTGAAGACCTGGATCAGCCAGGTGAGCCTGAAGATCGAGGGACTGGACCACGTCACGCTGCGGCGCTGGCTGGTAGATTTCGCCTATCTGACGCGCAACCCGGACGGCACGCACTACCGCGTGGTGCCGGGTGGCCCGCGCCCGGAACTGTTCGCCCCCGAGGTGGAGGAGATCGACCTGCTGGCGGCTGTGCGCCAGGCGCAGGAGGATATGGAGCGGCGCAAGCGCGAGTTCTTGCAGAAGCGGGGCGGGAATGCCTAGTTTCCGCGCCCGTTTGTTCACCTTTTTGCTGCGCAACCGGCACCTGCTGCAAGGCCGCCTGAAGGCCACCGCCGATATCACTTTCGATACCTCCATCCCCGACCTGCGCAAAGAGACCGGCAAAAGCTCGGGGTTGATGGGCAAGCTGCCGCAGGGCTTCCAGGTGCAGGCAGTTGACCTGAACGGGGTGCCTGGGCGCTGGGTGCTGCCCTCCGCTGACGCGCCCAGGGATAAGGTCTTGCTCTACTTTCACGGCGGCGGGTATGTGATCGGTTCGGCCGCAGGGCACACGCCCATCGCGGCCAAGTTCGTCCAGGCCGGTGGGGCGCCGGCGCTGCTCTTCGATTACCGCCTGGCGCCGGAGCATCCCTTCCCGGCCGGACTGGAAGACGCCCTGACGGCTTACCGCTGGCTGCTGGCGCAGGGCACCGACCCGCGCAAGATCGTCTTCATGGGCGATTCCGCGGGGGGCGGGTTGTGCCTGGCGGCGCTGTTGGCCGCGCGCGATCAGGGCCTGCCGCTGCCCGCCGGGGCGGTGGCGCTCTCGCCCTGGACCGACCTGAAGAACACCGGCGCCTCTTACGAGACGAACGCCAAAGTGGACCGCCTGACCTGGCGCGAGTCGCAGGTGGTGTTCAGCAAGTATTACGCCGGGGAGCAGGACGCGGGTCAGCCGTGGATCTCGCCGTTGTACGGCGACCTGCACGGGCTGCCGCCGCTGCTGATCTATGTCGGCGGGGACGAACTGCTGCGCGACGACTCCACCCGCTTTGCCGAGAAGGCGCAGCAGGCGGGGGTGGAGGTGACGCTGCACGTGGGGGCGGGGTTGTTCCACTGCTACCCGGCGACTGCCCCGGCTTTCCCCGAGGCCGCCCAGGCGCTGGAGGAGATCGGTGATTTCATTAAGAAGCGCATCCTTGCCGGGGGATGAATCCCCCGGCAATTTGTGACAGAAAAAAAGTAGGTTGGGTTGAGCGCAAACGGAAACCATCATATCCAGCAAACCGGGCAAGCGAAACCCAACAAAGAATTAACCACGAAACACGCGAAATAAACGAAAAGACCCTGACACAAAATCAGACCCTAAAAGTCTTCAAGACCTTTAGGGTCTGTCCCTATGGATTGCTTCGCTTGAGAATATGGTTGGGTTTCGCCTGGCTGGCAATTCAAATTCTGCTCTGCGGGGTCGCTCAACCCAACCTACGCCTGCTGACGGTTTCCAAGATCGTCAGGGTCTTTATAAATGATTTGCTCAACGCGTGATCATTGGAAGGAACAAAAGCAGCGGGCTTTGATCACGGACAAAAATGTCATAAAAACCATTTACATCGCCGTCTACGAGATTGCTCGCGAAAGACAAAAAAGCGATGAAGCGGCCATTGGCCGATATGGCAGGTTTGTGAGAATATTCATTGGCCTGTGTTCCGCTGGAAGAAACAGATATGCGCGTGGTCTGACCAGCTAGGCGGTCGCGGACGAATACATCATAGAAACCATTCGTATCCCCGCTTACCAGGTTGGATGCATTGGAAATAAAGACAACATAACGGCCGTCATCCGAAAGGCCGTAGCAATAGGAATCCGCGTTGCCTTGCTCCCCGCTGGAGGAGATCGAGATCCGTTCGGTCTGACCAGTCTGGCGGTCGCGGATGAAGGCATCCCGTTGATCGTTGGTATCTTCGGGAACTAAATTGGTGACGTAGGACGAGAAAGCCACGTAGCGTCCATCGGTAGAGACATCTCCAGCTTGTGAATTGCCATTGCCTTGTTCATCGGTGGATGAAACAGAAACCAGTTCGGTCAAACCAGTTTGCCGGTCGTGGATAAATACATCCCGGAATCCATTCGTGTCACTGGCAACGAGATTGGTAGCCAGGGATTCAAGAACAATATACCGCCCATCCGCAGACATTCCATAACAATAAGAATCATTGTTCCCCTGAACACCGGCAGAAGAGATCGAGACCAACTCGGTTTGACCGGATTCCTGGTTATGTACGAAAATATCCCCATATCCATTTGTGTCGGTCGCGACTAGATTGGTGGCTTCTGAATAAAAAGCCACCAAATTACCGTCTGTTGAAACATCACAGTTCCAGGATGGGCCATTTCCTTCTTCTCCGCTGGACGACACAGAAACCCGTATTGTTGTATCGGTTTGTCGGTCGTGCAGAAAAGCATCCGAGTAACCATTGTTATCGTTGGAGACCAGGTTGGTGGCGACAGATGAATAAGATATGAAGCGTCCATTGGTGGAAATGGAAGGTTCGAGTGAATAATTATTGGCTTGTTCACCATTGGATGCGACCGATACCCGTTCGATTTGACCAGTTTCCCGGTCTTTGACGATAATGTCCCAGGTGTTGTTGGCATCTCCGGGAACCAGATTGGTGGCCAGCGTTTCGAAGGCGACATATTTCCCATCGCCGGAAATATCAAGGTTGTAAGAATCGCCATTTCCCTGTTCACCGCTTGCGGTAATAGAAAGCAACAAAGTCAGACCTGTGGGAGCGCTGTTCAATCCGGCGCCCTGGGTGTAACCTGCGAAGACAAACAGGCAAGCGAAGACAATTATGGCCAGTGCAAATCGTTTCATGATGATTTCCCTCCTGATTGGGGGTATTGAGGTTGAGATGATTGATTATAGCAGAAATGGTGATAAAGAAATATTCCAACGACGCGGAACCTGGAAGCCGGACAGCAGCCGCGAGTTGCCCCGGGTGCTGTTGCCTCTACAGCCTTGCGGGGTTTCTTTGTGAGAATATGGTCGGGTTTCGCCTGGTTCGCAATTCAAATTCTGCTCTGTGGGGCTGCTCAACCCAACCTACGCCTGGGGTGAGGGTAAAGTCTGACAAGGAAAGACGCGAAATAGACCCAGAAGCAAAGAAGACCACGAAACACACGAAAAAGATGAAAGACACGAAAAGACCCTGACGGTTATGGAAACCCTCAGGGTCTTTGATTTACCTCGCGTTCGCCTTACGGAGCGGGGGTAATGGATTCGATCAAGGCTTAGCGGAGGATTACCGGCATGAAGTAATTAATTAGTACATTGTCGCCGATCCAGCGCAGCACAGCCACGTCCATATTGTGGTCGCCGGTTTGTGTGTTGCCGATCCCCACGATCTTGCCGTCCGGTTGGAGGAAGAGATCATACAGCCGGTCGAAGCCGCCCAGGTTCTGGAAGACAATGCCGTCCTGGTTGAAGGTGGTATCCAGGCTGCCGTCCGGGTTCAGGCGTGCCAGGACTGCATCTTCAGAATCTGCGCCGCCGTCGGAATAGCCGCCCAGCACGATCTTGCCGTTCTGCTGGAGGGCCAGGCTGCCCAGCCAATCGGAGGGGCCGGTATCCACCTGGGCAATGCCGGCATTTCCGAAGGTGGTATCCACCGCGCCGTTGCTCTCAAAGCGGGCCGCATACATATCGTAGTAGTTCGGGGCTGCCTTGCTGCCCTCGCTCCAGGGCAGTTCGTAGGTTCCAGCCACCACGATCTTGCCGTCTTTCTGCACCTGCAACGAGCGCCCGGTATGGGATTCGCTGAAGTTTTTCACCACCAGGCCGCCGGTGCCAAAGCCGCTGTCCAGCGAGCCGTCGCTGTTCAGGCGCGCCAGCGCGATCGAGTTGGTGTAAGATGGGTCGCCTGACGAAGTGGAGCCCACCACGAGGATATCTCCATCATTAAGGAGAACCAGATCGCTGCCATAGGAAGTGAGACCAAAATCGATGAGGGCTGTGCCGTCTCCGTCAAAGGTGCTGTCCGGCGTGCCGTCAGCATTGAAGCGCCAGACAGCCAGGTTGGCGGTGGCTGGAGTGGCGATCTCCCCTACCAGGACAATTTTCCCGTCCGGTTGGATGGCCACTGCTGAAGGGTAACAATTATCCCCGCAGTTGTTCAGCAGGATCCCATCCCCGCTGAAGCTGGGATCCAGTGCGCCGTTTTGATCGTAAACAGCGATCCCGATCTCCGCATTCCAGGTTTCGGCGTCCTCCACCTCGCCAACCACCACGATCCTGCCGCTCGCCTGGATGGCAACTGCCTCGGCATAATCGTACCCGCCGTCCAGATCGGTGGTCACTTTGCCATCCGTACCAAAGGTGGGGTCCAGCGACCCGTCCGGCAGGTAGCGCATCACCGCAAAATCAGCGTGATTTCCGAAGCCGTCCTCCTCCCCTGCCACCACGATCTTGCCGTCGCTCTGTAGAGCACTCCCATGCCCCCCGGCCCATCCTAACGTATTGGACGCCGTGCTGCCAAAGGTCTGGTCGGGTGAGAGGTCGCTGTTGAAACGCTGCAGGAGGAAACCATTCAGGCTGCCTCCCAGGGCGATCTGGCCGTCATCCTCAACCACAACCTGCGCGCCGTACCCGCTGGCGGCAATGAGGAGATCTTCCAGCGAACCATCACTGGCATAGCGAAGCAAGGCGATCTCATTGCCGTAGTCGCCGTCCAGGTTGCCGATGGCGAGGATCCGTCCGTCCGGTTGGAGGGCCAGCGAGACCAGCGCTTCGGTGTAGCCGTCTCCCGCGTTGGTGATCACCTTGCCGCCGCTGCCAAAGCTGGTATCCAGCAGGCCGTCCGCATTATAGCGCGCGACGGCAAAGTCGATCGTGTTGCTGCTGCCGACGAAGCCTGCCAGGAGGATCTTGCCGTCCGGCTGAAGCGCCAGGGCGTTGGCGCCGCTGGGGGCGCCAAAGTCAGTGATCACCTTGCCAGCGATACCAAATTCAGGGTCAAGGGAGCCGTTATCCAGGAGGCGCAGCACGGCGAATTTTTGGCTGGTTGCATCCGCGGTGCTGCCCGCCACCACGATCTTACCGTCCGGCTGGATGGCCACGCCGGCAGCCGAATCGCCCCAGCCCGTGTTCAGGTCGATCAGCACAATCCCGCCCGTGCCAAAACTGGTATCCAGATTGCCTGCGCTGTCGTAACGCGCCACCAGAATATCGCTTTCACCGAGTGTCATGTCGGCCGATGCGCCGGCGACCACGATCTTGCCGGTGTCGGTGGCTACCGCCACCGCTTTGCCTGAGTCTGAATGGCCGGATATGTCGGTAAGCAGCCAGCCATCCCCGCTGAAATCAGGATCCAGCGACCCATCGCTGAGGAAGCGTGCCACCGTCAGGTCAGCCGGAGTTTCGTAATCGTAAAACGAGGAGTAGCCGACCACCAAGATCTTGCCGTCCGGCTGGAGGGTCATTCCGCCGGCCTCGTCTTCCCATTCGATGTTCGGGGCCGACAGGCCGTTCGTGCCAAAACTGGTATCCACCGTGCCGTCGCTGTTAAAACGGGTTACGGCAAAGCGGGGATCCCAGCCAGTCCCGATATCCACGTGCGTTGTCCCTGCCATCAGGTACTTTCCGCCGGAAACGCCCAGCCCAACCGCCGACTCTCCCTGGGGATTGACCACCGTGCCGGGGATGACAAATCGGGTGGTGGTGATGCCGTTATCGCCGAAGCTGAGATCCAGGTCGCCGGGATAGAAGACGCCGTCCAGGCGGATGACGGTGAAGAACTGGTTGTAGGCTTTATCTTCCGAGGCGCCGGCGCCGATGATCCTGCCATCCGGTTGGAGCAGCAGGGCGTTCACCCAGGCGCTGCTCTCGCCAGCATCCACCAGCGCAAGGCCGTGGTTGAAGAACAAGGGGTCCGCCGTGCCGTCGGAATTGAAACGGGCAAACGCGGCCAGATCCTGGCCGTTCCGGGAGGCCTGCCCGCCGACGAGGATCTTGCCGTCCGGCAGGGCAGCCAGGGCGGTGGCGGATTCATCGTCGCCGAAGTCCGCCAGCAGCACGCCGTCATCGCCGAAAGTGGGATCCAGCACGCCGCTGCTGTCCAGGCGGGCCAGCAAGATATCGCCGTTGCTGCCGTTATACATGCCTCCGGCGAGGAGGATCTTGCCGTCCGGCAGGATGGCAAGACCCCACATCTCAGCCCACAGGTAGTCCAGGATGGTGGACCCGCCGCTGCCGAAAGTGGTATCCAGCGCGCCGCTGGATGTGAAGCGGGCAACGGCCGGCTTGCCGCCCATCAGGTCATAGCTGAAGCCAACGACGACGATATTGCCGTCCGCGTCCACGGCCAGGCTATTTCCTCCGGAATGCATGCCAATCGTGGCAGTGGCAAAACCGGCCTCGCCGAAAGTGGTATCCAGGGCGCCGTCGGCGGTGTAGCGCATCACGGTCAGGAACCCGTTGTCGGGGGCGACCATGCCGGCTGTCAGGATGCTGCCGTCCGCCAGGGTCACCACGTCGTTGATGCTGCATTGTTGGTCGTAGGACGTGGTGGTGGTGCCGGAACTGCCAAAGGCGGTGTCCAGCGAGCCGTCCAGGTTGAAACGCGCCACCATGCAGTCGGTGTCGGCGGTGCCGGCGGCGATGATCTTGTTGCCGGATTGCAGGGCAAGCCCGGAAAGCTCGTCATAGGGGGTGATATCCAAAGAGGCTTTTCCGTTTGTGCCAAAGGTAATATCCAGGCTGCCGTCGGCGTTGTAGGCTGCCAGGGCGAAGTTACCGTCATCTTTGATCGTCAGGGCATAGCCGCCGGCGATGATGCGGCCGTCCGGGAGCAGCAGTGCATCGACAGCCTCAGCGTAAGAAGCGGTGTTGGGGGCTTCAATGCCAAAGCTGCCATCCAGCGAGCCGTCGGCGTTAAAACGCGCCGCCAGGAAGCCGTGGCTGTCCATGTCGCCGCCCAGGACGATCTTGCCGTCCGCCTGGACCAGCGCGCCGTGCGCGCGGCCGCCGTAATTCTCCATAGCCAGCCCGTTCACGCCGAAGGCGGTGTCGAGGGTGCCGCTCAGGTTCAGGCGCACCATGGCCAGATTGGCGAAATAGTCGCCGGTGTCTCCATTGTCTCCGACCAGGAGGATCTTACCCGTGCTCAGGACAATATCATAGATGTATGCGTTTTCGAAACTGCCGCCGGTGAAAGAGAAGGTCTGGCTGCCAAAGGCGGCATCCGTTGCGCCGCTGGAGGTCAGGCGGGTGACGGCGAAGTCGTAGCGGGAGCCGTTATAGGCGTTGCCGGCCACCAGAATGTTGCCGTCGGTCTGAACTTCCACGGCGTTGCCTTCGCTCTTCCCGCTCCACGGGATGACCCGCTTGCCGTCGCCGTCGAAGGAGTTATCGAAGGAGCCATCGACGTTGACGCGGATGACCGCCATGTCGCGATTATCGTAGTCGGTGACGGAAGTGCCGGCGGCGACGATCTTGCCGTCGCTCTGCAGGGCCAGGCTGTGGATGCCTTCCTGGTAACCGCCGACAAAGGTGGTGTGGATCTTACCGTCCGGGAAGCCGTCGCTATCCACGTCCGGGCCAAACGTCTCGTCGAACGAGCCGTTGCTGTTAAAGGAAGCCAGGCCGAAGCCGTAGGTGTCTGTTCCTGCCCAGCGAGTGGAGCCGCCCACCAGGATCTTGCCGGTTCCGGGGAGGACCAGCAGCGCAGCGCCCCAATCTTCGTTGTAATCGGAGTTGGTATCATACAGGTCGACCGTGTTCCAGCCGACGCCGTTGAAGGTGGTATCCAGCGATCCATCGCTGTTCAAGCGCACCACCAGCATGTCGTAGCCGTCAAAGTCGGTGGACATGCTGCCGGCCAGGACGATCTTGCCATCCGGCTGGAGGGCCATTTCTTCGATGGTGGCGTAGCGGCCCAGGTAGAGGTTCTGCATCCCGTCGCCCTGGAAGGAGGTATCCAGCGAGCCGTCGGCGTTCAGGCGGGCCACGGCGATCTGGTACTGCCAGCCGGTGGTCTCGTCGACCCAAATATAGGTGCCGCCGCCGATGATGTACTTGCCGTCCGGCAGTTGCAGCACCCCGGCGCCATAGGTGGCATCGCGGTCAAAGGGGGCATAGACGATGCCGCCCTTCTGGAAGGGGGTGGTGACGACCCCGTCCACGCCGAAAGCGGTATCTGGAGCGCCAGGGGTGGCTGCAGCGGGAAGCGCCAGGGTGAGCGCCATCATCAATGCCATGAACAGGCCGAACGTACGCGATAGGGAACGCGTCTTCAACATTTACTTTTTCCTCCGGGATCAGATTTGGTTTTGGTTTGGGGAAAATGGGACGTGCGAGAACGGATCCAATAACGGGACAGGATTCGCTCCATCGTTCTGAATAAGTATACCATTTAGTAAATTATTTTCATGTCAGGAACGGCGCGAAAAAGGCGCGAATTCTGCCAACCTGCCTGTCTGATGGGACAGGCAAAGATCACAGAGTATCAGTCGCGGGGGAGCCGCGAAAGGGGTTGGAGCAATATCACCTGTTTCGGATGAGGAGTGTCAGGACGCCCGGGGACAAGTCACGCGATACCCCTGCGGGGCACTTAGGCGCGGAGAAAAAACGTAGAGGCGCAAACAGCCGGAAAAGCAACCGGTCTGGCACACGGCGAGAAATGCTCCGGCTGCTTCGCCCTTAACCACGAAATACACGAAATAATCGAAACAATCGAAAAAAACCGGACACAAAAGCAGACCCTAAAGGTCTTCGAGACGGGTTTGGATCTGTTTGCCGGGGGATTTATCCCCCGGCGGTGATAAAACCTCCTTTTCTGACCCTACGGCCCCTGCGGGGTTTCTTTGCGATAAGGTTTTTCTCCGCGTGAGAATCTTGTTGGGTTTGCTTACCCGGCTGCCTGGATGTGACGGATTCCGGTTAATTAATCGCAAATCGTCAATCGATAATCGTCAATCGATTCGTGCTACACTATGCATATTCCATTCATGTTGTTCAAAAGGAGCATACGGATGAAAACGCGATTCTTGCTGAAGCGCAGTATTCGTTTTGGCGCGCTGGCTGTGCTGCTGGCGCTGGCGGTGCTGGTTGCCCTGGCGGGCACGGCCCTGGCCAACCCGGCGGCGAAGACCCCTTCCGTGTTGGAGGAAAAGGGCGGCCCGGGGCCCACCTTGTCCTTCTCCTACCAGGGCAAGCTGTATGAGGGCGGCGCCCCGGCCAACGGCACCTATGAATTCCTGGTCAATATTTACTCAGCCCAGGTCGGCGGGACGCTGATCGGCGACTGCATCAACACCAACGGCCTGCAATTGAACAATTTTCCGATCACGGACGGCTTGTTCAACTTCACCCTGGCCTGCGGCACCTACGGGGATAACCACACCGTCTTCACCGGCGGATCGCGCTGGGTGGAGGTGCAGGTGCGGCAGCTGGGCGATCTCGCCTTTACCACCCTGCCGCGCCAGGGCATTTCCCCGGCGCCCTACGCCTGGGGCTTTCTGCCGGGGACGGATGTGAACGCCTCTGCCTGGGGAGACGGCACGCTGGAGGGGGACGCGCTGCTGAGCCTGAACAACACCAACACGGTCGGTGCAGCCCTGTGGGTCCTCTCCACCGGCAATTATGGCATCTACAGCGTGGCGACCGGCACGGTGGCGAATGATGCAGTCTACGGTGAGTTGAAAGGCAGCGCCGGCGGCAGGGCGGTGTTCGGGAACAGCACTGGTGCCACCGGGTCGGGTGTTGCGGGGGATTCTACCAACTACATTGGCGTATGGGGGTCAACGGGCCTGGCAGGTCACAGCTATGGCTTTTATTCACCGGATAATCTGTACTCGTTGAATTACCACACCAAGGGCGCGATCATGCAGATCGTGCAGAACGGGGGCACGCAGCCGCTGGAGAAGGGCGACGTGGTGGTGATCGCCGGGATGGGCGCGCCTTTAACGAAGGATGGCATCCCGGTGGTCCAGGTGGCCAAGGCGGATTCTGCCAATAGCACAGCGGTGATCGGGGTGGTGGCGGAGGGCTATTCATCCGAATGGTTCAAGAGCGCTGATCCTTCCGGCGCGGATATCCCGCCCGCCACGGATGGGCCGGTGGCGCCAGGCGACCTGCTGCTGGTGGTGGTGCAGGGGCCGTGCCAGGTGAAGGCCAGCGCGCTGGGCGGGGCCATCCAGCCCGGCGACCTGCTCAGCACCGCCGCCGCATCCGGAAAGGCTGGCGGGGTCAAGATTGCCAGCGTGGACGGGGTCAGCTTTGCCCTGCCGGGGACGGTCTTTGCCAAGGCGCTGGAACCGCTGGACGAGGGCAAGGACGGCCTGATCTATGTTTTCGTCACCCTGCAGTAGGAGCGCCGCGATGAAGAAGCGACGGAATATCCTGCTTGGATTGGTTGTGCTGGCGCTGCTGTTGGCCTCCACCAGCGCGGCGCTGGCCGGAGGCGGCGGGCCGTACGTGCCATGGAGCGTGATCGGCGGCGGAGGCGGCACCGTCCATAACGGGATCTATGAGATCCAGGGCAACATCGGGCAGGCGTCCACCGGCCCGGCTGCCAACCGCCCCTATGTGCTGTGCGCGGGGTTCTGGTGCGGGATGGAGAGCGTGTACAAGTCCTTCCTGCCGGTGATCAACCGGTGAGGAGTAGACCCCTGAAGGAAAGAAGATCACGAAACACACGAAAAAAGCGAAACAAACGAAAAAAATCTGACAAAAGAGCAGACCCTAAAGGTCTTCGAGACCTTTAGGGTCTAACGCTCCCCGCCTGGGGGAAACAGGAGAGATCTCACGCGGAGACGCAGAGCCGCGGAGAAAAAACGTAGGGGCGCAAGCAGCCGGGAAGGCAGCCGGTCTGGCCCAAGGCGAGAAATGCTCCGGCTGCTTCGCCCTTAACCACGAAACACACGAATTAATCGAAACAATCGAAAAAAAACCTGACAAAAAAGTAGACCCTAAAGGTCTTTGAGACCTTTAGGGTCTAACGCTCCCCGCCTGGGGAAAACAGGAGAGACCACAGGCAAAGACGCGGAGGGCGGGTAGGGGCGCAAGCAGCTGGGCAATGACAACCTGCCCCGCGGATTCGATCACGGGGTGAACTGGAGCGTATCCATGGCGGCATCTACCAGGGCATCCAGGTCGGAGTCCTGGCTGTCAAGCCGCATGTACCACACCACCAGCTTGGCGCTCTCGCCGGATTCGAAGAAATAGAATACATTTCGGTAGGCCACCCCATCCTCCAGTTCGGTGAACTCCCAGCGGAATAGATCGGCGTCGGTGGAGGTGACCAGGAATTCCTCGGAGACCAGGGTGTAACCGGAGAGGTTGGGGATCAGATCGTCCTGCACCAGGGCGGAATAGAAAGCCATCGGGAATTCATAGTCATCCCGCGTAAAGGTCAGGTTCGGAGGGATAACCAGGCTGCTAGGCGCAGCCAGGGCGGGGTAATCCAACCCGATCTCCACTTCCTCCCAGCCTTCTGGCGGGACGAGCGAATAAGAGCCGTCCGGAGCAAAGTAACGGTTGGGGTCCGGGGTGGCAGTGAAAGTAGCCGTCTGTGTCGGCGGGCGGGTAGCGGTGGCGGTGCGGGTGGGCGTGGCCGAGGGGGTGGGAGTGTTGGTGGCAGTGGGGGTGGAAGAGGGCGTGGGCGTCCAGGCGGCGGCGGTGGCGGTCAGGGCTGTGGCGGTCATGGTGGCCTGCTGTTCGGCGGAAGGTCCGCAGGCGCTGAGCGCCAGGGCGAGGAGGAGCAGGCAAAGCATATAACGGGCGGATTTCATGGTGGATTTCCCTTCTTGTTGAAAACCGATGTGATGGATTAAGTATAGCAGGGTTCGAGAATTCCGGGGGCGGACACCCCAAAGGGTTAAGCGAAAACACGGAGAAAATTTTTAGGGGCTGCCCTGGGAGCCGCGGGACTTGGGCGGGATGAGGGCGAAGCAACCCGGAGAACGCAGGGTTGTGATCCGCCAGCCTCTTTCCGGGTGGCTTCGCCCCTATGCCCGCAGCCATCGACCCCTCTAAAGAATTTCGTTTGTTTCGCTTTTTTCGCGTGTTTCGTGGTTCTCTTCTTCGGAAGAATTTTGTTGGGTTTCGCTTACCCGGTTGTTCGGATGCGACGGTTTCCGGTCCCGCTCAACCAGCCCTGCAAGAAATCGTCAATCGCCAATCGTCAATCGTAAATCAAAAATCCCTATGCTAGACATCCCCCCCATATCATGTTAAAATTCACCTCGCTGAATTTCTAACGCTCTCGAAACAGGGCGTTTTTTGGTGAATGGATCATGCGAACCTTAGAGTGGAAAAGCGATTCTTGTGAACTGGTGATGATCGACCAGCGCCGCCTGCCGGGGAGTTTCGAGCTGGTCACCTGCCGCACGGCAGAGGAGACGGCCGAAGCGATCCGCAACATGACCGTGCGCGGCGCGCCGGCCATTGGCGCGGCGGCGGCTTACGGCGTGGCGCTGGCAGCCTGCCGCGCGCATGCGAAGGACCTGGGCGAACTGCGCGCCGAGTTGAACCAGGCTTCCGCGCTGCTGCGCGCCAGCCGCCCCACGGCGGTGAACCTGATGTGGGCGCTGGACCGTATGAACGCGCTGACGGCCGCCGGGCATCCTTCCGCCGCCGCATTGGTAGAGCGGGTGGTGGCCGAGGCGGCTCAGATCGCCGACGAAGACGTGCAGACCAACCTGAAGCTCTCCGAGGTGGGCGCGGAGCTGATCGAGGACGGCGACACGATCATTCACCACTGCAACACCGGCGCGCTGGCGGTGGTGGACTGGGGCACCGCGCTGGGCGTCATCCGCCGCGCGCATGCCCAGGGCAAGCGCATCCATGTATTGGTGGACGAGACCCGTCCGCGCCTGCAAGGCGCGCGCCTGACCGCCTGGGAATTGCAGCAGTACGGCATCCCCTACGAGATCATCAGCGACAACGCTGCGGGGTATTTCCTGCGCACCGGGAAGGCTCAAAAGGTCTTCTTTGGCGCCGACCGCGTGGCGGCCAACGGCGACGTGGCCAACAAGGTCGGCTCGTACATGCTGGCCCTGGCGGCGCACGCCAACCACGTGCCAGTCTATTCCGTCTTTCCCAGCTCCACCGTGGATCTGACCCTCGCCAACGGCGACCTGATCCCGATCGAGGAGCGCGACGAGCAGGAAGTGCTCGGCCTGCAGATGCACGGCGAGCCGGTGACCCCGCAGGGAGCGCACGCGCGCAACCCCGCCTTCGATGTCACCCCCAATTCCCTGCTGACCGCTTTGGTGACCGAGAAGGGGCTGGTCTATCCGCCCTTCCGCATCAATCTCCCGCGCATTTTGCGCGGTTCCACCCAAAAGTAAGGAAGATCACATGCCCGTCATTTGTACCGGTTCGATCGCGTATGACTACTTGATGACCTTCCCAGGCTTCTTCAAAGACCACATTCTGCCCGAACACCTGGAAAAGATCAGCCTTTCCTTCCTGGTCGACTCGATGGTGCGCCAGCGCGGCGGCACCGCCCCCAACATCGCCTACACGCTGGCGCTGCTGGGCGAATCGAGCTACCTGGTCGGTACGGTGGGCGAGGATTTTGACGATTACCGCGCCTGGATGGAGAAGAACGGGGTCAACACGCAGTTTGCGCGGGTCATTCCCGGCCTCTTCACCGCCTCCTTCTTTGCCAACACCGACCGCTCCAACGCGCAAATCTGCTCCTTCTATCCGGGGGCGATGGCGCGCGCCGGGGAGATCCATATTGAGGAACTGCTGCCGGTGAACCCCGAACTGGTGGTCATCTCACCCAACGACCCGGGGGCGATGAACCAGTACGTGGAAGAATGCACGGCGTTGAAGCTGCCCTACCTGTACGACCCCTCGCAGCAGATCGTGCGCGTGAGCGCCGAGGAGCTGCGCCGCGGGGCGGAGGGCGCCTACTGCCTGTTCGTCAATGATTACGAGTACGAATTGCTGCGCAAGCACACCGGCCTGGAGGAGGACGCCCTGTTGAAGAACATGCGCTTCATGGTGGTCACCCTGGGCGCAGAAGGCGCGTACATCTTCGCCGACGGCAAGCGCTTCCACACCCCGGTGGTGCCGCCCCAGCAGATCGCCGACCCAACCGGCGTGGGAGATGCCTTCCGGGGCGGCTTCCTGCGCGGATTGCGCCTGGAACTGGGCTGGGAGACCTGCGGGCAGATGGGCGCGCTGGCCGCCACTTACTGCCTGGAGCAGCGCGGCACGCAATCGCACCATTACACCATCCCTGAGTTCGTTGCCCGTTTCCGCGAGCATTTTGACGACCGGGGAGAGCTGGACCGTTTGTTAAAAGTTTAGAAATCTTTTTGAAGGAGAATTCCATGAGTCAATTCCACATCAAAGATGCCAAGCTGGCCGAAGGCGGCCGGCTGCGCATCGAATGGGCGGAGCGCGAGATGCCCGTCCTGCGCCAGATCCGCGAACGCTTTGAGCGCGAAAAGCCGCTCAAGGGCCTGCGCGTCTCGGCCTGCCTGCACGTCACCACCGAGACCGCCAACCTGATGAAGACCCTCCAGGCCGGCGGCGCGGACATTGTCCTGACCGCTTCCAACCCGCTCTCCACCCAGGATGATGTGGCGGCCTCGCTCGTCCAACACGACGAGATGCCCGTCTATGCCATCAAGGGCGAGGACAACGTCACCTACTACAAGCACCTGGCGGCTGCGCTGGATCACAAACCGCAGCTCACCATGGACGACGGCGCGGACCTGGTCAGCGTGCTGCACAAGGACCGCCGCGAGCTGCTGCCGGGGATCATGGGCGGCACTGAGGAAACCACCACCGGCGTCATCCGCCTGCGCGCCATGGCCGCCGACGGGGCCTTGAACTTCCCCATCATCGCCGTCAACGACGCGATGACCAAGCACTTCTTCGATAACCGCTACGGCACCGGCCAATCCACCATCGACGGTATCGTGCGCGCCACCAATGTGCTGCTGGCGGGCAAGACCTTCGTGGTAGCCGGCTACGGCTGGTGCGGACGCGGGCTGGCCAGCCGCGCGCGCGGCATGGGCGCCAACGTGATCGTGACTGAGATCGACCCGATGGCCGCCCTGGAAGCCGTGATGGACGGTTACCGGGTGATGCCGATGGCCGAAGCCGCCCGCATCGGCGACTTCTTTGTCACCGTCACCGGCGACCTGAACGTGGTCGATAAGGCGCACTTTGAAATGATGAAAGACGGCGCCATCATTGCCAACTCGGGGCACTTCAATGTCGAGATCAACATCCCCGCCCTGGAAGCGATGTCCAAGAACAAGCGCCTGGTGCGCCCCTTCGTGGATGAGTACACCCTCAAGGACGGCCGCCGCATCCACATCCTGGGCGAAGGCCGCCTGATCAACCTGGCGGCTGCCGAAGGCCACCCGGCGAGCGTGATGGATATGTCCTTTGCCAACCAGGCCCTCTCGGCCGAGTACGTGGTCAAACACGCCGCCGAGATGCAGAAGAAGGTCTATTCCGTTCCGGAAGCGATCGACCGCGAGATCGCCCGCCTGAAGCTGGCCGCGATGGACGTGCAGATCGACAAGCTGACCGAAGAACAGGTGAAATATCTGAACTCCTGGGAAGAGGGCACGTAGAAAGTTCCTGTCATTGCGAGGCCCCCAGAGAGGCGACACTGGCACATGCACGCCAGTGCAGGTGAGCAATCCCTGACCTATAGAAAATAGGGTTTTTCCGGCGCAGCCGGAAAAACCCTATTTTTGAATGATGACCGCCATGTTATTCATTGCCCCCCAGGAGCCCAGGAAGGTGGCGGTGGTGCGCCAGTAGGTGGTGCCGCCGTCCAGGATGGTGATGGAATCGGGGCCGTAGCCGGTCACCAGCACGGTGTGCTCGCCGTAGGCCACCAGACTGGAATGCCCGTTGGAGGCGGCGGTGTAGCTGACCCCCACGCTGGCCCAGGTTTGCCCGACCACCCAGACCATCACCGGGCGTCCGGCGGCGATCTCCTGTTTCAGGCCTTCCAGGGAGAGCGGGCGCACCGCCTGGGCGGGCAGGCCGTAGGCGCGCAGCCGGCGCGCCACCGGCTCAGCGTGCACACCGTAGGCATAGGGCGGGATCAGCCCGTGGATGCCGTTGACGCTGCCGACAAAGCCCTCATCGGGGTCGTCGGAAGCGGGCAGACCGTTGAAGAATTCGGTTTCGTCGATGGAAACGCCGAAGAAGCGCGCCAGGTCCACCGCTGAGCGGGATTCGCAATCCAGGTTGTAGCGCTGCATCTGCCCGCTGACGCCGCTGACCGCAGCCTGAGCAGGCAGGGTGGGGGTGGGGGTTTCGGTGGGCGTGAAGGTGGGTGTGGGGGTGGGTGTCTCGGTGGGGGTAGGGGTAGCGCTGGGGGTGGGGGTGAAGGTGGCGGGCAGGGTGGGCAGCGGTCGGAATGGGGTGCGTGTAGGCGTACTCTGCAAGGTGGGCACCTGCGGAAGCCCGGCGGCGCGCGCGGTCAGTTCGCGCTGGTTGAGCGCGGTCAGCGCCACCCACACGCACACGGCCGCCGCCGCGGCGGTCAGCAAGACCAACAACAACTGCTGCCACAGTTTCATGTATTAAATTATAAGTGCATTTTTGACGGCGCAGCCGCTAAAAATGCACTTAATCGCTTATTTCACTACAAAGACGATATAGAACGGGTCGCCGAAGGGGTTGCCGTCCGGGTCGTAGGCCTGCCAGGCGGACTTGTAGGTGCCGGGTTCGCCCGGCGAAGTGAACATCAGGCGGATGACGGTGTGCGTGCCAGAGCGGGCGGGCGGCAGGGACTGCACCTGTCCGGCGCCGTAGTCCGACCCGGCGATCAGGCGGATCTGGTAGCGCTCGTCCCAGGCGCAGGTGCCGCTGTTCTCCACCTCCCAGCGCTTGTCCATCGTCACCGAACGGTCCACCTCGGTGTAGTCCGGGATGGTCACGTCGGTGATGTAGGTGAGCATGTTGGAGCAGCTGCCGGGTTCGGCAGTGGGGACGGGTGTGGCGGAGGGCAGCACGACCTGCTCCGGCTCGGGGGTGGGCTGGGCGGCGGTGGGGGCCAGGAACATGGCCCCGCCGGGGGCGGCGCGCACCGGGCCGATCCCGCAGGCAGAGAGCAGGAGCATGACCACCGGAAGGAAAAAGAAGAAAACCCTGGAACACGGATGGAACGGATTGAATGGATGAACACGGATCATCCAAAAAGATCTATCCGTGTTCATCTGTGCAGATCCGTGTTCCAAGGATTTTTGCGTTATTCGTCGCCTCCCGCGTCGTCGTCATCGCCTTCGCCGCCGGAGAGCGCCAGGGGGATATCCCCGCCGGAAGCGCGCTGGCGGATGGCCTGCTCGATCTCGTTGGCCAGGGGGCCGTTCTGGCGCAGGAATTCTTTGGCGTTCTCGCGTCCCTGGCCCAGGCGGATCTCACCGTAGGAGAAGAACGCGCCGCGCTTGGTGATGATCTCCAGCTGGGTGGCCAGGTCGATGATATCGCCGACCTTGGAGATGCCTTCGTTGTACATGATGTCGAACTCGGCGGTGCGGAAGGGCGGGGAGACCTTGTTCTTCACCACGCGCACGCGCACGCGGTTGCCGATGATCTCGGTGCCCATCTTGATCGATTGGATGCGGCGCACGTCCAGGCGCACCGAGGCGTAGAACTTGAGCGCCATGCCGCCGGAGGTGGTCTCGGGGTTGCCGAACATCACGCCGATCTTCTGGCGCAGCTGGTTGGTGAAGACGACGGCGGTCTTGGTCTGGTTGATCGCGCCGGAGAGCTTGCGCAGGGCCTGGCTCATCAGGCGGGCCTGCATGCCCATGCTGGCGTCGCCCATGTCGCCCTCGATCTCGGCGCGGGGAACCAGCGCCGCCACCGAGTCGACCACCACCACGTCCACCGCGGCGGTGCGCACCAGCGTCTCGCAGATCTCCAGGGCCTGTTCGCCGGTATCCGGCTGGGAGACGAGCAGGTTATCCAGGTTGACCCCCAGGCGGGCGGCGTAGGCCGGGTCGAGGGCGTGTTCCATGTCGATAAAGGCCGCCATGCCGCCCATGCGCTGCGCTTCGGCAACGATGTGCAGGCAGAGGGTGGTCTTGCCGGAGGATTCTGGGCCGTAGATCTCGGTGATGCGCGCGCGCGGGATGCCGCCCACGCCCAGGGCCAGGTCGAGCGAAAGGGAGCCGGTGGGGATGGCTTCCACCTGCAGGTGGTGCGCCTCGCCCAGGCGCATGATCGAACCTTCGCCATAACGCTTGAGGATATCGCCGAGGGCTTTATCCAGGACGATCTTGCGCGCTTCGGCGTTGGCGTCGGGAGGGGGCAGGGGCTGCATGGGTTGGGAAGATTTACGGGCCATGTGTTTGATAAACTCCTATCACGTGGAATACAACCATTATAGTACAGGTTGCATGAAGAATTGTAAGAATGGGAACACCCCAAACATCATAGATGTAGTGTATAGCATTTTTGTTCTATTGTCAAGAGAAAATCGTTGAAATCTATACTATAATTCTAGAAACGAATATTCACTACAGGGCAGGAGCTTATATGCCGCAAAACAAGCAAAAACGAGATGCTTTCTTCGATGGAAATCTATTTGGGGGAATGCCAGGTTATCGCAACCGGCCGGGGCGTTCCGGCTTGGATTATATGGAAACCACGGCTGAAGCTGCCCATATGGAGGGCATGTTCTATCGCCGCCTGTTTACTTTTAAGTTGCGCACTCGCAATCCTTTCTACCTGGCCATGATGGGAGGGGGTGGTTTGCTTGTATCTGGTATGCTAATCGCACTGGTGATAGATCAATATGCGCGAGGAAAGGATCCCGGATTTCTTTTGCTTGTTCCAGGGATTTATTTACTCATTTCAATCCCCCTGACTATTAATTTTATTCTGTCCATTCGGGATATTGTGAGAGGGGTCCCTAATTCTCTATCGGACCGACCTCATCTTGCTCAAATTCGGAAACCAGAGAAAAAGCAGCCAAAACGAAGGAAAGATTTTCGCTAGGTAAACTAGATAAATGCGTTATGAAATGGACTTTCCCTTAAGATAAAAAACCTCCCGGGTTTTAATCTGGGAGGTTTCGATTATTTAGAACCGTCCTAGGGCAGGATGGCCTTTTCCAGGCGCTCGATGCGGGCTTCCAGTTTGGCGTTCTCTTTCTCCAGCGCATCGATCTGGGCCTGCTGGGCCTTGTTGATCTTGATCAACTCCTGGATGGCCGCCAGCGAGATGCCGTTGGTGTCCAGCGCGGCAATGTGCCGGTTGTCTGCGCCCAGGCCGAAGGCAGCAAAGAAATCCTGCGCCATGGGGCCGATGTGGCGCACGCTGTCGTCTTCGGCTTTGTAGTTCCAGCTCAGGATGGGCAGCTCGGCGATCTTATCCAGCACCGAGGCGCTGTCCACCGCCGCGAAGTTCTCTTTGGCGTTCACGTCGGAATACTCGATCACATAGCCGTCGGCGCGGATGTTGCCGGCCACGTGCAGCTTCTCGGCCGGGGTGGTGGTGCCGATGCCCACGTTGCCGTCGGCGAACATGTCGCCCATAACACGCAAGGAGGAGCCCGCGCCTAACGTATTGGTGACCAGCACGGTGGTAGGCCCGCTTGAACTCTCGATATCCAGGGTGGCGTTGGGGGACCAAGTCCCGATGCCCACGTTGCCATTGGCTTTGAGAGTCAGAGAATTGGTCGGGGCGCCGGGCTGGATGCGGAAGGGCAGTTTGGACCCGCCGGTTACGTCGCGGATGAAGAAGTTGCTCTCATTCCCGGCCATGTCCCAGATTTGTGGGGTCCACCCGCCGGAAGCATCCTGCTCCAGGCGGACTGCGGGCGTGTCGCTGCGGACGATGTGCAGGTCCAGGACCGGGGTATTGGTGCCCAGGCCCACTCTGCCGGTGGAGCTGATATACAGGGCGTTCGCGCGTGCGCCGGCTGCGATGGTGAACACCCTTCGGGCAGCAGTGGAATCTTCGATGGAGAAGTAATTGGCGCCGCCGCTGGAGGAATCGTTGGTGATAATGCGCCAGTCGTTGGCGGCAAAGCCGGCGGTAGTGCTGGTATCATCAAAGAAGATCTGAAGGTTGTTTTCCTTCATTTTAAGGGTGTCGAAGCCAAAGGATTCCGTGCCGTCGGTCAGGCAGTCATAGCCAATGCATTCCGAGCCGGTGATGATGACATCATCGGCATGCACCACATCCTGGATCTGGTTGCCGCCCTCCGCCACCGGCTGGGCAAAGACGCCGCTCTGCACGGAGAAAAAACCACTGGCCAGGGTATCCTGGGGCAGCTTGCCGGCGGCCTCCAGCGAGGCGGTCAGCTGGCTGCGCAGGTCGGGATCATTGGCGGCCAGGCGCATCTGGGCGGCCGTCAGGGCGTCGATGACGGGCAGCAAGCGCAGTTCATAGGCATAGCTTCCGTCAGAAAGTTTCACCTCGCTGAACGGCAGTTCCACAGCCTGCCCGGCCTGGAAGGTGCGCGTGATCTGGCTTTCATCCGGGGCGGTGATGGTCAGGTCTGCCTGGCGGTAGAGGATGTTCACCTGCCAGGTCAGTTTTTCGGGTTCGATCTGCAGGGTCACAGCCGTCAGGGGTTGGTTGGCTTGCGCGGCTGCCGGAGAGGAAGCCGCGCCGGCGAAGATCAGGCTCAGCGCGGCCAGCAGGCTGAGCAGAAGGGTCAAATGGTTTCTTTTCATTGTATTCTCCTCGTTTTCCTATTTCACGATGATCGGGAAGAAAAGGGTATGTTCCGTCATCATCTCAACATCCATTCCCAGCCCCAGGCTGAGATCCCCCGCGGCGCCGGCGCTGCGGGAAATATGCACCACCAGCCGTTCATCCGCGGCCAGGTAAGGCGCATCGATCAGGGGCATTAACGTCCAGCTGTTCTCGGTGGCGGTTTGCAGGTTCAGGACAGCCGTGCCCAGATCGCGCCGGTAGATGCCGGCCGTGTCGTA
This sequence comes from uncultured Anaerolineaceae bacterium, assembly GCA_964424115.1. Taxonomy (GTDB): domain Bacteria; phylum Chloroflexota; class Anaerolineae; order Anaerolineales; family Anaerolineaceae; genus CAYRHN01. Next base: position 195,589 of record CAYRHN010000006.1, read on the forward strand.
CACCTCCAGGTTGGCGAAGTAATCGCCGCCGTACGAGCCGGAGCGGTCAAACACCACCAGGCGCACCTGAACCACCTTCGTGAGGGTGGAAGCGGGCACGACGAAGAAAACGTGTTCCTGCAGGGCGCTGCTCAAAACGCGCACTGCCGCCGAGGCAGGCAGGTTGGTGAGGTTGGCGGCGCTGGGTTGGACGGTGAGCATGAAGCCGACATGCCAGCAGGTGAGCGGGGCAGTTTCGGCTGCCTGCAGGTGCGCCCCGGCCGCCGGTTGGGCAGCAGGCAGGAGCAGCAGCAGACAGAGTAGAAGGTACCAGATAGGTTTCATGGCTGCCTCCTGCCTAGTGGGTGAGGATCTCGAACATCGCGCGCGCGTCGAATTCCCCATCGGTCACCGGGGCCGGATCGAGCGTTACTTCCGCGGCAAGGAATTCACCGGGAGAGATGTACAGGTTGTTGGTATCCGCAGAGAGGGAAAGCAGGCTCCAGCTCCCAACCGGCAGGCCGAGCAAGTCCACCCCTGCGCTGGTCACTTCGTGCACTGCCGTACCGTCAAGCGTGTAAATGATCAGGTGCAGCGTGGCAGTGCCGGTGTAGCCGGAATTGCTGATGAGATAGATGCGCGCGGTGGCGATGGAACGGCCGGCGCCGGGGGCAGGGAAGATGAAGCTCATTTGCGGCACCCCTGCCTGGGCGCGGTAAGCCGCGGTTTGCGAGACCAGCCTGCCCGCCACGGCGCCGTAGGTCGGGGGACCGTGGACGGTGGTGCCCAGGTTGATGATCTCATCGATGGTGCCTTTAGAATCTGTCTGGGCAAGGCCGGGGATGACCGCCGCCAACAGCAAACAGATCAGCACGGGAACGATATACAGCACTTTCTTCATGTTTTTGCTCCTCTAGTCACGTAGGATGAATCCCGACTGTCTCAGTCAGGCAGAGGGGATGGTGTGTTCGCCTTGGGTTATGAGGGAAAAGGATTGGTGAATTGGCGCGCCGGGAAGTGTGGCGCAGCCCCATTTATTTATACAGCAAATATTATTGAAAGGCAATCGTTTGGGACAAAGAACCCGCGGGTGGCTTCCGGCAGGGATCATCCCACCAGGTGTGCCGGGCAGCCGTTGCGGCAGTCTGTCGCGCCAAAACCGGGGATGGGGACGAGCGCGCCGGGTTGATTTGAAAGCCATTGGCTCCAGGTGCATTCGCGGCGGGCATCTTCTTCCCAGGCCACCGCTTCCAGCGCGGCGCAGGCCAGCAGGGCGTCGATATGCCAGTGGGGCCTGCTGCCGGCGCGCGTGTGGCGCAGGACGCGCGCGCGCAGACCACCGGGTCCAAAGGCGCTGCCGCAATAAAAGTAGGTCGCGGCGGGCAGGTCGAATTCTCCCAGCACGCCGGCGCGGATATGGGCAGGATGATTCAGGCGCAAGCGCAGGATATAACTGCCCGGCCGGGCGGGTAGTTTTTTCGCGGCTTCGGCCAGGGGAAAGAAGGTCGGCAGCATGAAAATATTGTATCCGAACTCGGACGTGAATGCGAGCGGCTGCCAATTTTCTCTCCTGGAAACTCGGAAACTTTTTCTTTTTTCGTGGTATTCTTTGGATATGACCGATTTCCTTACCATCCGCGGCGCACGGCTGCACAACCTGAAGAATATTTCCCTGGACATCCCCAAGAACCAGCTGGTGGTGCTGAGCGGGCTGTCCGGTTCGGGCAAGTCCACCCTCGGCTTCGACATCCTGCTCAAGGAAGGCCAGCGCCAATACATGGAGTCGCTGGGCATCCTGCCCTTCGGCATGGCGCGCCCGCCGGTGGATGAGATCCGCGGGCTTTCGCCGACGATCAGTCTGGGGCAGAACCTGGGCAACCGCAGCCCGCGTTCCACGGTCGGCACGCTGACCGATGTGTACACCTACCTGCGCGTCCTGTTTGCCCGCCTGGGACGGCGCGCCTGCCCGGTTTGCGGAGAGGAGATCCCCCCTTCTTTGGCATCTGCTGAAGAGGAATGGCAGGGCGAGACTGGCTCGGACGAAGAATTTCCTGCCAACGAGAGCTTCCCCTGCCCGCACTGCGGCGCGGCGGCGGCGGTATTGAGCATGGCGCATTTCTCTTTCAACAAGCCTGCCGGGGCCTGCCCGATTTGCACCGGGTTGGGGGTGGCGCTGCAGGTCGATCTCTCCCGCCTGGCGGACGAGCAAAAGACCCTGGCGGATGGGGCCATGCGCGAGTGGAACCGGGTCCAGATCGATTACCAGCTCGGCATCCTGCGCGCGGCTGCCGCCTGGTACGGATTTGAATTCGATCTTTCGCGCCCGGTGAAGGATTTTTCGCCCGAGCAGCGCGATCTGCTCTTCCACGGGGTGGGCAGCGCGCAGTTCCGCCGCCATTTTCCTCAGCGCCAGCCGCCGCCCACCGTCCGGCAGGGGCGTTTTGAGGGGGCAGCGACTGCTCTGCTGCGCCGCTACGGCGAGCATTTGCACCGGCAGCAGAACAAGCCCAGTTACCGTGACCCACTGGAAGAGTTTTTAACCATTGCGGCTTGCCCGGAATGCGGCGGGACGCGCCTGCGCGCCGAGGCGCGCGCGGTGACGGTGGGCGGGGAGAATATTGTGGCGCTTTCTGGCCTGGCGCTGGACGAGCTGGCTGTCTGGCTGGGGCGGCTGCCTGCCCACCTGGAACCCGCGGAGCTGCGCCTGGGCGAGGCCATCCTGGATGACCTGCAGGCGCGCCTTGCCCGCCTGGGTGAGGCCGGGGCGGGCTACCTCTCGCTGGGGCAGGGGGCGCCCTCGCTCTCGGCGGGGGAGCTGCAGCGCCTGCGCCTGGCCGGGCTGCTCGGCTCGGGGTTGAGCGGGGTGTTGTATGTCTTCGACGAGCCGACGGTGGGCCTGCACCAGCGCGATACGCGCCGCCTGATCGGGCTGCTGCGCCGCCTGCGCGACCTGGGCAACACGGTGCTGGTGATCGAGCATGATCTGGAAGTGATCGCTGCCGCCGACCATTTGATCGATTTTGGCCCCGGGGCAGGCAGACAGGGCGGGCAGATCGTGGCGCAGGGCACGCCGGAGGACGTGTCGGCCGCGCCCGGCTCGCTGACCGGCGATTACCTGGCCGGGCGGGCGCACATTCCTCTCCCGGAGCAGCGCCGCGCGCCTGCTGAAAGGGTGCTGGTCATCCGTGGCGCGCGCCATAACAATTTGAAGCATATCGACGTGCGCCTGCCGCTGGGGCTGTTGGTGGCGGTGACGGGCGTCTCCGGTTCGGGCAAGTCCTCGCTGATCTTCGACATCCTCGACCGGGCGGCGCGCCGCCGGCTGAATGGGCCAGGGGAGCTGCCCGGCGCGCACGACGGCATCGACGGTCTGGAATATGTGGATCAGGTGATCACCATTGACCAGGACCCGCTGCGCGGCGCGCCGCACTCCAACGCCGCCACCTACACCGACACCTTCACGCCTATCCGTGAGGCCTTTGCCGCCTTGCCCGAGGCGCGCCGCCTGGGCTTCAGCGCGCGCCATTTTTCGTTCAACCTGCCCGGCGGGCGCTGCGAACGCTGCCAGGGGGCGGGCGTGATCGCGGTCAACATGCATTTCCTGCCGGAGGTGGATGTGCGCTGCCCGGTCTGCCGCGGGCGGCGTTTTTCCCCGCAGGTGCTGGCGGTGCGCTACCGCGGGCTGGACATCTCGCAGGTGCTGGAATTGACCGTGGAAGAGGCGCTGGCGTTCTTCGCGGATATTCCCGCGGCGCAGTTGCGTTTCCAGGTGCTGTGCGATGTGGGCCTGGGCTACCTCCAGCTTGGTCAGCCTGCCGACACGCTCTCGGGCGGAGAGGCGCAGCGGGTGAAGCTATCCAGAGAACTGGGGCGGCGCAGCAAGGAGCGCACGCTCTACCTGCTGGACGAACCGACCACCGGGCTGCACCTGGCCGACACCGCCCGCCTGCTGGGGGTGCTGCGGCGGCTGGTGGAGGGGGGCGGCAGCGTGGTGGTGGTGGAACACAACCTGGATCTGGTGCGGGCGGCGGATTGGGTGATCGACCTGGGGCCGGAGGGCGGCGCGGGCGGGGGGCGGCTGGTGGCCGAGGGTACGCCGGAAGAGGTGGCGCAGGCGGCGGGGTCCTTCACCGGAAAATATTTGCGGGAGATACTTAACCACGGATAAACACAGATAAGAATTTAAAATACCTTATCTGTGTTTATCTTGCTTTTATCTGTGGTTAATGATTGGTTATTCTTTACGGACGGGAATTGCCGCGGTCGTGATGTCCGCCGTTATTGGAGTGCCCGTCACCGGAGTGGTGTTGGCCGTTCTGCTGGTGGCCGCCGTCATCCTGGTGACCATGGTCGTTATGATTATCCTGTTCATCCTGGTCGTCCTGGCCGTCCTGCTCGTTCGGGTTGCGCTTGGGATTCATCCCGTGCCAGCCGCGGTCGTGGCGGTCGGAGAAGCTTTGCAGGGTGACGTTCTCCAGGTACCAGTCCGCCTGGGCCTGGGTGATGACCCCGTCGGTGACCGCCTGCTGCAGGGCGGGGGCCAGGGCTGTCTTCAGGTTGGCGAGCACGGCCTCCTCGGTCAGCCCGAGCGAGGCGATCAATTCGCTGAGGGTGTGGCCCTCATGGTAGGAGGTTGCCAGGTCCTCCACAGGGATGCCCAGGGCTGCCGCCAGCATCTCCACCGGGTCGATATAGTCCTCCAGGTCGAACAGGCGGTTGAGATCGTAGGTCACCACCGGCAGGCTGTGGTAGAAATCCTCCAGGTTGTAGTTGTGCGGATCGGCCAGGTAGGCGTCCGCCTGCTCCTGGGTGATCTTGCCGTCGGCCATGGCCTGCTTGACCGCCGCTTCCACCTGGGCCTGCAGGCTGGCGGCGACCGTGGTCTCATCCAGCCCGAGCGAGGCGAGCAGGTCCGTCAGGTCGGTGCCGTTCTGGCGGGCTGTGCGCAGTTCCTCGACGGTGATGCCCAGCGCATTGGCCAGCATCGTCTCGCGGTCGATATAGGTGCGCATTGCCAGGCGGGTGCGCAGCGCGTCGGCTTCCTCAGGAGTGATCTGCCCGGCGTCCAGCGCGGCCTGGATCTGCATCTCGCGGGCAGCTTCGCGCGCGGCCGCCAGCGCTTCGGGGGTGAGGCCCAGCTCGGCGGCCAGGGCGGCTTCATAATCCACGTTGGCCTCGCTGATCAACCAGGAGGCCAACCCGCCCTTGCGCCCGTGGAAGCCGTAGCCGCTCTCCTTGAGCTCGGCAGCCTGGGCTTCGGTGATCAACCCGTTTGCCAGGGCCTGGTCGACGATCTTGTCCCATGCCGCCTCTCTGGCAGCGGCCAGTTGCTCAGGGGTGATGCCCAGGGCCAGGGCCAGGTAGGTGTCGGATTCATGGAACCCGATGCACTCCCCGTGCCCGCCCGGGCCGTCATGCGCCTGGACTGTGGTGGAAGGAATGAAGAACGCGGCGGCTCCCAGCAGGAGCGCCAGCGCGGCGCAGGCCAATACCGTTAATAGTCGTTTGTGCTTGAACATCGCATCTCCTTTTTTTGTGGTAGGGGAAAAACCTGCCTGCTAGTTGACATCATAGCACGGAATCAACAAAAAGCATGGATTTTTGCTCAAAAAATCAACGTTTGTTAGTGAATTGATAAGAGAAACCATAAGAAAGAGGAGCCACAGATAAAAGATGATGAACACGGATTGGATAAAAAGTCTTAACCGAGGAATTGCAATCCGTCGAAATCTCAAAAGCTTTGAATTACAGGTTTGATAAGTTTGATAGGTAAGAAATAGTTTATACTTTAAAAACGAATAATTCACGAAGCATTACATGAAAAAATTTCAATTTAGGGAAGGAAATTTCATGAACCACCGTTTCTTCAATTTTGTACTTCTGGCAGCACTCTTGGCTAGTTTATTTGGATATTCTCCTGTTCCGGTTCATGCAGCAGGCATCATAACATCCGATGTTGGCTATCCCTACGCGACCGATCATCTGATTGTGAAATTGCGGCCGGAGGTGCGAGTGGATGCCAAGGGGACGCACGTGGCCAGCCTGGATCGCAGCCTGGCCAACTTGAAGGCGGTGGAGATGCAGCCCCTGGAAGGCGCGCAGCAGACCTACCGGGTGGAGGTAACCAAAGGGGCCGACATCCTGCAGGCGGTGGAAACGCTGAACCAGGATGCGGCGGTGGAGTATGCCGAGCCGGATTACCTGGCGCAGTTTGCCAGCGCGCCGGATGATGCGCGCTACAGTGAGCAGTGGGGATTGGCGAAAGTGCAGGCGGAGGGGGCCTGGGCGGAAACGATGGGCACCTCCACGGTTGTCATTGCGGTGATCGACTCTGGGGTAGATCTGACCCACGAAGACCTGGCCGCGAACCTGTGGGTGAACCCGGGGGAGATCGCCGGGAACGGGGTGGATGACGACAACAACGGTTTTGTGGATGATGTGCACGGGTGGAACTTTATTGATGGGAACAACGATCCCTCGGACTACATTGGGCACGGCAGCCTGGTGGCTGGGGTAGCGGCAGCGAAAACTAACAACACTGTGGGGATCGCGGGTGTGTGCGGGAACTGCCGGATCATGGCGGTGAAGATCACGCAATTGTCGGGTTTTGCGAATTACTCGGACATCGCGGCAGGGATCTACTATGCGGCAGACAAGGGCGCGAAAGTGATCAACCTGTCGGTAGGTGGATACGCCAACTCGCAGACGGTGCAGAACGCGGTCAACTATGCCTTGAACAAGAACATCGTGGTGGTGGCCGGAGCGGGGAACGACAACAAGAGCGAGCTGTTCTACCCGGCAGCGTATGAGGGGGTGATCGCAGTGGCGGGTACGGACAGCGGGGATGTGAAGGTGAACTCGTCGAATTACGGGGCATGGGTGGACATCAGCGCGCCAGGGATCAACATCCTCTCGACCACATTGGGGGACTATGCCAGCGACACGGGAACCTCGTATGCGACGCCATTCGTGTCTGGGGCAGCCGGGCTGCTGCTCAGCCTGCACCCGGAGTGGACTCCGGCGATGGTGCGCTCGCAGTTCCTGCACACGACGGACGCCATTGACAGCCTGAACCCGGGCTATGCGGGGAAGCTGGGGACGGGCAGGTTGAACCTGACCAGGGCCATCCAGGCTCCGCATCCGATCCTGACGTACAAGTCATACACAGGCAATGGCGTGGCCAATTTGCGGCCGAACTTTGGTTCTACCGTGGCGCTGAATGTGACCCTATACAACGATTGGGCGGACGCGTCCGAGGTAAGTGGGACGTTGTCCAGCAGTGATCCCTATGTCACCATCTCCACAGCCACGGCGGAGTATGGGACGATCCTGTCTGGGGAGAATGTATCGAATGCAACAGCATTCACGTTTGAGATTGCCTCTGGGGCGGGATACAACCATGCCATGCCGTTCAGCCTGGAGCTGAGCGCGAACGGGGGGGCATACACCGCGACGGTGACCTTCACGATCACGACACGGACGAGTGAGGAAGTGGTCTCCGGGACGATCGAAAGCGATACCACCTGGACGAGCGATAAGACCTACAAGGTGACCGGGAACGTGGGGGTGCCGCCAGATGTGACCCTGACCATCCAACCAGGAACGGTGGTGCAATTCGCCGGGAACTACAGCCTGAACGTGGGCGGGACATTGGTAGCACAAGGAACTGCAGAACAACCGATCTCCTTTGGACCCTACACGGCAGGGGGCACCTGGAACCGCATTTACTTTGATGATCCGAGCCTGGATGCCCAATCGAGCGCGGAGGGGGCCTATCTTTCAGGGAATGTATTGGAGAACGTGATCCTGACCGGTGCGTCGGGCGGGATTGCCTGTACGAACGCAACGCCTTATCTGAGTCATGTCAACACCAATGTTGGCGGGCTGACCTGCGCATTGGGGGACACCGACCTGTGGCTGACCAATTCAGAAATCACCGGTTCCATGAACGTGACCCAGGGCGGGGCAACTCCTGAGCATTTCAATGGGGTGCAAATTACAGGCTCAGCAACATTACCCCCAAGCCTGGTAACGGACAGTCTCTTTGGTGGGGCTCTGACGATTAACGGAGATGCTACTGTCACAAACACAACAGCGACCAGTATGACTGTGACTGGTGTGGGAAGTATCCAGCATGTTACTACTACAAACGGCAATCTATCCATTTCATCCGGGAATATAGTGGATTCAACATCTAATAACGGTATGATCAGTGCCGGTACATCGAGTACAATTACTTACAGCAGTGCAAATAAGGGTAGCATTAGTGTAGGCGCATCCAGTTCTATTGCCACCTGTACAGTCACAGGAGGGGGAATCATCTCGGGTACTGGCAGCGTAATTTTGCGCAACAACGTTCAAACATCAACCGGAGTGGGTATAAACGCCAGTGGCAATAGCACGATCACCTATAATCGTGTGGTGGGAACGCAGAAGGGAATTGTGACCGGCTCCGGGGTGGTGGAGAATAACCTGATCGCCAATACCACCGGCAATGGCCTGGAGCCGGGGACAGCCAGCGTACAAAACAACACATTGATCGGAATCCAGGGCAATGGGGTGTATTTGAACGCTGTGCCATCTGCATTTACCAGAAACAATTTTGAATTCAACACAGGTACTTACGACGTTTATCTAACAGTACCAAAAACCACCACAATCAACCTGATCGGGCAGGGCAACTGGTGGGGCACCACTTCCAGCAGCGCGATTGGCGCCCGCATCTATGATTATTATGATGGCGATTACACCCTGGCCAAGCTGATCTACGCGCCGGTCGCGACTATGCCGATACAGACTGCGCCAGGGTATGTGCGCAGCGTAACCCTCAATCCGGCCAGCCCGGTAGGTATACAGACCGTTAACTTCACCGTGGAATTTAGTAGGCCAATGGACATCAATAGCACTCCTAGGGTAGTTGCCATGCAAACTATGGGATGGGCGGATAAAGCCCCCATGCCAACCGCTCGTTCTTCGCCAAGTGTGGTGACAGCTAGTAATGGTAAGATCTACGCTATTGGAGGCTATAACAATGGCGCTCTAAATGTAGTTGAAGAATATGATCCACGATCCAATACTTGGACCACAAAAGCACCCATGCCCACAGCCAGGGGAGATTTAGGTGTAGCGGCGACCGCCGATGGCAAAATCTACGCTTTTGGGGGGTGGAACAATGGTACTTTGAATACCGTGGAGGTATATGATACCCTTACAAACACATGGATAAGCAAAGCATCCATGCCGGAGGCAAATCACAAACTTGGGGTTGTGGCAGCCAGTAATGGTAAGATTTATATCGTGGGCGGAGACCTTAATAACAACTTTATCATCCGCACTGTAAGAGAATACGATCCACATACTGATACCTGGACTACAAAAGCATCTTTGCCCTCAGAACAGCATTCGATCGGTGTTGTTGAAGCGAATAATGGCAAGCTGTATGCAATAGGTGGACTTAATGGAATGGTTCACGAATATGACCCTCTTATCGACACATGGATTACAAAGGGGTATATGTTGACCAAAAGGCATGCCCTGGGCGTCGCGTTAACCATATCAGGAAAAATTCTTACAGTTGGTGGTGTCGGCGACCTGGGTATGGGGTGGACTTTGTTGGATTCAGTTGAAGAATACGATCCCGTAACAAATTCCTGGACCTCAAAGACTCCATTGCCATCCGTCCGCGGTCGTTTGGGAGCTTCAACAGACGCTAACGGTAAAATCTATGCAATTGGCGGAGAACAAGGCGATCCGGTGAATATTGTCCAAGTTTACACCCCTGAAAATATTGGCCTTGCAGAAATTAATATCAATCCGCAGTGGTTAGATAGTTCACATTTTCGGGCAAGTTATAATTTCACTACTCAGAATCCTCGTGGTAATTATTTTGTTACTGTTGAAGATATTGCGGATGGGGATGGTATGTTAGCTCCCCTACACAATCAAACAACCTTCGACGTGGATTACGCTGGCGAGATATCGGATACCACCCCTCCAAGTACCCCTTCCGTAAAAGCTTGGGGCAATGGCTCCCTGACCCAATTGAGCGGACAGGCTAGCACAAATGACCCGGATTCAGCAATTATCGGATACCGTTATGCGATCGGAATCACTCCGGGAGGGAGTGAAGTGATCAGTTGGACAAATATTGCCACAAATACGGTCACCCGTACAGGGTTGAGTTTACAGGAAAACCAAGCCTACTATGTTTCATTCATGGCACAAAACCTGGGTGGGCTGTGGAGCCCTGTGGGGATTAGTAACGCAGTGATTAACGGTGATTTCACCAATCCTTTACCCGCCCTCACCAACCTCACCCCAACCTCAACCATCGCTGGCGGTGCCGGATTTACCCTGACCGTGAATGGTACTGACTTCATCGACGGTTCCGTGGTACGTTGGAACGGCGTGGCAACCGATACCACCTATCTTGGTCCAACTCAACTTTCCGCTTCCATCAGCGCAGCAGACATTGCTTCGGCAGGAGTGTACACTGTGACGGTCTACACACCTGCTCCAGGGGGAGGGGAGAGCAACGTCCTGAACTTCACCGTCATTGCTCCTAATGCCTTGCCTGTTCTGGACAGCCTATCTCCCAACTCGGCAGTGGCTGGAGATCCCGGGTTCACCTTGACTGTGAATGGTACTGGCTTCATCGACGGTTCCGTGGTACGTTGGAACGGCGTGGCAACCGATACCACCTATCTTGGTCCAACTCAACTTTCCGCTTCCATCAGCGCAGCAGACATTGCTTCGGCAGGAGTGTACACTGTGACGGTCTACACACCTGCTCCAGGGGGAGGGGAGAGCAACGTCCTGAACTTCACCGTCATTGCTCCTAATCCCCTGCCTGTTCTGGGCAACCTATCCTCCAACTCGGCAGTGGCTGGAGACCCCGGGTTCACCCTGACCGTGAATGGTACTGACTTCATCGACGGTTCTGTAGTGCGCTGGAACGGCGCAGCTCGAACCACCACCTTTATCAAATCGACCCAGTTGAGCGCGACGATCAACGCAGCGGACATAGCAATGCCAGGTGTATTTACTGTGACGGTCTATACCCCTGCTCCAGGAGGCGGGGTGAGCAATGAATTGGATTTCACGGTCATTGCGCCAAACCCTGAACCGGTATTATACAATCTGACGCCAACCTCAACCGTGGCAGGTGGAGTTGATTTCACTTTGCTTCTCACCGGCAAAGACTTTGTTGACGGTTCTGAGGTGCGCTGGAACGGCACAGCTCGAACCACCACTTTTATCAACTCGACCCAGTTGAGTGCGACGATCAGCGCGGCGGACATAGCTACACCCGGGGTGTATACGGTCACGGTTTACACCCCTGCTCCAGGAGGCGGGGTGAGCAATGAATTGGATTTCACGGTCATTGCGCCAAACCCTGAACCGGTATTATACAATCTGACGCCAACCTCAACCGTGGCAGGTGGAGTTGATTTCACCTTGCTTCTCACCGGTAAAGACTTTGTTGACGGTTCAGAAGTGCGTTGGGAAGGGGCAGCTCGAACCACCACCTTTATCAACTCGACCCAGTTGAGCGCGACGATCAGCGCGGCGGACATAGCAGTGCCAGGTGTATATACTGTGACGGTCTACACCCCTGCTCCTGGAGGCGGGGTGAGCAATGAATTGGATTTTACCGTCATTGCGCCAAACCCCGAACCGGTATTATACAATCTAACGCCAACCTCAACCGTGGCAGGTGGAGTTGATTTCACCTTGCTTCTCACCGGCAAAGACTTTGTTGACGGTTCTGAAGTGCGCTGGGAAGGCGCAGGCCGTACCACCACCTACATCAATTCGACCCAATTGAGCGCGACGATCAACGCCTTGGATATTGCTACACCCGGGGTGTATACGGTCACGGTTTACACCCCTGCTCCAGGAGGCGGGGTGAGCAATGAATTGGATTTCACGGTTATTGCACCCAATCCTGTGCCTGTGATTTATTATCTAGCCCCGGAATTGATACTTTCTGGCAGTCCGGAATTTACCCTGATTGTGATCGGCAAAGACTTTGTTACTGGGGCACAGATCCGATGGGGAAACACTCCCCTCATTACTATTTTCAATAACTCCACCAGTCTGCAAGCCAATATTCCATCTGAGTATCTACGCACACCTGGGGAGATAATGATTACCGTGATGAATCCTGCTCCTGGTGGAGGCACTTCAAATGGAACAGCCTTCAAGATAGAGGCTCATCAAGTATTCTTACCGTTGCTGATGAAATAGATTTGAGAAAATTCCGGAGGGAAGTAAAATGACCCACAGATTTCTTGGTATAGCACTTTGTCTAACCTTATTTGCCAGTTTGTTTGGGACTGCACCCATCCCCACAGCGCAGGCAACAAACGAAATAATCGTGCAACCCGTGCAGCCCTACGCAGCCGATCATCTGATTGTGAAATTGCGGCCGGAGGTGCGAGTAGATGCCAAGGGGACGCACGTGGCCAGCCTGGATCGCAGCCTGGCCAACTTGAAGGCGGTGGAGATGCAGCCCCTGGAAGGCGCGCAGCAGACCTACCGGGTGGAGGTAACCAAAGGGGCCGACATCCTGCAGGCGGTGGAAACGCTGAACCAGGATGCGGCGGTGGAGTATGCCGAGCCGGATTACCTGGCGCAGTTTGCCAGCGCGCCGGATGATGCGCGCTACAGTGAGCAGTGGGGATTGGCGAAAGTGCAGGCGGAGGGGGCCTGGGCGGAAACGATGGGCACCTCCACGGTTGTCATTGCGGTGATCGACTCTGGGGTAGATCTGACCCACGAAGACCTGGCCGCGAACCTGTGGGTGAACCCGGGGGAGATCGCCGGGAACGGGGTGGATGACGACAACAACGGTTTTGTGGATGATGTGCACGGGTGGAACTTTATTGATGGGAACAACGATCCCTCGGACTACATTGGGCACGGCAGCCTGGTGGCTGGGGTAGCGGCAGCGAAAACTAACAACACTGTGGGGATCGCGGGTGTGTGCGGGAACTGCCGGATCATGGCGGTGAAGATCACGCAATTGTCGGGTTTTGCGAATTACTCGGACATCGCGGCAGGGATCTACTATGCGGCAGACAAGGGCGCGAAAGTGATCAACCTGTCGGTGGGGGGATACGCCAACTCGACGACCGTGCAGAATGCGATCAACTATGCCTTGAACAAGAACATTGTGGTGGTGGCCGGGGCAGGCAACGACAACAAGAGCGACCTGTTCTACCCGGCGGCGTATGAGGGGGTGATCGCGGTGGCGGGTACGGACAGCGGGGATGTGAAGGTGACCTCATCGAACTACGGGGCATGGGTGGATGTCAGCGCGCCGGGGGTCAACATCCTCTCAACCACATTGGGAGACTATGCCAGCGACAGCGGCACCTCGTATGCCACACCATTTGTATCTGGGGCAGCCGGGTTGCTGTTGAGCCTGCACCCGGAGTGGACTCCGGCGATGGTGCGTTCGCAGTTCCTGCACACGACGGATGCCATTGACAGCCTGAACCCGAGCTATGCGGGGAAGTTGGGGACGGGCAGGTTGAACCTGACCAGGGCCATCCAGGCACCGCATCCGGTCCTGAGCTACCAATCCTATTCGGGAAACGGCACACCAAATTTGCGTCCAGATTTTGGCTCGACGGTCGATTTAAATGTGACCCTCTATAACGACTGGGCAGATGCATCCGAGGTGAGCGGGACGCTGTCCAGCAGTGATCCCTACGTCACTATCTCCACAACCACGGCGGACTATGGGACGATTCTGTCCGGGCAGAGCGTGTCCAACGCGACAGCATTCACATTTGAAATTGCCTCTGGAGCCGGGTACAACCATCCGATGTCGTTCAGCCTGGAGTTGAGTGCGGATGGCGGATTGTATTCGACCACGGTCAATTTCACGATCACCACGCGAACGAGCGAGGAAGCGGTCTCCGGAACGATCGAAAGCGATACCACCTGGACGAGCGATAAGACCTACAAGGTGACCGGCAACGTGGGGGTGCCGCCGGATGTGACCCTGACCATTCAGCCAGGCACGGTGGTGCAATTCGCCGGGAACTACAGCCTGAACGTGGGCGGAACATTGGTAGCACAAGGAACCGCGGGCCAACCGATCTCCTTTGGACTCTATACGGCAGGGGACACCTGGAACCGCATTTACTTTGATGATCCGAGCCTGGATGCCCAATCGAGCGCGGAGGGGGCCTATCTTTCGGGGAATGTTTTGGAGAATGTGACCCTGACCGGGGCGTCGGGCGGGATTGCCTGTACGAACGCAACGCCTTATTTGAGCTATGTTAACACCAATCTCGGCGGGCTCACCTGCGCATTGGGGGACACCGACCTGTGGCTGACAGATTCAGAGATCAGCGGAGCGGTGAACGTCACCCAGGGAGGAGCAGCGCCGGAGCATTTGAACGGGGTAGAAGTCAGTGGAAGCGCGACCCTACCAGCCAGCCTGGTGAGCGGCAGCCTGTTCAGCGGATCGCTAGGCATCAATGGCAATGCTACCATTGCCAGTACCACAGTCGGTAGTTTGTCCATTTCGGGTGTGGGAGATATTCAGTATGTGACATCCACTAACGGCGGCATCTCGATTTCCTCAGGCCAGGTGATATGGTCAAATATTATAAACGGTTCGATCAGTGTTACTTCAGCCAGCACCATCGCCACCAATACAGTGCGCGGCGGCAGCATCAGCGTGGGCTCTGGTAATCTGATCACACGTAATGATATTCAGGATTCGACCGGGGTTGGGATCAATTCGAGCGGCAACAACACCATCACCTACAACCGGGTGGTGGCAACGCAGAAGGGCATTGTGACCGGCTCAGGGGTGGTGGAGAATAACCTGATCGCCAACACCACCGGCAATGGGCTGGAGCCGGGGACAGCCAGCGTGCGCAACAATACCTTGATCGGCATCCAGGGCAATGGGGTATATCTGAGTGATGTGCCAACAGCGTTTGAATACAATAACTTTGAATTCAACTCAGGTGCTTATGATGTTTATCTGACGGTGCCCAAGACTACCACGATCAACCTGATCGGGCAGGGCAACTGGTGGGGCACCACTTCCAGCAGCGCGATTGGCGCCCGCATCTATGATTATTATGATGGCGATTACACCCTGGCCAAGCTGATCTACGCGCCAGCGGCAACCATGCCGGTACAGACTGCGCCAGGGTATGTGCGCAGCGTGACTCTTGACCCGGCCAGCCCGGTGGGTATCCAGACGGTGAACTTCACCGTAGGATTCAGCCGGCCGATGGACACCGAGTTTCCAATACTGGGTTTCAAGGATATTGCTGGAGACACATGGCACACATTGACCCCCGAAGAGAGGCTTTGTGGAAGCGATATTCGCCATATCGCATCAGATGTACTTGGAAATGTTTGGATCACAACTTATGGTGGTGGATCCTGCAAGCGATTACCCGATGGAACTATGGTAAATATTGGAGGTCCCGGTGAGTATATCCTTCCCGATAATTTGGGAGGAGCCTGGATCGCTGGTGCAGCAACAAGGCACGTAAATAACATAGGCGAAACCAATTACTTAAACATTCCAATTCCGCTGAATCCGTATTTCATGATCAAGGATCGAAACAACTATCTCTGGATCACTGGCAATGGCGGCGTAGCTGCGTTGAAACCGGACGGCTCTTGGATCACATTTACCTCGTCTAACTCGCCTCTGACAAACACCACTGCTGTTTTATTAGATGCACAGAATAATCTATGGTTTTCAGAGGCATATAAAGGATTGATAAAGCTAACTCCACAGGGAGAATGGATAACCTATTCACCTTCAAACAGTCTCTTCCTTTGCAGCGATGATCAAAATGGCGGCGCATTACTGGACCATCATGGAAATATGTGGTGGGGTTGCGGTAGCCATGGGATTACTGAAATTACAGCGGAGGGTGAGTGGAAGAATTACGTGTCCATGGGACAGGTGAGAAGATTCCATGAAGATCTGGAAGGAAATGTGTGGTATGGTTATGTTGGGGGTGCAGCAAAACTAAATAAGGATGGGGAGTGGATAAGATATTCTGGTCCATCTGGACTTACTGATGTTCATGGTATTGGATTCACCCTGGATAACGAAATTTGGTTTGGTTCGTATTTCAACGGTGGTATCTCCGTTTTACATATTGCTTCCAATTATTCAATCGAAACGGACAATCATTGGATCGACCCAACTCATTTTCGTTCCAGTTATGAATTCACTACGCTTAATGCGAAGGGTGACTACCGCATCACCATCTCAGATATCAACGACAGCGATGGCATCTTGATCGTACCCAATAGTGTCGCCACATTCACCGTGGATTACGCCGGCGAGATATCGGATACTACCCCGCCAGCAACCCCATCCGTATTGGCCTGGGGCAACGGCAGCCTGACGCAGCTCAGCGGGCAGGCCAGTGCAAATGATCCTGATTCGACCATTGCGGGCTATCGATACGCGATCGGTACCACACCCGGGGGAACGGATGTAGTTAACTGGACTAACACCTCCAGCAGTTCCATCACCCGCAGCGGTTTGATCCTGCAGACCGGGCAGCCTTACTATATCTCCTTCATGGCGCACAACACGGGCGGCTTGTGGAGCCCGGCGGGCACCAGCAACCCGGTCGTGAATGGGGCGGTGATGAATTTTGTTTACTTGCCGATGATCAAAAGATAACAAGATCAAAGGAGCGCTGTGAAGAACAGCGCTCCTTTATTATTGTTTGAAGTTACGGGGCTACCCGTCGATGCCGCCGGAATTGGTGCCGGTGCCGTCATCGTTGAAGTCACCGCCGCGCCCGTGGCGTCCGCCGGGGCCCATCATGCCGTCCATTCCGCCGGGGCCCATCATATCGTGGAAGCCGCAGAAGCTGTTCAGGCTGAAGTTGGCCAGGATCGCGTCGGCCTGGGTCTGGGTCAGCTTGCCGTCGGTGACGGCCTGCTCCAGGGCGCTGGTCAGGGCGGCTTTGACAGCCGCGGTCACGTCTGCCTCGCTCTTGCCGGAGGCGCTGATCAGGTCGCTGAGGGTCTTGCCGCTCTGCAAAGCGGTCTGCAATTCATCGGTGGTGATGCCCAGGACATTGGCCAGGATGGTCTCGCGGTCGATGACGCCGTTCATCTCGAACCCGAAATCGCCGCGCCCGCCCATCATACCTTCGCCCATGCCGTGCCTGCCGGGGCCACCGTAGAAGCTGTCGGGGCTGTAGGCATTGCTATCGGCCAGGAAAGCATCCGCCTGGGCCTGGGTGATCTTGCCGTCCGCGACGGCCTGCGCCACTGCGGTCTCAACAGCGATCTTGAGGGCGGCGGTCACATCCGCTTCGCTCTTGCCGGAGGCGGTCAGCAGGTCGCTCAGGCTGGTGCCGTTCTGGCGGGCGGTCTGCAGATCATCCACGGTGATACCGAGCGCGTTGGCCAGCATCGTCTCGCGGTCGATGTAGGTGCGCAGGGCCATGTGGGCCAGCATCGTGCTGGCTTCGTCAGCGGTGATCTCGCCGGCATCTACCGCGGCCTGCACCTGCAATTCGCGGGCGGTCTCGCGCGCGGCGCTCAGCTGGTCGGCGGTGATGTTCAGTTCGGCCGCCAGGGCGGACTCGAAGTCCACGTTGGCCTCATTGATCAGCCAGCCGGCCAATCCGTGCCCGCGCCCGTGGAAGTCATAGCTGTTCTCCTTGAGGGAGGTGGCCTGGGCTTCGGTGATCAGCCCATCCGCCAGGGCCTGGTCGACGATCTGGGTCCAGGCTGCGTCTTTGGCGGCGGTCAGTTCATCGCTGGTGATGTTGAGCGCCTGGGCCAGGTAGGTATCCGATTCGCGGAAACCCATCATGCCCATGCCGCGCCCGCCGGGGCCGCCGTGGGCCAGGGTTTGCGCCTGGACGGTTGCCGAGGGGGTGAAGAGCGCCGCGGCGCCCATCACCAGCGCCAGCGCGGCGCTTGCCAGTACAGTAAAGATGCGTTTGTTTTTAAGCATTTTTTCTCCTTTTTCGTGCGGTATTGGTTCGGTCTTACGCGATCATCATAGCAGGCAGTTATTTAATTCTGGTGTAGATTTGATTAGAAGTTGGTGAATTCTTATCTTATTTGGGGGAAAGGATCTTGCGGGATTCAGCGCCGGGGATTTGCGCTATAATGCAGCTATCAACTCACCCAACAATTGAATCACAGGAGGAATTATGAGCACCAACAGACGTGTGCGCTGGGTTGTGCTGCCGTTTTTGGCTGCCGCTTTGTTATTATCAAGCAGCGCGGCCGGAGCTGCCGCAGGCCCTTCGGCAGATGTATCCTGGCAGATCACCAATTCGTTTCTCAGCTACACATTGCACGGAAAGATCGCAGCCCACATGGATTATCTATGGGTCGGGCCGTTGATGACCTCGCCCAGCGGGACGACGACCATCAACCTGACCAATTTCAATCCCAGCAATGTCTTTTATGAATCCGAAGGCGGGGCCAGCTGCGGTTACAGCAGCCTGAAGGTGGTCTGCACCGGGGTGCTGAGCCGTTTGCACATCACGTTCGACTATGACGCCGGCACCACCTGGGTCGATCCGTATTTCTACAATTATTCCGCATTCGGGTATTCTATCGCTTTGGATATGACCTACATTGTCACCTACACGGGGCAGTTCTCCTACGACCACTCCGAGCCGGATCCGACCAGCGATGTGCCGGGACAGGTGACCTGGTCGGCTGCCTCGGTCACCTCCATAGAAGGCGGCGTAATGTTCATAGAGCCCACGCTTTACCCGCAAAGGGCCTATCTGCCGATGATCGTCCGGTAAGCGTGGGGGCAACCCTCCCGACCGATCGCGGTTTCTTAGAATCCAAAGGGGCGCTGGTTTGGCAGCGCCCCTTCGTTAAATCCCATCCCTGTTATTTGTCTAGGGTCTTACCTCAAAAGGCCCAATGATGCCAACAGGCACATCCGGAGGTTTTGACCAGCATACCAGGTAGATGGCGCCCTGCTCGGCGGTGAAGGTGTAGGTCTTGGTCGTATCAGGCGCCTGTTCCTTATAAAAGAAAAGCTTCGACCAGGCTGGTGGGGTTGGGTTCATGGACGCCGCCATCAGATCTACACCATCTTTACCGGGATCGAGGGTGAAGATGGTCAGGCCGTACAATTGCCGGTTGTTATCTTTCACCGCCCAGGTAAGTTCAATATCCCCGGCCTTCAAGATCAAGGGTCCGTTATAAGAGCAGGTTCCATCCAGGAGGGTCAGGGTCAGGCTTTCCGCGGGATCTTCAGCGGAGGGTGTGGCAGCCTCGGCGGTCGGCATGACAGCGGCCAACGCGGGTTTGAATTTGGCCAAAGAATCTTCCGTCAGCACAGAGGTATATGCGGTTATCTTTCCATCTTCAACCACATAGACATCCTCAAATTCATTGGGCGCCACGCCCAACTGGCGGGTGAAATCATGCCAGGTTTTGGTTTGGGCGGTCACAATTCCTCCCGCGGAGGAGGTGATCTCGACCTCCCACTTAAAATGATTGTTGGCACAATCCTCCCACACAGCGCGCAGGGCCTGCATACCCTGGTAGATATCCATTCCGGTGGGCGGCATGCCGACGAAGTATACCCGGGCATCGTCGGCGAAATAGCTCAATGACCCTTCAAAATCCCCATCGTTCAGATGTTTTACCATATCCAGCACCACGACCGCTGCGGGATCGTCTGCCGGGGAGGTTGGGGTTGGAATTGCCGGCGCAGTTTGCGTGGGCGCGGGTTGGCTGTCGGTTCCGGCGCAACCATTGGCAAAGCCCAGGATCAAGGACAGCCATACGACAAGAATCTTATTCCATTGGTTTTTCATTTCAGGTTCTCCTTTTAACCAGTTAGAACATCAGGCGCAAATCCGAAGCACTCACTTGCACTAACAAATTAGCATGCTTTCCATCGAAAAATTTGACATTTTTTGCCAAAACCATTTATTTGCCTCACGGCGCAATATAATGATTGTGGTGGGATCGATTGGCTTCCCCCATCCTCGAAGGAGGAGAAATGCCGCTAACCAGTGTCTCCATTGCGCTTGAACGTTTCACAACGTTTGGCGATTTGCTCAAGTACCTGCGCCGGCGGGTCGGTTTGACCCAGTTGGATCTTTCGATCGCTGTGGGTTACAGCGACGCGCAAATTTCTCGCCTGGAACAAAACGAACGTTTGCCTGACCTGGCTACGCTGACAGCCAGATTCTTGCCGGTCTTGCAGATTGAAGATCATCCGGAAGTTGCTGCGCGATTGGTGGAGCTTGCGGCTGCCATGCGCCGAGAAGATGCCCCCGCAGCAGGTTTGCCGCCTTTTAAAGGGTTGTATTGCTTTGATGAGGCAGACGCAGAAATGTTCTTTGGTCGAGAGGAATTGACGGCTTCTCTGGTGGAGCGTTTGACCAATGGGCTTGCGGCGGGCTGCCGCTTTTTGGCCGTGATTGGGGCTTCGGGGAGCGGCAAATCCTCAGTGGTGCGCGCCGGTATGATCCCGTCGCTGCGCTGGCAGCAGCCGTATGCCGGATGGCAGATTTCCGTGTTCACGCCCACCGCGCATCCGCTTGAATCCATGGCGCGCTGCATTATTTTGAATGATTCAACCAAGAGGTCAGTCTCCGACCTGGCAGAAGATCTGTCTGCGGGGCCGTTGACCCTCGAAAAGAATCTGGAAGCCATTGCCCTGTCTTCAGGCGCGCCGCGCGTGCTCCTGGTGGTGGATCAGTTCGAAGAGCTGTTCACTCTTTGCCGGAATGAGATTGAGCAATCCGCTTTTATTGACAACCTGATGACCGCCGCGGGCAAACCAGACGGTGTTGGGGTTGTCTTGATGGTCATGCGCGCCGATTTTTATGAACACTGCGCGCGCTTTGATCGGTTGCGCCAGGCGTTGTCAAATCAACAAGAATACATTGGCCCGATGGATGCAAATTCCCTGCGACGGGCCATCGAAGAGCCGGCGAAACGCGGCCATTGGTACTTTGAAGCGGGGCTGGTGGATCTTCTTCTCCAGGATGTTGGCGCCGGCGCGGGGCGGTCGCCAGAACCCGGCGCGCTTCCGCTGCTTTCGCATGCATTATTGGAAACCTGGAAGCGGCGGCGCGGGCGGATGCTTGCGCTTAACGGGTATACCGCAGCGGGAGGTGTCCGCGGGGCGATCTCTGAGACAGCCGAATCGGTGGTGTATGACCAGCTCGCACCGGCCCAACGCGTGATCGCCCGCCAGATCTTTCTGCGTTTGACGGAGTTGGGTGACGATACCTCCACAGCCGACACGCGCAGGCGCGCGAGCTTGAATGAATTGGTCAGAAAAGCTGATGAAAGGGAGCTGGTTCAGGAAGTGCTCACCAAGCTGGCGGACGCCCGCCTGGTCATCACCGCGCAAGATACGGCCGAGGTGGCGCATGAAGCTCTGATCCGGGAATGGCCAACCCTCAGAAATTGGTTAGAGGAAGACCGTGAAGGTCTGCGCCTGCAACGAAGTTTGACCGAGTCTTCCCTGGAATGGTGGGATTCGGGCAAAGATGCGGGCAGGTTGTATCGCGGGGCGCGCCTGGCACAGGTCATCGAATGGGCAGAGGCCCACCCGGCCGAGTTGAATGAATTGGAACGTTCATTCCTTGAAGAATCGCGCTCTTATTTGGAGAGAGAAGCCAGGGAGCGAGAAGAGCAGCGCCAACGGGAATTGGATTCGGCCCGCCAGTTGGCCGAATCGGAACGCAAACGCGCCGAAGAACAAACCCGCTCCAACCGGCAACTGCACAAGCGGGCATTATTCTTACTGATCGCGTTGATCGTGTCCGCTCTGTTAGCGCTTACGGCGGGGATATTCTGGCAAAGGGCTGTCCAGGCCAGCCGGCTTGCCACTTCGCGGGAACTGGCAGCCGCATCTGTCAATTCCTTACAGATTGACCCGGAACGCAGTGTGCTCCTGGCTTTGCAAGCCCTGGAAAATGGGAACACGTTGGAAGCCCGCAATGCCCTTCACCAGGCACTGCCTGAACTCCATTTATTGATCACGTTTGCCGGAAGCCATGATGGGGGTGCGGCAGGGGTTGCCTACAGCCCGGACGGAGCCAGATTGGCCAGCATCGGCGCGTTGGGGGATGTTAAAGTAAGGAATTCCTCGACCGGGGACCTTGTATTCAGCCTGCCGGCGGCCGAAAATGAATTTGGCTACAGCATTGCCTACAGCCCGGATGGAAAGTTGTTGGCGGCGGCTCTGAAAGATAAGATCGTGTTGATCGATCCGATCCGTGGAGAAGAGATGTTCGTCTTGAATGGGCTTGTGGAAGGCGCGCCTAACAATGAGGCGGTTCACATCAGCTTCAGCCCGGATAGCCGTTATCTGGCAATTGCCAACATGAATGGCACACCTCAGATATGGGATCTTTCCACCCGTGCGGCGCTCTTTTCCCTGGTGGGTCATGCCGGCCCGTGTGACGGGATTGCTTACAGCCCAGACGGCACGCTGCTTGCCACCAGTGATGATACGGGCATGGTTAAGATTTGGGAAGCAGCCAACGGGAAGGAAAAGCTCACTTTGGCGCACAGCGGCAACGTGCATAGCGTGGCCTTCAACCAGGATGGCACCCGTCTGGCCTCAGCCAGTGAAGACGGCACGATCAAAGTATGGGATCCCGCAACCGGAGAAGAGGTCATGGACTTTAGCGGCGCTTCCGGTTTTTACACGGTGACCTTCATGCCGGGTGGTACGCGCCTGGTGGCTGGGAGCCAGGATGGAACCACAAAAGTATGGGATATTGGTTCAGGCGATCAGCTTCTCAATTTGGCCGGCAACACCAGCACGGTCGTTTGCGTGAGTGCCAGCCCGGATGGCACACGGATAGCCACATCCGGATATGACGGTTCCATTAAGATATGGGATACGACCCCAGGCCACGAAGTGAACACACTCGAGGCTCACCAGGCCACGGTTTGGGATGTCGCTTACAGTCCGGACGGGGAATGGGCAGCCTCTGCCAGTGAGGATGGCACGCTGAAGATTTGGGATGCGTCAACAAATTCCTTACTCCGGGAGTATTCGCCTGGCGTTGGCCTGACCAGTCTTGCATTTTCACCTGACGGCCGGTTGCTCGCGGCCGGAAGCAGCACCGGTACTGTGTTCCTTTGGGAAATGGAGACGAACCAGCTTTTTCTCACCCTTACGGGCCACTCGTATGTTGTGTTTGACCTGGCTTTCAGTCCGGATGGAAAGCGTTTGCTCACCTCCAGTTGGGACGGCACTGCCCGATTGTGGGACTTAACCACAGGCCGGGAAATGATCACCCTTTCCAACCAATGGTCGGGCGTTGCCTTTAGTCCGGACGGAAACAGCCTGTTTACAGGCGGCCTGGACCGTTTTGTACACCAATGGGACGCCGGAAGTGGGGCCGAATTGCATCAATACGGGGATGGCAAGCAGGATGTCTATGGGGTTGCCGTTAGCCCGCATGGAAGCTGGCTCGCGATTGGGAACCAGGATGGAACGATCACTTTATGGGATGTGAGTTCGGGAGAAAAAAAAGGAACCCTGTCCGGCCACGCAGGGCTGGTCCCGCGCCTGACCTTCAGCCAAGACGGAACCCTGCTGGCTTCCGCCAGCTTCGACCGGCTGGCAAAGGTGTGGATTGTTGCTACAGGCGAGGAGTCGTTCAGCCTGTATGGCAACACGGGAAATGTGTTTGCGGTTGCGATCAGCCCGAATGGTTCGCATCTGGCCACGGCCGGCGCAGACGGTACGGTGCGGACTTTTACATTGGATATTCCTGACCTGATCCAATTGGCACATTCGCGTGTGAATCGGGATCTAACCGCAGAGGAATGCCAGCGCTATCTCCATCAGGCCTGTCCCTAAAAAGCCGCTGCCTGACCAGCATCCATCCAATCCTATTCTGACACTTAAATCGGGAGGGGCGCTGCCAAACCAGCGCCCCTTCGTCAAATCCCTGTACCCATTCTGAAGGAGAAGAAGAAGGCTAAGAAGTGCCGCTTTCGCTCAGGTCGCAGCGGTTATTGCCGTTGCTGTCGGTGTAGCGCCGGCAGTGGCCGGGGTAGGAGCAGCCGCGGTTGCACTGCACCACGCTGGAACTGGCGCGGGGGCCGCGCGAAAAGCCGCTGGTGGAGGAGCTGCCGCTGCTGCCGCCGCTGAGCTGCGCGTCGTCCAGTACGTTGGCCGCGGCCAGGAAGGCCACCAGACCGACCCCACCCATCAGCCGGACGAACTCGCGGCGGGTGTAGGTGCGGTCGCCAGCCCGGACGGGTTGGGTAGGCGCGGCGGGTTGGGTGGGCAGGGCGGCAGGCTGCGCACGGTCGGCGCCAAAGCGCTTTGCCACCACCACGATCCAGCGCGCATGCAGGGCCAGTTTGCCCACCAGCGCGGCCAGCGTGCCGAGCGAGGCGATCACGTGCAGGGTGTGCCAGGCAGCGTAGTTGTTCAACGAGAGGTTCAGCCAGGTGGAGATGACCAGCCCGCTGCCGAGGATGCCCAGCAATCCGAGCAGGATGACCGCGTCCAGCACAGCGTTTAGCCAGGGTCCGTTCTCGGCGCCCTGCGCGGCGCGGCGCGCCACAGACTTCACCCAGCCCCAGTGTACCAGCAGGTGGTAGCCCGCCAGCGCCCCGGCGAAGATGCCCAGCCACTGGTGCAGCGCCACGCCGGTCAGGTTGAGGAAGAAGGTCAGGATAAAGCTGCCAAACAGGACGGCGTCGATGACAAAATTGATCTTGGGGGGTCTTGCTTTCATGGGGTACTCCTCACGAACAGTAAAGTGGTCGTTCATAGTACCTGTTCCATCTAATTTAGATGAACGGGTACTTATAGACCCCAATATAGCAAGCGGGTATTTAGATCCCGGGTAGATTGGATAAGAAAAGGTTAAATATTAAAAGCTGAGAAGGGGTTCCCCTTCACAGCTCACTTCGTCCTCTTGTTTAAGATGATTCGGACTATAATGATATGATCATCCTGATTCTTGGAGAATTAAATGGTCTGTCCCAATTGCTCCCATAACAATGAAGCGGGTGTGCGTTTCTGTGTTCAATGCGGACAACCCCTGGTGGCAAGCGCTCCACCGGCCCAGCAACAGTCTTATCCCCCGCCTCCGCAGGGGTATGGATATCCACCACAAGGCGGCTACCCCCCACGCGCGGCAGCCGGTACGGAAGGCGGCCCATGGATCTTGCGCAGTTTGCCGTTCATTGGCGCGATTGCTGTACTGGTTGGCTTCTTCCTGCCCTGGTTCGGATCAGCAGCGACCAGCGGCAGCGCAGGGATGAGCGGTTTTGATATCCTGCGCAGTAACCTGGATAACCTGCAATATCTCAATTCCAGCACGGAGGACTATCAATTTGCCCTGATCAACGGCATTCTTTTGGGGATCATTCCGATCATGGGGCTGGCAGGGCTGCCTGCCTTGAGCGGCAAGAAGAAAACCCGCACATTGGCAATGTGCGCCGGTCTGACCGGCATCATCCTCCAGGTCAGTTTTGTGGGCCTCCTTATTTTGTGGGGAGGTAGACAGGCTGGAGGATTGAGCGGATTTAATTTTGGCCTCTTCCTTAAATTCCTGCAATTCGGCTACTATATTTCTTTGGCCGGCTTCTTGTGGATGGCGATCACCCCGGCCTTCGCGCCGAAACCACGCTAAGGAAAAACGTGGCTTTCTATGGCTAATCCACGAAGCGGTATTTGAGCAGCGTCCAGACGGCCACGAAGGCGTCTTTGAGCTTGATCTTCTTCCCCTCGGAGTAGTCGCGCGGGTTGAATGTGATCGGCACCTCGTAGATGCGCAGCTTGCGCTTGAGCACCTTGGCGGTGAACTCCGGCTCGAATTCGAAGCCGCGCGCATGCAGGGGAATATCGATCACCTTGTCGCGCCGGAAGACCTTATAGCCGGTCTCCATGTCGCTGAGGATGTTGTTGTAGAGCAGGTTGGTGCCGAAGGTGAGCAGCTTGTTGGCCACCATGTGCCAGAACATGGCCGAGCGGCGCGCCCCGCCCAGGAAGCGCGAGCCGTAGACCACGTCCGCCAGGCCCTCTTCCAGCGGCTGGAGCAGGGCGGGATAGTCGCGCGGGTCATACTCCAGGTCGGCGTCCTGGATCAGCAGCACGTCGCCGCGCGCGTTCTGGATGCCGGTGCGCACCGCGGCGCCCTTGCCTTGGTTGCACTCATGCAGGATGACGCGCACCTGGGGGGATTCCAGGCTGGGGAGCAGGTCGCGCGTGCCGTCCAGCGAGCCGTCGTCGACGATGAGGATCTCATACACGCGCCCGGTGGCGAGCACGCGCTTGACGATCTCTTCGATGGTCTTGATCTCGTTATAAACAGGGATGATAACAGTCAATTGCATGCGGGGAATTATAACACAGGGTTGGCAGACGGCTGACAGCATACAGCAGACGGCTGACAACCAACAGCCAACCGGAAAGGCTGTTAACTGTCCGCTGTCAGCTGTGAACTATATGCCGTTCGCTTCTTTGATATCCCGCACGTTCAATTGCAGCGTCTCGACCCCGCGGAAGGAATTGCGCTCGTACGTGTACAGCAGGTCCACGCGGGCGGGGATGCGTCCCGACCAGTGCCCCTGGCGGAAGGCCACCGCGTCGTAGGTGATGCGCCCATCGGTGACGGTCAGGCGCAGGTGGCGCCCCTCGGCGCCGACCGGTTTGTGGCGCACGACTTGCAAATTGCGCGAGACAAAGGTCACCTCGGGTGTGTCTGGCCCGGTGGGCTCGAACTGGTCGATCTCGTTCAACAGGCCGGGGCGCAGCTCGCCCAGCGGCAGCTCCAGATCCCCGCGCAGGGTGGGCAGCAGCTCCAGCTCGCCCAGCTCGCGGGCGGCGATCTCTGCCAGGCGGCGTCCCAGCTCGGGCAGCAGTTCGTTGCGGATGGTGAATCCGGCGGCCATGGCATGCCCGCCGTGGCGCACCATCAGGTCGGCACACTCATCCAGGGCGTGGGTAATGTGAAATTCAGGGATGGAGCGGCAGGAGGCGCGGGTGA
Source organism: uncultured Anaerolineaceae bacterium (assembly GCA_964424115.1). Lineage (GTDB taxonomy): Bacteria > Chloroflexota > Anaerolineae > Anaerolineales > Anaerolineaceae > CAYRHN01. The sequence continues at coordinate 222,564 of CAYRHN010000006.1, forward strand.
ATTCCTCGCCCTGCGCGCCGACCACGGCCGGGCGGTAATGCGAATCCGTCAGGCGTGAGGCCACCAGCCCAACCACGCCCATGTTGAAATCGGTGCGGGCAGCCAGCAGGAGCAGACGGTTATCCGTCTCCACGCCTTCGGCGGACATCATCTCCTCCGCGTCCTGCACCATGCGCAGGGTCAGTTCCTGGCGGGCGTGGTTCTGGTCGTCCAGCTTTTGCGCCAGCAGGCCGGCCTGCTGGGCGTCTTTCTCCACCAGCAGATCAAAGGCAGCCAGGGCGCTTTCCAGCCGCCCGGCGGCGTTCAGGCGCGGGCCGATGGTGAAGCCGATGTCGCGCGCGCTCAGGCGGGCGGGATTTTCCACCCCGGCTGCGCCCAGCAGAGAGCGCAGTCCCTGCCGTTCGCCGCGCCGCAACAGGCGCATGCCGGCCCGCACCAGGGCGCGGTTCTCGCCGCGCAGCGGCACCACATCTGCCACCGTGCCGACCGCCACCAGGTCCAGCCAGTCGGCGGCCTGTACGGCGGAATTCGGGCGCAGGCGCAGGAGAGCTTCGGCCAGCTTGAAGGCCAGCCCCACCCCGGCCAGGTTCTTATCCGGGTAGGCGTCGCCCTCGCGCTTGGGGCAGACCACCGCGTAAGCGGGGGGGATTTCGTTGTCCAGCGGTTCGTGGTGGTCGGTGATGATCAGGTCCAGGCCCAGCTCGCGGCAGCGGGCGGCCTCGCGCGGCGAGCGGATGCCGCAGTCCACCGTCACCACCAGGCGGACGCCCAGTTCGAACAGACTTTCCAGCGCCTCGATGTTCAGGCCGTAGCCTTCCTCGAAGCGGTTGGGGATGTAGGCGCGCGCGTCGGCGCCCAGGCCTTGCAGCACCTGTACCAGCAGGGCGGTGGCGGTCACGCCGTCCACGTCATAGTCGCCGTAGATGGCGATGGGCTGGCGGTTGTCAAGCGCCTCCGCCAGGCGGGCGGCAGCCCTGTCCATGTCGGTCATCAGCGAGGGGTCGTAAAGCGATCCGGCAGCCTGGAGGAAGGTTTGCGCCTCCTCTGCGCTGCGGATTCCGCGGTTGTAGAGCAGCTGGCGGGTGACGGCCGGGTAGCCGGCCAGTTCTTCGGCCATTTCGGGGGGCAGGACCGGCGCGACCTGCCAGCGTTTTTTGAGGACAGTCATGCGGGCAAGTATATCATAGCTGACAGATTTACGATTGACGATTGGCGATTTACGATTTACCGCCAATAGCTCGCGGGCTATGTGAGAAGAGAAAGAGGGTCGAGAAACAGGCCAAAGAATTATCTCACGCAGAGACGCAGAGTCGCGGAGAAAAGTATCGTAGGTTGGGTTGAGGGGCGGGGCGAACTCGTTTTCCACGGGGAAACCACCTGCCCCGAAACCCAACGACTATCTAATCGATTGTAAACATTGTTGGGTTTCGCTTGCCTGCCTGAAACCATTACCGATCGTTGGATGCGCTCAACCCAACCTACAATTATTTTTCCCCGAGGTTGCGGTATACTTGCTGTAGGCTGTCAGCCGTCCGCTGTCGTCTATTAGCTATGACCTACTTTATCCTCCTCCTCACTGTGATCGCCGCCTTCCTGCTGGTCAGCGAAAAGCTGCGCGCCGACCTGGTCGGGCTGCTGGTGATGGCCGTGCTGGGGCTGAGCGGCCTGCTCACCTCGCAGCAGACCTTTGCCGGGTTCAGCGGCTCGGCGGTGATGACCATCCTGGGCATCTCGATCATCGCCGAGGGGCTGCGTCAGACCGGCGCGACCGGGCGGCTGGGGGTGCTGATCACCCGCCTGAGCGGAAAAAGCGAGGCCGGGCTGATCCTGGCGGTCACGCTGGTCTCGGCCGGGCTGTCGCTGTTCATGAACAACATTGCCGCGGTGGGGGTGCTGCTGCCGGCAGTGATGACCGTGGCGCGCCGCCGCCAGATCTCGCCTGCGCGGCTGCTCATTCCGCTTTCTTTCGGCACCCTGCTGGGCGGGATGGCCACCCTGCTGACAACCTCCAATATCATCCTCTCCGGCGCCTTGAAGGAAGCCGGGTTCAAGCCCTTTGGCCTGCTGGACTTTCTGCCCGTTGGCGGGCCGGCGCTGGTGCTGGGCGCGCTCTACCTGGCGACCCTCGGCCGGCGCCTGCTGCCCGGCGCGGATAGCAAGACCGGCACGCCCCCGCAGCAGCTCAGCCGTCAGCTGGCTGAGCTGTACCGTCTGGACGCACAGCTGCGCCGGGTGGATGTGCTGCCCGGCTGTCCGCTGGCCGGTCAGAGCATCGGCGAGTCGCAATTTGCCCAGGCGGCCGGGCTGACCATCCTGGCCATCCTGCGCAAGCGCCAGCGGCTGATCCACCCCGGCGCGGAGACCGCCATTCTGCCCGGCGACCGCCTGCTGGTGGAGGGCGAGGTCGATCCGGCCCGCCTGAGCGAGCTGGACCTGTGCCTGGCGAACGGCGAGGAGGAACTGCCCGTCCTGGCGGCCGGTTCGGCGGTGCTGGTGGAGGTGATCCTGCCGCCGCATTCCAGCCTGGCCGGGCGTTCGCTGCGCCAGTCGGGGTTGCGCGAGCGCTACGGGGTGACCGCCCTGGCCGTCTGGCGCGAAGGCCAGGCGCTTTACCAGGGGGTGAGCGACCTTTCTCTGCGCGGCGGGGATACGCTGCTGGTGCTGGGCGCGGCTGACCGGTTGAAGGAACTTCGCCGCAATCCCAACCTGCTGCTCCTGGAAGAGGACCCCGACGCGGTCAACCGGCCGGGCAAGCTGATCCTGGCGGCGGCCATTGCGCTGCTGACCCTGGGGGTGGCGGCGGTGGGGGTGCTGCCGGTGGCCGAGACGGTGCTGGCCGGGGCGGTGCTGATGCTGCTCACCCGCTGCCTGGAGATGTCGGATGTGTATACCAATATCGAATGGAAGGCGATCTTCCTGATCGCCGGGATGTGGCCGCTCTCCACAGCCATCGGCATCACCGGGCTGGCGGACGGAGCGGTGCGCGGGCTGATCTCGGCCCTGGGGGCGCTCTCACCGCTGGGGTTGAACGCCGTCCTGATGGCAGTGGCGATGCTGCTGACCCAGTTCATGAGCGGGCAGGTGGCTGCGCTGGTGCTGGCCCCGCTGGCGCTCTCGGCGGCGGCGGCGCTGGGCATTCCGCCCTACGCCCCGGCCATGGCGGTGGCACTGGGCTGCTCGCTGGCCTTCCCCACCCCCTTCGGGCATCCGGTCAACCTGCTGGTGATGAGTCCCGGCGGCTACACCTTCAAAGATTTCCTGCGCGTTGGCCTGCCGCTGACGGTGCTGGTGTTCCTGACCCTGCTGGTGACGATCCAGGGATAAACCCGCGCAGCGCTCAACGGCGCGAAGGATGGTTCACGCGGAGACGCGGAGACGCGGAGGGTTGGTATCCATTCACGATTCGCTGCAAACCTTCTTTCATGGTAGTAGCACCAAAGTTAATGAGAAGGCCGACCGGCAGATTCATGAGCTTTAAGTAGGTTAGAACTTGCTTGGAATGCACCGGGGCAATCTTTTCAACCGATTTTAGTTCTACTACGATACATTCATCAACCAGCAAATCAACTCGCAAGCCTTCCTGAAATGTGATTCCTTCAAATTCGAAAACAATTACTTTCTGGCGTTATACTTTTAGCCCCTTCTGTTCCAATAATTTCGCCAATACTGCTTCATAGACGGACTCGAGTAACCCGGGGCCAAGGTTTATGTGAATCTTGTACGCAGTATCAATAATAATTCCAGTAATTTCATCAAAATCTTTCACATAACCTCCTTCAAATTGATCAAGTAATTTTATTCACCTTAATGCCGAATAAAAAATTATTCTCCGCGCCTCCGCGTCTCTGCGTGAGATTTCCTTTACAGTCTTTTACCTCATTCTTGTGTATTTGATCAATTAAAGTTATTCTCTGCGCCTTCACTTCTGCGAGCTCCTTCGGGGAACTCAGACGCGGAGACGCGTTCTACCCCTTTAGTTTCTGCAGCGCCTTCCGGGCCTCCAGCAGGAGCAGTTTCAGGATGCGCGATTCCGGCCAGCCGAGGGCAGCGATGACCGCCTTGAGCGACAATGCATAGGCTGCCTCCAGGGCCACCTCGGCCGGAACGCTGATCTCCGGGCTGACCCCTTTCTTCTCCCAATCTTCTCCTGTGAGGGGATCAAAGGTGCGCCCGATCGGGACGGAAAGCTCGAAATGGGGGTGGATGCGGGTCGTAGTGGTGGGGTGCGCTCCGCCGTCGGTCCTTTCGCCCACGATCACCGCCCGTCCGCGGGATTGCAGGGCAATGGCTAACGCCTCCCCGCCGGAGAAGGTGTCCTTGCCGGTCAGGACGAAGACCGGTTTTTCCGCCCCGAAACGTTCCCCGGGGACATGGGGCAGCGTCCAGTACTGCTGGGTGATATCCTCGTCGCGCCAGTAGATGCTGCTCAGGTGCACGGGCGTTTCGCCGAACAGGTAGGTGCACAGCAGCTCGATCATCCCCGGATAGCCGCCCGGGCAGTTGCGAAGGTCGATGATCAGAGCATGCGTGTTGGCCAGCAGGGTCATCGCCGCAGCCGCGGCTTCGCCGCCCCATTCCGGGCGGTAGAGGTAGCGCAGATCCAGGTAGCCGACGTTGCCGGGCAGCCGCTCCACCTTGCAGAAGCCGTAATTCCTCAAGCGGGCTTCCAATTGCTGCTCTTCGCGCCAGGCCTGGTTCTGGCGCAGCAGCTCCTCGCCCTCCGGCATGGCCTGGGCGTGCCAGCGCACCCACAGGTGTTCATCCTGGTTCACCTCCTGCAGGTGGATCGTCATGGCAAGGGCAAAGGTTTCCCCCTCCGGGATGTCCTCATATTCGCCGTCCTTCAGGTGTTGGAGCAGGCGCGCGGCGATCTGCCGCCCCTGCTGAGGAAAGACATAATTGGCGCGCACGTTCTTGCACACAGTGCGCACGATCCGGGCCCGCTCACGGGTCGAAATGGTCACGGTTTCTGTTGCCATAGGGGAGGTCCGTTCTTCGTGGTAAATCTTGCCCGAATTGGATCTGATGATCTCTTCTTCCAGGCCGCCAGAGGCCCAAAATCGCCAGCACCTCACCGGCCATGTCGGCATTTTCGGTGCTCCTGATCTCAAAAGGGGTTGGGGTAATTATATGCGTAAAATACCGGGGGGGGCGAAAAAATTAGAATCCGGATCCAATTCTATGATAGAATTTTATTACTCAATACTCTTCGCGGGGAAAAGCACTCCAGCAAGCCCCGGATAATCTATAGTTCTTGGGGAGGCATCCATGCATTGCAGCAAGCAAGGTTTTTACGCGTTCATGGGGGGTGTATTTGTTTTATTTCTGGCAGTTGGATTATTCCCCGGGGAGGAAGCCCAGGCGGGAGGGATACTGGCCAATCTTGCTCCCGTGGCAGTGGATGACAGCGGGGCGGGATTCATCACCGACAAGGATACGGCAGTTGTTTTGCCGGATGTGTTGGCCAATGATAGCGACGCAAACGGCGATCCTTTATTCATTGAGAGCTTCAGTACCGCGGAAACCCTGGGCAGTGTGACCCTCTTCCCGGCCGGCCAACTGGATACCCGCTTTGGAACCAATGGAAAATGGGTCCTGGATATCAGCGGTTACGAGGATAGGTTTACCGATCTTCAAATCGGGCCGGACGGCAAGATCTACGCGGTGGGGATCACCTGGCGTTATGATCCGGTCAAAGATCTTGTTTCAGACGTGATCCTGATGCGGTTTCTCCCGAACGGCACACCAGATACCACTTTTGGAAGCGCTGGAAAAGTGGTCACGGATATCCGTTTGAAAGAAGGGGGCCATGCAATTCTGCTACAGCCGGATGGAAAGATCTTGGTCGCGGGACAGACCCTGGATTCCGGTGTTCCGGGAGAAATTCTTCTGATGCGGTACTTGCCTGACGCCAGCCTGGATCAGGATTTTGGAACCGGGGGGATCGTGACGACCGATTTTGGCGGAAAATCCGAGGTGGCGACCTCTTTGCAATTGCAGCCGGATGGAAAGATCTTGGTGGGGGGAACCCAGGCGATCAATTACAGCCATGATCAGTTTTTATTGGCGCGTTATTTGCCGGACGGCGGGCTGGACACCAGTTTCGGCACGCAAGGGGTTGTATTGACGACCGAGGCTATGGAGCCATACGCGGATATTGTTCTCCAAGAAGACGGGATCCTTTTGGCTGGGAGTTGTAACGGGACTACGATCGATTTTTGCGTGGCGCGCTTCGATCTGACGGGTACCCTGGATAGTACGTTTGGGGTGAATGGGTGGGCGCAGGCCGACATTGGAGGTTCTGCGGATTATCTCGCCGGATTGGTTCAACAGCCGGACGGGAAGATCGTTCTGGGCGGCAGCAGCGGCCCATTAATGGCCGTGGTGAGATTTGACAGCCTTGGAGATTTGGATGCCGATTTTGGCAATGCCGGATTGGCCACAACGACCCTTGCCGTTAACGCATATCCGACCGATCTGCTTCTACAGCCGGATGGGAAATTACTCCTGTCCGGATGGGCATGGCAAGGGGCGGTAGTGCCGGATGTCGCCATGGCTCGCTACAACCCGGATGGAAGCCCGGACATGGGCTTTGGGGATCATGGGATTGTGGTGGATGATCTTGGAGAGACGGAGATCATCGCGGCGGCGGCATTGGATGGAGATGGAAATATCCTGATTGCGGGCCTCACTTCGATCAATGATTCCAGCTGGTCGGATAATTTGCTCCTCGCGCGATTCACTCCCCGCCAGACATTCCATTACGACCCCAACGGTCAATTTAACGGGCTGACGCTTGGCCAGGCTGTGACGGATGAATTCATCTATAGCGCCAGTGACGGCGAGCTGACCGGCACAGCCACGGTGACGATCACGATCTGGGATCCTTACCGGATGTTCCTCCCGGCGATCACGCGGTAGGGGGTGGATAGACATTCTACGACAGGCAGAGCGGATGGGCCCCCCACTTTCAGGTATAATATCCCCATTCTTGCTCTAAGGATGCCGCCATGACCGTCCAGTTAAAAGAGATCACCTCCCCGAGAGACCTGAAGACCTTTATCCGCTTCCCGCACAGCCTGTACCGCGGCAATCCGTATTATGTGCCGCTGCTGACCTTCGACGAGTTCAACACGCTCAGCCCGCAGAAGAATCCCGCCTTCGAGCACTGCGAGACGCGCTACTGGCTGGCCTACCGCGACGGCAAGATCGTCGGGCGCGTGGCGGCCATCCTCAACCGCGCGCACATGGAAAAGTGGAACCAGCCCTACCTGCGCTTCGGCTGGCTGGATTTCATCGATGACAGCGAGGTCTCTTCCGCGCTGATGGGGGCGGTGGAGGGCTGGGCGCGCGAGCGCGGGCTGACCGCCGTGCACGGTCCGCTGGGCTTCACCGACATGGACCGCGAGGGGATGCTGGTGGAAGGTTTCAATGAATTGGGCACCATGGCGACCTATTATAACCATCCTTACTACCCGCAGCACCTGGAACGCCTGGACTATGTCAAGGATGTGGATTGGATGGAATTTGAGCTGACCGTCCCGGCCGAGCCGAACGAGAAGATCACCCGCATCGCCGAGACCGTGCTGGAGCGCAACCACCTGCGCCTGCTCCCAGCAAAAAGCAACAAGGATATCTTGCCCTACGCCAAGGAGCTCTTTGCTTTGCTGGAGGAAGAATACAGCCACCTGTACGGCACGGTGCCGATGACCGAGAAGCAGGTGGAGGCCTATACCAAGATGTATTTCGATTTCATCCAGCCGGAATATGTTCCGATCGTGCTGGACGAGAACGGAAAGATGATCGCTTTTGGCATCACGATGCCCTCGCTGACCAGGGCGCTGCAAAAGGCAAAGGGCGAGTTATTCCCCCTGGGCTGGTTCCACCTGCTGCAGGCCTTCCGCAAGAACGAGCGCGCCGACCTGTACCTGGTGGCGGTGGCGAGCGCCTGGCAGGGCAAGGGGGTCAACGCGATCCTGATGGATTGCATCAGCAAGACCTTTGTCCGCCGCGGCATCCGCAAGGTGGAGTCGAACCCTGAGTTGGAAACGAATACGAAGGTGCAGTCGCAGTGGAAGTTTTACGATGTGCGCCAGCATAAGCGCCGCCGCTGCTTTATCAAGCACCTGAATTAAATCTTAGAACACGGATTTAACGGATCAGAAGGATAAACACGGATAGCTAAATAGAATAGCTTATCCGTGAAGATCCGTTAAATCCGTACCATCCGTGTTCGAAGGATCTTCTAATCCGTTACCATCACAAAACCGATCACACCCGAGCCGGCATGCACCGAAAGCCCGGGGGTGAAGTCTGCCACCACCGGCTCCAGGCCGATGTTCAACTCCGCTTTCAACTTCTCGTACAGGTGCTCCACGCCGGGGACATTGTTGACGTGGATGAGCGCCACCCGCTCGACCTTCTTGCCGTCGGCGATGGAATGGGCCAGCTCGATCAGGCGCTCCTCGGCCTTGCGCCAGGTGCGCACCTTCTCCAGTAGCTCCAGCTTGCCGTCCCGCGAGGTCAGCACCGGCTTAATGTTGAGCGTGTCGGCGATGCCCGCCGCCAGCTTGCCCATCCGCCCGCCCATCGCCAGATATTTCAGCGTGGGCAGCGCGCCAAAGACATGCACGCGCGGCTGGATGCTGGTCACCAGGGCCACGATCTCCTCTTTGCTGGCCCCGCGTTCGGCGGCCTCGGCGGCTGCCAGGGCCATGAAACCCTGCGCCATGCACAGGTTGAGCGAATCGATGACGGTAATATCCTTGCCTGAGAAATTCTCCAGCGCGCTTAGCGCGGCCAGGTACGTGGCGCTGATCTTGCTGGAGACGCAAATGCAAATGATCTGCTCGGCGCCCCGCTCGAAGGCCTGGCGAAAGGCGATATCGAAAGCGCTGGGCGGCGGCGCGGAGGTGGTGGGCAGCTTCTGGCGCGCGTCGATCATCTTGAACAATCGGATGTCGTCCAGGTCCAGTCCGGTGGTGTAGACCTCCTCCCCAAAGTGCACCGTGATCGGGACCAGTTGGATGCCGTGCTGCGCAGCCAGGTCTGCCGGCAGGCTGGAATCAGTGTCGGTAATAATCGCTATTTTGGACATAAAGAATCCTTTAAAAGAATAATTTTCCGGAGCGCGAAGGGGAAGAATAAATAAGATGGGCGCCGGGATAGGTATATTTTATAACACAAACCCCTAACGGGGAATGTGTCGCAAGTCACATATTCTACCTGTTCCAGGCGCGGGAATAAGGAAGGCCGGGGCTCTAACGCCCCACGACCGGCAGATAGAGCAGGTTCTGCTGCTTCTCGCCCAGCAGGGCAAACTCGCCCGCCTGGCAGATGGTGAGGGTGAGCGTGTTGGCCGCGGGGTCGAGGACGTAGCCTCCGGGCGAGGCGCAGGTGGTCAGCGCGTCCACCCAGAAAAAGCCCGATTCGTCCTGGGTGTAGAGTTTGAGCGTGTCTTCCGGGAGGAGGAACAACTGGCCAAAGGCATCGAACTGGAGACCAACATTCCCCTCCTGGTAAGCGACTGTGACCGTCACCGGCTGGGCGAAGGTGTAGACCCCTTTATCCGCCACCTCCAGGCTGAAGGCCAGCCCGGCAAAGGCCAGATCATCCGGAACCTCCCGGGCGGGTGTCGGCATCGGCACGTAAGTGACCGTGATCGTCCCTGGCGCGCTGCCGGGTTGGAAGATCAGGTTCACGCTGCCGTCGTTCGAACCAATTTCTCCCCCGTCCGGCGGGGTGATCGTCTCTGTAACCGCCTGGGTCAAGTACCAGTCGGGGTCTCGGATTGCCAGGAAATCCGCCAGCGCCTGCGGCACAGCAGGCACGTCTAGGCGGTTGTAGCTCAGGTCGAGGCCGTGATCGGGCGAATCGCAAATGAACCCGCCGAATGGCAAACACAGGTTGGTCAAATTTGTCAGGCTCTCCGGCAGCGCGCCGGAAAGCCGGTTGTGACTGAGGTTCAGTTGGAACAAACCGCCCAAGTTGCCAAACGTAGCTGGAACACTGCCGGTCAGATAATTATGATCCAGATATAAATGCCTCAGTTCAGATAGATTACCCAATTCGGGAGGAATAGAGCCGCTCAACCGGTTATCGGCCAGGCCCAGCAAATTCAGGTGGGTCAGGTTTCCCAACTGCGAAGGAATACTGCCGGTCAACTGGTTATGGTCTAAATAAAAATAATTCACCTGGCTAAGATTCGCTAATTCGGCCGGGATACTGCCGCTCAACTGGTTCCCATAAAGCTGGAAATATGCCAGATTGCTCAAATTACCCAATTCGGGCGGAATACTGCCGGATAAATGGTTGGTATCCAGTATAAGCTGGGATAAATTGGTCAGGTTGCCCAATTCAGGTGGAATGCTGCCGGTCAATTGATTGTCCCGCAGCCACAGTAATTGTAGATTACTCAGATTTCCAAGTTCAGGCGGAATGCTTCCAGTCAATTGATTCACATGGAGATACAATCTGGCCAGGTTACTCAATCCTACCAGTTCAGGCGGAATGCTGCCGGTTAGACGATTTGAATTGAGATATAGCATTTGCAAATTTTCCAATGCCCCCAACTCCGGCGGAATATTTCCGGTCAACTGGTTGGAATAAAGCGATATAGATTGCAGGTTGCTCAGCGCCCCCAATTCAGGCGGGATGCTGCCGGTCAATTGGTTGTCGCCCAGCCACAAGCGCTGCAAACTGCTCAAATTGCCCAATTCAGGTGGAATGCTACCGGTCAAATGATTGGTCTCACAAAATAAATGTTGTAAGCCGCCCAGAGAAGCCAATTCGGGTGGAATGACGCCAACCAGGTTGTTCTTATCAAGGCTCAAAAACGTCACATGCCCATCAGTTACCGTCACGCCGTACCAGTCGCTGGGGGTATTGGTGACCAGCCAATTTAAATTTGCGACCCATCCCGAGCCGTTGGTGGAATTGTACAGCGCCACCAAAGCCTGACATTCAGTCACAGGAATTTCACTGACCGTGGAACAATCGAAAGCCTTCACGGGCATCCGGCCTCCCAGCGTTGAAACGATCAAACTGATAAAAATAATAATTTTATGGAAAAAATTGAACAAGGTATGCCTCCTGTAAAGCAATCTGTAATATACAGGTTTGATTTAATGGGGGCATGTCCCCCTGGGTGGAATGCTGTATTTAATGTACCACGCGGCGCCTGTGAATACAACTGGAATCAGTCACCCTCGCCTGGTGAAGGGAAGAAAAAAACAAAAACTGGCATTTCCACACCGGACGCGCAGCCTGGTTTGCCCGAAATATGCTACACTGATTTACAACCTTACTTTTCCATCATCCTTGAGGAGATCTCCGATGGCTGCACAATTCCCTCTTCGCAAACCACTCCCCTGTTTCGCCGGCATCCTTTTCACCTTCCTGCTGCTGGCCGCCTGCTCCGCTTCGCCGGAACAGCAAGCCGCCCAGACCGCCGAGGCGCAAACCGCCACCGCCGCCGTTTGGACGGCCACCCACACCGCCACCCCCTCCAGCACCTTTACCCCCTCGGCCACCCCCACCATCACCCTCACGTTCACCTCCACGCCGACGGTGACGAATACCCCGACAGACACCCCCACGCCCACCCTCACGCCTACCATCGCCATCCCGGTCTCGATGGGTACCAGCATGCCCACCCCGGGCGTGGTGATCTCGGCTGAAAACCTGGCCGACCTGCGCAACACGGCCATCTTCAGCGAGCATCCCTTCCTGAACGCGGCGTTGGCACCGGACAAAATGCATCAGGCTACCCTGACCATGACCGGCATCCTGGTGGAAGGTTTCCAAACCCTTTACTATATTCCGATGGAAAGCACCCTGGGCGACCTCCACTTCACTTTGGACAGCCGCCTGCTCTACTTCAGTGGAGATAAGCTTTACTTTTGGCGCGCCGCAGATGGAAGCCCGCTGCTGCAGTTGGAAAACGCTCCATTCAGAATCTCCCCCGACAGCGCCCGCCTGGCCTATTTCTATGACGATAAGGTTCTTCTCTACAGTCTGGAAGATGGCAGCCTGATCGAAGAAGTCTGGCCGGCAGGGGCCGAACCGAGCGAGTTCAAGCCGTACGCCATCTCTGCCGATTTCTCCACCCTGCTGCTTTCGAATCCCAAATCCAGCTGGGTGAAGATCGTCAAGGTCGGCAGCACGGAAGAACCATTCAAATTCAACGTCAAGTTCTGCAATCCCAATTACCGCAGCTACGCCATTTCTCCCGGCGGCGCCTTTGTGGTGGAAAGCTGCACCGGCGAACACACCTTTTTCCGCACCAGCGACGGCAGCCAGTTCGCCAAGCCGGTGAACACCAGCTACCTGAACGTGATCTCAGACCAGATGATCGCCACCTTCAGTTCCAACACCTTTGAGACCACGCTGTGGGAAGTGCGCGAGTCTGATTTCGGGCTGCTGCGCCGCCTGTCCGGTTATTTATATAATTTCGAAGAAATTGCCAGCGGTGTCGCGGTGCGGTTGATCACCTGTACCCAAGATGGCTTCAACGTCTATCCGTTGGACAGCGACCAACCCATCCAACAGATCAAGGTTCCAGACACCCGTAACGCTTCTCTTTCCACAGACGGCACAATCCTCTTCCAATCCTGGCCCCGTAGCTGGGCTGAAGTAAGGGATGGGAACAATGGCAATGTCTTGGGAACGATCCCTCAAAACGAGACCTGGTTCTCGGCCAATCGCACGAAGCTGGCCTTTCTGGCAAATGCGGTCTGGTACGAGTCTCTTTACGACCAGAATACGCGCCTCATGCAAGATCTGGCGAACGGAACCTTCACCCAGATGCCTGCCCATCCCCAGTCGCCGCTCTATGTGGAACCCCCCTCGCAGAATGGCGACTTCAACCCTTCCCCCGGGCGGAAATACGTCAGTTGGAACAGCCAGATCTTCGATCCGCAAAGCGGCAGGGTGGTGCTGGACCTGGATCAGCAAGGCAAAAGCCTGCTGGCGGTCTCCGACAGCGGCGAGCTGGCCGCAGTGGCCGCCCAAAACGACCCCAGGACGGTGGAGATCATCCACGTGGCGGATGGCAAGGTGCAGACCATCCTCACCGCGCCCAAGTTGGATGAACGTTTTCTGAATGCCTTCTTCACCCCGGACGAGCAGCATTTGATCACCAACACCTATGAACTGCCGGGGGACGTGCCCCCCTGCCCGCTGGGCGACAATACCTGCCACGCCAAACCGGGCCTGCGCATCTGGAACGTGGCAGACGGCTCGCTGACCGGCGAGACCAAGCCGGGCGGGGTGGTGATGGGGATTTCACCTGACAGCTCCATGCTCTACCTGGACGACCGCGGGCAGAATTTTTACGTCATCCGCATCCCCGACGCGGTGACCCTCTTCGCCTTCACCCTTCCGGCTTACCAGTACTGGTGGTACCAGGCGGCCGCCTCGCCGGATGGAAAGTGGCTGTACCTGTGCCAGCCGGACGGCTGCAAGATGTATGAGACCGTCACTTTCACCCCTGCCCCCTTCCGGGTGAACGAAGCCAATTCTCGCGGTGGTTTGCAAGAGATCATTTACTCCCCCGACAGCGCGTTGATCGGAGAAGTTTACGGCCGGGGGATTGCGATCCTCGACCGGAGTTCGGGCGAAACCCTGCAATTCCTCTGGCCGGGAGGCGGGTTATATTCTAACGGCGAAGCTTCCATCCAGCGCGCCTTCTTCACCCCGGATGGGATGACGCTCAATCTGTTGATGACCAACGGTGACCTGCTGCGCTATGCGGTGGCCGGGCCGTGAGATTTTCCTCACTTGTCCTGACAAATTTTTGCCAGCCGGGGATGAATGTGGTAAAGCGGCGGTTATTGAATCTTTCTGTTTATGTCTATATAATGGAATCAAATTAGAGGCCTTCATCGACCTACGTTTTGAAACGATAGGAGGTCAACATGAGAACATGCCCCAACTGCGAAGCCTTAAACGAGGATGGCGCAGTTTTTTGTGTCGCCTGCGGAAGCCACCTGGGAAGTGAAGCGGTCACTCCCCCAGAAAATTCGCCCCTCATCCCGGCCACCCCACCCGAACCGCTCGAATCCTCCAACCCAGAACAACCTCCCGGATACTACAATCCTTTCCCTCCCACCTCCGCCCCCGCCATTCCGCCGAGGTCGACGAGCAAACTCCCGGCGCTTGGAGCTGCCATCTTGTTGATCGCCTGTTTCCTGCCTTGGTTCGATCTCAACCGGGTCTCCTTCCGCTACCTGCCGATCAACCCGGCCATGCTGGGCTTCTACTCCGAGGCGGCTACATTTAACACCTTCGAGGTGATCTATAACACGCTGACCAATACAGGCCAGTTGTTCGGGGAATCCAATGTGGATCCTTCATACATCTTCCTGACCATCTATTTCCTCAGCCTGGTGATCCTACCCCTGGCAGGCATCTACGGGTTGTTCGCCCTGAGAGGCACCGAGAAGAGCACCCAGAACGCTGTCATCAGCGGCAAGGTGGCTTTCTGGATGATCATCTTCTTCTGGTCCGGCCTGGTGGTCATCCCCATAATTTACATCAACCTCAACACCAACCTGAGCATGGATTTTGGCGAAATTGCCGGGATAGTGTTCAGCATGATCGGTTTCGGCGTACCGGTCGCGCTGGTCGGCGCCGGGTTGCAGTGGCTGCTTAAGTGACCCTGCCGGGAAGAGTTGTCCTGACAATTTTTTGCCACGCGGGGGCGAATGTGGTACAATCGCTAGTTTAGCGGGCCTAATCTACCCGCCAAGATGGGGTTCTTCCACCCCTTCTTCTCATAAACACAACCCCACAAGGGTTTTCAATCTTTTTCCTGGAGGAAAAATCAATGGCTGAAAAGAAATGGGTATATCTGTTCAACGAACTCAAACAGGCGGAAGCCTATTGCAACGGCAGCTGGGACCTGGTCCGCGGACTGCTGGGCGGCAAGGGCGCTAATCTGGCTGAGATGACCCGCATTAACCTGCCGGTCCCGCCGTTCTTCACCGTCACCACCGAGGCCTGCAATGCCTTCCTGGCCGAAGGTTCCAAGTTCCCGGCCGGCTGCTGGGAGCAGGAACTGGCCGCGCTGAAAGAGATCGAAAAGGCCAGCGAGAAGACCTTTGGCGATCCCAAGAACCCCCTGCTGGTCTCCTGCCGCTCGGGCGCCAAGTTCTCCATGCCCGGCATGATGGACACGGTGCTGAACATCGGCCTCAACGATGTGACCGTGGAAGGCATGGCCAAACTGACCGCCAACCCACGCTTTGCCTACGACTCCTACCGCCGCCTGATCATGATGTTCGGCGCTGTGGTGCTGGGCATTCCCGACGAAGCCTTCGAAGAGCCGATGGACGGCCTCAAGCACAAGAAGGGCTACAAGCAGGATACCGAGCTGACCACCGATGACCTGAAGGAACTGGTCAAGCTGTTCAAGGCCGTGGTCAAGAAGGAAATGGGCTTCGACTTCCCGCAGGAACCCATCCAGCAGCTTAAACTGGCCACCGAAGCCGTCTTCAAGTCCTGGAACGGCAAGCGCGCCATCGATTACCGCCGCGCCGAGAACATCCCCGATGACCTGGGCACCGCGGTCAACATCGTCACCATGGTCTTCGGCAATATGGGCGACGACTCCGGCACGGGCGTGGCCTTCACCCGCAACCCCGCCACCGGCGAGCGCAAACTGTACGGCGAATACCTGCTCAACGCGCAGGGCGAGGACGTGGTGGCCGGTATCCGCAACACCAGCCAGATCACCGAAATGGCCGCCACCCTGCCAGATGCCTACAAGCGCTTCATCGAAATTTGCGACATCCTCGAAAAACACTACAAAGATATGCAGGACATGGAGTTCACCATCGAGCGCAAGCGCCTGTGGATGCTCCAGACCCGCAACGGCAAGCGCACGGCCGCCTCGGCGATCAAGATCGCGGTGGACATGGTCAACGAAGGCCTGATCACCAAGGAAGAAGCCCTGACCCGCGTGACCCCCAAGCAGGTGGACGCACTGCTGCACCCGCAGTTCAGCGATGCGGACAAGAAAGCCGCCAAGAAGGAAGGCCGCTTCCTGGCCTCCGGCGTGAACGCTTCGCCGGGCGCCGCGGTCGGCCAGATCTACTTTGACGCCGACACCTGCGTGACCCGCGCCAAGGAACATGGCGAGGCCGTGATCATGGTGCGCCCCTTCACCAAGCCGGATGACGTGCACGGCATGCTGGTCGCCAAGGGTATTCTCACCTCCGAGGGCGGCGCCACCTCGCACGCCGCGGTCGTGGCCCGCCAGTTTGGCGTGCCCTGCATCGTGGGCGCCTCCAGCATCAAGATCGACCTGGAAAAACGCCTGCTCAAGGCCGGCGACCTGGTCGTCAAGGAAGGCGAGTGGATCAGCGTGGACGGCACCACCGGCGATGCCTACGTGGGCCAGTTGAAGCTGACCGCCGCGAACCTGGAAGAGCAAAAAGAGCTGATGACCCTGCTCTCCTGGGCGGACGACAAAGCCCGCCTGCAGGTGTGGGCCAACGCTGATTATCCCAAGGATGCCCGCCGCGCCCGCTCCTACGGCGCCAAGGGTATTGGCCTGTGCCGCACCGAGCACATGTTCTTCGAGACCGAGCGCCTGCCGATCGTGCAGCGCATGATCCTGGCCGAGACCTCCGCCGACCGCACCGCCGCCCTGAACGAGCTGCTGCCCTATCAGCGCTCCGACTTCGACGGCCTGTTCGAGGCGATGGACGGCTACCCGGTCATCATCCGCCTGATCGACCCGCCGCTGCATGAGTTCATGCCCGACGCTGAGAAGCTGTTGGAAGAAGTGATCGAAATGCGCGTGAAGGGCCAGACCAAAGATCTGCCCGCCAAGGAAAAACTGCTGGCCTCCGTGCGCGCGCTGCACGAATCCAACCCGATGATGGGCCTGCGCGGCGTCCGCCTGAGCATTTACATGCCCGAGATCGTCGAGATGCAGGTGCGCGCCATCTTCGAAGCCGCCGCCGACTGCGCCCTGCGCAAGATCGTGGTGAAGCCCGAAGTGATGATCCCGCTGACCGGCACGGTCAACGAGTTGAAGTGGATCCAGCCCCGCCTGGAGCGCATTGCCAAGCAGGTGATGGAAGAGAAGAAGGTCAAGTTCCATTACAAGTTCGGCACGATGATCGAGATCCCCCGCGCGGCCGTCACCGCCGGTGAGGTCGCCTCGCTGGCCGAGTTCTTCTCCTTCGGCACCAACGACCTGACCCAGATGACCTTCGGCTACTCCCGCGACGACGCCGAGCGCAACTTCCTCATCAAGTATGTGGAAGAGGGCATTTTGACCAAGAATCCCTTCCAGACCCTGGACCGCGAAGGCGTTGGCCGCCTGATGCGCATGGCCGTGGAAGAAGGCCGCAAGACCCGCCCCGACCTGGAAGTGGGCATCTGCGGCGAGCACGGCGGCGATCCCGACTCGATCGAGTTCTGCCACCTGATCGGCAACAACTACGTTTCCTGCTCGCCGTTCCGCGTGCCGGTGGCCCGCCTGGCCGCCGCGCAGGCCGCGATCAAGAACGGGAAGAAGTAGGAGTTTACCTCTCCCCCCCTGCCCCCTGGACTTTGGCTCTTTGAGCGAAAGTCAGGAGGAGGAAGAAGAAGCGGGA
>CAYRHN010000007.1:0-191315 GCA_964424115.1 uncultured Anaerolineaceae bacterium
GCGATCAAGCTATTTTTCTTCTCTCCCCTATTTCATGAACTAAAGATACAGTATCTTATCGCCTCACGGTGTAAATCTTCGTGCCCAATTCTGAAATTGTGATACACTTTTAACGTGGCAAAGAAGATTTTAGTCGCGACCCCCCATCCTGCTTTTGGCGAACTCCTGCGCATCAGTCTGGAGGAGAACGGGCCATACCAGGTGCGCCTGGTCCAGTCCGGCAAAGAAGCCCAGTCGATCGGCGCGCGGAATAGCTTTGCTATGGCCATCCTGGATTGTGATCTTAACCAGCCGGGAGTGGTGGATGTTGCGCGCAGCCTGCAGGACCGGATCCCCGACATGCGCTTGATGGTGATTCCCCTGGAGAGCGACGGCTCGCTGCCCGACCTGGATGGGGTCCGTGTGGACGGCACTGTTAGCCGGCCGTATTACCTGCCCGACCTGCTCCAGTCAGTACAAAACATCCTCACCCCTTCCCCACAGGAACCCCCGTCGATTGAAAATCCGCTGGCGGAAGAAGCCTTCCAATGGCAGCCGGAGCTGAACCCAAGCCTGCCCTGGCAGAACGAAGCTTCCCGGGCAACAGATTTGCTGGAAAGCATGCTGAAAGAATGTTCTGCCGACAGCCTGGTGGTGGCGCGTCTGCGCAGCCTGTATGCTTTTGCCGGCAGGTTGAGCGCAGAAGGGGCCACGGGGATTGCCAATGAATTGGCACGTTACTGGGACAGCAGCCAGAAGAGTGATCTGGTGCGCTTTTTGACACACGACATACCGGAACAGGACAGCCTGTTATATGCCACCGCCCTGGCAGAGGATTTCATCCTGGCCTTGGTGTATGACGTTCCCATCCCACTCACGCGCTGCCGCGCCCAGGCGGGAAAATTGGTGCGTCTGATGATGACCCCGGTAGAGGTGGAAGAGGTTCCACCCTCGAAAGTGGAAAGCATTGAAAACGCGCAACCGCCGGCAGAACTGATTCCACTGGAACAATTGCTGGCCGCTGCCCAGGCGGAAACCTCTGATGAGGAACAACCTGTTTCGGAGGAGGATGAGGAGGCCATGGCTGCCAGCCTGGCTTCGCTGCTGTCATCCATGCCGCAGCCCGACCCTGCCTTGCCCATTCCTGCCCCCGGCGGAACACCAGCCCTCACCATCCAGAATGCGTTCCAATTTCCCTGGGAACTGGCAGAGGCCGGAGAAACCGAACCGTTGGAAGAACCCCCTGCCCAACCCGAGCCTTCTCCAACGCAACCTGAAAACGAAGAGCTGCCAGTCTGGTTACGGGAAGAAAGCGAGCCGGTCTCGCCATTCAGCGAACCGGTGGTAGAGGAAATCTGGTGGAGTGCAATTCCCCAGGCTGAACAAGCCCTGCCGCCTGAACTGCCGGCGGTACCTACGCCGCAGATTCTGGTACAGGCTGAGCCTCCCACGGAGCCACGCATCGAAGAGATGCCGGCAATCTCCCCTCCGCCGACTGTACGCCCGGCCTGGATGGATGCTGCCACTCAGCCGCTCACTGCAGCGGAGCTGCCCGTGCTAGACCTCATTCCAGAAAGCAGCCTGCCGGCCAAACCCGGAGACCCGATCCCGCCTCTGCCAGGTGAGGCGGCCTTGACTGTGGATCGCGAGTTGGAAGTCGCGGACACCCAGCCTTTCCGGATCAAGGAAAAGGCCCAGCCCAAACCGGTTGAACAACCCTCCCCCCATGCAGAAGAGATCTACCAGGGAGAAACACGCCAGGTGCGCGCCCGCCGCAAGACCGAGCCGATGCTGCAAGAGGACACCTTCCTGGCGGATACCCGCCCGCGTAAAGCGCAGCGCCCGGCAGCGCTGGAGCCTGCCACGGTACGGTTGCCTGCGCCTCCCTCCACCCCGCCTCCCGGTTCTGTTTGTACCTGCGTATTGATTCCCTATATACCGGAGCATTTCCTGGTGGGTGGCATGGCCGACATGCTCAAACAAGCTCTGGTCAAGGCAGCGGCTCAAAATCATTGGAAAATCAGCCGGGTCATCGTGCGCCCGCAGTACTTGCAATGGACGACCGAGACCCCGGAAGTGATCTTACCGGAAAAGGTGGCGGAGCAATTCCGCAAACGCCTTTCCGCGATGATCTTTAAACAGTACCCAACCTTGAAGAAACACAACCGCAGCGGAAATTTCTGGTCAACCGAGGCGCTGGCCTTGCAAGGCCCAGACACCCCTCCCGCGCAGCGCCTGCGTGCATTCACACGCCAAGTGCGTGCTCAGTCTGAGGTTTCCGTCCAGGAACTTGAACGTTCCTGACCCATACTTTCCCCGAATGCGAGACTCCTGCCTATGCCTCCCATCCTGTATTTAATTGACGGACATGCGCTGGCTTACCGCGCCTATTTTGCTCTGACCGCCGGCGGTGATTCACACCGTTTTCAAACTCATTCCGGCGAACCTACCGCAGGGACCTTTGGTTTTGCCAGCGTGCTGCTGCATCTGCTGGAAGTGGACCGTCCCGAATACCTGGCAGTTGCCTTTGACACCGGCAAGACCTTCCGCGATGACCTTTTCCCGGAATATAAGGCGACGCGAGCCAAGATGCCGGATGATCTGCGCATGCAGATCGAGCGCATTCGCCAGATGGTGGACGCCTTTGGGCTGCCGCGTCTGGAAAAGGAAGGCTTCGAAGCGGATGACGTGCTGGGTACGATCGCCCGCTATGCCGTGCAGGAAGGATTGGGGGTGAAGATCATCACCGGCGACCGCGATCTGCTCCAATTGGTAGATGCGAGGGTGATGGTGCGCCTGGCCGGCAGCAAACTGAACGAGGCCAAGGATTATACCGCCGAAGATGTCGTAGCCCATCTGGGCGTGCGCCCCGACCAGGTGGTGGATTATAAAGGCCTGGTTGGCGATTCTTCAGATAACATTCCCGGTGTGCGCGGAATTGGCGAAAAGACCGCAGTGACCTTACTGGCACAATACCCCACCCTGGAGGTGGTTTACGACCACCTGGGGGATCTGCGCGAGAGTGTGCGCAGCAAACTGGAAGCAGGGCGGGATATGGCCTTTCTCAGCCGCAACCTGGCAACCATCCGCACTGATCTGGATATCCAGCTCAAGCTGGAACAGGCGCGCACGGATAAGATCAATTTTTCCGCAGTGGAAGAGATCTTCCGTCAGTTGGAATTCCGCGCCCTGACAACGCGGCTGGACAAGCTGCGCGGTGGGCCGGCAGACGCACAGGCGCGCACGCCTGCGGGAAATGCCTCTGTTCCGCTTCCGCAGGCGCAGTCATTTGCCGGGAACCGGCAGCTCTCCCTTTTTGCCGAGGAGATCAAGATTGGGCAGGCGCCGCGTTACGAATTACAAACTCGCATCGTGCAGGATGCAACAGCCCTGGCAGATCTGGTGGAGCGCCTTTCAAGCGTTGAACGGGTTTCTTTCGACACCGAAACTACCGGCACCGACCCACTGCGGGCTGAGCCGGTGGGCATATCTTTAGCCGTCCAGCCCGGAGAGGGTTACTATATCCCTGTCGGACACACCACCGGTGAAACGCAGTTGCCGCTGAAGCAAGTGATCCATGCGCTGCGCCCCGTGATGACGGATACAAGGGTTGCCAAAGTAGGGCACAATCTGAAATATGATGCCGAGGTGCTGGCCCGCTGCGGGATAGATGTGCATCCATTGAATTTTGATACGATGCTGGCCGAGTGGGTGGCTGATTCTGGTTCGCATAATTTGGGGTTAAAAGATATGGCCGAGATCTACCTGGATGCGCGCATGACCCACATACAGGAATTGATTGGCAAGGGAAAGAACCAACGCAGCATGGCAGAGGTTCCTTTGGCTGAAGTGGCGCCGTATGCCGCGGCAGATGCCGAGGTGGTGCTGCGCCTGCTGCCGTTGATGGAGACCCGCCTGGCAGAACGCGGCGGAATGAAGATCTTCCACGAAATTGAAATGCCATTGGTGCCGGTGCTGATCGCAATGGAACAATGTGGAGTGGCGCTGGATTTGCCCTTCCTCAATCAAATGTCGGGGGAATTATCTGCGCGCATGGCGGACCTTTCGCGCGAGATGTACCGCAGCATAGGCTACGAATTCAATATCAATTCCACCCAGCAGCTCTCCAAGGTGCTGTTTGAAACCCTGCGACTGGCGCCGCCGGACCGCAATCGCCGCACTGCTTCCGGCCATTATTCAACCTCCGCAGACGTATTGGATGAACTGTCAGGCCAGCATCCCCTGGTGGATCAAGTGCTGGAATACCGCGAGCTGGCAAAATTGAAATCCACCTACGTGGACGCCCTTCCCCTGCAGGTAAATCCCCACACCGGGCGGGTGCACACCTCCTTCAACCAGATTGGTTCGGTGACCGGGAGGCTTTCCTCCTCCGATCCGAATTTGCAGAACATTCCCACCCGCACCGAACTCGGCCGCACGGTGCGTAATGCCTTCGTCGCTGAGCCAGGTTGGCAGTTGCTCTCCGTCGATTATTCACAGATTGAGCTGCGCATTGTGGCGCACATGGCCAACGACCAGGCCATGCTGGCGGCTTTTCATGCCGGAGAAGATATCCACGCAGCTACCGCCGCGGCGATCTACAATCTGCCACTCAACCAGATCACCAAGGATCAACGCCGGAAAGCCAAGGCGATCAACTTCGGATTGATCTACGGGATGGGCTCTTTTGGCCTCAGCCGCGCCGCCGGGCTGACCCTGGCCGAAGCGGAAGATTTTGTAGCGGCTTACTTCCGTCAGTTCCCCGGCGTAAAGAAATATCTGGACGGCATCCGCCGCCTGGCTGCCACGCAGGGGTATGTAGAGACCTTGCTTGGCCGCCGCCGGTACTTCCCTAATTTACAAGGAAACATCGAACGCAATCCAAACCTGAAAGCCCGCGAAGAACGTGAAGCGATCAACGCCCCGGTGCAAGGAACAGCCGCCGATGTAATGAAATTGGCGATGATCAACCTGCCAGATGCGCTACGCAAGGATGGCCTTTCGGCGCGCCTGCTCTTGCAGGTGCATGACGAGCTGGTGTTGGAGGTGCCGCAGGCAGAACTGACAACTACGGCGCGGCTGGTTCAGCGGGTGATGAGTGAAGCCTACCCGCTCTCGATCCCCCTCCTGACAGAAGCGCGCATTGGCAACAACTGGGGTGTTTTGACGGTGATGAATTGACAGGAGAGTTTTCCGGCGCTTTTTGCAGTCCCTGTGTCTTGAAAAAAGCAATACCGTAATTAATCCTGATTTGATGTAAAATAAAGAATCAGTATATTCAGCACGTCGAGGGAATTTTATGGCCGGTAATGTTCAAGCCTTTCAAAAAGCAATGGATCAGGGCCATTCGGCTGCCTGGGATCAAAACTGGATCAAAGCCGCCGAATTCTACCGCCAGGCATTGACGGAAGATGCGGAGAACCCCAATGCGCTGAGCAGCCTGGCGCTGGCTTTATTTGAAATGGGTGAACTGGATGAGGCGCTCAAGATCTATCAAAAACTGGCCAAGATTTCTCCCAACGACCCGCTGCCAATGGAAAAAGTGGCGCGCATCTTTGAACGCCAGGGCCGGCTTAAAGAGGCCATCCAGACCTATATGCACGTGGCTGAAATGTACCTGCGCGGGCGGGATGTAGAAAAGGCGATTGAGAACTGGTCGCGCATCACCAGCCTGCAGGCCGATCACTTACTGGCGCGCAACCGCCTGGCCTCGGTCTATGACCGGATGGGGCGCAAGGCGGATGCAGTGAACGAATACCTGGCGATCGCCAGCATTCTGCAAATCCAGGGGGAGTTATCCAAGGCAACCCAGACGGTCGAATACGCGGTCAATCTGATGCCAGAGAGCAAAGATGCCCAACAAGCCTTGCAGACCATTCGAGCCGGGCTGCAACTGCCCCGCCCCGCGCGGGGGCGCGGTGGCACCGGACCGGTGGTGATGGCGGCAGTCAAGCAGTTGGAACAAATGCCGATGCCCAAACAGATCCCGGAAAGCGTTTCTGGCAAACAGCTGGATCCCTTGGCAGAAGCGCGCCAGAAAGCGTTGGAAGAACTGGCGATCCTGCTCTTTGAACAAACCGACGATACCTCCTCTGCCACGACCAAGCGCAATCTCTCGGCGCTCACCAAAGGCACCGGTTCGCTCAACCCCGATTACGGCGACCGAGGGCGGATCGCCCTGCATGTCAGCCAGGCGATCGAGTCACAAACTCAGGGACGGCTCTCCGAAGCCGCGGAAGAACTGACCCGTGCAGTGGAATTGGGATTGCGTAACCCATCCGTTTATTATGATATTGGCCTGCTTTTGAGCGAAACCCGCCCGGATGAGGCTGTTCGCAACCTGCAGCATGCTTTGCGCAACCAGGATTACACCCTCGCCGCATCGCTGTTGGCCTCGACGATCTACCTCAAACAGGAAAATTACAAAGAAGCTGCCAGCCTGGCCATTCAGGCTCTGCGCGCCGCCGACTCGCAAACCGTTTCCGTTGATTTGTTGGATACCCTCGGGCCGCAATATGAATCGATCATGGAGTCGATCGCGGACGAGACGGATGTGAACCGGCTAAAAGATATGAGCAATAAAGTAGCAGAGCATTTACTGCGCCCCGACTGGCGTCAACACCTTGCCTCTGCCCGCCAGCAAATGGACGGCGGGATCAAAGGCACCGCCCTGGCCGATATGTTCCTTGCATCGGGCAGTAGCCAGGTGGTGGAAGCCCTGGCGCGGGTGCGATCGCTGGCTCAGCAGGACAAGATGGCATCGGCAGTAGAGGAAGCCTACTACGCCCTCCAATTTGCCCCCACCTACCTGCCCTTGCACCTCGAGATCGCGGAGTTGTTCCTGCGCGAGGATAAGGTTAGCGATGCGGTGGCCAAATTCACTCTGATCGCTGATCTCTATTCTTTGCGCGGCGAGATCGCTCAAGCCAACCGCCTGTTCCAGCGCATTCTTCAGGTTTCACCCATGGATATGAGCATCCGTACCCGCCTGATCGATTCCCTTTCCGCCCAGGGAGCGGTGGAAGAAGCCCTCCAGCAAAGCATGGAGCTGGCCCAGATCCATTACCAACTGGCTGACCTGGAGCAGGCACGCCATACCTACTCGCGGGCTTTACGCCTGGCGCAGCAATCCAAGACCAACCGGGTATGGAGCCTGCAAATTCTGAACAAGATCGCCGACATTGATATGCAGCGGCTGGACTTACGCGGAGCGCTGCGTGTCTATGAACAGATTCGCACCCTGGAACCGGATGATGCCCAAATCCGCTCCCAACTGCTGGACCTCTATTTCCGCACCGGACAGGACGCCTCGGCCATGAGCGAGGTGGATGCCATCACCCGCCTGCTGGAGCAATCCGGCAACCGTCAGGAAGCCTTGGATCTGTTATTGAAAACCTTGGAAGATCACCCGCAAAAATACGAATTGCACAAACGCATTGCCGATCTTTATGCCCACATGGGAAATCAGGAAAAGGCCGTGGAGCACCTGGACCGCCTGGCGAACATTTTCCTGGATAACGGCGACAAGGTTAATGCCCTGGCCGTGCTGCAGACGGTCATCCAGCTTAATCCGCCCAACGTGGCTGAATACCGCGAGGCAGCACGAGCGCTTTCGGAAAGCTAGCAAAATTCGGTTTTATCGGCGAACGCGGAACCAGCCCTGTCCGCGTCCGGTGCCGTTGACCTTATTGGCCTGAGCCTGGATCTGTACCACATCTTCCGAGGCCAGGTTGGTGGGTACCATAAAGGAGATCTGTGCTACTCCATTGGCGTTGGTGGTGGCAGAGGGCAATCTTTGCGGTGTTCCGTCTGGGAAGGTCAGACTGATGGTTACGTTGGCATCTCCAACCCCAAGCAAGTCCCCATTTTGGACAATGACAAAGACGGTTTGCAGGCTGCCGGGGATCGAAGCTGCATCCTGGGTAAACACACGCACATTCAAAGGACCGACATTTTCATTTAACTTGGGATCACGGGTGATGATGGCATCATCCGGCGTCGTGTCATAGGGATCAATCCCCAGATAATCCATGTAGATCTTGCCCACATCGCTTAATATCACATGGCTTTCAGCATCGATCTCGGGGCGCCACTCCAGGCGGGCTTTTTCAAAATACTGGACCAGGCGTCCCGATTCGTTGCGTAGTTCAGAGACGGGAGCGCCCAGGTTCACTTCCCCTTTGTTGGTTTCGTAAAATTGCTCAAAAGCGTAGCAGACGCGGAAGGACTTGATCATCCGGCAGGGCGCGCTGGCAGGAAGCTCCGCCGGTACCCCAGGAATGATATCCAGAACATAACTGCCCATCGGGGCCACTTCAATAACATCTTCGCCGTTGACTTTGACTTTGTCCAGGCGGGCACGCTGGAAATATTGGTGGCTTTCCAGCGTCACAGGATTGGTGATCATCTCAACGCTAATGGGATAACCAAGATAAAAAAGGGGATCGGCGATTTTATTGTAATAGGCTTCGTATTCGCCGGTGATCGAGAAACCTGTCTCTGGAAAATATTTATAATGCCCCGGAGATGCGGAAGCACCGCCCACCAGGCCGATGGTCAGAATGAACACAATACCGATTAATAAGGCCCGATTTAACGCTTTCATTTTCAATATTATAGTGTCATCCGAAAACAAATACAAGCAATTTGATCCTATTAAATCGAAATATAGGGGAATTTCTTGACATCTCCGCCCTTTATCCCTATACTTCCGATATAACTAATCGGAATAATCGCTTATGAAACTGACCACCCGCAGCGAATACGCCCTTCTGGCCCTCGTCTACCTGGCCCGCAATGCCTCGGACGAGTACGTCTCCATCGATACCATCGCCCGCGCCCAGGGCATCCCGCCCAAGTTCCTCGAGCAGTTGATGCTGACCCTCAAGCGCGCCCATTTCCTGCACAGCAGCAAGGGTCAGCGCGGCGGCTACACCCTGGCCAAACCCGCCGACCAGATCACCCTGGCCGAGATCATCCGCCTTTTCGATGGCGCCATTGCCCCCACCAGCTCGGTCAGCGTCTTCTTCTACGAATCCTCCCCGATCGAGAAGGAAAAGAACCTGGTATCGGTCTTCAAAGAGATCCGCGACTATGTCTCTGACCGCCTGGAACACACCACCATCGCCGACGTGGCGGGGGAATAGTTGCTCTGCCGTAGCGCAGGCTTCAGCCTGCAAATTCCTTTGCGTCTTGGCGGTTTTCTTTTCCCAAATGTGGTTGACAGAAAATCCATCTTTGGCTATAATCCCTATAGAGTTAGTCATATAAATATCTTGTCTGAGATATTTTTTTAGAACTAATTCCTACTTAATCAATAGGAATACTAAATTAAAAATCAAAGATCCATAGCACACACAAGCGACATTGTCATGCTGAGCCGCGCAGCGGCGAAGCATCTGAGCCAGAGGTCAGACCCTTCGCCTGCGCTCAGGGTGACAGGATCGCAGCTTTTTAGAAATTCTTTTTCCAAATCTGGACACAAGGAGGCAGCATGATCGAAACCATCACCATCCTGGGCGGGCACAGCCGCTCCGGCACGCCGGAAGCCGTGCAGCGCATCGACCTCAAAATGGGCGACGTGGTCAGCATCGTCGGGCCCACCGGCTCCGGCAAGACCACCCTGATCAACGACCTGGAGCTGTTCGCCAGCGCCAACACCCAGACCGGGCGCAGCGTGCTGATCAACGGCGTTCCCGCGCCGCTGGAGTACCGCGACAACCCCGCCATGAACCCGATCGCGCTCATCACCCAGCACACCACCTTCCTATCCGACCTGCCGGTGCTGGATTTCCTCACCGCCCATGCCCGCATCCGCGCCGTGAAGAAGGAGCAGGTGGACGAGATGATCCGCCAGACGCTCTCCTTTGCCAACCAGCTCACCGGCGAACCGGTCCTGCCTGCCAGCCGCATGACCGAGCTTTCCGGCGGACAGACCCGCGCCCTGCTGATCGCCGACGCGACTATCATCTGCAACACGCCCATCGTGCTGCTGGACGAGGTGGAGAACGCCGGCATCCACCGCACCCGCGCCCTGGAGTTGCTGCGCGCCTACCGCAAGATCTTCATTTTCGTCACCCACGACCCGCGCATCGCCCTGCTCTCCGATTTCCGCATTGTCATGCAGGGCGGGATGATCACCAAGGTGCTGGTGACCAGCGAGGAGGAACGCGCCTTCTCGCATCAGGTGGGCAAGCTGGACGACATACTCTCCGCCATGCGCGACAAGATCCGCCTGGGCGAACGCCTGACCTGCCACGAGCTGGAGGGGTTGGCATGAAGCTCGCCATCTGCGCCGGGCCGGCCACCACCGGCAAGACCTCTGTCCTGCGCCACATGATCCGCAAACTGCTGGACGGCGGGGACAAGGTGGCCTTCCTCAAGATCGATGTGCAATATGCCGAAGAAGACGAGCTCTTTGCTGCCGAGTTTGGCATTCCCACCAAGAAGATCTATTCCGGCGAGCTGTGCCCCGACCACTGCAACGTGATGGTGTTGGGCGACGCCGTGGATTGGGCCCAGCAGCAGGGCGCGACGATCCTGCTGGTGGAGACCGCCGGCCTTTGCTTGCGCTGCTCCCCCTATGTGGACGGCGGTCTGGGGATGATCGTCATCGAGGCTACCAGCGGCACCAACCTGCCGCTCAAGATCGGCCCGATGCTCTCCCTGGCGGATGTGGCGGTGGTGACCAAGATCGACCGCGTCTCGCAGGCCGAGCGAGAGGTCTTCCGCTCGCGCATCCAGGACGTGGCCCCGCACGTGCGCGTGCGCGAGGTCAATGCGCTCTACGGGATCGGCATCGACCCGCTGGTGAGCATCCTGCGCGAACAGGCTGACATCCCCGAAAAGCTGCTGCTGCGCGGCAACCCGCCGGTGGGCACCTGCACCATTTGCGTGGGCAAGAAAGAGATCGGCTGGCAGGCGCACTTTGGCGTGGTGCGTTCGCTGGAAAACCAGAATTTCTACCGCGGAGAATAGATAGATGACCACTCTTACCCTCTATACCGTCAAAGACCTGCCCGGGCTGGACTGCGGGCTGTGCGGCGTGCGCACCTGCGCTGAGTTGGCTGAACGCCTGCCCGATCACCCCGAGCTGCTCAAACGCTGCATTCACCTTTCCAGCGACCGCTACCAGGCCCAGCAGACCGCCGCCGAGGTGATCCAAAATCCGCTCACCCCTCCGCTGGCGCCCGCGCCCATACACCAAGCCACCGCCCCGTTGGCCTCGGCCTGCGCAAGCTGCGCGGCAGCCCCGGCTGCCGGGCGCAGCGGCGCTCCCTGGCTGGACAGCCTGGGGCGCGAATTCGATTTCTACCTGGAGCATTTCCCCGAGGATCCCGGCCCGCGCGAGATCATCATCCCGCATAACCCGATCATCACCCGCGAGCTGGATATTCAGGTTGGCGACATTCTGATCGGCCGCCCGCTGGGCATGTCCTGCGGCTGCCCGATCACCCACTGCGGGGTGGTGAAGCAGGTTGATCCCCGTACCGGCGTGCTTACCTGGTGCGTCACCGGACCGCTCACCCCGCGCCAGCACGGCTTCAAGGATATGGGCTACTACATTGCCGAGGCCTACGAGGGGCTCATCCCCCAGGCGCGCTGCGAGATCAAGATCGGCATGCGCTACTTCTTCCAGCCGCGCATGTGCATGCTGCAGTGGCGCCACAGCGGGTTGGTCAACTTCCTCAACCGCACCCCCTCCGGCTACCAGGTGCGCCTGGAAGGCCTGTGGATCGGATAAGAACTCCGACTGGTCATCCGATAGTTTTAATTTATAGACCATCCTGTCATTGCGAGGAGGGCTTTAGCCCGACGACACTTGCACCTGCATGCCAGTGCAGGTGAGCAATCTCCAACGCGGCAAGGAAATTAGAATTTCAGAGAGATTGCTTCGCTTCCTTCGGAAGCTCGCAATGACATAAGCAAACTGTCAGGTGGCTAGAACCTCGAACACGGGATTAAATAAAATGGCACGAACTTTCGTGATTTCCCAGGATCATCGGGGAAAATCCGTAAAATCCGTGCCATCCGTGTTAATAACAGGCTACTGCGCAGGAGCGGGGCCGCCAGCTGGTTCGGTTGCAGCCGCTTCGCCGCCATTCTTCTCGTTCGGCAGGCGGAACTTCTTCCAGATCACCGGCAGCATGATCGCGATCCCGACAAAGTTGACTAGGAAGGGCGCGATGGGCGAGATGCCGTTCCACAGCAGCGAACCGATGTACGGCGCGGGCAGGGAGATCAGCCCCAGGCTGGTGGAGAACAGGCCAAAGGCCACGCCGCGCAGGTGATTTGGCACCACCTTCGAGATCAGCGAGTCGTAGGCCGGACCGACCAGCGCACCGCCCGCCCCGAAGAGGATCCAGGAGAGCGCGAAGGCCAGGAAGCTGTGCGCCAGCAGGTAGACGCCCAGCCCCGCCAGGACGATCCCAAAACCGGTCACGATGCAGAAGCGCTCGCCCTTCTTATCCGACAGGTTGCCGGCAAAGGGCAGGATCACCAGGGTGGCGATCGAGGAGAGGGACATCATCCAGCCGATCTGGGTCATACTGATGTTGTTCAGGTTGTTCATGTAGATCGGGTAGAACTGGTCCGACATGCTGAAGGTCACATCGCGTACGCCGTCGGAGATGAAGATCCAGGTCAGCACCCCGCCCGCCGCCAGCATGCCGAACATGGCTTTCATCGAGCCCTTGAACCCGCCAAATGAAGGCGCGTTGGCGTGCGTGGGCGCAGTGGAGGCGCTGAAGCGGCGGCTGAGCCACAGGCGGATGACGGTGGCCAGGGCATAGAAACCGGTCGCCACCCACAGCATCACGCGGAAGTCGAAACCGTCCGCCAGGATGCCTGCCAGCGGCGGGCCGATGATGCCCACCACCTGGTAGATGCTGCTGGTGATGCCGAACACCTTACCGCGGTTCTCTTCACTTGATTGCTCGGCGATGAAGGCCTGGAAGCTGGGTCCGACGAAGGAATAGGCCATCGAAAGGCCGATCTGCGCCACCAGAAGCCATTCCCAGGTGGGCGCCACCGCGAAGAGGATGAAGCCCAGCAGGCCGCCGGTGGAACCGATCGCCACCGCGCGCAGGCGTCCCATCGTGTCAGACAACCACCCGCCCAGGATCTGGAAGATCATTGGGATGATCATGCTGATGGTGAAGAAGATACCGATCTGGCTGATATCTGCGCCCAGGTGCTGCAAATAGAGCGACTGCATTGGACGCTGCATGTTGGAAGCGATGTTGGCGAAGATCATCGAGCCGAGGAAGATCGCCAACGGCGGGGTGATCAATTTTAGACTTTGGGGTAGATTAGGTCGTTTCATAAGATTACATTTCGAGAACAGGGTCAAAAAAGGAGACGACGGGGGCAGGGGTCTGATCCGCTTGGATGACCCGGCCCAAGATACAATGCATTTGCGAGAAAGCCCGGCGGCCCATAAAGTGTAATCCTGCTTCCTGTTCTGGTCATCCCCCTTTTGACCAATTTTCTCTAGTTCAAACGTAGGAGAAAAAAGGGCTTTCTCAAAGCTGGTTGATCTCTCTGAGAAAGCCCTGGAGGAGAAGCGGCGGGTCTTAGAGGCCGGAGGTGAAAAGGCGCATGATCTTGTAAAGCAGGGTGCTGCGTCCGGCGGAAGCGGCTTCGGCCAGTTCGGCCTCGCGCATCTGGTGGATAAAGCGCTGGTCATAAGCGGCGCTGGTGATCTCGATGGTGTAGAAGTTGTCGTTCATTTTATTTTTCCTTTCAGAAGTTCAAGATTATCTAGTTCGTTATCCTTATTTCTAAATATATTATAACAATAATTTCAATTTTGTCAAGAGGTAATTTGAATATTATTGAATATTCCTTCAAGAATATTGAATATTCTTGAATAATAAAAGGATGACCGCGACACAAACGAAATATTCGAAACACACGAAAATGAGCAGGGGCGAAGCGACCCCGGAATTCCGAGAATAGGATCACCCCACTTTTCTCGGGGTCGCTTCGCCCTGACATGCCTCATCCCCTGCCTGCCAGGCGACAGGCCAATCCATGACCTGCCTGTATGGGCGACCCGCGCGATATTCATGGGGGAGACTTGCTTAACAAAGGGTCGCCCGCCGGAGGGGAGGGCCACCCTGCCTGCCCGGCGACAGGCCAATCCATGGCCTGCCTGTATGGGCGACCCGCGCGATATTCATGGGGGAGACTTGCTTAACAAAGGGTCGCCCGCCGGAGGGGAGGGCCACCCTGCCTGCCCGGCGACAGGCCAATCCATGGCCTGCCTGTATGGGCGACCCGCGCGATATTCACAGGGAAAATTTGCTTAACAAAGGGTCGCCCGCCGGAAACGCCACCCCGCCTGCGGGGATCAGGTCAAAAGTCCAACAGCCCATGCAGCCGTCGGTTCTGCGCTTCCTTCCACATGCTCCTCATGTATAATAACTAAAGATTTCCCTCCTATCCGGACAATCGAACGGAGCAACCTGTGCTTGATAAAATAAAATACTTCCTCACCGGTGCGCCCTTGCCCAGCCAGATGATGGATGAAAAGCGGCTCAACAAGATCAGGGCGCTGGCAGCTTTCTCACCCGATGCGCTCTCCTCGGTGGCTTACGCCAACCAGGAGATTTTTTTGGGCCTGGCGGTGGCCGGGGCTGCCGGGTTGTCCCTCCAATTCCCCATCGCCCTCGCCATCGCCCTCCTGCTGGGCATTGTGGCCCTTTCCTACGCGCAAACCATCCGTGGCTATCCCTCCGGCGGTGGATCTTATGTTGTCGCCCGCGAGAACCTGGGCACCTACCCCGGCCTGGTGGCGGGCGCCGCGCTGCTGCTGGATTACATTCTCACCGCCGCGGTCAGCCTGACCGCCGGGGTGGATTCGATCGCCTCGGCTTTTCCGCAGCTCTGGCCGCAGCGGGTCTGGTTGGCGCTGGCTTTGCTGGTGGTCATCACCCTGCTCAACTTGCGCGGCCTGCGTGAGTCCGGCGCAGCCATGGCCGTTCCGGTCTATTTGTTCCTGTTCACTTTTGGCGGGATGGTGATCTACGGCCTGGTCCAGGCTGCTGTGCAGGGCGCGCCCACCCAATTGGCAAACACCGCCCCGGCAGCCACCCAATCCCTCACTTTGCTGCTGGTGCTGCATGCCTTCTCGGCCGGCTGCACTGCCCTGACCGGCATCGAAGCCATCAGCAACGGCGTGCCGGCCTTCAAGGCGCCCGAGTGGCGCAATGCCCAAAAGACTTTGATCATTATGGCCATCCTGATGGGCTTTCTCTTCCTGGGCAGCATGGGCCTGACCCAATTCTTTGGCATCACCGCCCAACCGGGAGAGACCATCCTTTCCGCCCTGGCCCGCCACCTGTTCGGCAGCGGACCGATCTATTACCTGGTGCAGTTCGCCACCCTGGCCGTACTGGCGGTGGCCGCCAATACCAGCTTTGCCGGTTTCCCGCGCCTGAGCGCCATCCTGGCCAAGGATAAGTTCATGCCCCGCCAGCTCTTCAACCTGGGCGACCGGCTGGTGTTCCACAACGGGATCATCCTGCTCGCCGCGTTGACCGCCGTGCTGATCATCGCCTTCGGGGGGAACTCGCATGCCCTCATCCCCCTCTTCGCCGTCGGCGCCTTCAGCGCCTTCACCCTCTCCCAGGCCGGCATGGTGATCCACTGGTACCGCATCAAAGGCCGCGGCTGGCTGCTCAAGTCATTCATCAACAGTCTGGGCGCTCTGGCGACTGGTTTTGCTCTGCTGGTGATCGGGATCAGCAAATTCCAGGAAGGCGCCTGGATCTCCATCCTGGTCATCCCGGCTCTGGTGATGCTTTCCCTCAAGGTCCGCAGCCATTACCGCGGCGTGGCGGACCAGCTCACCATGCGCGGCCTGCCCCCCTCGCTCCGCCCTCTGCCCCGCCCGCGCGTGGTGATGCCTGTTTCCAGCGTGCACCGCGGCATGGTGGATGCGGTCAATTTTGCCCGCTCGATCTCCGACCGCGTGACCGCCGTTTTTGTGGATATCGACCCGGGTCCGGACGAAGATGTTTTACGCAAGCGCTGGAATGACTGGTTCCCGGATATCGAATTTATTGTCATCCCATCACCTTATCGATCTCTGGTGAAACCGCTGCTGACCTTCTTGGAGCAGACCGACGAAGCGCATAACGACGGGCAGCAGGCGGTGCTGATCCTTCCGGAGATTATCCCCGCCTCCAGTTGGCAGGAGATCCTGCACAACCAGTCCGCCGAGGAGATCAAGAAAGCGCTTCTATTCAAACGGCGGCAGAGCGGCCTGCAGCGCATCATTATCGATGTGCCGTACCACCTGAAACCGGCCGGGTAGGCCGCTCGCTTACTTCTCCCGGTAGACGAATGTACCGTGCCGCAGATCGTCCAGCGCCTGGAGGATCTCCTGACGCGTGTTCATCACGAACGGGCCGTAGCGGGCCACCGGCTCGCCCAGCGGTTTGCCGGAAATGAGCAGAAAGCGCGCCCCATTCTTGCCCGCCTCGGCATTCACTGCTTCGCCCTCGCCAAAGACCAGCATGCGCGTGGCCTCCAGCGGGCCGTGCGCGTCGAAGCTGGCGCTGCCCGCGAACAGGTAGGCCAGGGTGGTGTGCCCGGACGGCGCGGGAAGCGTGGCCTGTGACCCGGCCGGAAGGCTGACATCCAGGTAGGTCGGGTCGGCGGCGATCTCCTGTACCGGTCCCTGCACCAGGCCTCCCAGTCCTTCCACTGCTCCGGCGATCACCCGCGCGCTGCCCCCGCCCGCCAGCGGCGCAGCCGGGATCTCTCCCGCCAGTACGCCCTGGTAGCGCGGCCTGCACATCTTCAAGCGCGCCGGCAGGTTCACCCACAGTTGAAAGCCCTCCATGCGGCCTTCGCGCTCCTGCGGCATTTCCTCGTGCATGATCCCGCCCCCAGCGGTCATCCACTGCACATCCCCGGTCTCGATCACCCCCACATTGCCCAGGCTGTCCTTGTGCTGCACCGCCCCGGCCAACATATAGGTGACCGTTTCGATCCCGCGGTGCGGGTGCATGGGGAAGCCGGCCATGTAGTCGTCCGGGTCATCCGAACCGAAATGGTCGAAGAGCAGGAAAGGGTCGACGTAATCCAGGCGGGGGGTGGCGATCGAGCGCTTCAACAGCACCCCGGCCCCCTCCACCACCGGCATAGGCTCAATGATCGTCTCGATCTTGCGCAAGGTCGAAGGTTCTTTCATTAATAATTCCTTTTAATACGGGTCTCACGGATTGCACGGATCTTTTTATTAATCCTTATTTCCTTATCGACCAGGCATCCGTGTTCCTGATCGTCTCCTGATTAAATAGATTATGGGCGGGTTATTCACCCGCCCATAACGCACGAACTGTGACTAGGCTTTCTTCTTCAAGACTGGCAGGCCGTTGGCGGTCTCGGCGACCACATACCCCGCCGGAATTGCTTCCAGCGCGCCGGCTTTCTTTTCCTTGGAGAAGAAGAACAGCTGCTGTTGCTTCCCGCTCTTCAGGGTGCGGGTGGTGGCGTGCAGGATATAGGTAACGCCTTTCTTGTTCTTATAGCTGTATGCCATTTCTTATCCTTTCTCTCGGTTGTTACGAGGATGACTTGCCCGATAGACCCATCATACGCCAAAACCGATAGAAAATCAACTATGAACGACCTTTGAGCATCGATTTTCACAGATTTAACGGTTTTTTCGTTTGTTTTCCGGGCCTGCAATGATCAAAGCCACATCAGGAATGATTTATGATACACTTATTCTTATTCTTTTCCGAAAGAAGGCTAATTGAATATGGCAAAGAAAATCCTTGTGGCCTACGCCACCACCTATGGTTCCAGCAAGGAGATCGCCGAGGCGATCGCCGGGACGCTGGGGAAAAGTGGGCTGGAGGTGGAACTTCAACCCGCGCGGAATGTAAAATCCCTGGCGGGATTCCAGGCTGTGGTGCTGGGCGCACCGCTCTATATGTTCCGCTGGCACCGGGATGCCATCCAGTTCCTTAAGCGCCACGAACAGATCCTGAAGCAGATCCCTACGGCTGTCTTTGCCTCCGGCCCGTTCCATGACAAAGAAGACGAATGGAAGGAAGTCCACTCTGAGATCAATAAGGAACTGGCGAAATTTCCCTGGTTCACCCCGGCACTGGTGGAGGTTTTCGGCGGCAAGTTCGACCCGACCATACTGCGCTTCCCGTGGAGCTGGGTTCCGGCGATGAAAAAACAGCCGCCCGTGGATATCCGCGATTGGGATGCCATCCGCGCCTGGGCCGAGAAGTGCGGCGCGCTGGTGGAACAATAGAACCAGATAAAAAAACAATCAATTGCCATCCTGACAATTGATTGTGTAGTGGGGCGAGAGGGGGTCGAACCCTCACGATGTCTCCATCGACGGATTTTAAGTCCGTTGCGTCTGCCGATTCCGCCATCGCCCCGGCAGGTTTATTTTACTGCAAAGCCAGTTTTTCGACAACCGCCCCGAACACCTTAATCGCGGATCAACAGCGCACACACCCCGCCTGCCAGCGACAACACCGCCGTCAGGATGAACATTGGCGGAAAACCGGCGCTGTCAGCCAACGAACCGCTGACCATGGTACCCAGCGCACCGCCGGAGAACAGCACTCCCAATACCAAACCGGTCACCAATCCCATTCCGCCCGGTACCAGGCGCTGCGCGAGCGCCACGATAACAGGAAACGCCGCGCTGATCCCGGCCCCGCATATCGGCAGCAGTAGATAAGTCCAGATCGAATATCCGGCCGGAGCCAGCAAAGCCAGCGGCAGCACCGACGCAACCAGCGCATAGAAGATAAACCGCGGGCGTCCCACCCGGTCGGCATATGCAGCGCTGATCAGGTTGCCCACCACACCCCCCAGGGTAAACAATGGCAGCAGGAAACCGTAGACCGAAGCTGGTTGTCCCAGATCGGCCACGAACTTTGGCATGAAGATGGTGATATTCTGGGAAGCCCAGGCCTGGAAAACCGCCACGCCAAACAAAGCTGCCGCGCTGCCCAGCGGTAACCGCCGCACCGGTTTAGCCGCCATCGGTGATTTCAACGCTTCTCCAACCAACCCATGGCGTCGGGGATTCAACAGCACCGAGGCCAGCATGCCGATTGCAATTCCCAGCGTACAGGGCAGCACCAGTCCGCGCTCCCCCCACCGATCCAACAGGATCCCGGCCAGTAGCGGACCAGTCAGGTAGCCCAACTGACCAAACAACGTGAACATGGATACTGCCGTAGTATCCCTGCCGGGGAATGCCTCGCGTCCTGCCAATGTGGCCTGGGCCGAACCGGCAGCGTGAAACATACCCGATCCCAGGCTGCCGATCACCAATAATACCAGGGCTGCATCACCGGGGATGAAAAGGGTCAGCAAATAGAAAGAAGCCATCCACAGCACCCCGCCAGCCATCACCCACCGCCCGCCCACCCGGTCGGCCAGCCAGCCAAAGAACGGCTGCGAAATTCCCGGCAGGATGATCGCCAGCGAACTGACTACCCCCAGGGTGGTATTGGATAAGCTGAGCGCGGTTGCCAGGAAGGTCAGGAAGATGATCCGCTGGCTGTTGAGCGTATCGATGATCCAATGACTGAAAGCAATGGGAGAAAACCGGCGGCTGGTGATCAGGGAGATGAACATACCGTTATATCCTTTTCTTTTTGCCGGCATGCAGAGATCATCCCTGTCAGACCGTGCGTTGGTTCTGCTTTAGCGGTACAGTCCTCGTTTTTCGATCAGGTGGAAGACAGACGGGAGCAAATAATAACGGAACGGCTGTCCGGCAGCGATCCGCTCTCGGATCTCGCTGGAAGAGATCTCCAGCAAGGGTGCCTCAATGAAATATACCCGCTGGCTGATGCCGGGAAGCAGGCCTTCCAGCTCCTGCATATCGATCTGGTCACCGGGCCTGCGCATCACCCCAATCTCATTACAGGTCCACATAAACGTCAGCGGTTCATTCCAATTGGGTAGATTACGCAGCGAATCTCCCCCCATCAAATAGATCAACTGGGCATCTGGATAAGCCTGACGCAGCAGCGCCAACGTATCCACGGCATAGTGAGGGCCAGGGCGGTCAATATCCACCCGCGACAGCTCAAAAGTGGCATCCTGAGCAATTGCCGCCTGAACCAGGGCTAACCGGTCGCGCAGGGGCGTCACCCCCCGGTCGCGTTTATGCGGTGGGACAGGCGTTAACACCCACAGCAGCCGGTCCAATTTTAATTGGGACTGGCATTCCTGGGCCAGGATCAAATGCCCAACATGGGGGGGATCAAACGTACCGCCAAAAATGCCAATCCGCATACGCACTCCTGAGATAAATTATAAAGGATGATAGCTTTTTATTCGCCATCATCCTTTATCAGCAATTAATCCTGCCATTCCAATTCATTGTCGCCGATGAAGACCGTGTCGCCTTCTTCGATGCCTGCCTTGCGCAGCGCATCATCCACACCCAGGGCATCCATCAGCCGCTGGAAGCGGCGCACTGCCCCATCATATTCCCAGGGGGTCATGGCTGCCGCGCGTTCGATAGCCGCACCGTGGATCACCCATCCTTCCGCGGTTCGTTCGATAGTGAAAGCGTTCGGATCCTCCGCCGGGCGGTAAACCGGGATCGATTGGGCAGCTTGCGGCTGGGGCGCAGTTTGCAGCAGCTCCACAGCCTTCCACAGGATGGGTGTCAGGTCAGTGCGCGCCATGGCCGACGCCGTCAGCAATTCTACCTTGCGTTTCTTCATTGCCGTCTTGATCTTGGGCAGGCGTTCCTTTACTTCCGGCAGATCGATCTTATTCAACACCACGATCTGCGGCTTTTTGGCTAGCTCCGGGTCAAACAGCGCCATTTCGCTGTTGATCTGCGCATAGTCGGCCAGCGGATCATCAGAGAGGCCGTCCAGCAGGTGGATCAACACGCGCGTGCGCTGAACATGGCGCAGGAAGGCAAAACCTAATCCCACGCCCATGTGCGCGCCTTCGATCAACCCCGGAATATCGGCCAACACCAGGCTGGTATCCTGATCCAGTTCCGCCACCCCCAGGTTGGGTTCCAGGGTGGTGAACGGGTAATTGGCAATTTTTGGTTGTGCGTTGGTGACCGCCGCCAGGAAACTGGATTTGCCCGCGTTGGGCACCCCCACGATCCCCACATCGGCGATCAGTTTGAGCTCCAGGCGCAGGTGCATTTCCTCGCCCGGTTCGCCCTTTTCGGCTGTGCGCGGAGCTTGATTGCTGGAGCTGGCAAAATGCGGGTTGCCCCGCCCGCCGCGCCCGCCTTTGCAGACCACCTGGCGTTGTCCGGCCGAAACCAGGTCCGCCACTATTTCCCCCTTCGAGGCATGGTACAGCACTGTGCCCGGCGGAACCTGGATCACCAGGTCATCCGCCGACCTTCCGGTCTTGTTGTTTGTGCCGCCTTTGGCGCCGTTATGGGCGATAAACTTCTTCTGGTGACGGAAGGTGGCCAGCGTGTTCAGGTGCGGATTGACCTCAAATACGATATTGCCGCCATGACCGCCGTCTCCGCCGTCCGGGCCGCCGCGCGCGACATATTTCTCGCGGTGGAAGTGAACCATTCCCTCCCCGCCGTCGCCGGAACGCACATAAATTTCTGCCTCATCAATGAACATAGTTTTCCTGAATGGGTTATCTGCCCCGGGAAACCGGGGCAGATAACCTGCTAAATCAATTTATTTCTTACCGAATTTGGCCTTGAGGATATCTTCCAGGGTCGGCACGCCGATCTCCTGCAGCTCATAGCGCACGCGCTGCATGGGTTTCTTAACCTTGATGATGCGGGTCAGGTCGATCGGGGTAGCCGAAATGACCAGATCCACATCCGCAGCGTTGATTGTGGTTTCCAGATCGTGCATCTGTTCCTTGCCGTATCCCATAGCGGGCAGGATCTTGCCGGTGGAAGGATATTTATTGTAGGTCGCAGTGATCGTGCCAACCGCGAAGGGGCGCGGGTCGACGATCTCAGCAGCGCCAAAGCGGCGAGCAGCCACCCAACCGGCGCCGTAAGCCATCTCGCCGTGAGTAAGGGTCGGGCCGTCTTCGATGACCAGGACGCGCTTGCCGCGGATCAGTTCGGGTTTGTCCACAAACAACGGGGAAGCACCTTCGATGATCTGGGCGGTCGGATTGACAGCAGAGATGTTCTCGCGCACTTTGATGACCGCTTCGGGTGCTGCAGTATCAACCTTGTTGATCACAAATACATCCGCGTTGCGCACATTGGTCTCACCGGGGTGATAGGTGATCTCGTGGCCGGGGCGGTGCGGGTCTATGACCACGATCGCCAGATCGGATTTATAGAAGGAGAAGTCATTGTTTCCGCCGTCCCACAACACCACATCCACTTCCTTTTCGGCCTGGCGCAGGATGGCTTCGTAATCCACACCGGCATACACGATCACGCCGTTATCCAGATGCGGTTCGTATTCCTCGCGTTCTTCAATGGTGCACTCATGCTTGTCCAGGTCGGCATAGGTGGCGAAACGCTGTACCTTCTGCTTGACCAGGTCGCCGTAAGGCATGGGGTGGCGAATGGCCGCCACGCGCAGGCCCATCCCGCGCAGGATCAAGGAAACGCGGCGGGTGGTCTGGCTCTTGCCTGATCCGGTGCGCACAGCGCAGATAGAAATGACCGGTTTGGTGGATTTGATTTGGGTGGATTTCGTGCCCATCAGGCGGAAATCAGCCCCAGCGGCCAATACAATAGAAGCCTTGTGCATGACAACTTCATGTGGCACATCGGAATAGGCAAAAATTACCTGGTCGACCTTCAAATCCTTGATCAGTTTGACCAGATCGCTCTCAGGGAAGATCTGAATACCGTTCGGATAGAGCTTGCCGGCCAGTTCAGCCGGATAGCGGCGGTCATCAATGTTGGGGATCTGCGTGGCGGTGAAAGCCACAACTTCATAATCCGGATTGTCGCGGAAAAAGACATTGAAATTGTGGAAGTCGCGCCCTGCAGCGCCCATGATAAGAGTACGGATTGCCATGCGGTAGTTCTCCTTTGCGAAATGAAATAAGATGTTTCACATCGCTTGTGGGGCTGTGATGCCCAGCAAAGCCAGGCTGTTGGAAAGAGCCTGACGAGTTGCAGCAACCAGGCGCAGCCGCGCCGCGCGCATATCGCCATCGGCCTGCAAGACCGGGCACTGCGCGTAGAAGTCGTTGAAGGTGCGCGCCAGCTCATACGAGAGGTTGGCGATCCCCAGCGGGCGGTATTCCTCTGCCGCGCGCTGCACTTCAGCCGGCAGGCGTGAAAGCAGATCGACCAATTGCACTTCAACAGGCTCAAAACGGACTTTGGCAGGGAAGTCGGGCAGGCTGCCGCCCGCCTTGCGCAAAATACTCCCCGCCCGGACATAAGCATACTGAATATATGGCGCCGCCTGGCCGTTAAAATCCAGAGCGGTCTGCCAATCAAACGTGGCCACTTTCGTATTTTCGCGCGCCAGCATGGTGTACTTGATAGCACCCACTGCCACGGCTTTGGCAATTGCGGTTTGTTGCTCCAGCGAAAGATCAGCGTTCTTGGCCTGGACGATCTCCAATGCGCGGGCGGTCGCCTCGCGCAGCAGATCTTCCAACAGTACCACCGTTCCCTCGCGGGAGGCCATCGCCACGTTGCCCGGCAGCGTTACCAGCTCATAAGGCACGTGCTGGCACTTACCCGCCGAAGAATCTCCCATGATCTCCAAAGTCTTGAACACTTGCTGGAAATGCAGCGACTGGCGCACATCCACCACGTAAAGCGATTTCACCAGATCGGGGTAATCGGCGAACTTACGCTGAACGAGCGCCAGGTCTTCGGTGGCATACAGGGCAGTGTTATCCGAGCGCAGCACCACCATCACGCGGTATTTTTCCTTCAAGCCCAGGATTTCATCTAATTTGACCACCACCGCTTCGCCATTCGCGCGTCCATCTTCGGCGATCCCGCGCGCAATCAGCTCATCCACCAGGCGCTTGCCCTCTTGCTCGACCATGCTGTTGAAATAGTAACGGTCAAAGCGGATATCCAGCTCGCGGTACATGTCGTTGAATCCGTCCAGCGACCACTGGCGGGTTTCTTTCCACAGTGCCACCACTTCCGGATCGCGCTGATCCCAGCGCACATACAAAGCGCGCACTTCTGCTTCCAGTTCCGGATCGGCTTCCAGGCGGCGGTTGGCTTCCAAATAAATATCACCCATCCAGCGCGTGATATCTTTTTCCGGTTTTTCTCCGCTGTGTCGGGTCATGTAATTCCACAGCCACTTGACCACATGCAGGCCAATATCCCCCGGGTAATTCGTTCGGACTACATCATATCCCGAAAAATCCAACAACCGGCAGAGCGAATCGCCCAGAATGGCCGAGCGCAGATGGCCGACATGGAAAGCTTTGTGCGTGTTGGGATGAGAAAACTCAACCATCACTCGCTTGCCCTTAGATTCGCCGCGCCCAAAATCCGCGCCGCGCGCCAGGATCTCCTCCATTACCCGCCGGCTGTACTCATAGCTGGAGTAATACAGGTTCAAATAGCCGCGCACGGCTTCCACGCGCTCAAATCCCTGCGGATTGCCCAGGTGGTCTGCCAAAACCTGAGCGATCTCCTGAGCGCGGGCAGCCACGTTGCCGCCCCCCTTACCCTGGCGGGCCTCCTGTGCTGCCACCTGGAAGAAGGAGGTACTGATCCCCCACTCCCCGCTGAAAGGAATCCAGGCCCAGTTCAGAGACGGCTGCGGCAGGCCATGCCCGGCGCAGTAACTGAGGATGATCTGCTCAATTTGTTTCTGTTCGGCTTCAAACATGGCTCACCTGACACACACAAAACACTTCGAAAATGCAAAAGCGGGAGGTGAAGCTCCCGCTACGCAAAAGGTTGTGATCCGCAGAGAACTGCGGAGAAATCTCGCTTACTTGGCCAGTTCAGCCAGGCGTTTCATTAACCGGCTCTTGCGGCGGGCAGCGTTATTCTTGTGCAGAATACCCTTTTCGGCAGCCTTATCCAGGGCACTGATCGCCAGGCGCACAGCCTCGGCGCTGGTTTCCTGTTCGGACTCGATCGCCACACGGGCTTTCGCTACCAAAGTGCGGGCACGCCCACGAAAAACACGATTCGCCACACGCAGGCGTTCGTTTTGCCGGTTTCGCTTAATTTGAGACTTGATGTTTGCCAAAGCTCTTCCTCCAAAAGTTACTTTCTAATCGCGACTGTCCATTCTACCCGATGCCATTGTTTTTGTCCAGATATTTAGCAGATTTCCTATCACTCAATTTCACCGCCAGCCAGGCTAGCAATCCGCCGCCCAGGGCCACAGCATACAACCAATAGGCTCCGCCAAACGAATCATACATCGCTCCGCTCAATCCGCCCGCCAGGATGCGTACCAGGTTTTGCAAGGTGACCATCAACAGCGCCATCACTGTCGCAGTTTGCTGCTCTGGCACGTTTTGCTGGATATAGATCATCGTTGCCACAGTGTACATGCTAAAAAATATTCCCATCATTGCGTTCGTGAGAATGATCGTCAAAATTCCTGGGAAGAGCAGCACCCCCGTCATACGTGCACAGATCCCCAGCATTCCCCAACGCATCACCCGTGCCGGTCCAAACCGCCGGACCAGCTGATCTGCCCACAGCATGCCCGGCAATTCCACCATTGCGCTGGTGGTCGAAGCCAGACCGATCAGAAGCCCATCCGCGCCAAGGGACTTCAAGTACAGGGTTTGGAACTGGCTGACCCCCAACCCGCTGAACCACATCAAGATCAAGGCCGCCGCCAACCCCACCAGCGGTCGTGAATGCAGCACGCGGCCGGCCGCTTCCAGCAAGCCGCCTTTCTTCCCGGCCAGGCTGACGGGGCCTGATGCCCTATTCAAGGTCATCAACCCGATCGGAATAGCTGCCAGCAGCAGTGTGGCCGAGTTGCCCCAAAAGATCATCCCCAATCCAACCCGATCAAGCAGCCACCCCGCCGGCAAGATGACACAAATCCAGCCCAACGATCCCCACCGGCGGATCGAGCCGTATCCCGCATTGGGTTCCAGGCGCGTCACTGCCAGGGCAAGTGAATCCGAAATAGGGGTATTGCCGGAATTGATCAGCGCCAGAATCACAATGCAGATGGCAATGCCGGTAAACGTGGTTTGTAGGCCGATCGCAAAGAACGCAAACGCCGATGCGATCAATGTGACCTGCAGCAGCCGCCGCGGGCTGCCCACCCGGTCACTCCAACGCCCCCACAATGGTCCGATCAACAATCCGCATATTGCACTGAAGGTGGAAAGCAGGCCGATCTCCGTCCCGCTCAAGCCCTGCTGCTGGTAGAACAGTGAAATAAAGCTGCTGAATCCCGCTCCGCCCAGCCAAATAAAATAATAAGCGCGGATGGAATACAGGTTGCGGTGGCGCAAAAATCGAGCAAGCATTCGGCAAGTATCATTCCAGAAACAGCGCCTGTCAAGGAAGGTGGAATGTCGATTATAATTAGTCAACCATGCTCAATCGACTACAAACGATAATCGAACGCTACGCAAATCAGTTAGCAGCCAGCTTAATGATCATTTTCCTGATTAGTGGGGTCCTCACATTACCATTGTATGGAATGAGTTGGGATGAAGGGCTGGGGAATTTCTTCTTTGGCGAACGTTATCTACAATATTGGACTCATTTCCAAGAAAAATATCTTGATTTCAAAGCAGAGCTTCCCTTTCACTCTGAACATGCGCTAAA
The DNA here is from genome assembly GCA_964424115.1 of uncultured Anaerolineaceae bacterium. Classification (GTDB taxonomy): domain Bacteria; phylum Chloroflexota; class Anaerolineae; order Anaerolineales; family Anaerolineaceae; genus CAYRHN01. The sequence goes on from CAYRHN010000007.1 coordinate 26,708, forward strand.
TCTTTTCCAGTCTCCCTTTCGCAACAGCCCACAGGAATTCCCGGCATTGGCTGATACGGCCTCGGCTGCAACGATGTATATCTTCAGCTACGGGTTAGATTGGATGAACCCCGTGGATGGATTCCATGCCTTCACCATCATCCTGACCAGCGTCTTCCTTTATGTCTTCTATCGTTTCACTGCTGCTCGAACAGGAAAGCTATCCGCCTTCTTTGCCCTGCTTTTCCTGGTTACGTTTCCCCGGCTGTGGGGGGACATGCATATCAATGTAAAAGATGTTCCGGAGATGGTGGCCTTCGGACTGGCATTAATGGCATTTTGGAAGTGGTCCGAGAATCCCACCTGGAAACGCGCCGTCTTGGTTGGCATTGCTGCCGGCGCGGCTCTGGGGATCAAGGCCAATGCCTTATTTATCCCGGTAGTCGCCATCCTAGGGACCTGGACCCTTCATCCAGCCAGGTTATTCTCCCATATTAAGAAATTCCTCCTGCATTACCTGATAATGCTCGCCGGTATGTTGGTTATCTATTTCTTTTCCTGGCCCTATGTCTTCACCGATCCCAAGAACGCAACCAAATATTTTGAGTACATCTTTTCGCAAGGGGGACGCGCGGCTTCCTCTGGATGGAGTTGGCAGCCAATTGAAATGGTCACCGCTACCATGCCGGAGATCATGCTGATTGGTCTCTTAATTGGGCTGGTTTGGGCTGGATTGTGCATTTTTCGCAAGCAGGGACAATTCATGCGCTATGCGCTGGCATGGTGTTTCATCCCCATCCTGCGTATTTGCCTGCCGCCCAGCTTGAATTTTGATGGCATTCGCCATTTTCTGGAATTCCTACCTGGGGCAGCCTTACTGGCCGGGGTTGGAATATCCGCCTTGGTCGATAGGGTCTCCCGCCACTGGACGGCATTAAAACTCCCTGCCAGTGGGATCGTTGCGTCGCTAATCTTGTTTTTCACCGGGATGAATTTCATTAACTTTGGGGCTTATCAATACATATACTTCAACAACCTTACAGGGGGAATGCAGGGAGCCGCATCCCACTTTGGTTCCTCGGAGGCCACCGATTATTGGGCGGTCAGTTATCGCCAGGGAATTGAATGGCTAAATCAAAATGCTCCTGCAAACTCCTCCCTCCACGTACCCATAGCCAGCCACTTAGTGCAATTAACTGCGCCGCTTTGGCTCCGTTCGGACATCCATTTGATAAACGAAGAAGCATTGATCGAAGGCCGCAATCATTATGTTATGTTCGTTACAAGGCCTCAATTCTATAACGGAGTTATCGAAGATTGTCTTGCTTCACATCCCATTCCGTATCAAATCGCCGTACAAGATACGCCAATCCTGATGATCTGTTCCTGGTAGCTTATGCTCATTTCTCTGTTACTTTGGATCTTTGAATCCGCCGTCCTGGTCCTTTACGGCCAGTTAATCGTGCGTCTACTGCGTCCACACTTTCCACACAAAGACACGCCTGCGCAACCAACACCAATTTTATTGTTGCTGATCGGTCTCGTTGTGGTGACCAGTCTGGCTTCTTTGTTCTCCCTTTTTATCAATCTCAGTTGGCTGACCTTATTGATTCTGACCCTCGGTGCGTTCTTCATATTCTATTGGGAATGGCGCTTCGACCGCTTAGACAGCCTGAAAACTTACCTGCGTGTACCCGCAGGAGATAAGAAATGGCTTCTGGTGGCATTGCTGATCCTCGCCCTTGTCTTGGATCTTTCCACCCGCCGACCGGCTAATCCTGATACAGGTATATACCACGCACAGGCGATCCGATGGATGGAAACCTATCCGGTTGTTCCCGGCCTGGGCAACCTGCATTCCCGCCTGGCCTATAATTCATCCTGGTTGGTGGCTAACGCTCTGTTCAGTTTCTCATTCACCGGCATCCAATCCTTTCATGCCTTGCCCGGTCTATTAATGGCCTGGTTTGCCTTATACAGCCTGGAAGGGATCCGGCGGATTTTGAAACGTGCCGCCCAGCCCAGTCATTGGTTCAGAGCGGTTCTGCTGCCCCTCTCATTTTTCACGATCGCGGCCGAATCCTCCTCCCCGGGTACAGACCTCCCGGCTATCCTTCTGCTCTGGTTCGTATTTGGGGAATGGTTGGCGCAACAAGAGCAGCCAGATATTCATCCATACCGACCGATGCTGCTGGCATTCATTGCTGCCTTTGCGGTGACGGTCAAATTATCTATTGCACCGGTTATCCTGTTTTCGATCTTGATCTTCTTCCAATACATGCGGATTAAGAATTTCCACCTGGCTGGGAGCATTGCCATAGGGATCATCTTGATCTTCATTCCCTGGTGCGCCCGCAATGTGATCCTCTCCGGTTATCTGGTCTATCCCGAATCCTCCATTGATATCTTCAATGTTGATTGGAAAATCCCTGCCGAAACGGTTGCCGCAGAAAAAGAGATCATTCAGTCCTGGGCGCGCATCCCGCGCGAGGATGCCGGCCTGGTTCAGGCCATGCCCTTTGCGGCCTGGAGTAAAACCTGGTACTACAATCAGTCCCGGTCCGAACAGGCTTTCTTGTGGGGGATCGGCCTGGGGCCGCTCTCCCTGGCGGCAGGCATGCTCTTATCCCGTAAAGCCCGCCGCACCCTTGTCCCGGCCTTGCGGAGTTACGCCTGGGCCTATCTTGTCGCCTATGCCGGGCTGATTTTCTGGTTCTTTTCCGCTCCGGATGTGCGTTTTGGAAATGGATTCATCCTGACCGCGTTGATCCTGGGATGGCTTCCTTGGACGCTCTTGTTCCACTCCCTCATGACCAAATTGGCGCTGCACATCGCCTGGGGCATGATCCTGACCAGCTTGTTCTTTTGGGGAATGTTGTACCGCTCCATTGAACCCAGGACCATCCTGGAGCGGTTGATCATGCCGGATAAATATACCTCGCTTTCCACCTCGCCCTGCGAATTTAAGAACGTCACCATCTTATGCGCAGATTGGTACAATGAATGCGGCTATGAGGCTTTCCCCTGCGTTCCCGCTGCCAATCCGCAAGTTGGCTTGCGCGGCACGCATTTGGAGGAAGGTTTCCGCTATTTTGGTCCATAGTCCGGATCCTCTAAACACAATAAATCAGTCACTTAAACAATTGACAATCCTTGTTTGCTTGCTATAATGAACAAATAGTGACGATTCCCGTCACCTTGGAAGGAGAATTCTGCGCTCCTTTCACCCCTGTTTCCCCACACTTTCAAGAAGGAGAAGAAAAGGTATGTCCAAGAAGCTGTTTGTGTTTTTAAGCCTTTTTGTCGTGGCTTCGATGGTGCTGGCCGCCTGCGCAGCCCCCACCGCCGTCCCCCCGACCAAGGCGCCGGAGCCGACAAAGACCGCCAAACCGGTTGAGCCGACTGCAACCACCAAACCTGCGGAACCGACCGCCACCCCCGAGCCAAAGCCTTTCTGGAGTGCAGAACTTCGCCAGGCTGTGGCCGCTGCGATCGATCGCGAAGCCCTGGTGGATCGTGTTTTTGAGGGCCGCAATACCCCCGCCTACCACATGGTTCCAGCCGGTTACCCATACGCCACGGAGCCCTTCCTGGATACCTATGGCACGCGCGACTTGCAGAAAGCCATCGATATCCTGACCGCCCTCGGCTACACTGCTGAAAAACCCTTCGAATTCGATCTGTGGTACCCGCCTGAGCACTACGGCACCACCACCGCCGATGTCATGCAGGTCCTCAAGGAACAGTTGGAAGAGACCGGCCTGATGAAGGTCAACCTCAAATCGCAGAACTGGGCCGAATATGTTGACAGCTTTGTAGCTGGTGAACTGCCCCTCTTCATGTTGGGCTGGTTCCCGGATTTCATGGACCCCGACACCTGGCTGACCCCCTTCGCCTCCTGCCTGCAGTCTCCCGACAACGGCGTGAACTACTGCAACCCGGTCATGGATGACCTCCTGACCCGCGCTGCCTCCGCCAGCGATCCCGCTGTCCGCGGCGACCTGTACAAGCAGATTGGCGAGCTGTATGCCACCGAAGTTCCCACCCTGCCGCTGTTCTTCGAACCCGAATACATCACCTACCGCAACGGCGTGGAAGGCGTCAAGATCGGTCCTCCGTTCGAGTTCAACTACAATGAGTTGTCCTTCGCTGATGGCTACACCTCTGCCTCTGGCGATCCCGAAACGATCATCATCGGCACTACCGATGAGGTCAACAGCCTGGATGCCAACGACGCCTACGCCACCCACGACTGGGAGATCCTCAAAAACACCGGCGTGGCTCTGTTGAGCTACACCCCCGGCACCGCCGATTTGGTTCCCGGCGCTGCGGAGGCCTTGCCCACCATTTCTGCGGACGGTCTGACCTATACCTTCAAGCTGCGCCCCGGCATCAAGTTCGCTGACGGCACCCCGTTGACCGCTCAGGATTATGTCCGCTCCTGGAAGCGTTTCAACGACCTGCAGGGTCAGGTTTCTGGCCTTGTGCAGATCTACGTTGCCGATGTGCAGGCCCCCGATGATCTGACTGTGGTCTACACCCTCAAGAATTCCTTCGGCTTCTTCCCCTCAGTTGCCGCAACCGCCCCCTTCGTGGCTGTCAACCCCAACGAATTCCCGGTGGATTCCATCGTTGCCTTCCCCGAGAAGTTGGATGGGATCGGCCCCTACAAGATGATCTCGCACACCCCCGGTGAGCAGATGGTCCTGGAAGTTAATCCGAACTACTTCGGTGATGCCCCCAAGATCAAGAAAGTCATCATCAAGTACTTTGCCGATGCCACCACCATGGGCAATGCTGTGGAAAAGGGAGAGATCGATATCGCCTGGCGTATCCTCGGACCGGTGGAAGCTGTCCGTCTGCAGAGCGTGGAAGGCGTGACCGTGGTCAAGATCGACGCCCCCACCCTGCGCTACCTGGTCTTCAACTGCACGTACATGAAGTAAATCTTTTAGGAACGAAACCCTTTCTAAGGGCGATCTGGGAGCTTTGCAGCCGTGGGGCTGCAAAGCTCCCCAACTATCTTTCGTGTTACGGAGCATGTCCGCATGTCTTCATCTCTGCGCAGATTTATCATCACCCGCATCCTGCTGACCATTCCCATGGTTCTGATCCTGATCACGTTTGTCTTCGTGGTCATGCGCGTCCTGCCGGGCGATCCCATCCGCTCCCAGTTAGGCCCGCGCGTCAGCGAAGCGCAAGCCAATGAACTCCGCGAACGGTTGGGGTTGAACCGCCCGATTCTGGAGCAATACGGAGAATTCCTTTGGAAAATGGTCACTTTTGACCTGGGCACCGCCTTAACTCAAGGCGAGCGTCCCATCCGCGATGAGCTTGCCGAACGCTTGCCGGCCACCATGGAACTTGCCATACCTGCTATGGCATTTACCGCCTTTTTCGGAATTTATCTGGGCGCTGTCGCCGCTAAGAACCGTAAAAAGCCGCTCGACTACCTCATTCGATTGTTTTCCATTGCCATTTACTCCATCCCCATTTTTTTCATGGGGCTGGTCTTTCAGATCATTTTCTCTGTCCGGCTGGGTATTTTACCGCTTTCCGGGCGCATGGATACAATGCTGCAGACCACCTTCCAATCCCCCACCAATTTCTATGTCCTGGATTCGATTCTGACCGGTAACTTGCCTGCCCTGGGCTCCGCCCTGACACATTTGATCATGCCCACCATTACCCTTGGCCTGGCTCTCACAGGGGTTTATATCCGCCTGACGCGTGTGAATATGATCGAGATCCTGCAATCTGATTTCATCACCGCTGGGCGCGCGCGTGGCCTTCCGGAAAAGAGGTTGGTCTTCAAGCATGCCATGCGCAACACCTTCATTCCTATTCTCACCCTCATTGGGTTGGAATTCGCCATTCTGCTGGCCGGGGCTGTGCTGACAGAGACCACCTTCTCCTGGCCGGGAATGGGACGCTATCTGGTGGAACGCATTTCTCTGCGCGACTACACCGCTGTGCAATCCACGATCGGCGTCTTTGCCCTTTTTGTCGGAGGTATCACCCTGGTCATGGATATCCTCTACGCATTCATTGACCCCCGCATCCGGTACTAGAGGAGAGCCACATGGAAAAACCAACCGAAACGAAAGCTCCCGCTCCGCAGGCCGTTCCCGACTGGCAGCTTGATCTGGATAAAGTGGGTTTTGTGCGCCGCATGTTCCTGGCGCGCAAGTGGTATGGCGGCGACTGGTGGTTCGTGGTGGTCAGCGCCATCATCCTCTTGTTTGTTATCATCGTGGGCATCTTCCCCGAATGGTTTGCTCCTTACGATCCACGCGCTGAAGTAGGTCCTTCCCTGCTTGCCCCGGGAGAGCCGGCCGCCGGGTTCTACCTGGTAGTGCGCGCCGACAGCAGCTACACCACCATCCAGGACATTGGCACATCCAAGAACAATATTGGCTATGTGGTAGGCAGTTCCGCCAGCCAGGCCCTGCGCGACCGGGTTAAAGAACTGAATGATGCCGCCAAAGCCGAGGGCCAACCTGCAAGCTTCAACCCCCGCTCCCGGCGCTATGATGATGTCGAGACGGGCCTGACGGATGTCTCCAACGGCACTCTGGATGCGTTTATTGCCTCCAAGGAAGAACTGGGTGAACTACTGACGAATCATCCTGACCTGGTCCTGGGCGGCAGCCTCACCGATGGGGGCGGCCAGGGTTTTGCCTTGGGCACCAACCAGATTGGTCAGGATGTACTCAGCCGTGTCATCTGGGGTACGCGCATTGCCCTTATTGTGGGCCTGTCTTCAGCTATCCTGGCCTTCTTGATTGGCGTTCCCCTCGGCTTGATCTCGGGCTTCATCAGTGGCCCGCTTGACCGCCTGTTGACCCTGCTGATGGACAGCCTCTATTCGTTCCCCGGCCTGATCCTGGCCATTTCCATCGCCGCCGTGCTGGGGCCGGGTATCGGCAATATCATCATCTCCATCGCCGCGCTCTACATCCCCACCTATTTCCGCATTGTGCGCGGCCAGACCCTTTCCGTGAAGCAGGAACTGTACGTAGATGCGGCCAAGAGTCTCGGCTCTACCCGCTGGACCATCCTGACCAAATATATCTTCCCCAACGTCATCCCCTCGGTGGTGATCATCTTCTCCGTCAACGTCGCCGATGCGATCCTCACCGAAGCCGGACTGAGTTACATTGGCCTGGGCTTGCCGCCCGATACGCCCGACTGGGGTATCGATCTGGCCCGCGGACAGGATTACCTGCGCCGCGCCTGGTGGTTGATCACCTTCCCCGGTTTGGCCGTCAGTATGGTCACCCTGGCCTTCAGTATGCTGGGCGAATCGCTCTCCGAAATTCTCAATCCTCGCCTGGCGGAGCTTTAACATGGACGATCCCAATGTTTTGATCAAAATCCGCGACCTTTCGGTCACATACCACACCCGCCTGGGCGCTACCAGCGCTGTGGACCATGTATCCTTTGACATCTACAAAGGCGAGATCCTCGGCGTGGTCGGCGAATCTGGCTGCGGCAAGAGCACTCTGGGCAAGGCCCTCATGCGCCTGATCATGCCGCCCGGCGAGATCAGCGGCGGGCAGATCTTCTTTAAGAACGATGACATCCTGCAATACAATCCACGCCAAATGCAGGATTTCCGCGGGCGCTGCGTCAGCATGATCTTCCAGGATCCCATGACCTCGCTCAACCCGGTCCAGCGTGTCGATGAGCACATCGTGGAAGCCATTCAGGTTCACGAGCCAAAGACCAAGAAAGAAGCCGCCCTCAATCGGGTCACCTCGCTGGTGGAACGTCTGGGCATCCAAAAACGCCGCCTGCGCGATTTTCCCCACCAACTGTCGGGGGGAATGCGCCAACGCGTGATGATCGGCCTGGGCATTGTGCTGAACGCCGACCTGATCATTGCCGATGAAGCTACCACCTCCCTGGACGTGATCGTGGAAGCCAAGCTCGTCGATGAGTTGAAACGCATCCGCGACGAATTTGGCGTTACCCTGCTGGCCATCACCCACAATATCGCCCTGGTTGCACAAATGGCCGACCGCCTGGCGGTCATGTATGCCGGTCATATGGTAGAGTTGGGGCCGATCGCCAATGTGTTCGACAACCCGCTTCACCCCTACACCCAGGGCCTCCTGCATGCGGTCCCTACCATCAAACTGGACAAGAACGAAGAGCTATACAAAATGCCCGGCGAACCACCCAACCTGACCCATCCCCCGTCCGGCTGCCGCTTTCATCCGCGCTGTCCCCAGGCCATGCCCATTTGCTCCCGCCACGTTCCCACCCTGCAGGAGGCAGCTCCGCGCCGGATGGTGCAGTGCTGGCTCTATCAAGACCATCCCGAGAAAGATACTCCCCGCATCAAGGTGGCAGCATGAACGAGCAAACCAATCCCAACCTGGTTGAAATTCGAAACCTCAAGAAGTGGTTCCCTGTACAGAAATCCTTCCTGGATCAAGTCCTGGCGGGAAAACAAACCTTTGTGCGCGCCGTGGATGGCGTTTCCTTTGATATCCGCCGGGGTGAGGCCTTCGGCCTGGCCGGCGAATCCGGCTCGGGTAAGACCACCATCGGGCGCCTGGCCATAGGCATGGAAATGCCAACCGAGGGCGAGGTACTCTTCGACGGCATTAACCTGGGCAAGCTGCCAGGAGAAACCCTGCGGAAAATGCGCCGGCGCATGCAGGTCATCTACCAGGATCCCATGGCCTCTCTCAACCCGCGCATGACCCTGGGTGACTCGGTCATGCAGGGTTTGAAGATCCACTACCCTGAAACCGCCGCCCAGCACCGCGATATCATGATCGAAATGCTGGAAAAGGTTGGCCTCATCCCCGCCCGCTACTTCCTGAATAAGTTTCCCCATCAAATTTCCGGCGGGCAGCGCCAGCGCGTGGTCATTGCCCGTGCCCTGATCACCCATCCCGATCTGGTCCTGGCTGATGAACCGATTGCCATGGCAGATGTTTCGGTGCGCGCCTTACTGCTGGATTTGATGGTGCAGCTAAAGAACGAGTTCCACCTCACCTACCTGTTTATCACGCACGACCTGGCAACTGCCAAATACATCTGCGACCGGATCGGCATCCTTTACTTGGGGCGTATGGCTGAGATGGGCGATCTGCGTGAAGTATACGCTCATCCGCTCCACCCCTACACCCAGGCCCTCCTGGCTGCGGTGCCGGTGCCAGACCCGCACCAGGTGCGCACTCAGCCCATGCCGGAAGGGGAGATTCCCAACCCGATCAACCCTCCCAGCGGCTGCCGGTTCCACCCACGCTGTCCGATTGCGCGTCCTGAATGCGCAAAGGCAGAGCCGGAACTGCGTGAACTGCGCCCGGGGCATCTGGTGGCCTGCCATTTTGCCGAACAATTCAAATAAATTTCCCTCTAATTAAAAAAATGGCGGCTGCACGCCGCCATTTTTTTAATGCTTCACCATCGGCAAATACATCAGATGCAAATCCTGGCTCACCTGCAGTTGCAGGTTCACCTGCACAGGCAGAAGCTCCGGGTGGTCTGCCACGGAAAACATCAACGCGGCCTGGTAATTTCCCACAGGCAGCCCCTGGAGGATCGGCGTGATCACCGCCAAACCGCCTTCTATCTTCACGTCCGCCCAACCCGGCTTACCGTTGACGGTGATTGGGTCGCTCCCGCAAACCTGCGTCAGGGCGATCGAAAACTGGCTGGGGAATACTTGCCCGGTTCCGGCCAAAAAAGCCACTGAAGGTGTTGAAACCGTCAGACCAAGCGAATGGGTGATCCCTTCCACCAGGGGGCTGAATTCTCCTTGTTTGTTCACCCATCGTACCCACACCGTCTGCCCGCGGTAGCGCATCGGCAGGTTGAATTGCAGCGTGTTTGGTGAGGCAAGCGGCTGGGAAGCGGTAAAAATCGTCACCACGTCAAAAGTAACATCCGCTTGTCCGCTTCGCCATAAGTTAAATGAAAGAAATGGATCATCCTGCGAAGGAGTAAAAACAAAAGGAATGGCAAACTCCTGATATGCCCCCGCCGCCTTAAAATCAATCCCTCGCAGCGAATAGGTGATTGGCGTTCCTGCACCCGGATCCACCTCAATCCGCGCCACCTCGCCGCTGCTGGTATTTTGGTTCACCTTCAAGCGGAAATAAGCCACCGCCGGCATATTGGCATAGAAATCGGTTGTCCATACCCAGGCAGAAGATTCACCATCTCCCGGCGTCATGCGGAAAGCCGTCCCGCCCATCGCCTGTGCGTCATTCACCCGCTGTCCTGTGCCCCAGAGCAAGCCAAAATTACCGTACGAGTCGTCCGCAGCCCAGCCCAGGCTGTACTGCATTCCCATTGTTCCCGCATCCGGCTGGTTGTAGATCGTTACCGAGGATTGGGTCTGGCTCATTTGGGCGTCGCCCAGTTCCCCAGCCGGTGCGGATGCTCCTTCGTAGATCGTATCACTGACCGTAAAGGTCCTTCCCAACGCATCCCGCGTCTGCACATATACCGTCCGCCAGCCCTCGCCGGGCAACAGCGACCAGCTCGCCCGCGGATTATAAGCCTGCCAGCTTGCCTCTTCCACACAAGGTGTATTTGAAATCCGCATCTGGGTGGTGGGACTGTCCTCGTCAAATGGGCCGCTGCCCTCGCTCGCATAGATATACAGATCCACCTGCTGCGAGGTGGTATTGACCGTTTCATTATCAATCACTACTGGAGGATACAGCACATCGTGACCGAAATCCTGCACCACATAGCCGCGACCATCCGAAGAGCGCAGGTAATAACCCACCCCGATCTCGCGCGAATTGGGATCCAGAATATTGCCCCGGTGTCCATCACTCGCCATCCACCCCGTGATGGCATCCTGCGGAGACATATAACCGCAATACGCATTTTCTGCGCCGGACAATCCCCCAATATAGCCAAAAAATGGAAAACGGTCCACCGGCCAATCCCCGTTGGTATCCTGGTGCCCGCAATAGACCGAGCTGCGGTTCTCCACCGAGTCCCAGGCAAACCAGCGTGCTGCATGGGTCAGTTCCCGGTTCCAGCGCAATGGCGGCACCCCCACCCTGGCGCGTTCCAGGTTACCCAGATATACTACTTGCGCTTCGTTGGAGAGCAGCGCGGCGGTCTGGGAAAACAAGGCGGCGCCGTGCGCCCCCGAAGGGGCGCACAGCGCCGCAGCAACGATAAGACTTACCAGTAAAAGACGCCATTTACCCATAATGATTGCTTTGTGCCTGGCGCGTAGCCCTCAGCTCGACTATATTGTAGCATCTACCTGGCCTCTTGCACTTTACACTCTTGTAAGGCAAATGAAGTTACCGTGCTCCTCACAAGCCACCGATGCCCTCCAACACTTCCTCGGGCACCAGCGGGAAATGGTCGAACCACACTCCCGTAGCGTCATGCACCGCGGCGGTCACCGCAGGGGCCAGGCACATATTCATCACCTCGCCCAGCCCGCGCGCGCCCCATGGACCGCGCGGATCAGGAATCTCCAGCACCTTGATATTCATTTCTTCCGGAATATCCAGCATGGTCGGGATCAAATAGGTGGAAAGACTGGGAGTAAGCACCTGTCCTTCCTTCTCAATGAAGTTTTCCATCACCGCATAACCCACCGACTGCACCAGCCCGCCCTCGATCTGTCCCATCACCTGCTGCGGGTTGATCGCCTTTCCAACGTCAATGGCGCAGTGAACCTTCAGGATCTTCACATGACCGGTTTCCATATCTACCAGCACCTCGGCTGCCTGGGCTGTGTAGGCGTAAGAAACATTAGGATCGCACTGTCCGGTCACCGGATCGGGTGCTGTTGTCTGATGCGGAAAGTACGTATGTTCCAGATGCACCGGGCGCTCTTCATTGGCCCATAATTCCAGGGCCTTCATCGCTCCTTCTTTGATCGCATTTCCGATGAAGAAGGTCATGCGTGACGCGGAGACCGAGCCAGAATCCTTCACCCTGCCAGTATCGGAGGAGATCAGCTCGATTTTTTCCATCGGCAGGCCCAAGGCATCCGCTGCCATCTGGGTGATCACGGTGTGGGTTCCCATCCCCACCTCGCTGGCGCTGTGCCGGATGACCGCCCGCTCGATCTCGGCGTCACCGTACAGGTCGATCCCGATAATGCACTTCTCCGGATACCCGTAGGAAAAGCCCACATTCTTATGCGCGCATGCCAATCCGAGGCCATAACGCAGGTAAGGTTTCTTCGGGTCAGGCTGCAGGTGGGGGCGAGTCAGCTTCCAACCTTCGGAAGTGGCGCTCCAGCCGGCCTCTTTGGCGCAGGTTTCGGTAACCTCGCGGATGGAGACGCCGGGCGGATAAGGCGCACCGGTTGTTTGCAGCGAACCTTCCCTGGCCAAGTTGCGCATGCGCAGCTCCACCGGATCCATGTGCAGCGCTTCTGCCAGCTTGTTCACCATCTGTTCGGCGCAATAGACCGCCTGCGGACCGCCAAACCCGCGAAAAGCCCCACGGGGTACGTTGTTAGTGTACACATCATACGCATCCACCTTCACGTTGGGGATCTCATATGGCCCCAGGCTGTTGATCACGGCGTTGCTGGTCACAATACTGGTAGTGAATTTATACGCTCCCCCGTCTGCCAGCAGACGCACCTCGGCCGCCACGATCTTCCCGTCCCGCATGGCGCCCCAGCGGGTGAAGATGCGAAAAGGATGGCGCTTACAGTGCGCCAGGATCGATTCCTCGCGCGTCCATACTACTTTTACCGGTCGGGGATTTCCCAGGCGGTGCAGCTTTAGGGCTGCCAGCGAGACAATGATCTGCACAGAAATATCCTCCCGCCCGCCAAAAGCCCCGCCAGTCATCGGGTAAATGACCCGTACCTGGTCCTCGGCCAGGCCGAGCGAGTGCGCGATCTGCTTGCGGTCCTTCTCGCCCCACTGCCCCGTAGTGATCACCGCCACGCGCCCCTCCTCATCCAAATAAGCCAAACCGGCTTCGGTTTGAAGGTAGGCGTGTTCCTGCGCCGGGGTATTAAGAACAGACTCTACGATCACGTCCGCCTGGCGAAATCCAGCCTCAACATCCCCGTTATAAAGTTTATGATGGCCAAATACATTGCTGCCCACATCCGGGTGCAGGATCGGCGCCTCTGGCTGCATGGCCTCTTCCACATCGCATACCACCGGTAAATTCTCATATTCCACTTCAATCAGATCGCGTGCTTTGGCTGCGATCTCTTCCGTCTCGGCCACCACTGCTGCCACCCGGTCTCCCACATAGCGAACCCGGTCGGTGTATGGTTTTTGGCTTGCTCCACACAGCACTGGCTGATCGTAGGTGTAATACCCAAACTCATTGAACGGCACATCCCGGGAGGTCAGCACAGTCAAAACACCGGGCAGGGCTTCCGCTTTTGTAGTATCCACCAGTTTGACAATGGCATGCGGCCGGCGGGCCAGCAACATTTTCATATAAACCTGACCCGGCATTGCCATATCAGAAGCGTAAACCGCTTCGCCCTTCACCTTTGCCGCCGCGTCCACCCGCGGCACCGATTGACCGATATATTTCATATTTCTTTGACCCATTCTTCCTTGTGAATGATGTGGTTAAGAATTCTAACACAAATCGGTTGGCAGAACATTCAACAATTTATCGATCATACGCCGGGATAAATCGATCTTTCCATTTTGTTATCACCAATTCTCTTTCATCATGTAGAATTCATTTAGAATTATCCGGTTGATCAATTCCTCTGAACCAGCAGGAATTTACCATAGGAAGTAATTTCTTCTTCTGCACTCTGCTGCCGGCGCCCTCTACGCTCAAATAAGTACTTCCATCAATCGGGACACCTGGCTTTCGCATCGTTAAATTCTACGCCAATCAAAGGAAGAAAGATGAAAATACTGAACGAACTGTTATCCATCCTCCCAAAAGATCCAATCCCGGTTCGCAAAGTAATCATCGGCGTTCACTGGACCCTGGTGGCGAGCAAATATAGCGGCCTGGCATCCACAATGGTTGGGCAGGAACCACACGGACATTCACGGGTGAGAGATGTAGGGCTTCTGCATGAGAAAACTGCGCAGGAATTGGCCTCCTGGATCCTTTCGGATAACCTGCTGGAAGCAAGCATTGGCATGGCCACCGTTAACTCCCTGCTGGAAGTGGACGAGCAACAATTGGAGCAGGTCAATGCAGCCGAGGTGATTGAGCGAGAAGGCAAAGGCAAAAACCTGGCGATTATCGGACACTTCCCATTTGTAGACCAGATGAAAACCATAGCCAGGAACTGCTGGGTGATCGAAAAAAGACCCTTTGGCGAAGATTTTCCCGAAGAAGCCTCGAGAGAATATCTCCCCCAGGCGGATGTGGTTGCCATCACCGGAACTACGCTGATCAACCATACCCTTGAAGGTCTGCTCTCGTTGTGCCGGCCGGGGTCACGGATCATGATTCTTGGTCCCTCCACCCCAATGACCCCTCTTCTATTCAATTACGGTGTCTCCTACATATCCGGTTCCCGAATAATTGACGAGCATGCGGCCATTGCAACTATTCAGCAAGGAGCAATATTTCCACAAGTAAAGGGCACCAGGCTCTTAATCATGACAAAAAGAATATAAAAATAAGGAAGCTTATTTTATTTACTAATCTATTGAAAACCAGAGAGATCAACTCTATAAATAATTCACCCAATCAGTGTTCGTGCACTACCAGCGCCGGGATATCTACAAGGAGGTGTTATGTCGGATAAACCAGAGGGTTGTGTCAAGCCAACGAAGGGGCCAATTGTAACTCCTTCAGAAAGTTCCCCTACCAGTCCAGTAATTGAAAAAAAGGAGGTTCCTATGGTCCAGGCTCGCGTTGGAAAACCTGCTCCCGATTTTGAGCTGAACGCATTTTTCGGGAAAGGGTTCAAGAATATCAAGCTGTCAGACTACAAAGGGAAATGGATCGTTATTTGCTTCTATCCGGGTGATTTCACCTTTGTCTGACCGACTGAACTGACGGCAGTTGCCGTTAAATACAATGAACTGCAAGCGCTTGGCGTTGAAGTTTTTGCCATCAGCGTCGACAGCCGCTTCTCTCACAAGATCTGGCAAGAAGAAGAACTGTCCAAGATGGTCGAAGGCGGCGTACCCTTCCCACTCCTCTCCGATGCAGGTGGGCGCGTAGGAGAAGTATACGGAGTCTATGATGAAGAAGCGGGCGTTGATATCCGCGGCCGTTTCCTGATCGATCCCGATTTTGTGATCCGCTCCATGGAGGTCATGACACCAGAAGTTGGTCGCAACGTAATGGAACTGATCCGGCAGGTTCATGCCTTCCAGCATGTCCGCGCCACTGGCGAGGTGACCCCCGCCGGCTGGCAGCCCGGCAAGGCCACCCTGAAACCCGGCCCAGAACTGGCGGGCAAAGTATGGAAAGTTTGGAAGCCTGAGCAAGCATTCTAGCTGAGAATCATTCCCCCGGCGCGTTCGTCTACAAGAGGCTATTCATTAAAAAAAGAATAGCCTCTTTCCTTTTGGTTCATGACTAACTATCCTTCATAAATTCTATCCTTCAAATTCCATTTTCCCCCTTTAAATCAAAAGTGAGCGTGGAGAGGCTCGAACTCTCAACCAATGGCTTAAAAGGCCACTGCTCTGCCATTGAGCTACACGCCCGACTAACCTGCCCATTTTATCACGCACTCGGAAGAACGTCAAACGATTGACGAACCCTGATGATCACTTCATGATCAAACCGGTGGAGATCAGCGTGCGCGCCTCCAACAGCAGGCCGGGTTGGCTCTTCAGCAGCTCAAACACGACCTGCCCCAGGCTCATCTTCTCCAACGGCAGCGCCGCCGCATTGCGCACCAATCTGTCCAGCTTCTCCTGCTCCATCCGACCCACGATCCCGCGGATACGGTAGAGCGCCTCGTGCATCTTCCCAAAGCGGTCTTGCCAGGACTTCTCGTAGGCATGCAGGCGCTTTTCGGTCACTTCATGATCCCGCAGAGCAGGTACCGCCGCCTGCATGGCCATCTGCGCCCCGATCATACCCAGGTTGATCCCCCCCGCCATCATTGGATCGGCCTGGTGCGCGGCATCTCCCACCACCACCAGACCGTCCATCGTCATCTTTTTTAATGCCCCGCTGATCGGGATCCCGCCGGTGATCACGGACATGATACTCGCATTTGGGAACCGTTGCTGCACAAACCGGCGCAGCGACGCCAGACTCATCCCGGGCGTGTGCAAATTGACCGGGATCACCAGCCCCACATTCGCTGTATCGGGTCCTTTGGGAAATACCCAAAGGTACCCCCCTGGCGCCAGTTCATGATTCAGGTGGTACTCGCAAATTGTCGGTGTGATCTGTTCGCTCACTCCCGCCAGCAGAAATTCTGCTGAGGTGTAGTAATCCGCTGCCTTGGGTGCCGTCTTCAATCCCGCCCAGCGCGCCACCTGCGACTCTGTGCCGTCTGCCGCCACCACCAGGCGCGCGCGTACCTCGTGCTTTTCCTCTACGTGCCGCAGGCGCACCCCGCGCACTGCCCCATCTTCCAGGATCACCCCCTCGGCGCTGGCTGAGGCAACCACTTCCGCCCCTGCCCGAGCTGCCAGCAAGGCCAACTGGTAATCAAAGAGGATGCGGTTGACCACCAGGGTCGGTTCGGCCGGGGGCATATTAACCCCTTCCCCAAGTGCATTATGTACTTTAAAGTGCGTGATCCGCGCATCGATCCAACGCTCATCCAGGTCAATGAACTCCTGCACCAGGTCGGCTCCGATCGCCTCGGCGCAACGCACCGGTACGCCGATTTGTTGACGCTTCTCGATCAACAGAGTCGAAAAACCCGCTTCAGCAGCCCGGCGCGCCGCCACCGAACCGGCTGGTCCAGCGCCCACCACCACCACGTCATACACCTCACGCATGCGCCACCTCCGCTTGTAGAGACAAAGCCGCCACCGGACAGGTTCTTACGCACATCGCGCATTGTGAACACAACGTATCATTGACCCGCAAGGTCATATCAGATAAGAACAACGCATTGGTAGGGCAAATGCCCACGCACGCCCCACAGGCATGGCACAGCCAGGGATCGATATGCAGCCGTTGGTTTTTGCCTTGAGGTTCGGGGGTTTCAGCCTTTCGGAATAGTTTCATTGCAGCCTCATTATGGGTATGGGTGTAGGGAAGGACATATTCGTCCAAATTTCAGGCTATACTTATATATAACAACGCAACCCGCAATTGGTCACGCTGCCCAGCATTCACTACTTGCCTTTCACGGCTCGCAGGTCTGGTTTTCTTACATTCTGATACCCGAAATTATAAAGGATTTTATGAAAAATCGCCGCCGCAATTTGCTGATCGGATTGATCGTTCTCACCTGGCTATTGGGCATGGTGCTGGGTTATTTCGTCAATCACAAGCCGTTTGAGGCGGAATTGCTGATTCGCCTGGTGCAAGCCGCCTGGCGTATGATTGCCGCCGCCTGGTTAACCTGGCTTGCCGGGGCCATCGGTTGGAAATTCCTTCGCGTCGACGGCCTGCACCCCCTGGCGCGCCTTTCCATTCAGGCCGGCCTCGGCTTTGGCTGCCTGGCGCTCGGTTTTTTGATCATCGGCAGTATTGCCCTCCCCACCTGGCTGCCGTGGGTTCTAAGCATCCTTCTTTCCCTCCTCTTTTTCCGCGCCGGCCTGGAATGGGCGCGGGGATGGCGCGCCCTGCCGCAAGCCTGGGCCGAATCCAGCGGCTTTGGCCGCGCTGTGGGTTGGATCAGCGCCATCCTGCTCTTCTGCGCCTTTCTGACCGCCCTCGCCCCGCCGGTCAAGTATGATGCGCTGATGTACCATCTGACCCTCCCACAGGCTTACCTGCGCGATGGACGCATCACCGACCTGGCCTGGAACATCTTCTCTGGCATGCCGCAGAACACCGAAATGCTCTTCACCTGGGCCATGTCTCTCGCAGATGCGCAAGCTGCAGTCCTCTTGGGATGGTGCTTTGCCGTTCTGGGGCTGGTGGGCGCCTGGGGCTGGCTGCGCGGCGGGTGGGGTGAACGTCCAGCCTGGATTGGGGTGGCCGCGTTGGCCTGTGGCGGCAGCCTGATCGCTGTGGCCGCTGGAGGGTACACCGACTGGCTCGGTATCCTTTTTGCCTTCAGCAGCACCATACTCCTTGAGCATGCCTTGCAAAAGGAAAATCGGGCTTACTTGCTGTGGGCTGGGATCTTTGCCGGGTTGGCCCTGGGTACCAAATACACCTCCGGATTACTCGCCGCAGCCTGTCTTGCCGCCCTTTGCTGGAGCATGCTGCAGACCAAGAAATTTCGTCTGACCTGGTTGCTGCTCTTTGGGGGAATGGTGTGCGCGGCATTTCTTCCCTGGCTGGTCAAGAACGCCCTCTGGACCGGCAACCCGGCTTACCCTTTCTTCTTCCCTTCCGGCACTATGACTCAGCTGCGCCTGGATGGTTACCAGAACACCCCCCCATCCGGCAACTGGCAGGATTTCATTCTCCTTCCCTTGCGCGCCACCCTGCTCGGCGTGGAAGGCGCCGGCACATACGGCAGCTCGATCGGCCCGCTCCTTCTCGGTCTGGGTGCGCTGGCCTTCCTGGGCGCCGGTCAGCGTACCCAATCGCAGAATCGCCAGCTCAGCCTGTGCGCTGCGCTTGCCCTCTCCGGCTTGCTCCTCTGGGCAGTTGCCAACCAGCTTAGCGGCGCCTTGCAGCAAACCCGTTATGCTTTTACGCTCTTTCCTGCTCTCCTGCCCCTTGTGGCTGCCGGCAGCGAAGGGATCTCTACGCTGCGGCTTGGCAAAGTACGCCTTAGGGTGATCACTGCCGCTCTGATCTTCCTTGCCCTGGGCGCCAACCTGCTGGAGATCAGTCTATCCACCCTGCGGCAGGGCAGTTTGCAGCTCCTGCTGGGCCAAAAAAGCGACAGCGAATACCTGACCGATAACCTGGGCTGGTTCCAGGTGGCCCTGGAAGCTGTGAATCAACTTCCCGAAGGCTCAAAGGTTTTGTTCCTCTATGAGGCGCGCGGCTTCTATTGTGATCCGCGCTGCACCGCCGATGAGATCCTCGACCGTTGGCGGCGGGATGTGACCACCTTTGGAACGGACGAAAAGATCTTGGCTTCCTGGCGCGAACAAGGCTATACGCATATTTTGGTCTTTTCCACCGGGGTGGAATTCCTGCGCGGGGCGGAGGACCCCCACCACCCACCCTATTTCTTCCAGCGTCTGGACGCCTTCCTCCCCTCCCTCCCCGCTCCCACACGCTTTGGCAACGATTATGCGCTCTATTCCCTGGGAAGCCAATAAGATCGACGCCGCTCTACGCCGGCGCCTCTCCCGCTCTGAAATGGCTGCCCTGGTGGTGAGCCTGGCTGTCATGATCATGTTCCTGGTGCTCCGGCCGGATAGCTTCTTCTCCGACTATTGGACTTATTCCAGTGCCGCACGTGGAGAAATGTTAAATTATTATTATGCCCCCTGGTTGCTGCCTGTCTTCCAGGCGCTCAATCTGTTCCCTGAAGTGCCTGTTTTCCTCTTCTGGGGATTGTTGATCATCGCCGGGGTCTTTTTTGCCTGCCGTGTCTTCGGCGGGGGAGCCTTATGGGTAATGACATCCTACCAAATGCTCTATGTGCTCTTCCAGGGGCAGATCACTGGTATTCTGGTCGGCCTTCTGGCCCTTTTTTGGTGGGCGGCTGCCCATAAAAAGTGGGGGCTGGGCGGGTTATGCCTGTTAATGGTTGCTGCGAAATTTCAATTCGGAGCGATCATGGGAGCAATTCTGTGGTTGTATTTTCCGCTCCCCTGGCGCGAGCGCCTGCGCCTTCTGGTCATTCCACTGATTGGAGGGGTGCTCTCACTGCTGTTCTGGCCGGGTTGGCCACTCGACCTGTTGGCGCGCCTGCAAACCCATCCTCCTCACATCGGCGGCAGCCTGGCCCTGTGGCGCTGGATTGGCCCGGCCGCCCTGCTATTCTGGCTTCCTCCATTCCTGCTGCCGCTCGACCGCACCCGCCGCATCATCATGCTGACCGCCGCAATGTCGCTGGGCTTGCCTTACCTGCAGCAAACCGACCTTCTTGGATTGTTTGTTCTGCCCCTGGGTTGGCTGCCCGTCCTTGGCAACCTGGCCTATTCGGTGATCTGGCTGCAACACACCGGCCAGCAACTCCTGGTGCTGCTTCCCCTGGGGGTCTATCTTTGGATCATGCTTGGAGCGCTTTGCAAGCAAAATGAGCTCTCGTTTTAGAAGAGGAATTAGAATTCCGTTCTTATTCTCTACTTATCGGGTCTTACTCCCCCTTCCCACGCTCCTCTTGCTAGTCCCTCTTTATTCCACTTAGATGTCCTACATCGTTGACCGACTGCACCACCACCCCGCCCTTTTGCGGCAGCGCAAGCGCACTGATCGAGGCAGGATCGATGGTCAGGCGCTGTACCGCATCCAGCGGCATTTGGAGATAATGGGTCAGGGTCAGGCGGATAATATCGCCGTGTGAAAAACAGGCAATAATATCCTCATCCTTCCAGGCCTGGCGTAGTTCTTCCAACAGGGCCACAATGCGCGCCTGCGCCTCCGTAAAGGATTCACCCTCTGGGAAGCGGAAACCGGACGGTCGAAAGCGCACCTCCGCCCAGCGTGCATCTCGGCGCAGCATCCGCAGGCTCTTCCCCTGCCAATCGCCAAAATCAACTTCAATCAGGCTCTCTGCCGGGATAGGCTCCAGCCCCAGCGCATTCGCAAGCGGCGCAGCTGTTTCCAACGCGCGTTCCATCGGGCTGGAATAGATCACCTGGATCGACCTTCTTTTCAAACGCGCTGCCACCGCCTCGGCCTGCTCCCAACCGGCGGAATTCAAACGCACACCGGGTAAACGCCCGGACAGCTTCTTTCCAACCCAATCATTCAGTCCGTGACGGATCAGCAGAATGGTCGGCATGTTCGTTGCCCGCTTCTATTTCGCCCAGCCCGGCCGCCTGCAGCGCCGCGCGCCAGCGCGCCAGCCGCTCTGCCACCTGGGCTTCGTACCCTTGGTCGGACGGCTGGTAAAAATAATTCCCCAATACCTCCCGCGGCAGGTACTGCTGCGGGGTGAAATGTCCCGGAAAGCTGTGCGGATACTGGTAGCCCTTGCCGTGCCCCAACCCGCGCGCGTCTCGGCTGCTGTCCATCAAATGCACCGGCACTGCCCCCAGCCCCTCGTTTTGGATCAATTCAGCCGCTTTGAAATATGCCCCGGCCGAGTTCGACTTGGGCGCGGTTGCCAGGTAGAGCGTGGCCTCCACGATCGGGTAAATGCCCTCCGGCAGTCCCACATACTCGAAAGCATAAGCCGCCTGAGAAGCTACCACCAGCCCCATCGGGTCTGCCAGCCCAATATCTTCGCCGGACAGAATGATCAGGCGCCGCAGAATGAAACGCGGATCCTCGCCCGCCAGGATCATCTTGGCCAGCCAGTACAGGGCTGCATCCGGATCGGAACCCCGCACCGACTTAATAAAGGCTGAAATCGTGTCGTAGTGCGCGTCCCCATCCTTATCATACAACACAGCCCGTTTTTGGATCGATTCCTCGGCCACTTCCAGGGTCACATGAATGAACCCATCCTTTCCCGGCGGCGTAGATTCAACCGCCAGCTCCAGCGCGTTCAGCGCATTGCGTGCATCGCCGTTAGCCAAATGCGCCAGATGTCGGCGGGCATCTTCATCCAGGTGGATGGAAAGTTTGCCCAACCCGCGCTCCGGGTCAACCAGCGCCCGGTCGATCAATTCACATAGTTGATCCTCGGTCAACGGAAGCAGCTCAAAAACCCGCGAACGAGATACCAGCGCCGGGATCACATCGAAATATGGGTTTTGGGTGGTCGCCCCAATCAGCGTCACCATTCCCGATTCTACATGCGGTAGCAGCGCATCCTGCTGGGATTTATTCCAGCGGTGTACCTCATCCACGAACAATAGCGTGCGCTTGCGGTACATCTTTCGCCGCTGCTGTGCTTCGGCAATCACCCGCCGCAGGTCAGCTACCCCGGCTAAAACCGCCGAGATGGATTCAAAATGAGCCTGAGTATGCGCCGCGATCACTTGCGCCAGGGTGGTCTTGCCTGTACCGGGCGGGCCAAAAAACAATAACGAAGAAAAAACCCGGTCGGCTTCGATTGCCCGCCGCAGCAGCTTGCCGGGGCCAATGATATGCTCCTGACCCACATACTCGTCCAGCGAACGCGGGCGCATGCGCGCCGCCAGGGGGGCTTCGTTCTCGATCTGTTCTTTTGCCGCGTGATCAAAGAGATCCATAAGATGGATTATATACCATTTTATGACAAATAGAACAAATATCCGAATAGCCGGATGAACTTTAAATCAATATTTGGAATCTAAGAAGATGAGGCGGCTTTTGCGCCGCCTCATCTGGCCTTGTCATTCAATTTTTGTTGACTTCCGAATTTGTTTAGGCGAGACCACCTTACGTTTGCCGCCGTCACCCTCGACTACATAAGAAGTCATGCCAAGCACACAGCGTACATCGATCACTTTCGCGGTCATGGCGCGTGGTTCGCTCGAAAATCCCGTATCATTGACAATCACCAGGTCGCCAACAGAAAATTCATTCTTTTCCAGGGTTTGGTCTTCCATTGCTTCTTCTCCTAAATCTCATTTTTATTTTTTCCCCTGCGCGCGAGAGGGCTGGACGATATCTTGTTGAACCTTGTATATATACCGTCCGGACGGTATAATTATAATACAAGCTGATATTTTGTCAATGGAGAGACCTGATATGACACATAAACCGATCTTTGTGACCCAAACCGATCTTGAAAAAGTACGCGGCCTGTTATTAGACCTGGACAATTCCGGTTACCGCGGCAGCATGTACGTGCGCAAACTAAGGGCAGAACTGGCACGTGCTGAGATTATCCCCCTGAATCAGATCCCGGATGATTTGATCCAATTAAACACCAGCGCCATCCTGCGAGATATCCACAGCGGAGAAGAAATGCATCTTACCCTGGTCCTGCCAGATGAGGCTGACCTTGAACAGAACAAGATATCCATCCTTGCGCCGATTGGCGCAGCCATGCTGGGATACCGGGTCGGTGATGTCTTTGAATGGGAAACCCCTGAAGGAATGCGAACCTTGCGGGTGGAAAGGATCTTATCAGCGCCGACTGAGAAAACTGAGTGAGTTCAAACAGTCTGCAAGTATTGGTGATCAACGGGAATCATGTGATAATGCAGACATATCTTTGTAACCCGGAGGCACCGGATGCCTAAATCTGGAAGCACAACCCGCAAAGCTCTGCTAGATGCAGCCAACCGCATTGTTCAGCAACGAGGTGTGGAATGCCTGACCCTGGAATTGACCGCACAGGAAGCGGGGGTCAGTAAGGGTGGTTTGCTGTACCACTTCCCCAGCAAAGAAGACCTGATCAAAGGCATGATCCAATATTATCTAGATCGATTCACTGAAGATTTTAACAAGGCTGCTGGGCAGAGCGGAGATTCCGAGGCCGCGGGACGCTGGACACGCGCCTATTTGTACACCACTTATGAAGATAACACACGCAACCCGCGGATGAGCTCTGGGCTGCTGGCGGCAGTCGCCACCAATCCGACCCTGCTTTCTCCGATGCAAAAGACTTTCCAGGACTGGGTTCAGCTTTTGGAACAGGATGGGATCGATCCAACGATTGCAATGATCATCCGCCTGGCAGTAGATGGGTTGTGGATGGTCGATCTGTTTGGCCTGGCCCCGCCAGACCAGAAGATGCGCGAAAAGGTGCTGCAAGCACTCAATCAATTGGTGGATCAAGGCGGCAAAACCACTCAGACAGGTTCCTAGTTCGGGAAGACTCTCCATCAATTTTGATATAATCAAGGCATGCCCCGCTTTGATGTCATTGCATTTGACGCCGACGACACCCTCTGGCATAACGAGCGCCTTTATGCCAGCGCCCATACCCGTTTTGCCGCTCTTCTTGCCCAATACCATTCTGCAGAATGGATTCGCGAAAAACTGGAAGAGACTGAATCGCGCAACATCCAGCACTTTGGCTACGGCATCAAATCCTTCATCCTCTCCATGATCCAAACCTCAGTGGAACTGAGCGAAGGGCGGGTTAGCGGCTCCGATATTCAGGCCATCCTGGATATCGCCAAGGAAATGCTTGGCGCGCCCGTTGAACTGCTCCCCCACGTGGCTGAGACTATTCCCCTCCTTGCTCATCGCCACCGTCTGATCATGATCACCAAAGGTGACTTGCTTGATCAGGAAACCAAGGTGGCCAAATCCGGCCTGGGCAATTATTTTCAATCCATCGAAGTCGTCAGCCATAAAGAGCCCGCTGATTACGCCAGGGTGATGAAACGCAATGCCGTGGAAGCGGCGAACTTCATCATGATCGGTAACTCCATGCGTTCCGATATCTGCCCGGTATTGGAATTAGGTGGGCATGCTGTATTTGTTCCGTATGAGATCACCTGGCAGCATGAGGCCAGCGATCCCCCGCCCGCCGGTCAGCCGGGATATTACGCCATCCAGCACATAGGCGAACTGCCCGCTTTGCTGGAAAACCTCGAAACTCATAGTTGAGTTTTCTCAAATTAAGGAGGTGGTTGGATGACAGAATCGCAGCTAAATGCCACTGCCCGCTGGACTGCAGCTGTTCGTGCCAGAGAGACCCTTCGCGAGGATCGCCTGATCAACGACCCATGGGCCGAGGCCCTGGCGGGAAAAGAAGGCTTGGATTGGTTCTCCCAACGCCCGGAAGGTGCCGCCGTGCCGATCCTGATTCGCACCCGCTATTTTGATGATTTCTTACAATCCACGCTGTTAAATCAAGAAATTCATCAGGTAGTATTGATGGCCGCCGGGTTGGATACGCGCGCCTTCCGCCTGGATTGGCCTCCCGGCACGGTGATCTATGAATTGGATCAAGCGCCGGTGCTGGAATACAAAGAAAAGGTATTGCATACCGCCCGGGCCATTTCCAACTGCGAAAGGCGATGTATTTCTACTGATCTCACCACAACCTGGCAAGACAGCCTCCTAAAAGCCGGCTTCGCCCCCGCTCAACCCTCACTCTGGCTACTGGAAGGATTTCTTTTTTACATTCCATCCCTGGATATCGCCCGATTGCTGGAGGAGGTTTCTGCCCTGACTTCTCCTGGAAGTTGGCTCGGTTTTGATATCATCAATGGTGCCATGCTAAATTCGCCGATCACCAGGCCATGGATCGAAATGCAGGCCCAGGCAGGCGCGCCGTGGATCGGCATCCTGGACGATCCGCAAACATTCCTGGCTGGGTTAGGCTGGAAGGCATCCCTCACCCAGGCCGGACAGCCGGATGCCAGTTACGGACGATGGACAATGCCGATCCTCCCCACCCACATGCCCAACATGCCGCACAACTGGTTTGTCACCGCCAGAAAGGAATAAGATATGTCCAATTCAATTCTCCACGAAACCCTTGCCCAGGAACTAACCCGGCTTTTTAGCGCCTTTTCCGAAGTGGAAGCGGTCGGCGTGGGGGGATCTCTGGCCAGCGGCGCAGCCGACGCCCAGTCGGATATTGACCTGTATGTTTTCTGCAACCCCCTGGTGCCGCTATCCGCCCGCCAGGATATTGCCACCGGACGCAAGGTTACCCACGGTGACCTGGGGCTGACCCTCTGGGATGCCGGCGATGAATGGATTGATGGGCTGACCGGTATTGAGGTCGATCTGATCTATTGGTCGCCAACCTGGATCGAAGAGCAGTTAAGACGCCTGTGGGTGGATCACCAGCCCAGCCTGGGTTATTCCACCTGCTTCTGGACTACCATGCGCTCTCTGCGGGTGCTCTACGACCGCCGCGGTTGGCTGGATGGGATTGCCGAACAAGCCCGCCAACCCTATCCGGAAGCGCTCCGTTTGGCAGTGATTGAGAAAAATCACATGGTGCTGCAACGGGTCATCCCTAGCTACGCCCACCAGATTGAAAAAGTAGCCCGTCGCGGCGACCTGGTCAGCCTCAATCACCGGGTAGCCGCCCTGCTGTCCTCTTACTTTGATGTTCTTTTTGCCCTCAACCGCGCCCTTCACCCCGGCGAGAAACGCCTCCTCACCTGGGCGCAGACCCTCTGCCCGCTGCGCCCGCCTCATATGGTGGAAGAAGTGGAACATGTCCTGAGCGCAACCGCCAACCCCCCAGAACTGCCGGCTCGCGTTCACACCTTGTTGGCTTCGTTGGATGATCTCCTTCTGCAGCAAGGTTTTGATCCCCAGACCTCAAAGCCATTTATCCCATGACCATTCCCACCCCTCCTTACCATATCACCACTCCCGCCCTCGGCCAATCTCCACGCTGTGCGCCCATCCTGCGCGCCTTGCCAGATTGGTTCGGCATTGAATCTGCCGTTCAGCAATATATCCAGGAGATCGATTGCCTGCCTACACTGCTGGCATTGCAAGATCAGGTTGACTATCCGCTCGGTTTTCTCACCCTCAAAGCTCATACACCCTATGCAGCCGAGATCTACGTGATGGGCATCCTTCCTCAATTGCGCGGGCGCGGCATTGGGCGCGCGCTGGTGGAAGCATCTGCCAATCATCTGCGCGGCCAGGGGATAGAGTATTTGCAGGTCAAGACCCTTGGCCCTTCGCGCGAAGATGCCGGTTATGCAGCCACGCGCGCCTTCTACCAGGCGATTGGATTCCGTCCTCTGGAAGAATTGAAACAGCTCTGGGACGCGGATAATCCCTGCCTGATCCTGATACAACGCCTGTGAACCAGAATATTGCCCGCCTCTTCTCCCCGGCCGTTCTTGCCCAGGCCTTGCAGCGCTTTGGATTATCCGATCCGCGCAATCTGGAAGGTTTTGATTCTTACGTGTATGAATGCCGGCATCCGCAGGGCGTCTTTGTGCTCAAGATCAGCCATACCCTGCGCCAGTCGCAGGCCGAACTGGAAGGCGAGCTGGATTTCACCGCCTACCTGGCTCGCAGCGGTGCGCCCGTGGTCCACCCCTTGCTTTCCAAACAACAAAAGCTGGTAGAAGCCATTCCCGACAGGATGGACGGGCACTTCCTTGCCTTTGCCTGCCAGAAAGCCCCCGGCGAGGTGCTCCCCGACGAAGACCAGATCAACTTGCCCCCTGCCCAGTTGGAAGATCTCTTCCGCCGCTGGGGAAAATTGGCGGGGCAACTGCACCGCCTGGCCAAGGATTATCTTCCACCCAGCCCCGCCCAGCGGCGAATTCAATGGTACGAAGAAAAAGAGATCTGGGGCTATCAACACATCTTGCCGCCTGAACAGACTCTGGTGCGCGAAAAGATCACTGCGCTCTACCAGCGTTTGCGGGCTCTGCCAACGGACGCCGACAGCTACGGCCTGATCCACTGCGATCTGCATCACGGTAATTTCTCAGTCGATGAAAACGGCCGCCTGACCGTCTTCGACTTCGGCAGCTGCCTGTACGGCTGGTTTGCTCTGGATATTGCCATCGCCCTCTATTATGCCCTCCCTTCCCCGCCGGCTCGCCGCCAGGAACGCCGCGAATTTGCCCCTTATTTTATGGAACATTTCATGAACGGTTACGAGGCTGAAAATCACCTCGACCCGGCTTGGTTCGCACATTTTCCCGACCTGCTAAAATACGATGAGGTCTGCAGCTATATCCTCTATTTCCACCATTGGGATATGCAAAATCTCACTGACCACCGCAAAGCTATCTTGCAGCGGTATCGTGAGGCAATTGAACAAGATATCCCGGTGGTTGACCCGGATCTGTTTACAGCCCGATTTGGCGGATCAGATTGGACCACACATCCGTCATATTGAGCGTTTGCAACGCCCATGGTCCAACCAGTTGCAGCAGCAAGCCAAAAGCGGTTGCGATCTCAAAAGGTTTCTGGAAATTCATTTGCACTTCAATGGAGGACTTCTCACCCCGGCGGTAGCGCCGCAGCGTCCGGTAATTGAAGATTAATGAAAGAATGGCGATCACGATAAACACCCATAGCGGTGTGATGCGGAATACAAAGAAAGTCATCACCCCGCCAATGATCCCCAGCGCCAGCATCGTAAACATCAACACTGTGGTCCACTTCCGGCCCAGGTAGCAGCCGGTATGGTTCAAGCCCGCTGCCATATCTCCCTCCAGATCGCGCACTTCGTTAAATAATTCCCCATACAGGCTGATGCACACCACAAACTGGAATGGGAAGAACCAGCGCAGGAATTCCGACTCGCCGAAGGAAAAATAGCCGGTTAAGAATTGGAAACCCGCCAGCATCATTCCGTGCGAGAGCAGGTCCACCAACGGCTTAGATTTCCAGCGGATCGGTTCCCAGGAATAGAAAAGCCCAAACACAAGGGACAAAATCCCAAGGATGAAAGGCCAGGTGCCCAACAACGCAAACAGGAGCGCGCTAAAAGCCGCCACCACAAACGATGCCTTCCAGGCCAGGGGCTTGGAAACATGCATGGCCGAGACCGGATTGCGGTTCACTTTATTCGGATTGAGCGCATCGTCCTCCGCATCCTCAATATCATTGACCATGAAGGCAAACGCCACCGATAACCAGTTAGCCACCAGCACCCCCACCAGCCTCCATCCAAATTCGCCGTTGCCAGAGATCACCCCCAACAAGGTTGTGATGATCACAAAGAACAAATACTCCTTAAAACGACTTAAACGTATTAATCCGTCGATACGACGTTTCATCGGAATCTCTCCTGCAAGGATTTATAATTTTAACCCTGAGCGGGGTTCGGGGTTGCTCTCTCTAATGCCCCGTTATTATAATCGACATTCGCTTGATTGGGAAATATACCCCAATCGCCAATTCTTCTCAAAAGCACCTCAGAATTCTAGAGCTATACTATAATTATCTTGATATAAAAACCAGGATAAGAGAATTCCTTCCTTATCCTGAGGTTTTTGGAATTTATCTTTTGAACAGGCCTTTGGCCTGGAGGATCTGCGATGAGCGAAAAAAACAGCTATATGCTCGAGAGGAACTTGCTCAAGCGTGGTTACGATTGGTGGCGGCATCTGGTGATTGCCGAACACCGCCGCTCCGGGGAAAAACAGCCCTTTTCCTTTGAATATTTTGTGATCAATCCCAACCTGGGGGGACCATTACCCATCACCGGTCAATTGCCTGAGAATCATGCCATGGGCGTCAAACCTACCTACGCCATGCTGCGAGTCACCACCTGGCAGCCTGGCAACCTGGTGCAAGTCAATAATCTCTTTGGCATCAATGATTTTCGCTACCAGTATGAACCCATGCGCATCAGCATATCCTCCTCCTCGTGCAACGAAACCGAATTAAAAGGTTCGGCAACCATGACCGAACAACAAGTGCAGGCCCATCCCGATTGGTTCTCGGATGCGGGCCGGTTTAGTTGGGATTTGCAGATGAAGAAAATGGTGACTTACGATGTAGGCGGGCCTTTTACCACCAAGCGTGCCCAGCGAATCAACCCATTTCCCACATCCTGGCATGTAGACGGCATGTATACCCGCTACGAAGGCTCGATCTCCTTCAACGGCGAAGATTATGAGGTTACCAAGAACAGTCTGCCGGGTTACCAGGATAAGATATGGGGCAGCGATTATCTGGATACCTGGGCCTGGTTGACCTGTACCCAGCTCACCAGCCGTATGACTAACCAGACTTACCCGCTCACCAGTCTCACGGTGGGCGGTATGCACCCTGTAATCATGGGAAAACATCTCTTCAACCGCCCGGTCATTGCCTTTTACTATAAAGGCGAACGCTTTGATTACAATCCCTCCAAATTCTGGCAGCTTTCTGAACAGAAATACATCTTCCGCCAGGATGAAAAGAAGGTTGAATGGGTCATCGTGGCCGTTAATTATAATTCCAAGATCCAGATCGAATTTAGCTGTCCAAAGAGCCTGATGAAGAAAGTCTATTATGAAAATCCGGACGGCAATGTCAAATTTCCCGAGCTTTGGAGCACCGGCTGGGCTTCTGGAACCGTAACCCTTTACCGGGGGCGGCCAAACAACTACCAGCTGGTGGATGCATTTGGAGGAGAACTCGGATTCGGCATGTACGGCGAATTGCCGCCTGCACCGCAGCAATAGGAGAAGGAAAGAACCATGCTCACGTTTATCGACTTTGTTCAGAGGGGAGATCAAAAATCGGTTGCCAGGGCCATTGAGCATAATCCTGCCCTGGTTAATGCCCGCAACGAGGGCGGTGTCTCGGCCGTGCTCCTGGCGCTGTATTACGGCCACCCCAGGCTGGCCAAATACCTGAGCAGCCTGCGGGAACTGGATGTTTTTGAGGCAGCCGCCCTGGGTAACACCGCCCGTCTGGAAGAACTGCTTGCCAAGGATCCGGAAGCAGCCAATGCCTTCTCCGCGGACGGCTACCACCCCTTGGGATTGGCCGCATTCTTTGGACAGTTCCATGCTGCGCAAACCCTGATCAATTCCGGCGCGCAAGTTAATTTTGCCAGCCGCAATCCCATGCAAGTCACTGCCTTACATTCCGCTTCTGCTAGAAAGCACACCCGCGTCGCCCGCTTGCTCCTGGAGAACGGCGCCGATGTCAACGCTCGCCAAGCCGGTGGATTCACGCCCCTGCATGCAGCAGTTCAAAACAAACAGGAAGACATGCTGCGCTTGCTCCTCGAATCCGGAGCGGAACCGCTGGCACGTAACGCCAGGGGCGAAACCCCCGTGGATATGGCGCGCCAGGCCGGTGATGAAAATATCCTCAATCTCTTGTTGGAAGGGATGGAAGAAGATTAAAAAAAAGCTGTGGGCGGAAAACCGCCCACAGCCTTTTTAACACGGTTACTGCGGATTGGTTGGGGTGGTGGTGGTCACCGTTGGCAATGCGTTGCCAAAGATCAAATTGGGGAAGACGCCCTCGGGGGTGAAGATCACCTTGTCGGTTTCGCGCAGTGCGCTGGCATTTGCCTGGGCAATGATCCAGGTCATGTAGTTAGAATTTTCGGTCAGCAGCGTAGCCTTGGCAATCTCAGAAGCCAGGTCGATCTGTGCATTCACTTTTGCGATCTCCAGCTGAACCTTCTGCAATTCCAATTGCTTTTGGGCATTAGTCTGCTGTGCTTCGATCACTGCGATCTGCGCTTCCAATTTCTGCCGTTCCAGGTCGGCCAGGACCGTTTCCTGTCGGGCAGTCTCCTGTTTGGCCGACTGCTGGACGCGGATTTCACCTTCCTGGGCTGCCTGCTTGGCAGCAGCTTCCTGTTTAGCACGCTCAGCATCCTGGCGGGCTTTCTCCGTCATCAATCGGCTCTGCACAATTGCGTCCAGCGAGGCCTGCACTTCCGCAGAAATGATGATCTGCGGCACTGCCACATTCTGGATATCCAGCCCAACCTGTTCGGCAAGCGCGCTTAATTCTTCGTCGATACATTCTCTCAATGCATCGCGCCCGGAACCGATCACCGCCTGGTCGAATGTGCGGTCGCCCACACACACCTTCATGGATTGCAGTGCAAAAGAATCGATGCGCGTGCGCAGCGCATCATCATTAATATATAATTCACGGTATTGATCCCATTTACTGCGGATCACATCCCCCCTACCGATATCCGGCCGGAAAGCATCCGCCGTCACCTGCAGGCCAACGCGCTGCTTATCCGAGGTGATCAGCTCCGGATCGGTCACATCGATCGACACCGCCGAAACCTTGACCGGGATCAACTGTGTGTACAGGCCAAAATCACTATAAACACCTGGGCCGACCACACTGGTGATCTGCCCACTCTTGATCTGTACAGCCACATATCCCGGATCCACCTTGACGAACAAATAGAATAACTGCAAAGAGGAAATCGCGACCACGATTCCTATGATCAACAGGAAAACGATCACTGCTATCACAACGCCACGGGTAGTTCTCTCGTTCATTCGGAAACTCCTTTTATAATTCTTTCTGAAATACATTGATTGGATCTAATTTTACCTGATTTTGGATCTTAAACCACTTCAATCGAGCTCAATTCCAGCCCGCAATTTTGATAGGCCGCCAGCAATGTGGCCCGCTTGTCCGCATCCAGGTTTTTCACCACAAAGTGGATCGCAAAGCTGCCGTCTTGAAAAACATCGTTAATCACCCGCAGGATATTCCCCCCATGCTCAGAGACCATGAATGCCATGCGCGCCAGCACCCCCGGCCGGTTGGTATTCTGCGGCCCCGTCAGCGAAATGGTAGTCCAATCCAAGGTTTCGCGCATCACCCCCAATGAGCGCAGCGTGTTCTCAAAATCCGCCAGGCGGATCGCCTCTCCCCCCACAGCAGAATACAGGTCTTGCAGGCTGGAGCAGCCCAATTGTTCCAGTAAGACATCACACCGGTCGCGGTCCAGCGCCTGCAGATCCTCCAGTGTCAGCAACCCGCAGCGTGCCAAAACAGGGCGCACCCGTTGTCGGCCCAATTCAGCGGATTTGCGCAGGCTTTCCACCGCGATCAACGACCGCAGCAACCTTGCAGTGGATTGGTTGCAAAACGCCAACCATTCCTCACCTGGCACCATGCGCTGCCCGCTGGTTCGAACTTCCACCACATCCCCCGGCTGCACCTTGTCCGACAGTCGTGCCAGGCTCCCGTTCACCTCCACTGCGCTGATTTTATCCAGCAAGAATTCCTGCTGGATCGAAGCCACTGCGTCCAACACCGTCGATCCTTCGGGTACAAAGCGCGCTCCACCGGTTGGAGTGAGGATCTCCACCGGGCGGTATGTGCTGATATCCTTTTTGTGTTGGATCGCATACACTACCCCCCACTGATTTTCCCCCTCCATTTCATTCGTAGTGATTGCCACTTCAATCGCCCCCATTTCAGGTAGCCAGGCAGTCACCTGCAGCGCCCGGTAGCCGTTTTGTGGTTGGGCAATATAATCATCAAAACGGTCCTGGTCAAGGTAAGGCCCAAAGTAGCGGTTCACAGCCGCCAGCAACACATAACAATCGTTCACCTGCTCGCTGTCCACCACCAGGCGGAAGCTCAACATATCGTTCAAGGCCGAAAAATTATTCAACGAAGCCTTGCGGGCAGCCGCCAGGCGGCGCAATTTCTGCCAGGCCTGCCAGTAACCGTTGACGATCACCTCCACCCGTCCGCCCACCCCGGTACGTTGCATCAGCTCCGCCAGCCCATTCATCGAACCGTTGATAAACCCCACCTGCAAACGTGGGTCGCTGTCGATCTTTTGGCGCACGATCTGGAAGGTTTCCGGGTCTGCATGCGGGAAGGCCATGTCTTCCAACCAGCGCCGCCAACGATAACAATTCAGGATCCCCGCCAGCTTGCCGTAAGCACGGATGGCCTCGGTGGCTTTTTGCACCCGTTTGGCCTCCGGCATGAAATGCAGCGTCATAATATTGTGTGTCTTGTCTGCTAATTTCACCAGAAAAACCGCCGGGTCGCGGAACATGGCGATCTTGCGCAGGGTCTCGATCTCGCGCGAGCGCCCATCCCGTGGATTGCTTAATTTGGTTACCCCATCGACAATATAAGCCACATCTTCGCCCAGCTTGCCGGGAAAATGCGCGCGGATTTGATCCAACGAGCCGCCCTGATCCTCCACCGCATCATGAAGCAAGCCTGCGATCGTCCAGGCCTCGTTGCCGATCAACCGGTCCAAAAAAGCCCCCACCCAGGCGCAATGCGTTTCGAAGTAGGATTCGCCGCTCAAGCGTTTCTGCCCCGCATGCAGTTGCTGCCCCCAACGGAATGCTTCCTCCATTGCCGGGGTGCGCGGGATAAATCTCGGCAGGTCAAATTCCGGCGTCAGACGCGGGCGGATCTCATAAATGGGTTCAACTTGGACAGCGGGCATGGCAGACTCACACTCCATTAAAGCCGATTGGTTAATACTACCATATTTTTAACATCCATTTCATTAGAGAACACCTTTGCATATAGGCAGTCTCATCACGCTTATGCTACAATAATCATAGTCCTTACATCGAGGTGTCCCATGACCGTTTTCCTGCTCATCCTTCCGGTATTGATCCTGATCCTGGGCGCAGTTTTGCTGGTGCGGGCTGCTTCCTTTGCCAAATCCATCCCTCCCATCCGCGAGGCCGAGCTGGCAGAGGTAGATGAGTCGGTTGCTGCCGAGCACCTGGCTGGAGCCATTCGCATTGAAACCGTCACTGTCAGCTCCACCGATAAACTGCCCGAAGCAGCCTTTCTGGAGCTGCACCGCTATCTGGAACAAACCTACCCGCGTGTGCATGCCACCTTGCACCGTCAGGTCATCAATCAGTACAGTCTGTTTTACACCTGGACTGGAACGCAGCCGGATTGGGAACCGGTGCTGCTGACCGCCCACCTTGATGTAGTGCCCGCCGATCCAGCTACCCTGAGTCAATGGGAACAGCCCCCCTTCAGCGGCGCAATCGACGGCGAATATATCTGGGGGCGCGGTACGCAGGATGTTAAATGTCAGGTTGTCGGCTTGTTAGAAGCCGTGGAAGACTTGCTCAAACAGGGCTTCAAACCCCAACGCACGGTCTATCTCGCCTTTGGTCACGATGAAGAGATCTCTGCCGGGCTGGGCGCGCCTCAAATTGCCCGCCAGTTGGAGGAAAAAGACGAACATTTATTTGCTGTGTTGGATGAGGGCGGCGCACTGACCACTGGCGTACTGCCTGGGGTGGATCTGCCGATTGCCACGGTTGGCATTTCCGAAAAAGGCTACATGACCCTCGAACTGACGGTCAAAGGCCAGCCTGGCCATTCCTCCAGCCCGCCGCCCCAGAGCGCCATCACCGTCTTGGGCGCCGGCCTTGCTCGTCTTGCTGAACATCCCTTCCCAACCCACCTGTGGGGCGTTCAGCGCATGATGCGCTCCGTTGGTTCTCTCCTTCCCTTCAGCCTTCAACTTGCCCTGGGCAACCTTTGGCTCTTCAACGGCGCCGTGCGCAAAAAGTTAGAAGCCGCACCCACCACCAACGCCTCCATCCGCACCACGATGGCCGCCACCATCTTCAATGCCGGTGTCAAAGATAATATCCTCCCCAGTGAGGCCACCGCCCGGGTGAACTTCCGCCTCTTTCCCGGCGACTCGATCGCCTATGTCTGCGACCATGTTCGTAAAGCCCTGGATGATGAACGCATCACCTTTGCTCCGGTTGAAGGCAATAGTTGGGAAGCCTCGCCCACCTCGCTGGATAGCGGTCCAGCCTATGATCTGCTTTCCCAATCCATCCGCCATTCCTTTGGCGGACTGCCGGTGGCACCCTATATTGTGATCGGCGCTACCGACTCACGCCACTACGCCAAAGTATGCGACAACATCTACCGCTTCACCCCCCTGGTGTTCAATGCAGAGGATCTCAAGCGCATGCACGGCATCAACGAACGGATAGCCATCCCGGCTTTTAAGAAGATGATCCAGTTCTACCAGCTGCTTATTCACAACTGGACAGAACAATAAACGGTACCTTAGCGTTTGATCTCATAAATGAAGATCCCGTCCTGATAATACACCTGCTGTACGCGCGGGCAGTTCCACAATTGATAAGGTTGGATGGAACCTTTCCCTTCGCGGATATACAGGTAATTGTAACTTCCGTCCCGCATCAACTTCCAGAAGTCCACCGAGCAGCCCTCCACGCTTGTCGAGCGTACCGCCAGATCATAAATATACTGGATATATCCCCGGTCAGCCTCTGTATAAAAACTGGTTGGAATGCTGCTCCACCGCCCAGTTTGCGGCATGATCCAATACCCCCCATCCACACCCCGGTAGGATCTTCCCATCCAGGGCGTTGAATTGATATAAAAACGCGCCGTGGTGGGTGTGTTCTCTGCAATCCAGCGCAGTGCCGCCATATCTGCCTGATCCACCAGGATAGTGGATGGATTCAACACGTTGGCTGTTCGAACGACTCCCAGCCAGAGTAGAAGCCCAGCCGTCACCGCCAGGGCAGCGTGTCCAATTCGCGGCCTGTGGATCACCTTTCCCAACGCCGCGCTTGCATCTACGGCCAGGTTGGCCGCCAGCAGCGATGCCGGCAAGAACAGCACAATCGCAAAAAGGTCGGCACGGAACGGCCCCAGTTGCAAACCAAACGGCAGTGCCAGGATCAACAACATGCCCGCCCACAATCCCAGGCTGCGGCCCCCGCCGCGCCACAACAGGTATACCAATCCAAGCAGCGCCACGATCATCAGAAAATGTCCGTAATCCGGACCGATCAGGTAAAGCAGATAATTAACGGTGCCTTCTAGAGATTTCAAGCCGTCAAGGCCGGTCGGCAGCGAAACATCCACCTTAAAGGATTTGGCTTCATGCACCAGCATATTGAACAACCAGGGCCAGGACATCAGCACCCCTGCGGCAGTGGATACCAGCGGCAGTAAATAATGCAACATCACTCGCCGTGGATGACCCTCCCAGCGGCGCGGCTTAAGCCCTGCCAGCAAATACGCCAACAAGAACAGGCCGAACATGCCCAACGCCTGGTAATGGGTCAGGCACAATCCGCCCACCAACACCGCCAGGCGCAGCATTACTCCCCATCGTAGCGGCAATTGCCGCAGCCAGCGCAGCAGCGCCCGCACCCGTTCTCTAAAAGTCTGCCCGGCCCGCCATTCCAGGCGCGAATAAGCGCCCACCTGGGCATCGCGCAATTCCAGCACTGCGGCCATTGCAGAAGGCACCAAGGCCAGTCCTGCCGATAACGTAAACCTACCCCAGGTCAGGTAGTAAGCCGGCATCAAAAAAACAAACCCCGTCAGGATTGCCGCCAGCCCGGCTTTCCGCCAGTCATGCCAGAACGCTTTACCCAGGCGGTACACTCCCAGCGCGATTGCTGCGTTTAATACCTGACCAAAGATCAAGACGGCTTGCGGGGCCTCCAGATTGCCCAGCACGGCAAAGTCCGCTGCTGCCAGATGGAATCCGTAATGATACACAAACGTGACCGGCAAATATGGCTGCAAGTCAGGCATCAACCCGCCGTACTCTATCATCTTTCGTACGATAAGGCTGTGATGAACTGAATCCACCCAAGGCGGTAGCACCAGGCTGCCGGCCTGGTACAGACGCCAGGCAGCCAAAGCCAGGAAGAATGCCCACGCCGCTAGCCATCCATAGGACCAGCGCAGCTTGCGTGGCCGCCATAACCACGCACCGATCCAGCCCAGTCCCACCGCCGCAAACAGGATCAGCAGGTCAAGTGAGGAGAAGCGCAGCCCCCATTGATAGAACGCCAGCCCTGTCAGGGCGATCAATGCCAGACTCAACCCCAAGGCATCCGCCAGGTATTCAAGCGGATCGCAACCGGAACGGCGTTCCCAGGCCAACCAGGTCAGGCCGGGTAAAAAGGCCGTCGCCGCCAGGGCGATCGTCAATAGTGGAAGCGATGTTTGCAGGTTCAACCTCAGGATTCCTTCCCCCTATTAAATCATGTTCCCTGGTTTAAGGATAGGGCACTGTCGTGGCCGTTGGAGTATCGGTCGGAGTAAAGGTTGGGGTGGGCGTTCTAGTCGGCGTAAAAGTGAAAGTATGGGTGTAAGTCGGCGTCGGGGTGTTCGTAGGAGTAAACGTCCATGTCCCTGTTGCGGTTGCTGTTCTTGTGAGGGTTGGGGTGGCTGTATTGGTAGGAGTGGGCGGTGTTATCCCCGGCGGCAGGGTGAAAGTCACTGTGGGCGTCCGGGTATTTGTCCCCGTGGGCGTCCGGGTATTTGTCCCCGTGGGCGTCCGGGTATTTGTCGCTGTGGGGGGCGTCACGCCCGGTGGCAGCGTGCGTGTCACCGTGGGCGTGGGGGTGAATGTCCGGGTCTGCGTAATCGTTGCCGTTGGCGGCGTCACCCCGGGTGGGTAGGTCTGTGTGACCGTGGCGGTTTGACTGATCGTCGGAGTCAACGAGGGAGTATCGGTCACGGACGGATAGGATGATGGCGTATTGGATGCCAGCGGAGTCATCGTCGGGATCAAAGTAGCCGGGATATACGGGGTTACGGTGTAGATAGGCGTCAGGAAAATATTTTCCGGCGTGATCTGCTGGCCGGTGTTCACATCTGGGGGAATATCCTGCAGTACCTGGGCAATGATCCCCGGCCCAATATTGGGAACGATCACCAGCGGCTCTGCGCTGTAATCTGCTCCGTTTGGTGAACGGATCATGCTAAGTTGAATATTTCCCAATAGCGGCAGCAGCATCACCAGGCACAGGCAAAGCAGCCCCAGCAAGAGCAGCAGCAGCGCCAACCACAGCCAGCGCCGATCTGTTTTCTTCTTGCGAGGGACTGTTGCAACCTGGGTCATAACCCTTTATCCGATTCGGACTTCGGCAGCGGCCTGGATACCACTCGTAAACCGCCTGATTGCAGCACGCTCCGAGGACTGGTCTTGTCGCGCAATCCAGCCAGCGTGTCTGCGCGCGGCTTCAGACGGTAAACCACAATCTGTTCGGCCTTCCCTTTCACTGGATGGGACCCTGCAGATTCGAGCAAAAACTCCTCACGCACATCCGAAAGCGCACTGCAAGTCGCCTCGCTGACCAGGATACCGCTGGAATCATACATATCTCGGGTGAGAGCTTCGATCCGCTGGGTGGTGTTCACCGTATCGCCGATGATGGTGTAATGCAGGCGATCGGTGCTGCCCAAGCTGCCGGCGATCACCAAACCGGTATTTAACCCAATTCCAGTCGTCATCGGCGGGTCGCCGCGTTGGATTCGCTCAATGTTCAATTCGTTGATCGTTTGCAAGATCTCTACCGCTGCCAGGCAGGCGTTGCGGGCAGCCATCTTTGGGCTTAACCGCCGAGGAAGGATACCAAAAAAGGCCAACATGGCGTCCCCGTCGAATTTGTTGACCACGCCACTGTGCGCATTGATGATCGGCACCAGTCGGGAAAAATATTCATTCAACCACCCCAACACCGTCACCGGTTCTGTCCGTTCGGATAGCGAAGTAAATTCGCGGATATCTGTCATCAACACAGTCGCTACTGCCTGCTGGCCTTCCAGGCGCAGGTTACCCGAACTGAATGTCTGGCGAAGCTGCTCGCGCACCTCGGGCGAAACCGTCCGTCCCAACAGATCGCGGTAGATATACCCCTCTTGCAGCCCGGCCACCATATAGTTAAAGGATTGACTGACCACCGCCAGTTCATCGTCGCCACGCGAATCCAGCTTGACCTCCAGGTTCCCCTGGGCCACATCGCCGGATGCTGTAACCAATTTCATCAAAGGATGGGTAATGCGGTTGGCCAACCAGAATCCCAGCGCAATTACCAGTAAGATCACTAACACGATCAAGAGAAACACTTCAATCTGCGTCCGCCGGGTCGTCTCTACCAGGTAGGTTTGCGGCAGAATTACCCCCAAACTACCCATTAACACAGAATGGTCGCGCGCCTCCCACGGGCCAAGCACCTCGCTGAAAGGTTCGCCTTTCAAGCTGATATCCCGATGCGGACTGACCTCTCCTGTCACGTACATGGCCTGGGTGACAATAGCCTCATCCAATGGATTGGAGGAATATTCGTCAAAAATCGTGGAAGCGAGGATTTGCCCGCTGGTATGATAAAAAGTCACATCCCCCAACACATCCAGCTTGATCTCCTTGACCAGCGCCTCCAGCGGATTGCCAATCAGCACCGCCCCCACCAATTCCCCGCTGGTATTGAAGATAGGCCC
Source organism: uncultured Anaerolineaceae bacterium (assembly GCA_964424115.1). Taxonomy (GTDB): domain Bacteria; phylum Chloroflexota; class Anaerolineae; order Anaerolineales; family Anaerolineaceae; genus CAYRHN01. The sequence goes on from CAYRHN010000007.1 coordinate 66,317, forward strand.
GCTCACATAAAAAGTGGCCCCCCACGGTGCCAGCACCAACCCGGCATACTTGTTGCCAAACATATCCACCCCGGCCTGCAAGGTCTGCTGAACAAATTCAAACTGTTGAAACAACGCTTCGCCGCTGGAAAACTCATAATCGGTCACCCCGCTGTCCACCTTGCGACGCATGCTCAGGGCGGCAACCCCATTCTTGTCCAGCAGAACGATATCCTTTTCTCCTGCGTTGATCGCCACCGGCAAGATCAGATTGCGCAGCTGTTCCGCGTTGGTGTTCTGAAGCGCATCCGCCACCCCGGCGCTGTTGGCGATCAATCTTAAGGTGGAGAGCAATCGATCCTCTTCCTGGACAAACCAATCCTCTGCCTGGCGTCCCGTCTGCTGCAAGTCATCATAGAAGCGGGTGCGGATCGAATCCAGCAGCACATGGTTAAGAATTAACCCGATCGCAATCGCAAACAACACTGCCAGGAACAAATATGGGAGGGTGATCTTAAAACGCACCGGGAATTTCACTTGCGGCAGATTACGCGGTGACCCTGGGACAGGCTTTTTCTTAACTTGTGGTTTTTCCAGCGCCTGCCGAAGCGCTGATTCGATCCATTGCACTGTGTATGGCTGGCGCAGGAAGACCGTAATGCCGTTGTTACGCGCCAGCATCTCCCGTTGCAAATCCGGGAATTTATTGGTGATGATGATCTTAATCTGGTTGTCTAGCTGCTGAACACGGCGTAAAAAGGTCGCCCAGTCATTTCCCGGGAAATGAATATCCAGAAATACGATCTGCGGCAACGTCTTGGCGATAAATGCGTCAGCCTGGGCCAGATCTGCGGCAAAATAAACCTGGTAGCCGTGATCCTTCAAATAACGCATCAGAGGTTGGCTGGCTTGAGAGTTGGGCTGCACAAGGAGAACTTTTAATGCCATGATGTCCTCTATATCACCATCTCTCGTGCAGAGAGAGGGAACATGAAAATGGGGATTAACCGAGATATTCGCGCAAGTGCCGGCTGCGGGTAGGGTGACGCAATTTGCGCAGCGCTTTGGCCTCAATTTGCCGTATTCGCTCGCGCGTCACATTGAAATATCGACTGACCTCTTCCAGGGTATGATCCTTGCCATCAATCAGGCCAAAGCGTAGTTCAAGCACCTGCCGTTCGCGCTCTGAAAGCGCCGCCAATGCATTTTGCACTTGCTCGCGCAGCATCTCACGCGCCGCGGCATCCATTGGCTCCAGGGCATCATCATCTTCGATAAAGTCGCCCAGTTGGCTGCTTTCCTCATCACCCACCGGGCGCTCTAACGAAACCGGCTCCTCAGCCGATTGTAAAATGCGTTGGATCTTGGAAGTGGCCCAGGTGAGGCGGCGCTGCACTTCCGGGTTGAGAGGAGCCTTCTCGGCCCGTGAACGCATCACTGCCTGCATATCTTCTTCGGACAGCATGCCGGATTCGATCGCCAGCTCTTCATGGGTGGGCTCACGCCCCAACTGCTGCACCATCGAGCGTTGAATGCGCAGCAGGCGTGTGATCGACTCAAATAAATGCACCGGGATACGAATCGTGCGTGCCTGCTCGGCGATATACCGGCTGATCGATTGGCGGATCCACCAGGTGGCATAAGTGCTGAACTTGAACCCGCGTGCCGGGTCGAATTTGGTCACTGCGCGCAGCAATCCCAGATTCCCTTCCTGGATCAGATCCAGGAAAGAGATCCCGCGTCCCAGGTAACGTTTGGCAATACTCACCACCAGGCGCAAATTGGCACGGATCAGGGTCTGGTTGGCCTCTTCTGCCCTGCGGCGGACCGCGGGAATTTCCGCCACCAGCGCGTTTTCGTCCGGCATATGGTTTCTAAAGAATTCTTCCACCGGCATCGCGCTGTCGCTGCTTAATTGTTTCAACAAATCCTCTGCCAGTTCTCCAGGCAAGAGATACAACCCCAAGAAGACCCCAAAGGCGTCCCGCACCAGGGCATCCCAGCGGTCATCCCGGCCCCATGGACCTTTATCCATATACGTTCGCAAGTAGGAGGGCTCGTCAGCCTGCCACTGGCGGCGCAACAGTTGCGATTCCGACAACACCAGGGTCAGGTCAGGCATGTCGCAAGGGATTTCCAGCGTGTCGCGTTCCAGCGCATTCCAATACTGGATCAACTCATTCACCAGCCGCTCAAACAGCGCGTGATGGTTCTCTGTTTCGGATTCCAGGTTATGCAGATACCGCTGGGCTTCGATGCGAGCCGCCAGGCGAAATTCACTGTCTGTGTCCAGCAGATGGATCTGCCCAATCTCCTTCAAATAGAGCCGTACCGGATCTTCCGAAAGCTCCACCGCAATGGTTGGGTCTTCCAGGATCTCTAATGGGTCTTCCAAAGGAACATCGACCCAGTCTTCTGCGGCCTGCGCCAGCACAACCTCTTCTACCTCATCCTTGGATTCAGCCTCCAGCAATTCGTCGTCAATGGGAGGCAAAGGAATATCCTTAGGAACCGATAACAGCGTTTGCCCGCTGCGGCTGCGCTCTTGCGGCGTCCGGTTTACGTTTGAAGGCTGATTTTGGGTGGGTGAGGTCGCGTTCTTTTTACGTGGCATGGGTTAACTATACCATATTGTGAAAAAAGCAAGGCTGCAAGGGCTGTGTATGACACAATTATCCCATAAAATGCTACAATTTATTAATCCATATACCCTCTTCAGGAGTCATTATGAATCCTCAACCACCCTTCCCTCCTCTGCCTGGATATCCCCCTTACCCGACCGGTTATCAGCCTCACCGCGCCTCCAATCCATTGCCCTTCATCCTGATCGCTGCGGCTGCGCTCGCTCTGGTGGCTGGCCTGGTGGTCCTGGCTTTTTCCAACCTTAACAGCCTGCCTCCTCTCCCATCTGCCGCAACCCCGCAGCCTACCTCACCCGCAGCAACTGCCACCCTCCCCACGCCGACAAAAACGGTCCAAACCACCCCCACCCAGTTCTCTGGTAAGCCGGTAGACATCGAAGTTTGGATCCCCGACTACCTGGACGACAAGGTCAGAGAGCTGATTGCAGCTTTTGATGTCAGCCGCCCCGATCTGACCATATCCTTGGAAGTGATTCCCTCCAGCGATTACGAAACGCAATTAATGACTGCCCCGGCTGCCGGAACTTTTCCAGATGTGGTTCTGACGTACGAAACCACTTTTCCAAAATTAATGGATACACTGGCTCCCCTGCCTGAAAACACTGATTTTAATCCCGCCGCGCAGGAAGCGGTCAAGTACAAGGGGGTTACCTATGGGGTGCCAATCTACACATCCGGGATCGTCATGTTTTATAACAAATCCAACGTCTCCGTTTCTCCAACATCCATTGACAGTCTCAAAGGGTTGCTCACCCAGGGCGTCAGGATTGGGGTCCCTTCTATCGACTATTGGATTTGGGGATTCCTCTCCGCTTATGGGTCCGAGATCATGGATCAAGATGGCAATTGCGCCTTGAACAACCCAGCTACAGAAAAAGCCCTGTTGTCTCTGCAAGAACTTCACGCCGCCGGAATGAATTTTGGGGATCTTTCCGACCTGGAATCCAGTTTTCAGGCTGGGAACCTGGATATCCTCTTTGATGGTAGTTGGATGTTGCAATCTTTCTCTGATAGTTTGGGGAATGACCTGGGGGTGGCGCCCCTGCCTGCCGGTACACTCCCCGCTGCGACAATCAACGAAGCCTTTTCTGTTGCCATTAACAAAGACAGCCAATATTTCAACGCAGGTTTGGATCTCGCTCTTTACCTGTCCAAACCCGAATCGCAAGTGATCATTGGCGATAATGGGATTGGCGTGCCTATCCGCGATGTGACACTGACCTCTCCGCTCGCGCAAGAGGTATACCTGGCCCTTCACAATCGCTATACCACTCCTGATCCCGTTTTCATGACTGGTTTCTGGTCTGCACTGTCCACTCCCATCAATGACATCATTATTAACGAAAATGCCATAACCACCCAACTGGAAGATGCCTGCCGCTCTATGGATACCGCCAACGGGAAATAACTTGACTCTGCCTGTTCCGCTTCTTATAATTGAATTATGAATTGGAGGTAGTTATGGCTGAAAAAGAAACCAAGACTAAGAACACCCATATTGAAGACGCCCGTGGGCACATGAAGGCCGCCCGCGAGGCCATGCAGGATGCCTGGCAGGCCTGGGTACCCGCTGGTTATCTGGAAAAACGACGCGCTGCCCGCAAAGAAATATTGATGGCCGTACGCAGTATGCTTGACGCTGCCATAGAGCGCGGCGACCGGCATTAAGATTGCCCAATCCCTCACTGCGGGAGTTTTCTGGCCGTCCAGAAGGCTCCCGCTTGCTATTTAACTGCGCCGGAAGAACAATCCCAGCAAAAAGAGCAGCGCCGCCCCTCCAGATACCGCCGCCAGAGTGCGCTCATCCGCCACATACAACTGCACCGCCGCCAGCAAGAAGGCAGCAAAAATGACCGCCACCGCGGTCCGCCGTTGAGCACTCTCCAAACGGCTCAGTTGCGTCTTTAATTCCGGCGTGCGTACCTCCAGCCGTCCCGATTCCAGGCAATTGATCAATCCCTCGGTCTTGCGCGGCAGCGCCACCATCACGCGCAAAATAGACAGGATCTCATCCAACCAGAACCGCCAATCGATCCCCCCTTTTTCGCCGTCCCGGTCGGATCGCACCAGGGTTTCCGCATATGGAACAATACTTTGCCAGATATTGAAATCGGCATCCAATCCGCTGCACATTCCAGAAAGAATCCCCACGCAGCGCCCAAACAGGATGATATTCTCCGGCATCTGGATCGGCAGTGCGTAGAACAGCTCGCGGAACTCCTGCGCAAATTCAAGCACCTCTTGCCGGTCCATATTCATCATCTCAGCCGTGCTCTTACCCCACAGGCGGTTGAAAAGCTCCTGGCTGGCGCGTTCCAGCATGGCCAGGTCGGCTCCGGGCAGCAGCACTCGCATTGTCTGGTAAGCCCTTATCAGGCGAGGTGCATCCTGGGTGGCCAGTGATATGAATGTCTCGCGCAGCCCGGTGAAGATGTTATTCTCCACCCGGCCGGTCATTCCAAAATCAACAAAAGCCAGTTGCCAGGGGACCCGTGAAGCAGCGGACAGACGCCGCACCCGCGCCGCCTGTTCCGGGTTCAACCTTTCCCAACCGGGAGCACCTTCAGGCAGGGGAACAATGAACAGGTTACCCGGATGCGGATCGGCATGGAAGAAACGGTCCTCAAAAGTTTGTTGAAAATAAGCATCCAGCAGGCGCTGGGCGGCTTCCGGACGGTTCACCCCGGCCGCCTCCACCGCCTCATAATCGCTGATCTTGATCCCGTGAATATTTTCCAGGGTCAGCACCCGGCGCGTGGTGGCATCCCAATATACCCGCGGGACCGAGATCTCCGGCCGCTTCTGGAAATTCGCCGCAAAGATTTCAGCATTCTTACCTTCATTAATATAATCGACCTCTTCCATTAAGGATCGGCTGAACTCTTCCATCAAGGCCGGAACGCTGGCGCGTTTACGGATCGGCGGATATTTATCAAACCAGCGCGCCACCACTCGGAAAGCCGCCAGGTCCACCTGGATGATCTCTTCAATATGCGGTCGCTGCACTTTCACCACCACATCAAGCGTTTCACCGCTGCTGGACACCAGGTGAGCGTGATGCGCCTGCCCAATCGATGCCGCCGCCAGTGGCTCACGGTCAAAAACCAGGAAGCATTCGCTCAGCGGCCGGCGAAATTCCTCCTCGATCACCTCCTGAATATCCTCGAATTTTTCCGGAACCACCTCGTCCTGCAGCCCGGCTAATTCGGCGGTAATATAAGACGGTAACACATCCACCCGGGTAGACAGGAACTGTCCTACTTTGATCATCACCCCTCCCAGACGGATTGCAAGCTTACGGTAGCCGGCTGCTTCGCGACGCATACGGCTTGCGCGTGTTTTCCGAGCATACCAGGCGAAGCCGATCTTGGATAAAATGATATCCCACCAGATAAAGCGCAGGATAGCCTGCCCAAAAAAGAAGAGGATGCGCAGCGACCGGGAGCGATACATACTTGGAATTATAGCGCATAAAAGAGGAGAATATCTGCTTGTCCTTTCTTCCCTGAACAGGATATAATCTACGCAGTGATGTTTTTTTTGTAGTACACCCTATCCCCCAGCTTTGGTGAATGATTCTTTTACACAAGGAACCCAGGAGCATGAGCGATAATATTAATATTTCTCCCCTTGAGGTGCTGGATCGTGCTTTCCCTGGCATTGGTAGACAGGATGCCAATGAATTGATCTCCAATGGCAAGGTATGCGATTATCCAGCCGGTGCCGTCCTCTGCCGTGAGGGCGCTTTTGAGACCACCTTCTACATCCTGCTGAAGGGGGAAGTGGTGGTAACAAAATGGATCAATGATGCCGAGGAGCGCATCCTCAAACGCCTGGGGGCAGGAGATTTTTTTGGCGAAATGGCCATCATCAACAACGCTCCCCGCGCCGCCACGGTCAGCGCCACCACCCCCACCTCCGTATTGGAGATCACCAAAGATACCTTCGATAAATTCCTGCGCGCCAATTCGAACGCTTCCATCGCAGTGGTGCGCGAGGTCAGCCGCCGCTTACGCGAAAATGACCAGATGGCCATCGAAGATCTGCGTTTCAAAGCTAAGGAACTGGCCGATGCCTACCAGCAGTTGGCTGAACAGGATTATGCCCGCCGTGAATTCCTTACCACCATCGCCCACGAGCTGCGCACCCCGCTCATGGCTGCCAACGGTTTCACCCAGATCATGCGCATGGGGCTGCTGCACGGCGACTCGCTCAACGAAGCCCTGGACACCGTCCAGCGCAATCTCCAGGCCATCATCACCCTCATCAACGATCTGCTTTTCCTGCAAGAGATGGAATTGATCCTCCCTGAATTTCAAAAAGTGGACCTCGGCGCCGTGGTTGCTGCAGCGGTGGAAGATCAGCGTGAGCGCGCCCGCCAGAATCGTGTCGGTCTGAACCTGGTCATCAATCCCGGCCTGCCGATGGTGATGTGCGATGCCAAATCCATTGCCCGGGCGGTAGGCTGCCTGCTGGACAACGCCATTAAATTCTCGCCGGACGGCGGAGAAGTGCTTGTTGAAACCGGCCAAAAGGGCAAACAAGTCTATATCAAGATTGTTGACCACGGTGTGGGCATTCCCCCGGAAGTCATGCCGCGTATCTTTGACCGGTATTTCCACATGGACAAGATCGGTAACCACCTTTTCCGCGGCATCGGCCTGGGACTTTCCATTGCCCGCCAGGTTATTGTACAGCACAAGGGCGAGATCACGGTGGATAGTGAATTTGGATCTGGTTCCACTTTTACCATTTGGCTGAACAAATAATCCGGCCTTTTTATAGAACCTGATTAACCCCCTTCACCCGCTTCCAAGATTTTTGGAAGCGGGTTTTTGAGGGGGGAGGAAACGGGCAAAACAGGAGCCGGCAGTCAGCAGTCAACCATCAGGATTCCCAGTAGGGTATTCTGATCTCTGACATCTGACTTCCGACAACGATCTATCGCTTATCGCGGTTGCGCAGGAAGGCCGGGATATCCAGGTCTTCGGTCTTGTACACGCGCGGCTCGAAGGAGATCGGGGTAGGCGCACCAACGCTTGTGTCGCCGCCAGGATTGGAACCAGGGCGCTGCCGGGGAGCAGGTTGAGGCTGCTCGGCGAAGTTGCGCGTCTGGGCGGTGTCTGGGCGAGGCGCCGGGCGTTCCAGCGAGATCGGGCGCGATACATTGGCTGCGCGGTCGAAACCGGTAGCGATGACTGTGATGTGGATCTCGTCGGTCAGTTCGGGGTCCACCACCGCACCGAAGATCAGGTTCACATCCGGATGCGCGGTTTCCTTGATGATCGCGGCGGCCTGGTTGACCTCGAAGAGGGTCAGGTTCGGTCCACCGGTCACATTGAACAGAATGCCGCGGGCGCCGTCAATGGTGATGTCCAGCAGTTGGCTGGAAATAGCCATCTCCGCCGCCATGCGCGCGCGGTCCTCGCCGGAGGCTTTACCCACTGCCATCAGCGCAGCGCCGCCTTCCGACATGATCGTGCGCACATCGGCGAAGTCCAGATTGATCAGGCCGGGGACGGTGATCAATTCCGAAATGCCCTGGATGCCCTGGCGCAGCACATCGTCTGCCATACGGAAAGCATCCTGCAGGCCGGCACGCTTATCCACAATCTGCAAAAGGCGGTCGTTAGGAATGACGATCAAGGTATCGGCATGTTCCTTCAACTTCGCCATCCCACCCTCCGCGGATTGCGCGCGGCGCGGGCCTTCAAAGGTGAAGGGACGCGTGACCACGCCAATCGTCAGAGCGCCGACTTCCTTGGCGATCTGCGCCACGATCGGCACAGCCCCGGTTCCGGTGCCGCCGCCCAAACCGGCCGTGACGAATACCATGTCGCTGCCGCGCAGGACTTCGTAAAGCTCTTCCGCCGATTCCTCGGCAGCCTTGCGTCCGATTTCCGGGTTCCCGCCGGCGCCCAACCCGCGCGTCACCTTGTCGCCAATGCGTACGCGCGTGGGGGCTTTGGAAAGCAGCAATGCCTGGGCATCCGTGTTCACCGTGATGAACTCAATGCCTTGCAGGCCTTCGTCAATCATACGATTGACGGCATTACAACCTCCGCCGCCGACACCAATGACCTTGATGCGAGCAAAAGATTCGGGTTGCGGATTAAATTGGTCCATCGTTTCCTCCTCAAAAAGTGTTTCTAAGTAGTACGTAGTTGGTAAAAAGGTTCTGGTAAGTCATTCGCCAAACTTTACTCGAAAAACAGTGGGGGACTCATTCGCCCGGTAACAAACGCTTGAATAGTTCTCGTAAGCCACCTAGTTTGTTACCTCCTTTCTTGGGCTTTCCCTTTCCGGGAGCCAATGTTTCGTCCATCAACATCGCCCAATACAATAAACCCACACTGGTGGAATATGCCGGGGAGTGTAACTGGTCCACCAGGCCGATCAGGTTTTCCGGTTGCGCCAGGCGCACCGGCAATCCCATCACCCGGCTGGCCAGGCTGCGAATTCCCGGCAACTTGCTGCTGCCGCCGGTCAATACAACGCCTGCCGGCAGCAGTCCATCGTAACCGGAGCGCTTGATCTCTTGCATCACCAGGTCAAAGATCTCCTCGACCCGCGCTTCGATAATATGGGCAACATCGCGCCGGCTGATCTGGGTCGGTGCTTCCTCCCCAAATGGCCGCACGGTGACCACATCGTCAGGATTGACATCCGATTCGATCGCATGCCCAGACTGTATCTTGATCTCCTCAGCCTGCGCGATTGGCAGGCGCAGCCCCAGCGCAATATCGGAAGTCAGGTGGTTCCCACCCACTGCCAGGACCATCGTGTGCCACACATCCCCGTCAATGTAGATCGCCAGGTCGGTGGTTCCGCCGCCAATATCACACACCGCCACGCCCATGTTGCGTTCCGTATCGGTCAACACCACCTCGGCCGAGGCCAGCGGGTTCAGCACAAACTGGGTGACTTCCAACCCGGCTGCCTCCACGCACTGGCGCAAATTCTCAACTGTGGACGCCGAGGCAGTGATGATATGCGCCTCCACTTCCAACCGGTAGCCATGCATTCCCACCGGTGTGCGGATGCCATCCTGTCCGTCAATCGTAAATCCACGTTGGATAATGTGAATGATCTCGCGATTGTGCGGGATTGCCACCGCCTGGGCTGCTTCCAATGCTCGCTCCACATCCTCCAACTCAATCTGCCGCCCAGAGATCGCCACCACCCCTCGGCTGTTCACCGAAGAAACGTGCGAACCGGCCAGGCTGACCAGCGCCGAAGCAACCTCCAGCCCTGCAGTGCGCTGCGCTTTTTCCACCGAACGGGTGATCGCTTGCGACGCAGCAGCCAGGTCCACGATCGTGCCTTTGCGGATACCCTGCGAAGGCTCAATCCCCACCCCCAAGATGCGCAGGTCGCGATCGTTCTCCACCCGCGCGATCAAGGTGCAAACCTTGGTAGTGCCTATATCGATACCGACAACAATTGGATCTTCCATAGAGCTACTGCTCCGTATCATCCCCTTGCGGGGCGCGATAGAAAGGTGCGTGCAAATGTGCCACGCTGATCATAGTAGGCTGAATGCCTTGCTGAGCCAACTGATTGATAATTGCCTGATACATATCCAGCTTAAGGTTCAAGTCTTGCAGGTTCTTGCCAAAATAGACATCCCATCCCCGCGGGTCGTGCCAACCAAAACCATTTTCCCCATCATAAAGGAGGGGAGAGTCAGCCGGTTTTTGAAGAGTCAGGTTGGCAGCCGCCATCAGCACATTCGTGTCCACGCGTTGGATCGCGGGATCATAATTCAACTGCGAGCTGCTCAGGGTTTGATTCAACACCTCGGTCGCCTTCTTTACGTCCAGCGGCGCATCCTCAAGCATGACCATCGGTGGGGGCACATTGGCCGTTACCGAAATTCCCAGGGTCGCTGCTCCGCGCGGCGGGAAAACCACACCTTCGGTATCGATCCAGTAAACCGCATCCCCATTCTTCCATTCGAAAACTGGCGGGCGTTCCACCACATCCAGGGTAACCTGGTTGGGCAAGCCAATGGAGACCTGGATGGAAGAAAGCTCCGGGAAGGCCTGAGCCAGTTCGCGGGTCAGCGAATTTGTGTCCAGGCTGAAGACCGACTTGCCGCTGATATCCATCACCGCCATCAGGTCCGCCGGCTGCAAACGCTGCGCTCCATTGACAGTCAGGGTGTCCACCCGGAAAGCATCCGAGCTGGTCAACACGATCACTGCCGCCAGGAAAGCCACCACCAGGATAGCGGAAAGGGTTTGCCAACCCGGTCGCACCATCGGCACCCCTGGCAGAACGATCTGGGCTCCGTCCGAACTGAGCGCAATAGAGAATTTGCGGCGAGCCTTGCTCTTAGCGCGCTTCATCAGCGGCTGGGCGTAGAATCCAGGTGTGATCGGCACGCTGCGCCGTACTACCGGATTGGTCACCTGGCGGGTAGCCGCGCTGACTCGCGCCTGGCTGTGCACAGTGCGCCGTTCGCGTACCTGTGAGGAACGCGGAGCGGATGATGGAGAGGTTTTCGATAAGGGTCGGATAAGTTTCATAGCAACCTCTAAATTAGCCTTGTCCTGGAGCTTCATATTGCCGCTCGGTACGGTCCCGGTCGGCTTTGCGCTGCAAAGCCAGGTTGATCAGTTCATCCACCAGGCCCGCATAGCTCAACCCGCTGGCCTGCCACAACTTCGGATACATGCTGATCTGAGTGAAACCGGGAATGGTATTGATCTCGTTCACATAAGCCTTGCCGTTATCTTTATCCAACAGAAAATCCACCCGCGCCATGCCAGCGCCGTCAATGGCAATAAACGTGCGCAGCGCCAGGTTCATCACCTCACTCATTTGCTGTTCATTCAGGCGGGCGGGAATGATCAATTCCGAGAGATTATCGACGTATTTTGCCCGGTAGGTGTAAAAATCGTCTGATGGGCGGATTTCACCGGGGATGGAGGCCCGCGGGCGGTCGTTGCCGAGCACACTTACCTCGATCTCACGCGCCGAAATGCCCCGCTCCACCAGGATGCGCCGGTCATAACGCGCCGCCTCCATCAACCCCTCCAACAGGTCCGAGCGTGAACGGCATTTGGTAATGCCCACCGAAGAACCCAGGTTGGCTGGCTTGATGAACAGGGGATACGGCGCCACCTTCTCACAGCGTGCGATCACTGCATCGAGATCCTCATTCAGATCGGTGCGCGAGAATACTGCCCAATCCAATACCGGAATGTTGTTGGCCTTCATCACATCCTTGAAGAGCGCCTTATCCATGCCCACCGCTGAGCCGAGCACCCCCGCCCCCACATAAGCCACGTCTGTCAGCTCCAACAGACCCTGCAGGGTGCCGTCTTCGCCAAATGTACCGTGCAGCACCGGGAAGACCACATCCAGGCGCGTCACAGGGTTCAACTTCTCACCGTCGATGGCATACAGAGTGTTGTCTCCGGCATTCGGCAGCAGCGCCGCCCGGCGGGCATGAGCCAGGCTCCCCGTGCTCAGATCATCCAGGATATGATCGCCAATCACCCATTCGCCGGTATGTGTGATCCCAATTGGCAGCACGTCATACTTGGCCGGGTCCAGCACAGATAGCACCGACCGCGCCGAGTAGAGCGAAACCTCATGCTCACCGGAACGTCCGCCAAAAAGAACACCCACTACCAGACGAGATTCTTCAACCATTTGGTTACTTCCTGCTCCTTGCAGATTTGCCTTTCGCAGAATGCCACTTGCCCATCAGTTCGATCTCTAGTTCCAATTGTACGCCAAATTTTTCCTTCACCGTTTCGCGTGCCAGTTCGATCAATTGCCAAAAATCGTTGGCAGTGGCCCTGGGATGGGCCGGGTCTTGCTCCAGGCTGGCGTTAATGAAGAAGTTGGCATGCACCGGGCTGATCTGTGCTCCACCGATTTGTGTGCCTTTCAATCCGGCGGCCTCGATCAAGCGCCCGGCATAATCGCCAGGGGGGTTTTTAAAGGTCGATCCCATTGTGGCACCAGGGGGTTGGGTGGCACGCCGTTTTTCAACATTCGCGTTCATGCGCGCCTTCACCGTTTCCGGAGTGCTCTGTTCCAGCTTCAGGCGCGCCGCCAACAAAAGGGGCTTGTCCGCTTGCTGTTTGATCACACTGGTGCGATATGCGTAACCCATTTGCTCCACCGTCCACGATTGCTTCCCATGAATCGGATGCAAGATTTCTGCCAGGATCAAATTTCCTGCCATATCGCCGCCAAAGGCGCCCGCGTTATTCACCACAGCCCCACCCAGCGTGCCGGGAATGGCCGCCGCCCACTCCAAACCAGAAAGGCCGCGCACCGCCACCTGGCGCGCCAGCGCGCTCAGGTTGGCCCCGGATTCCGCGTACACTGTGGGGGGCGTAGAACGCGCGTCAATGCGTACATTGCGTGCCCGGTTGAGCAGGATCACTCCGTCGTAACCTTCATCACTCACCAGAAGATTGGATCCGCTGCCCAGCACCCGGAACGGCACACCCATCTGCCACAAGCGAGAGGCAAAATCCTCCAGCTCGTGCAGATGATTGGCTGCCAGGAATGCGCGCGCCGGCCCGCCCACTCGCGCCGTGACGTAATTGGATAACATCACGTTCTCGTGAAGGCGTTCGCCAAAGGCTGCTCGCAGAGCTTTTAGATCCATACTCATCCGCAAATCCTAATACTTCTTAAAAAAATCGATCAATTTTCCCACCGCGCGTTGGCGCTGTTCGGGATCATTGCCAGTCTGATCGGGCGGAAATTCGCCTTCGATCGGTTGGCGGGCCGAAGAAACCGGCACCAACCTTAGCTTGCTGGAAAAGGCCAGCTCAGACTCAAAGGTATGTTCGGCGGATTTCAATTTCGGTTTGTTCATCTTACGCTCCTTTTCCATGCAAGAACTCCAGCGCCTGAGTGCTGATCCGGTCGGCGTCGCCGGCCGAAAGCACCAGCAGCACATCACCAGGGCGCAGTTCATTTTGCAAGTAAGTGCTTGCTTTATTTAGAGTGGGACAGAAACGCACATTCGGGTGGTTCATCTCACTCACCATCTCCGCAATAGAAAATTTCTCCTGGTCTTCGCGTGCCCGCGCCGCGTACACATCGGTGATTAAGACCACATCAGCGTCTGCGAAGGCGCTCATGAACGAACCCTTCAATGCCGCAATTCGCGTGAAGGTGTGCGGCTGCCAGACAGCCCACACCCTCCGCCCCGGATAACGCAGCCGGGCTGCTGCCAGCGTTGCGCGGATCTCAGTCGGGTGGTGCGCGTAATCGTCGATCACCGTTACGCCACCCACCTCACCACGCACCTCAAAGCGCCGCAGCGTCCCGCGGAACTGTCCCAGGGCGCGCGCCGCGGCCTGAATATCCAGGCCAAGCCGGTGCGACAGGGCCAGCACTGCCAGCGCATTGCGCACATTGTGCTCTCCCGGAACCTGCAGAACGATCTCCACCAATGCCTGTCCGTGGAAACTGACCAGGAAGGAGAGTCCACCCTGGTTGTTGGCATGCAGGCCGCCTCCGCGGTAATCGGATGAACCCGACAGGCCGTAGGTGAAGGAGGTGCAGCCGTTTGGCAGCGCCGCCGCCAGGCCAGGCGTCTGTGGATCGTCTGCACAGAACAATGCAAATCCGCCCAGACGCAGCCGCCCCACAAACTGTCGGAAAGCTTCGGTGTAATCTTCCATAGTGGGAAAACAATCCGGATGATCGTGTTCCATGTTGGTAACCACCAACGCGTCAGGGTTTAATCCGTGGAACATGCGGTCATATTCATCCGCCTCAATGATAAATGCCGAACCTTGCCCGGCATGCGCATTGACGCCCAGGTTCTGCGAAACACCGCCAATGATGAACGAAGGATCCATTCCTAACGAGCTCCACACCCAGGCTGCCATGGCTGTGGTGGTGGTCTTTCCGTGCGTCCCGGCGATGGCAATTCCTACCTTGGATTTCATCAACTGACCCAGGAAATCTGCTCGCTTCAATACCGGAATGCCGGCTGCGCGGGCTGCTTTCACTTCTGGATTATCGTCCGGGATCGCCGAAGAACGCACCACCAGTTTTGCTCCCGCCACGTTTTCAGCTGCATGGCCAATGAAGATATGCGCACCGGTGGCTTCGAGTGCACGTGCCAGGGGCGTATCGGTGCGATCCGAGCCGCTCACCTGCCAGCCGGCTTCCAACAGCAGCCGGGCAATTGCCGAGAGGCCGCTGCCGCCAATTCCGATCAAGTGAACTGAAGGTTTTTCCATTAGATCAACACCACCAGGACGAATGCAAACGCGATCGCGACTACAAAATAGATCAGGTTGGAGCCCGCCGCCATCAGCCATTGCGGCGGCAGAATGGCGTACGTGGCTGCGAAGGATTGGTAGAGCTCTGGCTGGGTCCGGGGATCCAGCGGCAGGATGAACGGGACCGAATGGTAGCTGTTCTCGCCCATGAAAAACCACAAGGTCCCAAAGATCAAGAAACCATTCAACGCGCCCAATAGCGCACCCAACAGCATATCCTGAAGCCGCTCACGAGCAAAACGATTGGTGCTGGCCAGCTTGCCAATATTGGGGGTCTGGTATCCAAACATCACCAGCACCACTAACAGCAGTGTCCGCAGCCAGAACATCGTATCCGGGTTGGTTTGCGCCAGTTCGGCCACAAATGGCACCAGCGTCTGCAGGATATTGATGATGAACAATGCCAGGATCACAGAAAATGCAACCAGCATTTCCTTGGCCCAGCCGCGCATCGAACCAATCACGCCAAATATGACCACAAAAACCCATAACAACGTATCCAGGCTGATCATTGTCGGCCTCCAGCAATCTCAACCAGCAACGCAGCGATCTTTTGCGCCGCCTGCGGGCGGGCCAACTTGCGCATGGCCTGCCTCATTTCTTCCAGACGTTCCCGGTTGGGGATCAAGTTTTGCAAAAGGGGCACCATCTGCTCTGCCAGGTCTTCGTTGCGCAGCATCACGGCCCCACCCCGCTGTACCAGGTAATCGGCATTCACTTTCTGGTAACGCCAGGCATAGGGATATGGCACCAGCACCGCCGGCAGCCCAAAGTAGGGCAATTCTCCCAGCGCCGATGCCCCTGCCCGCGAGACCACCAGGTCGGCCGCCGCCAGGGCTGCGCCCATCTCTTCGTGCAGATATGGGAACGCATGATAGCGGGCGGCCTGGCTTTCGGTCAGCGCATCCGCTGCCGCCTGCACTTCCTGCCAATCCAACTCGCCGCTAATATGTACCACTTCCGCCATTTGCAGCAGCTTCGGTAACCCGGCCAGCACCGCCCGGTTGATCGAGCGAGCGCCCTTGCTTCCGCCAAATACCAGCAGCACCGGGCCTTCCGCGTCCAGTTTTAATTGCTTCCGCGCTTCACTGCGCGTCCAGCGCACCAGCTCCGGGCGTAGCGGATAACCGGTCACTTCCAATCGCTTCTCTGAAGAGAAATAAGCCTCGGAATCCTGTGTGGTCAGCGCAATGCACCTGGCATAGCGCGCCAGAAATTTCAGCGCCATTCCGGGCTCAATATCCGGCACATACAACAGCATTGGCAGCTTGCGCGCCGCCACTGCCATGGGAACTCCCACAAAACCGCCAGTCAGTAGCAAAACATCCGGCTTGAATTCCTTTATGATCCGCCCGGCTGCCCGCACCCCACGCAGCGTGGTCCACAGATTTCCGGGCAGACGCAGCGGGTTAATCCCCGCCACCGGCGCAGCTGAAATGGTGGTAAAAGCAACCTGGGCGCGTTGAACTAAGCCGGCTTCCATGCCGCCTTCACCGCCCACCCACAACACTTCCGGCACATCGCCGGATGTGGCGGACACCTCACTCACCAGTGCCTGAAGGACGGACAGAGCGGGATACACGCCGCCGCCCGTCCCTCCGGCGCAGATCAACAACCGCACCGAATGTTCTCCCTTCCGTCTTTTGTTGGCGATGGCTCATCCGTCCAATATTGACAATGATCCCGATCGCCACCAGGGTCATCGTCATGCTCGAACCACCTGCGCTGATCAACGGCAGGGCATTCCCGGCCGAGGGCAACAGGTTCAGCATCACGCCCATATTGATCAACGCCTCCATCACGATCCAGATCGTCAAACCGCCCGCCAACAAACGCCCCAGCATGTCCGGCGCTTCGGCGGCGATCTTTAAACCGCGCCAAAGGAACAACAGGTACAGCCCGATCACAAAAATTCCACCTACCAGTCCCAGCTCTTCTACGATCACCGCAAAAATGCTGTCTGTCCAGGCAAAGGGCAGTCCGGTCAGCTTGGACTCGGCGTTACCGATCCCCACCCCAAACAACCCACCGTCCGCCACCGCACCGATCGCGCGCTGGATGTGATAGGAAGCATTGCTTGGGTCCTGCAAACCGGTCAGGTACTCGGAAACACGTCCCTTCCCAGACGGGAAGACGGTCACCAAAATATAGCCCAACACCGCCGCGATCACGATCACCATCACGATTTGGCGCAGTTCTCCTTTTGCCAGGAAGAACAGAATGCCGCCCAACATGAAGATGGTGATGGTGGCGCTCAGGTCAGGCTGAAGCAGGATCAGGCCGCCCAGGATGCCAATGATGGCCATCAAGGGGAATAACCCGAATGACAATTTATGCATCACTTCACGCTTGGAATACAGCCAGAAGGACAGGTAGATCACAATGGCCAGCTTGGCCAGTTCGGAGGGGCGGATCGATCCGCCAAACAGCGAGCGCACCGCGCCGTTGCGTTCATCCTGGATCACCAGCACCAGCAGCAGCAAGCCGATCGTGCCTAACATCAAAGGCACTACAAGGCGGCGGTAGCGGTGATAATCAAACACACTGGCCACCAGCGCCCCTACCCCACCAATCCCTACCCACAATATCTGGCTGAACAGCACTGCGGTCACCGGCTCGCCCTGTAAGGTGGCGTATTTCCAGCTGGCCGAAAAGACCATCAACAGGCCCAGCACCAACAGCGAAGCCACCGCGACCAGCAATGGAACATCAATGCCGTACCGCAAAGCATGTGGCTGGCGCACAACGCTTGAGCTGCCGTCCTCAGGATTATTTTCAAGCGGCTCCATACCGGCGCGAGGAATATTTATTGAAGCTGATGTACCCATTGCCGAAAACGCTCTCCTCTCTCTTCAAAATCCCGAAATTCATCGTAACTGGTTCCACCAGGCGAAAGCAGGACCACATCCCCGGCCTCCGCCAAATTAGCGGCAGCCTGCACCGCATCTCGCAGCCCGGCGCAATGCACCAAATTGTACGGCCGTCGGCCTTCCTGTAAGGGCCCGATCGCCTGGGCGATCTTGCCTGCCGCCTCGCCAAATACGACCACATGATCCACACGCTTACGCACCACTACTGCCAGTTCTTCCCAAGGCAGGTCTTTGTCTCGCCCGCCCAGCAGCAGCACCAGCGGGGCATCAAAGCTCTGGATGGCGGCCAGCGTGCGCTCAGGTGCAGTTGCGATCGAATCGTTATACCAGTGTGAACCACGCCATTCACGAACATATTCCAGGCGGTGCGCCACACCCGTGAACCCATTCACGCCGGCCAACATCTGCCCGGCGCTGAAACCTACGGCATGCGCCAAAGCACAGGCCGCCAGCACATTGATCAGGTTATGCTCACCGCGCAGCAGCACAGCCGAGCGGGGGAACAACACCTGGCTGCCCGCGCCGGTCTGCAAGCACAGGTTTTCGCCTTCCAGGTAGGTACCTTCCTGCCCGGCTTCTGGCTTGTGCAAGCCGAAGGAGATCAGCCGTCCGCGCACGCTGCCGGCCAGCGCCCAAGCGCCCGGGTCTTCGCGGTTCAGTACTGCCACACCCGCCGGAGTCTGGCAGGTCAGGATGCGCGCTTTTGCAGCACTGTAAGCTTCCATCGTACCGTGCCGGTCCAAATGATTTGGCGTGATGTTCAGAACCGCGCTCACCTGCGGAGAAGTGGTCATTAATTCCAATTGGAAGCTGGATAACTCCAGGATGACCAGGTCATCAGCGCGAATATCATCCACATTGTCGATCAGCGGTGTACCAATATTGCCGCCCACCCAGCTCTTGCGCGGAGCCTGGACGGCTGCCTGGGCCATGCGTCCAAACACGGTGGTCGTGGTGGTCTTACCCGCCGAACCTGTGATCCCCACCACCAGGCAGTTGACTGACTCCATGAAAATTTGGGAATCGTTTGAAACGGGAATGCCGCGCCGGTTGGCTTCCACCACCAGCGGCAGGGTCAGTGGCACGCCCCCCGAAACTGCCAGCAGGTCGCAAGCATCCAGGAGGGAAAGCGGATGTTCGCCCAGTACCCAGGTCACCGCTATCTCTTGCATGGATTTGATGGCAGCTTCCAGTTGCTCCGCTGGACGCTTATCATTGAGCGTGACCTGCGCCCCACGCCGCGCCAGAAAACGCGCCAGCGCCAGCCCTTGCCGGGCTGCGCCCAAGATCACGATCCGTTTACCCTGCCAGGTATTCATCCCAGAAATATCTCCTTACACCACCGAAAAACCAACGCCCAACATTGCACCCATCAGGCCGATCAACCAGAAGCGCTGCACCACCTGCATTTCACTCCATCCAAGCAATTCAAAGTGGTGGTGTAACGGCGCCATTTTGAATAATCGTTTGCCTTTCGTCAGGCGGAAATAACCAATCTGCAGCACATCGCTGAGCAGCTCGCTGACCGGGATCACCGCGATCAGCGGCAGAAGCAGCCACTGCCCGGTCATCAACGCCACCACGCCCAGTACAGCGCCCAGGGGCAGCGAGCCGGTATCACCCATGAACAACTGGGCCGGATTGACATTGAACCACAAGAAACCAAACAAAGCGCCTACCACCGTAAAGCAGAAGCGGGCGATGAACACTTGCTGTTGTCCAAGAGCAATGATCCCATAAGCCGCGAAACAGGTCGCCGAGATCAGCCCCGCCAGCCCATCCAGTCCGTCGGTGAAATTGACTGCGTTGGACATACCTACGATGATCACCGCAGCAATCGGGATATACCAGAAGCCCAGGTCGATGGGCTCCTCTGCTGCCGGCCAAAACATCTGCGGCACTTGCAGCCGGTCGCGCAACACGAAGGCAATCGCGATGGCAAAGACGAATTGCAGGATCAGCTTGGTGCGTATGCGCATTCCCAACCCACGCCGCGCCCCGCGCACTCCTTCCCAGTCGTCCACAGCGCCCAGTATTCCGTAAGCTACCAGCACAAGCAGCGGCAGCAGGATCGAATTGCCAATCACATTGAAACCCAGCAAAGAAGCCGCATTCATTAATATCGTCAACAGCAACACGGGCAGGATGATCATCAGGCCGCCCATCGTGGGCGTGCCCATCTTGGAAAAATGGCTCTCCGGTCCTTCCACGCGGATTACTTTGCCGATCTTGAAATGGCGCAGGATTCGCAGCAACGGCCCCCCCCAGATCACCGCCATCATAAAGCTCAGGCTACTCAACGCCAGGACTAATGCAGTATCGTTCATGCAACTCCCTCCGCCCCCTGAAGAGATTCGTCCAACAAAGCGGTGACGATGCGGTCCATGCGCAGGCCGTGCGAGCCTTTCACCAACGCCACATCCCCGGCGTGCAGGTGAGAAGCCAGCAATTCGATCGCTTCAGGAACGTCCACCACCCAATGGATTGAGCGGGCAGGCATTCCGGCCTTGAGCGCCGATTCAGCGATCATGCGCGCCAGTTCTCCCACCGCCACCAGTTCGGAACATACTTCAGAGGCCCGAACGCCTACTTTCTCATGCCCCTGGCGCTCGTAAGGTCCCAATTCATACATATCGCCCAACACCGCTACCTTGCGTCCTTCTAATTCGTTTAGCAAATTGAGCGCCGCCAGGGTCGATTCGGGCGAAGCGTTGTACGTGTCGTCCAACAACAGAGCTCCGCTGGACGTGTGCACTGCCACCATGCGCAGCTGCACGTGGCTGTGTTGCAGGCCGTGTACGATCTCCTGCCAGGTCAAGCCTTCCACCAGTCCCACCGCAGCGGCGCGCAGCGCAGTATGCACCGAGTGCTGCCCGATCAAGGGGGCGCGCATGTGGATCACCTCGTTGCGGTAATGCATCTGAAAGCGGATACCTTCCAATCCAAAGCTCTCAATCTCATCCGCCCACAGGTCAGCTTTCGGATCCAACCCATAAAAGAACACACCCGCCTGGGTTCGTTCCGCCATCGGGCGCACCAGGGGATCGTCGTAATTCAGGATGGCCCACCCTTCTGGGGCCGGCGGCAAGGCTTCTACCAGCTCGGCTTTACCGCGGGCGATCACTTCCTGGGATCCCGCCCGTTCGGCATGCACTGTGCCAATATTGGTAATCACGCCCACCTGCGGCAAGGCCAGGTCGCACAGGAAGCGGATCTCTCCCGGAACATAAAAGCCCATCTCCAGCACCGCTCGTTCATAGCCGGGACCAAGGCGCAGCATGCTGAGCGGCAATCCAATCTCGTTGTTCAGATTGCCCGGGTTCTTCAACGTGCGGTAGCGTTCGCTCAACACCTCAGCGATCACTTCCTTGGTGGTGGATTTGCCCACGCTGCCCGTTATCCCCACCACGCGCAGCCCTGACTGGCGGCGGCGCCAGAACGCAGCGATCTTCTGCAGCGCCTCCAGAGAATCATCTACGCGCAGGCACAGCGGCGGTACCTTGATCTTCAGATCCTTTGGCAGCCCGCCGCGCACGTCCAGCACTGGTACTGTGGTCTCAACATCCTGCTGGATCAGCGCCAGGTGCGCACCGCGCTGGCTGAAAACTTGGTTGACAAAGGCATGCCCATCCACGCGCTCGCCCGGCAGGGCCACAAACATTCCGCCGGG
The DNA here is from genome assembly GCA_964424115.1 of uncultured Anaerolineaceae bacterium. GTDB lineage: Bacteria > Chloroflexota > Anaerolineae > Anaerolineales > Anaerolineaceae > CAYRHN01. The sequence continues at coordinate 87,750 of CAYRHN010000007.1, forward strand.
AATCACCAGCCTAGAATCAATCGAAGCCTCGCTGATGATCAGGGAGGCTGCAACATCCGAGAGAGCGCCTTCGCGCGGCGGAGAAGCCGCGCGCCCCTGCTTTGCAGCCGGGGCAATGCGCACGTTCGTCAGTGCTTCCAGGATATCAGCCAGGGTTAACATCGGATCAATTTCCCGTTCCTTGCGCAGCTTCAGCGCTGGCCTTGACCTGCTGGCGAATCTGGTCCGGAGGCAGGCCGGTCAAAACTGCCACAGTCTTGAAGGCTTCGCTGAACAGGGGCGCGGCAATCACTGAACCCCAGTTCTGGTCGGTAGAGGGCTGTTCCAACCAAATGTAAATGATGAACTTGGGATCGTCCACCGGCCCCCAGCCGATGAAGGATACATTCGTTTGATCATTCAAATATTCGCCGTTCTCTCCGGGGATCTGGGCAGTGCCGGTCTTGCCCGCCACGCGGTATCCCGGGACTAGCGCCACGGAGGCTTCATTCTCCAGCGAGATTGCCAGCATCTGAGTCAATGTATCGGCGGTCTCCGCTTTGATCGGCGTGCCGATCATGCGTGGGGAGACATCTGTCTGCTGTCCGTCCTCGATGACTGCCTTCACCACATGCGGGTACATCATCCGCCCGTGATTGGCCACAGATGCCGCCGCGGTGATGAATTGAATTGGGGTCACCGAAATACCTTGCCCAAAGGAATTGGTGCCCAGGTCCACTTCCCACCAGGTGCCGCCCGGCTTGCGCATCGGGTAGACCACTTCGCCTGCCATGTCAATATTGGTGCGCTGGCCAATCCCAAAGCGCTCCATGTAAGTATAGAAATTCGTGGCCCCAATCTCCTCGGCCACCGCCGAGAGACACACGTTCAACGAATGTTGCAGACAACCGATCATATCCTGTTCGCCGTACGCCGCGCCATCCCAGTTAAAGATCGGGATCCCGCCGACATAATTGACTCCGGTGTCGGTATAGGTAGTCGAGGGCGTTACCACGCCCAGGTCCAAGGCGGTTGCCATGGTCAGGATCTTGAAGACTGAGCCGGGTTCGATCGGCTGACCGATGGCGCGGTTGAAAAACTGCGGGATCGGATAGGTTGTTTGCACATCCCAGTATAAATTAAGGTCCATCTGGGGGGTGGAGGCCATCGCCAGGATCTCGCCGGTCTGCGGATCCATGACAATGATCGTGCCAGATTTAGCCGAATAATAATCCACTGCATCGGTGATCAACTTTTCCATCGCAGATTGGATCTCACGATCGATCGTCAGAACCAGGCTGGCGCCCATGCCCATGCCGGTTGGGTTCTCGCTCGCTCTGAAGGGATTCACCCAATATTTCTGCTCTTCGGTCTTGCCCAGCAGCGTATTATTGTATTTCTCTTCCACGCCATAATACCCCTGACCGCCGTTGCGCTTGAGGTAATTATAGAATCCCAGGATATTGGAGGCCAGCTTCCCTTCCGGGTAGCTGCGGCGCAGGTGGGGAACAAAATGCAGCCCGACCAGGCTGGGGCCGTCCGCGCCGTCATCGATATATTTGGCCTGCAAGTCCTCGATCTGGTGCGCCTTTTCCGGAGCCACAAAATCCGCCAGGATGGCGTAGGTTTGCACCCCATAAGTGTACGGCTTGGTAGCTTCCACCATCACCTTGCCATAATCCATCCCCAGCATGCTCGACAGCGTGGCGGCAATAGTTTCGTTGTCTCGATCTTCAATTCCCAGGTCCAGGCCGATCTCATACACTTCCTCGCTGCCAGCCAGCAGGTTTCCCCACCGGTCGTAGATATACCCGCGTTCTCCTTCCACCAGGCGGTTTTCCACTGAATACAATTTCTCATTATTTTGTGCTACTAAAATGTATTCATTCAGTGTCTGGATACGGACTATTTGCAGCACCACTGCCAGCCCTGCCAGGCTGAGGAGGATGCCAACCACTCTTTCGCGTGTGAACCAGTTGATCATATTCGTCTCCTCGTTTTTCACGCCTAGGGAGTGGGCGTGGAAGACGCCTGACTCCCAAAGAGAACATCATATAAGGATTCGGTATAGCCGGTTTTCAACAGTGGTTTTTCCAGCGAAGAAGAGGAATACTTCGGCGCCAGGTCCACCTGCTGCCGACCGCTGTAACCGGGAACGACCACATACAACGGATCAACGTCCTTGGGAAAGTAGTACCCCAGGTCTTCTGCCCGTCCGCGCATCACCGCGGCCGAGGTCTGTCCGGCCAGCTTGGAATTCAGATCATCGATCGAACGCTGCAGGTCATCCATTTCCGAGCTCAACTGCTGTGCCTTCAATCCGGCGCTGGCAGCTTCCGCGCTGATCCCCAGGTACAGCCCGGCCACCACAGCCAGGCCAACCAGAACCAGGAAAAACACGCCAATACGCTGGAGCTGGAGGCGCCAGGGGGCTTGTTTATAGGCTTGGATTAAGCGGTGGTTCATGAATTTCAACCTTTTTTCTAAGAGGATAACCTGAGTCTTGCAACTATCATGCCAATTTCTAAATCTACAACTTCTCGGCCACGCGTAGTTTTGCGGAGCGTGAACGGGGATTCTTCCGCATTTCTTCTGCATCAGCGCTGATCGGGTGGCGGTTCACTTCACGCAGGCTGGCTTTATGCCCGCAGGTGCAAACCGGTTGTTGCGGGGGACAAATGCAATCCCGTGCTTCGCGGCGAAAATACTGCTTCACCAGGCGGTCTTCCAACGAATGGAAGGAAATTACCGCCAGGCGCCCGCCGGGAGCCAGCGCTTCCACGGCCTGCGGAAGGAAGCTTTCGATTGCTTCCAGTTCCCCATTGACCGCGATGCGCAGCGCCTGGAAAGTCAAAGTGGCCGGGTTCAGCCCGCGCCCACCTTTGGAAGAGCGCCCCGCTGCGCGCTGCACCACCTCGGCCAGCTGGCGGGTGGTGTGCAGCGGCCGAGCCTGCACAATCGCCCGCGCGATTCGCCGTGAATTTGGTTCCTCTCCATAGCGCCAGATCAGGTCTGCCAGCTCCGCTTCTGGCAGGGAGTTCACCAACTCCTCCGCCGTTTGCGGGCGGTCGGGATCGAAGCGCATATCCAGCGGCCCATCGGCCTGGAACGAAAAACCGCGTTCTTCGGTGTCGAATTGCATGGAAGAGGCCCCCAGGTCGATCACGATCCCCTGAACAGCCCCCCACCCCAATTCGCGCAGGCGCTCGCTCAGATATATGTATGAGGAACGGAGAATGGTGACGCGCCCCTTATAGACAGCCAGGCGCTGGCTTGCAATTGCCAGCGCCTGCGGGTCAACATCCAGACCTAATAGCTGACCATCGGGATCACAGGCATCGAGAATACCGCGGGCATGACCACCAGCCCCCAATGTCGCGTCCACATACAATCCTGGGCTTTGCGGGCGTAATGCAGATAAGACAGGTTGGTAAAGTACAGGGACGTGCGGTTGAAGATCTTGCGGGAAAAAGAATTCACCCATGCCTACTCTAAGGGAAGGTTGAGTGCAATATTGCGCTGCGTGTTCAGCTGCGGGTTGGTGAGCTGCACATCCTGCTCCGCCCAGCGCTCCGGCGACCAGATCTCAAAATAATCTCCGGCTGCCGCCACCACTGCCGTGTCGTCCAGCGCAGCGGCCTGGCGTAAATATTGGGGGATCAAAATGCGCCCCGCCTTGTCAAACTCCAACTGAACGGCATTGGAGAAAATCAAGCGGCGCAGCACGCGGGCATTTTCATCAGTGAGGCTCAGATGGTTCAATCTTTGCGAAATTTTGGTAAAATCAGTAGTGGTGTAAACGATCAAGTTCCGGTCGAATCCCAGCGTAAGGTATCCGCCTGCTTCCCCCAGATCCTCACGGAAGCGGGCGGGGAAGGTCATACGGCCCTTTTCATCGATGGAATGCTCGTACCGACCAGTGAACATTAGTTCTACCTTTCTTATATAAGCCGGAACGCCGGACGATCTGTCCCGGCGCTCCTATATTAAAAATCACCACTTTCACCCACAACGCACCACTTTTTCCCACAGTATAGCGCAGAAATGGGGGAATTGCAAGTGCTTTTCACCACTTTTCCCACCGAATCGAAAGAATCCCCCTTACAAATCTGAAAACCCGCCTCTTTCTAGGACTCGTGCCCCCCGCAGCGCACCAGCCACTGGTGCCCAGAGTGTCCCAGCAGATTTGCCGCATCCGCCGGTCCCCAACTGCCCGGTGTATAGCTCGCCAACGCCGGCGCGGAAGGCAGCCGCCACGCGGAAAGGATCGGATCGATCAATTCCCAGGCCAGTTCTGCCCGGTCGTCGCGGATGAACAGCGATGGATCACCGGTCAATGCATCCAGCAGCAGCCTTTCATAAGCGTCCGGGATCGAAGTAGGCCCGAACGTATCGCGATAATGAAATTCCATCTCCACAGAACGCATGGCTGCCGTGGTATCCGGCACCTTGGCCTCAAAGCGCAGGTGAATTCCCTCATCCGGCTGCAGGCAGATCGCCAGAATATTGGCCGTTTGCCCGCAACGCTGCTCGCCAGGGAACAGCACTTGCGGTGGGCATTTGAACTGCACCACGATCTCCGAGCGCTTCTCGGCCATGCGCTTGCCCGAGCGCAAGTAAAACGGCACCCCCTGCCAGCGCCAGTTATCCACAAAGAAGCGCACCATGGCATAGGTTTCGGTTTGCGAATCCGGCGCCACCCCGGATTCCTGGCGGTACCCCTCATACTGCCCGCGCACAGTGTTCTCACATACCTCTGCCGGGGTCATCGCGTGCATGGCGCGTAATACCTTGACGTTCTCGTTACGCAGGTCATCCGCGCGGTACGAAGCCGGCGGCTCCATCGCCACCAGGGAAAGCAGTTGCAGTAAATGGTTTTGGAACATATCCCGCAACGCCCCGACCCCGTCATAATATTTTCCCCGCCGCCCGATCCCCACTGCTTCAGCCACTGTGATCTGCACGTTTTCGATGTAATTCCGGTTCCATACCGGCTCAAAGATCGTGTTGGCAAAGCGGAAGGTGAGCAGGTTCTGCACCGTCTCTTTACCCAGGTAATGATCGATGCGATAGATCTGTTGTTCGCCCAAAATGCGGTGCAGTTCCTGGTTCAGCGAGCGTGCGGACTCCAAATCTACGCCGAATGGTTTTTCCACCACTACCCGCCGCCAACCCTCATCTTCAGCGACCAGCCCGCATTCTCCCAGGAATTGCACGATCCCGGTAAAGAAATTTGGCGGCGTGGCCAAATAGAACAGGCGGTCGGCGGGCTGTCCCCCTTCCAATTCCTTCAGGGCTTGCGCCAGGCTGTGAAAATCCTCGCCGGATGTCAGATTCCCCGGATGGTAGAACAGGCGTGTGGCAAAAGCCTGCCATTGCTGCTCGTCCAGGGTCAATTCAGTGAACTCCCCCACCGCAGCGCGCATCTTATCCCGGAAAGTTTGGTGATCCATTACCGAGGTGGAAAACCCCAGCATGCGCAATCCTTCCGGCAGGCGTCCCTTGCGGTACAGGTTGTATAAAGCCGGGATCAATTTGCGCTGAGACAGATCGCCGGAGGCGCCAAAAATAACCAGTGAGAGCGGGCGCGCCATATCAATTTCCTGCTTTCTTCACTGCATGCCCACCGAACTGGTTGCGTAAGGCTGCCAGCAGCCTGTCCGCAAACGGATCTTCCTGGCGCGAGCGGAAACGGTTCAGCAAAGCGAGGGTGATCACCGGCGCCGGCACATCCAGGTCCACCGCCTCGAACACCGTCCAGCGCCCCTCCCCTGAATCCGGCACCCATCCGCGAATATCCTCAAGTCCCCCATCCGCCTCCAGTGCGCGCGTAGCCAGATCCAGCAGCCAGGAACGCACCACCGACCCATAGCGCCAGATCTCGGCCACCTGTGCCAGGTCAAAATCATACTCCTGCTTGGCCTGGATGATCTGAAACCCTTCGGCATAGGCCTGCATCAGGCCGTATTCAATGCCGTTATGAACCATTTTAATGAAGTGACCTGCTCCAGCCTGGCCCACCTTCCCCCATCCGCGTCCGGCATCCGGTGCCAGCGTCTGGAAGATCGGCGCCAGACGTTCCACAACCGCCTCTTCCCCTCCGATCATCAGGCTGTAGCCTTCTTCCAGACCCCAAATTCCCCCCGAGGTGCCCACATCCACAAAATGAAGCCCTTTTTCCTGCAAATCGCGCGAGCGACGCTGGCTGTCTTTGTAATTCGAATTGCCGCCGTCGATGATCGTATCTCCGGGCGAGAACAATTCGCCCAGGCGGCGCACGGTGTTCTCGGTGATCTCCCCCGCCGGCACCATCACCCAGGCCGCCCGTGGGACCGGCAGCAGCCGCGCTGCTTCTTCCAGGCTTGCCGCCGCCTGCGCTCCCTGCTCCACCAGCGAGGCCGCTGCTGCCGCATCAATGTCGTACACGACCACGCGGTGCCCGCCGCGCAACAGGCGCAGTGCCATATTGGCGCCCATTTTTCCTAGCCCAATCATCGCAATATCCATTTTTCTTTCCCTTTTCACTCTTCCCAATAATAAACCGGGTAATCCTCCATCGGATCAAACCCCATCCGTCCTCCCAACGCAATCGAAGGCTGGTTATCCCACCAGCATTCCCAGTTGGGACGCTTCCCAACTTTCAAGCAATGCTCCAGAAAAGCCGCCGTAACCAACGAAGCCAGCCCCTGGCGCCAGTGATCTTGCAGGGTACGCACTGAAACCTCCACCGCGTTCAAGCTGACGCACACGGTGTGGCAGTACGACACCAGTTCGCTTCCACGCAGGGCGGCAAACCCAAACCCCTTGCGCAAGAAGTCGCCCGGGTGCGACCAGGTCGAGCGGATCTCCGCCTGCAGATCAGGATTCTGCAGCAGCGTTTCATCGATGCGCCGGATTGAAAAGCCCTGCGGCACGCGCTCTTTCCAGTTCCGCCACTGTTCAAAGCGCATGGCGTTAAAGCGGAACGGCCGACGGTAGGTTTTTACCAGCGAACGGCTGCCGGTCACTGCATCCAGGCGCGGCTCCCAGGTTTCCCGGTCCACCATCAACACAAATCCACGGTTCCCCACCGCGTGCGATTCAGGGATCAAGCGGTTGGTCAGTACCGCCGGCAAACGATTCTCCACCACCGGGTTCATTGGATCCCCGCCCAGGAACAAATACCCGAACGGCATCCACACCAACGCAGCGGCGGGTTTCTGCAAGTCATCTACGAACACACGCCCCGGATTGCCCCCCTGGATCACCGCTTGGGGCAGCACGCTCTGCCGGATGCCTTGCATGAATGGGAGGGCCAGATCAAATTGAGTAGGGTTGCATTCAATCATCAGGGATTATCCTTTGAATAACATATCGCTTGGTATCGTTATGATTGTAGCTTAGGAAAGGCAGACTTTCAAGCCAAACATCCTGATTCCGCTAATCTTTCCTCCTGATTTCTCTCCAGGCCTCCCAAGGTGCCTTAAAATAATCCTGGAAGGTTACTTTCGGATCGCGTCAACCAATTTTGGATTCTTCAAGGAGAAAAGGTCAAAATGCGTGATTTTCAATCGTTGTTCGTTGGCATGGATGTGATGGCCCCCGTCCTGGGCGGACAACCCCGCCGCTACGTCAACCTGGATAATGCTGCGTCCACCCCGCCTCTGCGCCGGGTACAGGATGCCCTGGCCCGATTCGGCGAGCTGTATTCCAGCGTTCACCGTGGCACCGGCTTCAAGAGCCAGGTCTGCACGCACATTTATGAAGAAGCCCGCGCCAAAGTGATCTCCTTTGTCGGCGCCAATCCGAAAGAGCATGTCTGCATCTTCGGCAAGAACACTACCGAGGCAGTCAACAAGCTGGCGCGCCGTTTCCCCTTTCCACCTGGCAAAGAGGTGGTGCTGGTCAGCGCCATGGAACACCATTCCAACGACCTGCCCTGGCGGGCTGCCGCGCATGTTGTGCACATCCACGTCCTACCAGACGGGCGTCTGGATGAAGCCCATTTCGACCGCCTCCTGCAGGAATATGCCGGGAAAATTGCCCTGGTGGCCGTCACTGCCGCCAGCAACGTGACCGGCTACCTTAACCCGGTCCGTCGTCTGGCTGAGAAGACGCATGCCGCCGGCGCGCAGATCTGCGTAGATTGCGCTCAATTCGCTCCGCACCGCAAGGTGGAAATGCTTGGCCTGGACGATCCCCGCCATTTTGACTATGTTACCCTCTCTGCCCATAAGATGTATGCCCCTTACGGCACCGGCGCACTGGTCGGAAGGCGCGACACCTTCGAACAAGGCGAACCCGAATACAAAGGCGGCGGCGAGGTTAACATCGTCACCCTTGATTCCGTGGAATGGTCAGAGCCGCCCGAGCGCGATGAGGCCGGCAGCCCGAACACCGCCGGAGCGGTGGCCCTCGGCGCCGCCATTGCCCAATTGGAAGAGATCGGCATGGAGACGGTTGCCGCTCACGAGGCTGATCTGACCGAATACGCCCTCCGCCGCATGGCCGAAGTGCCGGGTATCCACATCTACGGCGACAGCGACCCTGCCCACGCCGCGCAGCGCCTGGGTGTCATTCCTTTCAATCTGGAAGGTATTCCCCATCCCAAGGTAGCTTCAGTGCTGGGTTATGAATTTGCCATCGGCGTGCGCCACGGTTGTTTCTGCGCCCACCCCTACATCCTCCACCTGATGCAGGTCACCCCCGAGCATGCCCACCAGGTGCGCCAGAGCATCCTGCGCAACGACCGCCGTGCAGTACCCGGCATGGTGCGCATGTCCTTCGGCCTGTACAACTCTACTGCGGATGTGGATGCGCTGGCGGAAGCCCTCCAACATATCCGCCGCGGCGAATACAAAGGCGATTACCATCAGGATACCCCCAGCGGCGAATTCCACCCCGAGGGTTGGAAGATCGATTACAACGAATATTTCAAATTCTAATCATTCGTGATTAATGATATAGTTTCCGATTCGATGGAGGAGGCATGAAATTGAATATCAGTCCCGAGATCTTTGCCCTTCTAACCGCCATCTGCTGGGGCGTCGGCGGTTACTTTGAAAAGCAGGGCCTCAAGTTGGGCAATCTTTCGCCCACCATGGGCATCACCATCCGCACCCTGATCGCCTTCATCATCCTCGGCGCCGTCAGCTTCCCGCAGTGGAAAGATGCCCTGCAGGCTGGCCCCAAAGCCCTGCTCTACATGGTCATCGGCGGCGGCGTGGTAGCCGGGGCCGCCGGCATGCTGTGTTTCTACACCGCCATCAAAGGCGCGCCGCTCAACCGCGTCATGCCCATCGCTTTCACCTCCCCCCTCTTCGGCGCCCTGATGGGCCTCATCCTCGGCGGCGAAGTGCTGACTCTCAAAACGATCATCGGCTTTCTGATGACCACCGGCGGCATCATCGTCCTCACTATTTGATTCTCCCCTGCATCTTTGCGTCTGAATTCCCGCAGCCCCACAGAGGTATTGGGGTTAGATCTTTCTTATAATATTCGTAACTCTTTGCGTCATTGCGGTTCATATTCCATTGACCACTTTTCTCATCCTCATGGGCGTTTCCGGTTGTGGAAAAACCACCCTGGGCCGCTTGCTGGCGGAGCAACTGGGCTGGGATTTCTTCGATGCCGATGACTTCCACCCGCCTGTGAATGTTACCAAAATGGCCCGCGGCATCCCCTTGGACGACCAGGACCGCGCCCCCTGGCTGGACGCGCTGCGCGACCTGATCCAGACCTATCTTGAAGAAGATCGCTCCGCAGTGCTGGCCTGCTCGGCCCTCAAACAGCGCTACCGCGACCATTTATCGCAGGGCGATCCTTCTGTGCGCTTCGTCTACCTGCGCGGGGATTACCAGACCATCCTTACTCGCATGCGCGCCCGCGGCGGCCACTACATGAAACCGGAGATGCTCGCCAGCCAGTTCGCCGCGCTCGAAGAACCGCAGGATGCCCTGGTTGTGGACGTTGCCAATCCGCCGCAGCAGATCATTGCCGACATCCTCCGCCGGCTATAAGCGTCCTCTTTGTACATATAATAATTCCCTCCTGCTTCCGACTTTTCCTCCTTCATGTTTGCAACCCATCCAGACAACTTTTAAGGTTAAAAAATGCTCGCGGGGCTTGCGATGTTCGCACAAATATGCTAGAATCTTAGATAGTACATATACTACTCAATATATCCTTATCCCCCATATATGGGGGTAGCTTTTTCAAAATATCTTATGCCCTATTCGGAAGCCTGGTCTCATTCGACCGGTAGTGGGGCGATTCTTCCCAGCCAGGTTCCTTGACACACTGCGTGAACATCTTTGAAAAGCCGGAGAAACCCTTATGCGTTGTCCTTACTGTCAAAATGACGAGTCCAGAGTGTTGGATACCACCCGTGACAGCCACGGCAACATCCGCCGCCGGCGGGAATGCGAGGCCTGCCGTCAGCGCTTCAGCTCTGTGGAGCGCCCCGTGCTGGCCATCCCATTGATCATTAAGCAGGATGGCACGCGCGAGGAGTTCGACCGCGAAAAGCTCATGCGCGGCATTCGCATCTCCTGCGCCAAGCGCCCGGTTTCCGCTACGGATATCGAGCGCCTGGTCGGCGAGATCGAAGCCACCCTGCAGCGCATGGGGCGCTCGGAGGTTTCCTCGCGCGTCATCGGCGACCGGGTCATCATCGGCCTTAAGGAACTGGATCAAATTGCCTACATCCGTTATGCAATCGTCTATCTAAATTTGAACGATCTCGGTGCTATCCGTGGAGAGATTGACCGCCTGTTGTCCGAAGGATAATACGAATCCATCGCTGCGGTTTGCCGCCCGGGGCGCATGCTTCGCCGCCCTGACTTTCTGCAGGCACGACCGACATTAGCCCCTGTTTTACCGGCACACAAGGAGATGATTCAATGATCGCCAAACAGCAAGCCAGCCATTCCGGATTGATCCCTACCCCGCCCCTGCCCAAAGATCTTCCCGCAGTCAATCTGACTGAGAACGCTCGTCAGGTGCTTCTGCGCCGTTACGTGCGCCGCGGCGAGAACGGCGAGCGCATCGAAAGCGTCGAAGAAATGTTCTGGCGCGTGGCTTACCACGTTGCCAAGGTCGAAGAGAACTACCAGGGCGATGTGAACGCGCGCGCCTGCCAGTTCTACGCGCTCCTCACCAGCAAAGAATTCTTCCCCAATTCGCCCACCTTCACCGGCGCCGGCACCCTCCTCGGCCAGCTGGCGGCTTGCTTTGTCCTGCCCATCACCGATGATATGGGGCGCAAATCCACCGGCATCTTCCAGACCCTGCGCGACGCCGCCCTCATCCAGCAGACTGGCGGCGGCAACGGTTTTTCCTTCTCCCGCCTGCGCCCCAAGGGCTGCATCGTTAAATCCTCGGCCGGGCAGGCCACCGGCCCGGTCGGCTTCCTGCGTGTCTACGATCACGCCTTTGGCGAGGTTGCCCAGGGCGGCACCCGCCGCGGCGCCAACATGGCCGTTCTGCGTGTTGATCACCCGGATATTGAGGAGTTCATCACCTGCAAGACGGATGAAAACGCCATCACCAACTTCAACATCTCCGTCGGCATCACCGACGATTTCATGCGCGCCGTGGAAAACGACACCGACTGGGATCTGGTTTTCCCAGATGTACTCGATCCGGCTTACCGCGGCTTCGAAGGCACCCTGGAGCAAGCCAGGGCAATTGGCATTCCCCTGCGCATCTACAAGACCGTCCGCGCCCGCGAGTTGTTTGACAAGATCGTCCGCCAGGCGCACCACAACGGTGAGCCAGGCGTGCTCTTCCTGGACGCCGCCAACCGCTCCAACCCCGTACCGCACCTCTACCAGCTTGAGTCAACCAATCCATGTGGCGAGCAGTGGTTGGGCCCCTACGAATCTTGCTGCCTGGGCTCGATCAACCTGGCCGAGCACGCCGCCCCCAATGGCAAGGTCGATTGGGAGAAAATCCGCGCCAACGTCGAACTGGCCACCCGCTTCCTCGACAACGTCGTGGACGCCAATGCCTACGTTCCCTCCGTCCCCGCCCTCAAGCAGGCTGCTCACACCGCCCGCCGCATCGGCCTGGGCATCATGGGGCTGGCCGACCTGATGTACCACGTCGGCATCCGCTATGGTTCGCCGGACGGGCAGGAATTTGCCAGCCAGGTGATCGAATTCGTCCGCTACCATGCCATGCGCACCAGCGTCCAACTGGCCCGCGAACGCGGCCCATTTCCCGCCATCCAGAACAGCCTCTACGACCCAGAGAACCTGCGCTGGCAGCCTCCCACCCCGCTGCTGCCCCACCAGCACGATTGGGACCGCCCGGCCATGGACTGGGCCAATCTGCGCGCCCAGATCGAAGAGGTGGGCATTCGCAACGCTGCTCAAACCACCATTGCCCCCACCGGCACCATTGCCACCGTTGCCGGTTGTGAAGGCTACGGCTGCGAGCCGGTCTTTGCCCTGGCCTACATTCGCCACGTCAACGACAACGGCCGCGACCTGCAGCTCACCTACACCAGCCCGCAATTTGAAACCGCCCTCGACCAGGCTGGCATCGACGGAGCTTCCCGCCAGGCTATTCTTGACGAAGTGATCAAGACAGGCACCTGCCAGAACGCCCCCGGCCTACCCCCAGAGGTGAAGAACGTTTTTGTTGTCTCCTCCGATATCACCGCTGAAGAACATGTGCGCATGCAGGCCGTGCTGCAAGCCTTTGTGGATAATTCGCTCTCCAAGACGGTCAACTTCCCTGCCGGCGCTACCGAATCCGATGTTGCCACCGCCTACCGCCTGGCCTGGCAGCTCGGCTGCAAAGGTACCACCGTCTACGTCACCGGCTCCCGCGACAAGGTCGTCCTGGAGACCCACTCCACCGCCGAGAAGAAACAACCCAAGGAAAACGAAAGCGCAGCCCAACCGCCGCTCTGGCGCAGCAGCAAGAAACCTCGCCCCCGCGCCCTGCCCGGCTACACCTTCTCTATCGACACCCCGCTCGGCAAGGCCTTCATCACCATCAATGAGAATGGCGGCAGCCAACCCTTTGAGGTATTCATTAACACCTCCAAGGCCGGCTCCGACACCGCCGCCGTCTCCGAGGCCATCGGCCGTTTGGTCTCCTACATCCTCCGCCTCGCCTCGCCCATCGCCCCGGTCGAACGCCTGGGCGAGATCCAGCGCCAGTTGGGCGGCATCGGCGGCGGTCGCCCGCTCGGCTTTGGCCCCAACCGCGTGCGCTCCCTGCCCGACGGCGTGGCCCAGGTTCTGGAGCAGTACCTGGACGGCTGGAAGGACCGCATCTCCCAGGCTGCTGACCGCGAATTTGAGGGCGCCTACCAACCCCGCCTGCCTGGCAGCAACGGCGGCGCTCCTGTGGAAGAAGTCGGCGATCCAGTGGAATTCACCCCGCCAATGGAAAAAACCGCCCCTGTCTCGGCTCTCCAGCCCACCCTCAAGATCGGCGACCTGTGCCCCGAATGCGGCCAGGCGGCCGTGGTCAACGAGGAAGGTTGCCGCAAGTGCTATGCCTGCGGGCATTCGGAATGTTAATTTGTTCACGTAGAGACGTTGCATGCAACGTCTCCCATTACGTTGCACGCAACGTCTCCCATTACGTTGCACGCAACGTCTCCCATTACGTTGCACGCAACGTCTCCTTACCCTAAACCCGCCATGCCGGAGAAATCCTTATTCAAAAACCGATTCCGCATTCCATCCATCCGGTTAAAAGATTGGGATTATTCCTCTGCGGGGTATTATTTCGTCACCCTTTGCACAAAAGACCGCCAGCCATTTTTCGGCGAAATCACTAACGGCATCGTGACCCTTACCCCTATCGGTCAAATCGCGGCACAATATTGGCAGGAAATTCCCGATCATTCTTCCAACGCGGACGTGGACGAATTTGTGGTCATGCCGGATCATATCCACGGCATCATAATCCTTCACGGTGGTGGTGGTAGAGACGTTGCATGCAACGTCTCTACCACATGCAACGTCTCTACCGCATGCAACGTCTCTACCACATGCAACGTCTCTACCACATGCAACGTCTCCACATCCAAATCCCAACCCATGGCGGATATCTCCCCGCGCGCCGGATCATTATCCGCCGTCATCCGTTCTTTCAAATCCGTGCTCACCTTTTGGTGCAACCGCAACGATCATGCCGATTTCGCCTGGCAGGCGCGTTTCTATGACCGCATCCTGCGCGACGAACCCGCCCTGAACGCCGTCCGCCAATACATCCTGGAAAACCCCCTCCGATGGGCTGACGGCCAAGACAAACACGATAATTGGATATAATCAACACTATGCCAACCAATTCTCCTTCCAACAACCTCAACGAACTTGAAAAACGCCTGTGGAGCGCCGCCGACCAGCTGCGCGCCAACTCCAACCTGACCTCGGCGCAGTATTCCACGCCGGTGCTGGGGCTGATCTTCCTGCGCTACGCCAGCGCGCGCTTTGCTGCCGCGCAGGCCGAATTGCAGGGCCAGTCCAGCGCACGGCGCAAGATCGGCAAGGTGGATTACCAGGCGCGCGGGGTGATGTTCCTGCCCGAGCAGGCGCGCTTTGAAACTCTGATCAACCTGCCAGAGGACAGCAACATCGGCAAGGCGATCAACGACGCGATGCGCGCGGTGGAGGAGGAGAACGAGGACCTCAAGGACGTGCTGCCTAAGACCTACAACCGCCTGGAGAACGCCCTGCTGTGGGAGCTGCTCAAGATCTTCAACTCGATCCCGATGGATATCGAGGGCGACGCCTTCGGGCGCATCTACGAGTACTTCCTGGGCAACTTCGCCATGTCCGAGGGGCAGCGCGGCGGCGAGTTCTTCACCCCCACCTCGATCGTCAAGCTGATCGTCGAGATCATCGAGCCCTACCACGGCTACATCCTCGACCCGGCCTGCGGATCGGGCGGCATGTTCGTCCAGTCGGCCGAGTTTATCCGCCGCCATGCCGGGAAGGAGACCGAGATCAGCATCTACGGCCAGGAGAAGGTGGCCGAGACGGTGCGCCTGTGCCGGATGAACCTGGCGGTGCATGCCCTGCACGGCGACATCCGCCAGGGCAACAGCTATTACGAGGACCCGCACAACGCCAGCGGCAAGTTCGACTTTGTGATGGCCAACCCGCCCTTCAACGTCAACGGGGTGGACAAGGAGAAGATCAAGGACGACCGCAAGCGCTACCCGCTGGGCATGCCCAGGCCGGACAACGGCAACTACCTGTGGATCCAGTTGTTCTACTCGGCGCTCAAAGCGGGCGGGCGGGCCGGGTTCGTCATGGCCAACTCGGCCTCGGACGCGCGCCAGTCGGAGTTGGAGATCCGCAAGCAGTTGATCCAGTCCGGCGCGGTGGACGTGATGGTCTCGGTGGGCTCCAACTTCTTCCACAACGTGACCCTGCCGGTGACGCTGTGGTTCCTCGACCGCGGCAAGGCGGACCAAGAGCGTGTCCTCTTCCTCGACGCACGCGGGCTGTACAAGCAGATCGACCGCGCCCACCGCGAGTTCACCCCAGAGCAGCTTGGCCTGCTGGCGAGCATTGTGCGCCTGCGGCGCGGCGAGGACCTGAACGGCTTCGTCTTCGAGCGCGGCAATTACGACCTGCCTGCTGCGCAGTTGGATGCGCTGGAGGGCATGTTTGCCGCGCGGCAGTACGCGGATGTGCCTGGGCTGTGCAGCCTGGCAACCCTGGCGGAGATCGAAGCCCAGGGCTGGAGCCTCAACCCCGGGCGCTACGTCGGCGTGGCGGACAGGGGGCCGGTGGATTTTGACTTTGCCGAGCGTCTGGAGGAATTGAACGAGGAGTTGGAAACGCTCAACGCCGAGGCGCATGATTTGGAAGAATTAATCTCAAATAACGCAACCCAAATAATTAACAAGAGTGCCTCATGATCCTTGATTCGAGATTACCTTCAGGTTGGCGACGGATAAAAGTTGAAGATATTGTCGCCCCACACAAGGGCTCTCTTGTTTCCGGCCCTTTTGGTTCTAATATCTCAAAAAAATATTTTGTGGAATCTGGCATTCCAGTCATTAGAGGAAATAATCTCACTTTAGGGAAAAAGAAATTTATCGATGAAGGGTTTGTATTCATCACTAAAGAGAAAGCTCACGAATTAAGAAATTGTAGGGCTGAACCTAGGGATGTAATCTTCACAGCGGCTGGAACCTTGGGACAAGTAGGAATAATTCCTGATTATCCAAATTACCCCTTCTATATTATTTCTAACAAGCAATTACGGTTGCGATGCAATTCAGAACTAGCTAATCCTTTATATATTTATTATTGGTTTTCTACATCAGAAATGGCACAAACGATTGCTAATAATAATACGGGCTCATCTATTCCTCTTATAACCCTGGGAATATTGCGGAATCTACCGATTAATCTCCCCCCTCTCCCCACCCAGCGCCGCATCGCCGAGGTGCTCTCCGCCTACGACGACCTGATCGAGAACAACACGCGCCGCATCCGCATCCTGGAGGAGATGGCGCAGGCGATCTACCGCGAGTGGTTCGTGCATTTCCGCTATCCCGGGCACGAGGGGGTGAAGCGGATCGACTCGCCGCTGGGGCCGATCTCGGAGGGGTGGGAGGTGAAGGAATTGGGGAAAGTAACAAAGATCAATCCATCACAAATTATTAGAAACCAAGAACCTGATTTTATAAACTACATAGATATTTCATCTGTATCAAAAGGCAACATTGACAGTATTACCCCCTTATCTTTTTCCAATGCCCCGGGTCGAGCAAGAAGAATTGTTCAGCATGGCGATATTATTTGGTCAACCGTAAGGCCTAATAGAAAATCTTATTCAATCATTATCAATCCACCTACCAATTTGATTGTTTCCACCGGATTTGCCGTTATACGACCAACGGATATTCCATTTTCATACACATATTTTGTAACAACAACTGATGTTTTTGCGGATTATCTTTCCAATCATGCAACTGGTTCAGCCTATCCAGCTGTAAATCAAGGCGATTTTGAACAAGCATTGATTGTAATTCCCCACCAAAGGATTTTAATGGAATTCAGTAAACTAACTGAAACTATTTTACTTACAATTAATAATCTATCTAGAAAAAACATCAATCTCCGCCAACAGCGCGACCTGCTGCTGCCGCGGCTGGTCAGCGGGGAGATAGCGGTGGGAGAAGGCTGCCTTCCAGGGAGCGAATCCCCCCGACTGGTAGTACAATAATCTTTAGAATTCCTGATCAACACTTTTGAATCACCCGGTGGAAAGAGGGCTATCCAATGAGCTATTTGGACATTTTGGACTCGGTCAAATCGCAAACCCCTTCTGTTTTGTTGGAGAATGCCTTGCGGCGGATCTCTCTACCTTCCGAAGCCATTGCTGAGGCCGGTATCGTTTCAAGTATCCTCTACGGGGATACGATCACGCTTTCCAACCACCAGATGATGGACTCTCGCGTGCTCCTGCGCCTGATGCCGGAAATTGCGAAGCTGAAACCCACAGGGGATATCCCGCCTTTAGCCGTCCGGTTTTACTGCTCATACCCGATCCAGGAAGTTACCCGGGATTTATTATGGGGCGTTACATTACAGAATTTTAAGAATCCCCAATTCCTGCTAAGTGCCTGGCCTGATGTGGTCGTGGAACGCCGCGACCAGGTTGTCCAAAATATCCAGGCGGAAATGGAAAAGGACGTCCGGGACTTCCGCAACCTGCTCCTGAACATTCCTCCCGACGATACCGCTGCAACCCTGGTGAATGGGTTGCAAACGCTCTATAAATACCTGGATGATTGGCGGTCTACCAACCCCTATGAATTGGCTGCGCTTTCAAGAATTCCCCTCTGGAAAAATTTGCAAAAGCTGCAGCATCATCCTTTGGGCATTCCATCCGAGATCATGAGCCAAATGGAACATTATGCCGAAGAGGAATCCCGCCGCCTTGAAAAAGAGGGGGTCGGAAAAACGAAGGAGGATATCCTGGAAGCTCGCAGTTATCTGTACGACTTTCTGTTACGGGTTTACCAGGACGACCTGGAAGCGATTGACAATGCGCGCCAATTAGTGGATTTTTACTACAATGCGAGGGTGTGTGACTCGGTGAGCGGTGGGCACGGCCTTCTTTCCGTTACCGACTCAGTTGGACAAATGTTGATGAAGACCCAGGTGGAACGATTGCAAGCCGCCGATTTCCACAACCCGGCCCCGTTGGAACGCGCGGTTGGGTTTTATGTGGTTGATCCGTCTGACAACGCTGATACCGGTTTAAGATTTTCAGATTTGCAGAAATTATGGAACGAAAATGATCAGTTCCATGAAAATTTGCGCAAAATTAGCCTGCAAAGGCAAGCCCTGCATCATGGATTGATCACTTCCAAGAAATTTCAACAAGAAATTGAAATGCAGGATCGGTTTCTTGCCAATACGCTTTCCGCCAATAAAACAGACGAACAGGCAAAGAAGATTTCAAAACCGACTGGATTTATCACTTATATTTGTGATACGTTTGGTGTGATCATTCCCGGAGCATCCACGGTGGGAGCGATCATCAAGGCCGCAAACTTTTTGACCAATCGCATTGTTCGCGCCATATCGGCCGGAAGAATTAGAGCCAACCTCAGAAAAGCCCATAAAAATTCCTATGAAGAAAAGTGATTGGAACCGATATCAAGCCTTGCTGGCCCAAAAGCCGCAATATATTCACAATCAGGAAGCGTCATTCCGGATCATCCAGGATCTAAAGCGGGTCCTTGCATGGCAGAAAGAACAACTGGCTTCCGGTGCGTCGCAGGATGCCATCCGGATCGGGATTTTGTCTCAAGACCCTTTTTTCACGGTGGTCCGAGACCTGGTGGAACTCTCTCCATCAGCGCAAATCCTCGGTGAAGTTGACCATCCGCCCCAGCCCTTTGGTTATTTACGCGTGTTCAACACGGATGAATTTCATCATGGGCAAGGAGTAGCCGTCTTACCCCTCTGGAGAGATAAGGTTATCGTGGTCAATCACTTCCGCCATGCCACGCGCAAAGATCATCTGGAAATTCCGCGCGGTTTTGGCACACCCGGCTTACCCGCTGCAGAAAACGCCAGGAAGGAACTTCTGGAAGAAATTCAGGGGCAGGTTGAGGAATTAATCGACCTCGGCCCATTTCACGCCAATACAGGTCTTGAGGTAAGCTGCACGCAGCTATTTTTGGCGAGGTTGTCAAACGTAGGGGAACCGGAAGCTGCTGAAGGGATCAAGGAAATAATTTTATTAGATCCCGAACAAATAAAAAACGATATTGGCAATGGAAGGATTACAGATGGGTTCACCATCGCTGCCTACACACGCGCCGTAATCAAGAAATTGTTATAGTCTTATGCCCTCTCCTCTCTTCACCGAAGATGCCCTGATCGAAAAACCCGCCATCGCCCTGCTGGGGGAGCTGGGCTGGCAGGCTGCCGATTGCTACCAGGAGACCTTCGGCCCCGGCGGCAGCCTGGGGCGCGAGAATCCCGGCGAGGTGGTTCTGCTTTCGCGCCTGCTGCCCGCGCTGGAGCGGCTCAACCCTGGCCTGCCGAATCAGGCGCTGCAACTGGCTGCCGAAGAGCTGACCCGCGACCGCAGCATCTATCCCCCCGCCGAGGCCAACCGCCAGGTGTATGCGCTGCTCAAGGACGGCGTCCTGGTCACTTACCGCGACGCCGAGGGCGGCGAGGTGGACGAGCGCGTCTTCCTCATCGATTGGGATGATCCGCAAAATAATGAGTACTTCCTCGCCTCGCAGTTCTGGATCACCGGCGAGGTGTATAAGCGCCGCACCGACCTGCTTGGCTTCGTCAACGGCATTCCGCTGGTCTTCATCGAGTTAAAGGCCGCCCACAAAGCCCTCAAGAACGCCTACGACGGCAACCTGACCGATTACAAATTCGCCATCCCGCAATTGTTCTGGTACAACGCCTTCATCATCCTTTCCAACGGCAGCCAGAGCGCCATCGGCAGCCTGACTTCCAGTTGGGAACATTTCAGCGAGTGGAAGAAGATCAACAGCGAAGGCGAGCAGGGCATCATCTCCTTGGAGACGATCCTTCGCGGCACCTGCGACCCGCGCCGCCTGCTGGATTTGGTCGAGAACTTTGTCCTCTACGAGGAGGCCAACGGCGGGCTGCGCAAGATCATCGCCAAGAACCACCAGTACCTGGGCGTCAACAACGCTTTCCGCGAGGTGCAGGCCTTGCGCGCCAATCCCGCCGCCCAGGCTGAAAAGCTGGGCGTCTTCTGGCACACCCAGGGCAGTGGCAAGTCTTATTCGATGGTTTTCTTCTCGCAAAAGGTGCTGCGCAAACAGCCCGGCAACTGGACCTTTCTGGTCGTCACCGACCGCAACGAGCTGGACGATCAGATCTACAAGAACTTTGCCAACTGCGGCGTGGTCAAGGAGTCCGAAGATCGCGTGCGCGCGGGCAGCGGGGCGCATTTGCAGACCCTCTTGCAGGAGGATCACCGCTTCCTCTTCACCCTGATCCAGAAGTTCCACATCCCCGAAGGCCAGACCTACCCATCCCTCTCGCAGCGCAACGACATCATCGTCATGACCGACGAAGCGCACCGCTCGCAATACGATGTGCTGGCGCTCAACATGCGCAATGCGCTGCCCAATGCCGCCTTCCTGGCCTTCACCGGCACGCCGCTGATGGCCGGGGAGGAACGCACCCGCACCGTCTTTGGCGATTACGTCAGCATCTACAACTTCCGCCAGTCGGTGGAAGATGGCGCCACCGTCCCGCTGTATTACGAGAACCGCATCCCCGAGCTGCAACTGACCAACCCGAACCTCAACCAGCAGATGTCCGACCTGCTGGACGAGGCCTTGCTGGACGAGGCCCAGGAAGACAAGCTGGAGCGCGAGTTCAGCCGCGAATACCACCTGATCACCCGCGACGACCGCCTGGAGAAGGTGGCCGAGGATATCGTCTTTCACTTCCTCGGGCGCGGCTACCAGGGCAAGGCGATGGTCATCTCGATCGACAAGGCCACCGCCGTGCGCATGTACGACAAGGTGAAAAGCGGCTGGCAGCGCCAGCTGGCCGAACTTCAGGCCGAGCCGCGCAGCGATCACAACGACGAGGATTGGGCCGCCCTGCAGGCCAGGATTGCTTACATGCAGGAGACCGACATGGCGGTGGTTGTCTCGCAGGGACAGAATGAGGTCGCCGAGATGCAGGCCAAGGGGCTGGAGATCCTGCCCCACCGTCTGCGGATGAATAAAGAAGACCTGGCGACCAAGTTCAAAGACCCCACGGATAAATTCCGCCTGGTCTTTGTTTGCGCCATGTGGATGACCGGCTTCGACGCGCCCAGTTGCTCGACAATCTACCTGGACAAGCCGATGCGCAACCACACCCTGATGCAGACTATCGCGCGCGCCAACCGCGTCTTTGCCCACAAGGTCAACGGCTTGATCGTGGACTACATCGGCGTCTTCCGCGACCTGCAAAAAGCCCTGGCGATCTACGGCTCCGGGGCGGGCGGCGCGCCTGGCGCCGGGGAAATGCCCGTGCAGGCCAAGCAGGAACTGGTCAAAAAGCTGCGCGCCGAGATCGAGACCATGCAAGCCTTCCTGTTACAGAACAAGGTTGATCTGGCAGCCATTCTGAAAGCCGCGGGATTCAAACGCGTCCAATTGCTCACCGACGCGGTGGACTGCCTGCTGGTCAACGAGGAGACCACCCGCCACTTCCATATCCAGGCCGGGCTGGTCGAGCGCCTATTCCAGGCCATCCTGCCCGATATCGCCGCCAATGAATTTGGTCCCGAACGCAAGGCGATCGTCACCATTGACGAAAAGATCAGCTCCCTGGTTCCGCCCGCCGATATCTCCGAGATCATGACCGAGGTGGAAGACCTGCTCGACCGCTCGGTGGCGCCCATCGAGAACCGCTACGTCATCCGCGCCCAGGGCCAGGCGGTCGCTGAACCGGATGCACTGCCCGCCAAACACTGGCTGGACCTAAGCAAGATCGACTTTGAAGGTCTTAAGAAGAATTTCGAGCAGTCGCACAAGCGCATCGAGATCGAGCGGCTCAAAGCCGCAGTGAACGCCAAACTAAAGAAGCTGGTGCGTTTCAACCGCACGCGCATGGATTATTACGAGCAATTCCAGAAAATGATCGCCGAATACAACGCCGGGGCGGAGAACGCGGATGCCTTCTATGCCGAACTGGTCAGCTTTGCCCAAAACCTGACCCGGGAAGAGCAGCGCGGCATCACCAAGC
The DNA here is from genome assembly GCA_964424115.1 of uncultured Anaerolineaceae bacterium. Taxonomy (GTDB): domain Bacteria; phylum Chloroflexota; class Anaerolineae; order Anaerolineales; family Anaerolineaceae; genus CAYRHN01. The sequence continues at coordinate 109,952 of CAYRHN010000007.1, forward strand.
ACCTCTCCGAGGAGGAACTGGCGCTCTTCGACATCCTCACCCGCCCGGACCTCAAGCTCAGCCGGGCTGAGCGCGCCGCGGTGCGAGCGGTGGCCAAGCAACTGCTGGACACGCTCAAAGCCGAGGCCCTGGTGCTGGACTGGCGCAAGCACCAGCAAACCCGCGCCCAGGTGCGCCTGGCCATCGAACAAACCCTCGACCACCTCCCCGAAACCTACACCCCGCAGCTCTTTGAGGAGAAATGCGAAAGCATTTACCAGCACGTGTATGATTCGTATTTCGGGGCGGAGAAGAGCGTGTATACGGTGGGATGAGAGAGATACAACCCTTTTATCTTATAATCTTGTCGATATCAATTTCAAGAACCAATCTTCTAGAATAAATTGAACGGAATCCAATCACCAACTTTAATCAACATTTGAAATGGTAAAATAGTATGGGTTAGATCACTATCTTGTGCGAAACAAAACCAATTGGTTTATAGTTAACGTAGAAAGGGCTCTCTATGGACAATAATATCGAAAAATTCTTTACCGGCAAATATTTTCGCATCCCCAACTACCAACGCGATTATTCCTGGGATACAGGAAATGTAGATGACTTGTTTGAGGATATTCTCGAAGCAATTGAGACTCAGACAAGCCATTATATTGGTACGTTTATCCTGGCTTCTGGAACAAATCGTTCACAATTTAATGTAGTTGATGGACAACAACGCCTAACTACATTGATAATGTTATTCAATGCAGTGATAGGAAAATTAAATAACAACACCGAACGGATAATCAATATCGATAAGTTTGTACGTTCTCAGACTGATCCTGAAAAACCTTGGAAATTAGAATTACTGAACGATAACAACCGTTTCTTTCACGAAATGCTAGACGGGCAAGACCCCGAACCTTCAACGAGAAGCCAACAATTGCTCAAATTAGCTTATAAGCATATCCAACTTCGAGTAGACGAGTTGAAAGTTAGCAAGAGCGAATTTCTTAATGCGATTAGTCGGTTAGAGGTCATGGAATTTTCCGAAAACAATGATGGCAAAGCAATTCGCATGTTCCAAACAGTTAATGACCGTGGTAAGCCACTCACAAATATGGAAAAGGCAAAAAGTCTGCTTGTTTATTATTCAAACCGATTTTTGAATGGTGAATTGGATGAGTTCATCAATAACCATTTTGGGGAGATATTCCACACCTACTCAAAAATCAAGACGATTGGCGAAGACTATCAAATCGATGTCATCAGCAGTCGGCGGTTTAGCGAAGATTCAGTAATGCGTTATCACTATTTGGCATATGCGGATGACCTATATGACTACGACGCACCTGAAAGTTATGTTCTGGATACTTATCTCAAAAAATCCTTAAAACCTCTACGCACAAACAAAACAAAGTTGAAGAAATTTGTGCAGGATTATGTTATTGATCTGAAGAATTTTTACGAAAGTTTTTCTGGCGTTGTAGAACGAGTGAAGATCAATCCCAAGTATTACAAGATATTTTCAATTCTAGGGATTTCAGCGACATTATATCCTTTGATAATCCGTCTGGAAGCGAGGGGGTTACTGGAAAAACCGTTGCAAACTAATAAGCAGAAGAAATTAATCGATCTAATTGAAGCGACGGATTTTCGGGTTTACAAGATGCGTGGGACTAACCCACGAGTTGATATGTCTACCTTAGCCCGTAAGGCAAAGTCATTTTCCTCTGCTGCAATTGAGAATGAATTAATATCATTTGTTCAACGGTTTATGGGAGATGATGAATTTGCCCGCTATTTAAAAAATACGTTTCACAATACACCAACTGCCTATCTTATGATCGCTTACGGGGAAAAACTGAATAAGCGGCCTTATACAATTGCCGAACTGCAAAATATGAAAGCTTCACAACCCACTGTTGAGCATATCTTCCCTCAACAAGAACGATTTGAGTTTCCCAATCTGGGATTTAAAGATGTAGAAGATTATAAACACATGGTCCAGACCATAGGGAACCTGACAATATTGGAAAAGGCCCTAAACAGCCAATGCCAGAACCGTACTCCCGATCAAAAAGTCTCGGGAAAATACTATGAGCGTAGTTTGTTTGAAGATGCAAGACGAATAAGTGCACAGTTGAAAACCAGTGGATTGCCCTTCACACGAGAGGACATACAGAAGCGAATGAAAATCCTAGCTGAGTTTTGTATGCAATCTTGGAACGTATAATTAAGGAGCAAAAAAACCTACTGCCCCGGTCCAGTCGATTAAATAACCAAATCAGTTGAGAATATTTAGGTGAATATTAATTCCGGCTCCACAATTCTGAATTTCTGACCTATTTGGCTCAATATTTGTGAATGACCTAACTTAATATCTGTGAACAAATTCTTGTTCTCTCTCGACGGATTGGCTCATTATTTTTGAAAACCGACATTAGCGAATTTCTCGAGATTAATTTATAATCATAGAGGCGCTAACCAGCGCCTCTATGATTATAAGACTGCAAAGAAAGGGCGGACTCATGTTTCATCCTTCCCAAGAATCCATTCATCCATCAGAAACCAGCGAACAACGGCTCAGCCAGGCGGTGGCGCTGTGTCGCAGCGGCCAAAAGATCGAAGCCCGTCACATTCTTGAAACCCTGATCAAAACCAACCCGGATGACGAGAATATCTGGCTCTGGTACGCCAGCACCTTTTCTGCGCCTCAAACTTGCCTGTCCATCCTTCAGAACTATTCCAGAAACCATCCTGACAAAGAACGCACCCTGCGCGCGATTGCGATCTTTGAACGGAGGATCAAAAAGACCCGGCCGCCGACCCCGGTCCAGCCCATCCCTGCGCATCCTGTGCCTGCCCCCCAAAAACCGATCGTCAGCCGGAAAAACAAGCAGCTGGCCTCTATCGCAATTCCAATTCTGACCCTTCTGGCTGCGGCCGGGATCCTCCTGGCCATTTTCTTTGGCATCCAGCTGCAGGATTTCAGGAATCGCTATTGGCTTCTGCAAACAAAATCCGAGCAGGATGCCCTGGCGCTTAAGTCCCTTCAAACCCAATACCAGACTCTCTCTACGAATTATACTGGCTTGTATTCCCAATACGATCAGTTGCAGTTCACTTACAATGATCTGGATAACCGTTACAAGAATCTGGAAAATTCTTACAACCAGCTTAACGATATAAAGGCCCGGCTTCAATCCCAGTACGAAGATCTCAATAAACAATTCAATGACCTTACCGCCGCCTTCAATGACCAGAGGTCAGAATTCTATTTATTCAAACAGAGCGCAATTACTCCGCCCTACATCATGATCAAAGGGCGCGAAGTGAACCTTGCCTTCAACGACGGCGACGATCTCATTTATTGGAGCGTTCCCTTCGATAGTCTCGAATCCCAAATTGAACGAGGGTATCGGGCCAGGCAAAACTTGGGAGCAAATGGTTTTTTACGCCTTCGAAAAGATGACGGTTCGGTATCCTCTATGGTAGACTTCAGACCCTTTGTGGATCCCGCACCTTTCAAAAAAGTGATCGCAGAAATTTACCAGGCTTCTCCTGGAGAAGCTGAATTTATCACCACCGTCTGGCAAATCGTCTCCCAACTCACCTCCTACTCCACCGAAGCCACGGAAACACCCCGTTTTCCTCTGGAAACCTTGCTGGCGGGCGGCGGCGATTGCGAAGACACCGCTATTTTAGTGGCATCCATGCTGAAAGCGGCCCCTGTAGATTGGAAGGTCAGCCTGGTTTACCTGGATTCGCACCATCCGGAAAATCCCGTTAGCCCAAATCACGTGGTCGTGTACGTGGAAACCCCGACCAATGCTTACACGATCGAGACAACCAGTCATACCACCATGAATCCTTACACAAACGGGATCAACGGCTGGTATTTTGAGGTCGGCGATTAGCCCAGACGTCCTTGCGGCTTATCCTTCGCCCAATCTATATCAGACGCATTTCAATCAGGCCGAAAAATCGACCTTCTCCATCGGCAGCGCGCGGTTGGTACGGCCCGGGTAGCTCAGCCAGGTCATCGTGGAGTTCATGTCGCGGATGATATGCTCTGCCTCAATACGCACACCGTCCGGGTATTCCATCGTCGCGGTGGTATGGGCGTCTTTCAACAGGGTGAGATCGTAGCCCCGCTCCAACGCCCCATAGGCGGTGGCGCGAATGCACCAGTTGGTGGCCGCGCCGGCCAGGAAAATACGCGTGGCGCCCAGTCCGGCCAGTGTTTCTTCCAGGGGAGTTTGCTCGAAGGAGGAGTTGTGCTGCTTGTAGATGCGTGTTTCGCCATCCGCAGGCACCAGCTCCGGCACCCATTCCCAATCCGGGCTGCCGTAGATCAATTCTTCATCCGCGTGCTGCACCCAGATGATCGGAACGCCCTGGCGGCGCGCTTTTTCGACCGCAATACCCACATTCTTGATAATGCGGGGGGCCTCCCAGGCGTCGCGCATCACGCCAACCTGCACATCTACCACCAATAAAACAGATCGATTGCCTTCGCGAATAGTTGCCACATTAACCTCCAGACGTGCTTTAGTTTGCTGATTATGGTTGATTGTACCTGAACCGGGCATGGTTTTGCAACTGAGATTGCCATTTTTCAAGATTCATCTATAATTCTAGAGATGCATCCTTGTGCATCTCCAAAATAACATGACCCTCCCCTTTACCCTCATCCGTTCCAAACGCCGCACCGTCGCCCTCATCGTCCAGCCCGACGGCACGCTGCAGGTTCGCGCCCCGCTCCGCCTGCCTGAGGCACAAATTCGCGCCTTTGTAGAGAGCAAGGCCGATTGGGTGCGTGAAAAGCAGGCTAAAGCCCAGCTAGCGATGAAGAACGCACCGCATCCTCACCGCTATGTAGATGGAGAGCAATTCCCCTATCTTGGCCAGTTCTACCCCATCGCAATCGTTGAACGCGCCCGCCCGGCCCTTGCCCTGGAAGGCGAGCGGTTCCTCCTCTCCCGCGCCGCCCAGCCCGAGGCCGCCCGTATCTTCGAATTATGGTACCGCAAACAGGCAGCCCGCATCATCTCCGAGCGGCTGAGCAGCTACGGTCCCCTCTTTCAGAAGATCGGCTGCAAATATCAGAAGGTGCGCATCAGTTCGGCCCGCACCCGCTGGGGCTCTTGCAGCAGCCTGGGCACGCTCAGTTTTTCCTGGCGTTTGGTGATGGTCCCGCCCGCCATGATCGATTATGTGGTGGTGCATGAGCTGGCCCACCTGCGCTATCACAACCATTCCAAAGATTTTTGGGATCTGGTCAAGACCTTCATGCGCGATTATAAGGCGCGCCGCACCTGGCTGAAAGCCAATGCAGGGATGACTGTCCTTGATTAACCCTTCGCCTTCTCTCCCTCCCCTGACCCGGCGCGGATTCCAGACCGCTGCGCTGGTCCTGCTCGTCCTGGCCCTGCCGCTCCTCCTCTACCTGCCCCATCTTTCCGATTTTCCCGCCCCCTACCAGATGCACGACTCGGATATGATCGGCTCGCACTACCCAAATGCGCTCTTCCTGCGCCAGTCGCTGGCTGAGTGGGGCCAGATCCCGCTCTGGTCAGACGCCATCCTGGGCGGCTACCCCTTTGCCGCCAACCCGCTTTCCGGTCTTTTCTATCCGCCTGGCTGGTTGATGCTGTTCCTGGATCTGCCTCTGGCCTTCAACCTGACCATCCTCCTCCACCTCTTCCTCGGCGGCCTGGGCATGTACTGCTTCCTGCGCGGTGAAGGCTTCGACCTTTTCCCTGCCCTGCTGGGCGCCCTGCTCTTTGAGTTGATGCCCAAGCTTTTCGGGCATTACGCCGCCGGGCATGTCACCCTCCTCTATGCCCTGTGTTGGGCGCCCTGGTTGCTTTGGGCCGAGCAGCGCCGCTCCCGTCAGGGTGGCCTGGCGCCCGCCCTGGTGCTGGCAGTGGCCCTGCTTGCCAGCGTTCCAGGCGCGGCCTACGCCGGGCTGCTCTGGGCCTGCTACAGCCTGCGCCTGGCTCTCCCGCGTTTCAATCCAGGCGGCTGGCGCTTCCTCCTTCGTTGGGCGGGTGGACTGCTCTTCCAGCTTGGCCTGGCGGCCCTCCTGGCGGCCCCCTTCCTGCTCCTCTTTACCGAATATGCCGGGCTTTCCAACCGCAGCCTGATGACCCCTGCCGACACCTACAGCTTCTCCCTCCCACCCCTCCAACTGCTCAGCCTGCTCGTCCCCAACTTCGGCGCTTTTCCCGAATGGGTCATCTACCCCAGCGGGCTGGCCTTTGTGAGCGCCCTGGCCTGCCTGCTCATCCCGGACCTGCGCAGACGTTCTGGCTTCTGGCTGGGCGTGCTGGCCTTTGGGCTGCTGGCCGGGTTGGGCGAAAGCTTTCCCGTCACTGCCTGGCTTTTCCGCCTGCCGTTCATCTCTTCTCTGCGCGTTCCGGCGCGCCTGTACTTCCTCTGTGGGGTAGCTTTTGCTGTCCTCTCCACCCAGGTGCTGCAAACCTGGCAGGATCACACCCCCTTTGCCGCCCGAAAGGATCAGCGCCGACTGGCCTTCACTCTGCCGCTGCCCGCGTTGGTGGCCGGCCTGCTCACTCTGGGCATGGCCTTTGCCGGAGGAGATTTTCCGGCCGAGTTCGCCTGGGGATTTGCCGCGCTGGCCTTTGCCGCTTTGCTGCTCTGGCTGCGCGCCCTTGGACGGTTGGATTTCATTCCCTTTGCCGTCCTGGCCCTCTCTCTCGCCGTTGTTGACCTGTTAGGCGCTGGGTACACCCAATTCAATTTCCGCCCTGCCCGAGAAGTGCTTTCCGACGGCGGCTTTGCCCCAGAATTCATCGCCGCCCTCACCCTCGATGATGCTCGCGTCTACTCACCCACCCTCAGCATTCCCCAGCAGCGCGCTGCCGAGTTGGGCCTTGAACTGGCCGGTGGTGTGGATCCCATGCACCCGCTGACCTATCTCGCATATTTCAGCCGGTCGAGCGGTATCCCGGTTGATTTATATAGCGTCACCCTCCCACCCCTCCCCTTCCAGAACGGCCTGGACGATTACCAATCCGCTCCCCTGGATACTGTCCGCCTCGGCCGCCTGAACGTGGCCTTTGTGGCCAGCGAATATCCCCTGGATGCTCCCGCCCTGACTGTCCTGGCCCAGATCAACAATATCTATATCTACGCCAATGCAGATCTCCGTCCGCGCGCCTGGGTCCAGCCGGATGCGCTCACTTTTGATCCTGCCGCGCCAGCGGCCGTGCTCCTACGCAGCCCCAACCGCATCGAGGTGCAGGCGGACGGACCCGGAGTGCTGGTCCTCTCTGAAACGGCTTACCCCGGCTGGCAGGTCAAGCTGGATGGCCAGCCCGCCGAACTGCTCACCATCGACGGACTTCTGCGCGGGGTGCAGTTGGGGCCGGGCGCGCACCAGGTGGTTTTCATCTTCCGCCCGCCGCTCCTGATTGTGGGAGCAGTCCTGCAGGCGCTCTCCATTGCCGGGGTGCTGCTCTTCTGGTTTTTCCGCCGCAGGCTGCATCTTCTGGAGGATAATTCCCATGCCTGAACCGGTCACCCCCGCCGAGCGACGCTGGGCGCTCAAGGCCGCCCTGCTGATCTTGGCTGTCACCAGCCTTCCCTACATTTTGGGCTTTTTCCAACCTTCCGGCCAATGGGTCTATACCGGATTCACCTTTGGTGTGGAGGACGGCAATTCCTACATCGCCAAAATGCTGCGCGGAGCGGGCGGCGACTGGCTTTTCCGTTCCCCCTACACTGCCTACCCGCAGAACGGCATGCTGGCCTTCCTGCCCTATCTCCTGCTCGGCAAGCTCACCTCCATGCCCGGCCAGCACGAACAATTAGTGGTGCTCTTTCACGCTTTCCGCTGGCTGGGCGGCCTGCTCAGCTTCCTGGCCGTCTATGAATTCATTGCCGTCTTCATCCGTCCGGTGAATATGCGCCGCTGGGGCGCTCTTCTGGCCGCCCTGGGCGGCGGGCTGGGCTGGCTCTCGCTCCTTGGCCTGGATTCCTTGTGGGGTGGGCGCCTGGCCCTTGAATTTTATTCCCCCGAGGCCTTCGGTTTCCTGGAGATCTACGGCCTGCCTCACCTGGCCCTGGCCCGCGCCTGCCTGTTCTATGGGCTGGTCTGCTTCCTGCGTCCGCGCTGGCCGCAGAACCCCCTCAAATCCGGCTTGCTCAGCGGGGCTGTCTGGCTGCTGCTCGGCCTGCTCCAGCCCCTCAGCGTCCCCATTGGCTGGGCGATAGCCGGGGGCAGCGTGGTCTTGCGCTGGGTGCTCAGCCGGGTCAAGCCCGCCTTCCATTCCCCCTTTCCCCTGCGTTTCCGCGTTCTTCAGACCGCTGCCGCCGTACTGCTCTCCGCGCCGCTGGTGGTGTACAACTTCTTTTCCTTCCAGTCCTCCGACCCCTTTATGAGCGGCTGGCTGGCTCAAAACCTGATCCTTTCCCCCCCGCCGGGCGACTTTCTCCTCGCCTACGCTCTCCTGCTCGTTCCGGCTGGAATCGGCGCCGTGCTGCTCTTCCGCCGCCGCCAGGAGTCCGGTTTGCTGCCCCTCATCTGGCTGCTGCTTTTCCCCTTCTTCGCCTATGCGCCCTACAACCTGCAACGCCGCCTGACCGAGGGCTTTTGGGTCATCCTGTGTATCCTGGCCCTCTTTGCCTTTGAGTCTGCCTCCGCGCGGGTGCGCCGCTGGCTGCCCGCCCTCTCCCTCGCTTTCCTGCCAACCCTGCTCATCCTCGGCATGGGCATCGCTGCCGTCCTTCAGCCGCAGACGCCCCTCTTCCGCCCGGCTGCCGAGGTGCGCGCCTTCCAGTTCCTGCGCGAAACGGCTGCTCCCGGGGATGTGGTCCTCGGCGCCTACAAGACCTCCAACCCGCTCCCCGCCTGGGCTCCGCTGACCGTCCTGGTCGGCGTGGGACCCGAATCCGTCGGCCAGTTCGGCCTGCTCCCTCGCATCCAGGCATTCTATCAATCCAGCACCCTGGACGAGGACACAGCCGCGCTGCTGAACGAGTACCACATCCGATATATCTTCTACGGCTCCGAAGAGGCCGCCCTCGGTCCCTGGCCGGCCCGCAGCGACCCCGCCTTCAGCCTGATCTACACCAGCCAAGGCTACAGCATCTATGCGCTCACAGGCGGTCAATAAAAAAGGCACCTGCCCGTGTTCGTTTGCGGCTACTTCTTCTATCTGGTGAAACTATGGACCCTCAACATCAACTCTGGAATGACCAGCACAAGGCCCTGCGCCTGGCGCTTGCCCGCCCCGCCGATCACCTCCGCGCCGTCGAGCTCTTCCTCTCGCTCCATGCGATGCTGCATGCGCCGGAAGTCTCAGGCTCCGCCCAATACTCCTTTGACGCGGAATTATGGAACGGCCTCAACGACGCGGCTGCCAGACGTATTTTGCCCGGCGAAGAACATTCCGTCGTCTGGATGATCTGGCATCTGGCGCGCATTGAGGATGTGACCATGAATGTTCTCATGGCTGGTGAAAACCAGCTCTACCTGCAAGAGCGTTGGAGGGACAGGCTGGCTATCCCCTTCCGCGATACCGGGAACCTGATGTCCCCTGCCGCCATCACCCAGTTGAGCGACGCAGTGGATATTCCCGCCCTGCGTGCCTACCGCGCCGCGGTCGGGCGCCGCACGCGCGAACAGGTCGGCCGCCTCCAGCCGGCAGAGGTCCGCCAAAAAGTGCTCCCGGCTCGCCTGGAGCGCCTGCAGGCCGAAGGTGCAGTCACTGAAGCCGCGCGCGATCTTTTGGATTACTGGGGCAACCTGACCATTGCCGGGTTACTGCTCATGCCCCCCACCCGCCATAACCTGGTACATCTTAACGAAGCCATCCGCCTCAAGCCCAAACTGCTCAGATCCTCCGCCAGCGCGTAGATTTGCATCTTGTCGCAACGGCGCAGCAGAACAGGAACCTGTTCAAATTCTTATCTGCGTTGATCCGCGGTTCACGATCTGTGGAGGATTCTCTCTTCTCCCCAGGCATGTTCATCCACTGGCGGCGCCGCCTCGCCCGCCCGCCGGATCAACCCGAGCGCGTCCTGTGGGCAGACCGGCACACACACCCCGCAGCCCACGCAGCGTACCCCGTCCACCTGCACCACCGCCCCGTCCAGCGTCAACGCCCCGAACTGGCACGCCTCCACGCACTCCCCGCAGCCCAGGCACACATCCTCATCCACCCAGTTGACAAACGCCGAGCGCGCCACCGCGTTAGCGATCCCTAATTCCGCCATCCCGCGCAAGATTCCGCACGAGCAGGTGCAGCAGTTGCAGATATACCAGGTCTCGCGCTGGTTGTTGCTCACGCAGTGTACCAGCCCGGCCTCCGCTGCCCGCCGCAGTGTTTCCAGCGCCTGGTCGTGGGTCAACGCCCGCACCGTGTCGCTCCCGGCAAACACGTCCGGCCGGCTGCTCATCATCATGCACACATCCACCGGATGCTTGCACCCCTTGCCGATCAGCGCAGTCTGCTTGCGGCAAATACAATCCATCGCCCCCCAGGATTGCATCCGATCAACCAGGTCTGTCACGCTCTCGAACGGCAGCACTTCCATCGTATTCTTCACGCTCTGTTGGACCGGGATCACCCGGTGCAGCTGCGGCGTGACGCGCAGCACTTTTCCGAAGCTTTTTTGGTAATACGCCTCGAACAAGGCCGCCAGTTCCGCATCGATCCGCCCCACCTGCTCTTCGTAGATCCCTACCACAAACGGCATCAAGCTGAACCCCAACCGTCCCTCGCTCGTCTTTCCCAACGTGATCAACCCCTTTTGCGCCATCTGCTTCAGCAGCGGCATGACTGCCTGCATTTCGAGCCTCAGGCGCGCCGCGATCTCGTTCACCGTTTCCAGTTCAGGCAGAAGCTGCGACGCCAGGTCGGCCTCCTCGGGGGTGAAGATCTTTGCCAACAGGCGCAGGTCAGAACTATCCTCAGCCGGTGGAAAGCCATTGGGCAAGGCATCCAGGCTGTGCGCCAGGCGCCGGTAGGGGGAATCAAATGGAAATTCTGGGGAAATATGCATGGGGATCATGTTTCCATTATAACCCGCGACGGAGCCTTTGCAATCTGCAATCGGCACCAGGCATACAGCGAGTCGTACACCTCAAATTGGTGCAACAGATTCTCCTCGTCATCTGGAAAGCGCAGCCCATAACCCACTGCAATCGCATCCAGCCCGCGTCCGATCGGGTCACTGTCGATATCTTCTTCCACGTCCGCGGCGTGCACGATCTTTGCCAGGCGCAGCAGGGCCGGGTCTTTCAATTCGTATTTGGCGATGATCGACTCGAACGAACAGCGCCCTTCATGATGTCCCAATTCCACCCCCGGCGCGTCAAACGGGACCGCGCCGGTCTGTTCCGCCACCGCCAGCACCTGACTGCGCGGCACGAACAAGAACTCTGCCTCGTTATCCACAAAGCGGCTGATCAACCATGGACAGGCTACCCGGTCCACGTGCACATGCGAACGCGTGATCCACTTCATTTCACTACTCCTTGTCCTTTTGCCGAAAGATCTTTACCAAAGAACGCAAAATAAAATACGCCTGCGGCGCCAAAAGCCGTGGCGACCAGGAAGTTAACCGCCGGGGAGATATCCCACAACATGCCTGCCGAAAAGGCCGCCAGTGAGACGATCACATCCCGCACCAGATAATACACCCCGAAGGTCTGCGCCTTTTGCCCCTCCGGCGCCAGGTCCATGATCAGCGCCTTACGGGTCGGCTCGCCAAATTCCTTCAACCCGCGCAGGATGAAGGCCAGGATCATTAGCTCAAAGGAACGCGCCAGAAACAGCGCCATCGGGAAGAGTGCAAAGAACACGAAGGTGATCAGCACGAACGGCTTCTTCGTGCTGCGGTCGGCCAGGTAAGCCACCGGGATATACACCAGTACCGCGGTGATCATTTCCACAGTGGTCAGCAACCCGAACTGCACCGGGGTGATCGAATTGTATTTAAGCGCCCAGATTGCCATAAAGGCGTACGGGATCTGCTCGCAAAAGCGGATCAGAATATCCGAGATCAACAGGTTCCGCAGATCGGGAGAGATCAGATACAGCGCCTTGAATGGGTTGAGCGTCCCGCCTGATTTTGCCGGGACCTCTTTGATCCAGATCTGCTGCAACACTAATGCAATGACCCCCAGCACCAGCGCCACTACAAATGCCAGGCGCACTCCGTCCTGCTCGCCAAATGCCGCAATCAAGGCTCCCCCCACCAGCGGCCCCAACGCCATCGGAATGCGCCGCACCAACGAGTGCATCGAGACGCCCATTGTGCGCTTGTTGTTCGGCAGCACCGCCGCCACCAGGCTCATCGTCGCCGGCAGGGAGAGTGCCGACCAGGACAGGAAGAAGACCGATCCAACCAGCACCGCCGGCCAGGAAGGCACCAGGATGACGATCAAATATCCCCCCATTGCCACCAGGTTGAAAACGATCAAAGCCCGTTTGTAACCCAGACGGTCGCTCAAATAGCCGCCCGGGAAGGAATACAGCGCGCTGAGCAGGTTATCCAACCCATTCAGCGCACTCACCACCCACGAACCGCCGCCCAATGCCAGGATGTAGATGGGCAGGAAGCGCTCGGCCAGGTTTTCCCCCATCCCTACCAGGATCACCATCCCCAGCACTGCCACGATGCTGCGCCGCAGGCCGAAAAAGTCCAGGAATTTGCGTAACCAGGCCGGACGCGAGGAGGGAGCAGGAAGGTTGGTCATGGTTATCTCCTTGTATGTCCGATTATAATCCAACCTTAAGCATCCCAAATACCTGTTCCCATTCTTAGATTGCCAGTTATAATAATCTCAATGACCTTTGCTGACCTCCCCCTTGAAGAGCTCCGTTCGGTTGCCCGCCAGGTGCTGCTGATCCGCCGTTTTGAAGAACTGTTGCTGCGCCTTTATTCCGAAGGAAAATTGAACGGCACAGTGCATACCTGCGTCGGACAGGAATTTTCCGCCGTCGCGCTGATGCGCGCCCTGCAGTCCGCCGACTGGGTCTTCTCCACCCACCGCGGGCACGGGCACTACCTGGCCCGCTTCGGGGATGCCCGCGGCCTGCTGGCGGAAGTGATGGGGCGCGCCAGCGGCATTTGCGGTGGGATCGGCGGCAGCCAGCACCTGCACGCCCCCAACTTTTACTCCAACGGTATCCAGGGGGGCATGACCCCCACAGCGGTCGGCGCTGCCCTGTCCATGAAACTACAAGCAACTGGCAGCATGGCCGCCATCTTTATCGGCGACGGCACCCTCGGCGAAGGACTGCTCTATGAGAGCCTCAACCTGGCCTCTCGCTGGCAGGTGCCCCTTCTCTTTATTGTCGAGAACAACCATTACGCCCAGTCCACCCACACCCCCACCACCAACGCTGGCAGCGTGGCCGGACGCGCCGCCGCCTTCGACCTGGGGTATCATCACGGCAGCACCTGGGAATGGCCTGTCTTGTTCGAGACCGCCCGCCAGGCTGTTGAAACCGTGCGCAAAGGTTCGCCCTCGATCCTGGAAATCGAAACCTACCGCCTCAACGCCCATTCCAAAGGCGACGACAACCGCGACCCGGCCGAGGTGGAGGAATTCCGCCGCCGCGACCCGCTTAACACCTGGATGGCTGCCGAGCCGGACTGGTTCTCTCCCCTCGAAGCCGAGGTGGGCGGCCTGCTGGCGGATGCCCTGCGGGAGGCCGAAGCCGCTCCCCTCTGCGCCTACCAACCTTCCCCGGTTCGCCCGTTCCAGCCCGTCCAATGGCGCTCCGGCGTATCCCCAAAGGATACCCCGCGCGCCCGCCACGCCGACCTGATCACCCAGGCTCTGGGGAATGCGCTGCAAACCAACCCCCATCTGGTGCTGCTCGGCGAGGATATCGAAGGCCCTTATGGCGGCGCCTTCAAGGTCACCAAGGATCTCAGCCTGCGCTATCCCGGACGGGTGCGCAACACACCCATCTCCGAGGCAGCCATAACCGGCATCGGCGGCGGCCTGGCCCTCAGCGGTGCCCCGGCCGTGGTGGAGATCATGTTCGGCGATTTCCTCAGCCTGACCTTCGACCAGCTCTACCAGCACGCCGCCAAATTCTCTGCCATGTACAACGGCGCGGTCCGCGTCCCGCTGGTTCTGCGCACGCCCATGGGTGGGCGGCGCGGCTATGGCCCCACCCACTCGCAATCCATTGAAAAATTCTTCCTCGGCATTCCTGGCTTGCGCGTCCTGGCTTTGAACAACCGCTGTTCCCCCCTGGAGACCTACAATACCCTCTTCGCGCATCTGGATGACCCCACCCTGGTAATCGAGAACAAGGTCATCTATACCCGTTTCCTCCAGACTGAAACTCCTGCGGGCTTCGCAGCGTTTTACTCCGACGAGCTTTTCCCCACTCTGCGCCTCTCCCCCCTGGCCGGCAACCCGCAGGTCACCCTCCTCTGTTACGGCGGCAGCCTGGAGGAGGCTGAGCTTGCCCAACAGCGCCTCTTCGACGAGGAGGAGATCCTGGCCGAGATCATCTGCCCGCAGCAGCTTCACCCCTTCAACCTGGCTCCCCTGGCTGAGTCGGTTGCCCGCACCCACCGCCTGGTGACCGTGGAAGAAGGCCCCGCCACTGCTGGTTTTGGCGCCGAGGCCCTTGCCCGGCTGGAGGAATCCGGCCTGCACCCGCAAGCCGTCCGCCGCCTGGGTTTCGAAGGAGTGATCCCGGCCTGCGCCCCCCTGGAGGCAGCTCTGCTGCCTTCCGCCGAAAGCATCCTGCACGCCGTCCGGAGCCTGTTCGCATGAATTCCATCCTCCCCATTTACCTGCCCAAGGAAACGGTCAGCGATGACCGCTATTTGATCGCCCGCCTTTACGCTGAGAATGGCAGCCAGGTCAGGCAGGGCGATCTGCTCCTGGCCTTTGAGACCTCTAAGGCCACTGTCGACCTGGAAGCCGAACGAAGCGGATATTTCTTTACCAAACTTAAGGAAGGCCAGGAAGTGCTGGTTGGCGCCCTGGCCGGCCTGATCGCCGAAACGCCGGAGATCAGCCCCGCTGATTGGCCTGCCGTATCCGAACCTCTCCGCGCCCCCACGCCTCTGCCTGACGCCTCCCCCGCTGCCTCAGGACCTCTCCGTGCCTCCACGTCTCCGCGTGACGCCGCTCCCGCCATGCCTGAATCCCTCCGCGTCTCCGCGCCTCCGCGTGAAGTCTCACCGCGCATTTCCCATCCCGCCCAGGCGCTGATCGACCAGCACCGTCTCGATCCGCACCTCTTCAAGGACCTGCCTCTCGTCCGCCGTGAGGACGTGCAGCGTGTGCTGGACGCGCGCTCCGGGGCAGGCCTCCCCGCTGCGCCAAGTGGCAAACCGCAGATTTTCGTCTTGGGCGGCGGCGGGCACGCCAAGATGTGCCTGGATATCCTTGGCCGGCGCGGCGAATACGAGGTGGTCGGCATTTTGGACGGCGGCATGGTTCCCGGCAGCCGCGTGCTGGACGTGCCCGTGCTCGGACCCGATAACGATGAAGAAATGGCCCGCCTCTACCGGCAGGGCGTGCGCCTGGCGGTCAACGGCGTCGGTGCGGCCGGCAACCATCCCTACCGCAGCCAAGTCTACACCCGTTTGCGCCAGGCAGGTTTCAGCCTGCCCAACCTGATCCACCCCTCGGCCGTGATCGAGCCTTCCGCCGTTCTCGGAGAGGGCAACCAGATCATGGCCGGCGCCATCGTCGGCAGCGCTGTGCGGGTCGGCGACAACTGCATCGTTAACAGCGGTGCAGTCATCTCTCACGACAGCCGTCTGGCGGACAACGTCCACATCGCCCCCGGCGCCCTGCTGGCCGGTAATGTCCAGGTCGGCGCCGATACCCTGGTCGGCATGGGTGTCACCATCTACCTTGGCCTGACCATCGGCAGCCGGGTGGTCATCACCAACGGCCTGGATGTCTTCAAAGACCTCCCCGACGGCGCCTTCCTCCGTCATTAGAGCGCCTGACACAAATTGCATGAATTCTCTTTTTTCCCTAAAATCTTATCTGCTCTTATCTGTGTTCATTGTGTTCATCTGTGGTTAAATATTCTTGTTTGTGGTTAGATCTTAGGAGGTCATGATGACAAAACGCTTGATCCTGGTTGCCGGCAACATCGGCGTGGGCAAATCTTCCCTCACCGAGCGCCTGGGCGAACGCCTGGGCTGGCGCACCGCCTATGAATCCGTCAACGATAACCCCTACCTGCCCGACTTCTACGCCAACATGCGCCAGTGGTCCTTTCACCTGCAGGTTTATTTCCTTGGCAGCCGCGCCCGCCAGCACCTGGAAATGGCTGCCGACCCCCGTTCCGCCGTGATAGACCGCAGCATCTACGAAGATGCCTACATCTTTGCCCGCGCCCTGAACGAAATGGGCAACCTTAATGAACGGGATTACACCGCCTACAAGAACGTCTTTGACCTGGTGGTCGGCACCTTGCCCGTTCCGGCCCTGCTCATCTACCTCAAAGCGCCCGTGCCGGTCCTGATGGAACGCATCCGCCGCCGCGCGCGCGGGATGGAAACCGGCATCTCCCAGGATTACCTGACCCTCCTCGATTCATATTACGAAGAATGGCTGCGCAACTTTGACCTTTGCCCGGTGCTCACCGTCAGCTCCGACGACCTCGATTTCGTCCACAAGACCCAGCACCTTGACACAGTCGTCGAACGCATCCAGGAGAAGCTGGCCGGGAAAGAAGAACTGATCTTCGATTAGCTGGTTCAGAGTTCCAGTAATTGAAAGACAAAAACAAGGGTTTTTTAAATAAGAATTTCATAACACCGCTTATCAGATCATCCGCGCAAATCTGTTCGATCCGTTCAATCCGGGTTCAAGAATTATGTTGTACAATTACCCCTACCCTTACCTAGGAGGACAATTTCTCATGCCTCGCAAACTTGCTCAATCCACCCTTTCCCTGATGATCCTGCTCAGCCTCTTCCTGGCTGCCTGCAACGTCACCCCTGCCGGCCCTACTGACACCCCCACTCCTGCCCCTGGGCAGGCCTATTATGAAAAGACCAACTGCCCCTTCACCAAACCCGGCGGCGTAACCGTCGAGTGCGGTAACCTGGTCGTCCCTGAAGACCGCGCCAATCCCACTGGTCCGACGATCAAAGTGGCTGTGGCGGTCTTCAAGAGCCAAAGCGCCAGTCCCCTGCCCGACCCGATCGTCTACCTGGAAGGCGGGCCGGGCGGCAGTCCCCTGCGCGCCTATCTCAAATCCGGTTATTTCGAAATCTTCTTCCAGCCCTTCCTCCAGGATCGCGACTTGATCATGGTCGACCAACGCGGCACCGGCTATTCCCAGCCCGCCCTGGACTGCCCGGAAGTGTACCAGACACAGATCGGTCTCTTTGACCAGGATCTCTCCCCTGCAGATGCCGAGGCGCAGAGCGACGTAGCCCTCACCGCCTGCCGGGAACGACTGGCCGGGCAGGGGATTAACTTGTCTGCCTATAATTCCGCTGAAAATGCCGCCGACCTGGCTGACCTGCGCCACCTGCTTGGCTATGACCAATGGAACCTGTACGGCATTTCCTACGGCACCCGCCTGGCCCTCACCATCATGCGCGACCATCCCGAAGGCCTGCGCAGCGTGGTGATCGATTCAGTCTATCCCCCCCAATCCAGTCTGGTCACCGAAGCCCCTGCCAATGTGGAACGCTCCCTCAACCTGATGTTCGATACCTGCGCTGCTGAGACCGCCTGCAACGAGGCGTTTCCCAACCTGCGCCAGGTATTCTTTGACACGGTGGCTGCCCTGAATGCCAACCCTGCCAGCGTCACCCTCACCGTGCCCGCCCTCAAAGATGTTCCCAATTCCGGCAAGGCGGTTCCCGCCCTCTTGGACGGTGACACCTTCATAAGCCTGGTCTTCCAATCCATGTACGCCACCTCGATCATCCCTTCCCTGCCCCAATTGATCTACGAGGTCAAGAACGGTGATTACAGCTCCTTTGTCCAATTGGAAAACCAGTTCATGCAGTCCTGGGGAGATATCAGCCAGGGCATGTATAATTCGGTCGAGTGCAACGAGGAAGTTTCCTTCAGCACCGTCCAGGAAATGCAGGCCGCGCTGGATGCCTACCCCGAGCTGGGCGCCGCATTTGGCACCGCCGATGGTCAGTTCAAGGTCTGCCAGATCTGGGACGCTGGCACCGCTCCGGCCGTGGAAAACCAGCCGGTTACCTCAGACATTCCCACCCTGGTCATCGCCGGAAAATTCGACCCCGTCACCCCGCCCGCCTGGGCTCAGGCCGCTGCGCAAGGGTTAAGCAAGAGTTTCTATGTGGAAGTGCCCAATGCCGGGCACGGTTCCTCGCTCACCGAGGCCTGTCCACGCTCTGTTGTCACCGCTTTCATCGGCAACCCCAACCAGGCCCCCGATACCACCTGCATTTCGCAGACCACTTTTGCCTTTAGCGTGCCGCTTGCCAGCATTGAGCTGGACCTGGCTCCCTTTGCCGGAAGTGGTTATCAGACGGTCCTGCCTTCCGATTGGAAGGAGGTTGGCATGGGCTTGTATTCTCCCACTGGCGCTGCCACTGATCCCGACCAGATCTTCATTCAGTCCGGCGCTGTGGACGCCGACACCTTTCTGAACCTGTTCTCCAGCCAGTTGGAAGGGATGGGGATGACCCTGGTCGAATCCACCCCCACCACGCGCACCGCCAACGGCATGACCTGGAAGCTCTACACCAACGGTGGCGGTATCACCCGTATTGATATTGCCATCACCGAGGTAGATAAGAACAGCTACATCATCCTCATGCAATCCACTTCCAGCGATCACGATGCCATGTTGGAGGCCCTGCTCTACCCGATGATCGACCAGTTCCAAATTACCAAATGAACCCACACGCCGCGGCCGCGCAGGTCACCCTAACCGTCACCCACCACGACCCTGCCGGCCGCCTGGCAGACCAGCTCCGCCGCGTCCTGCCCCGCATCCAGGAGATCTTCGGCGGGATTGCTGTGGCGGCTACCCATGCCGCCGCTCCCGCCGACCTGGAATTGTGGCGAGCCGCCGATGCCCTGATTTTTCAAGAAAAGCCCTCCCAATCCGTCCCCGTCTCCCGGGTGGGGCAAACCCGCCGCCTGGCCTTGCGCGCCGGCCTGCGCAGCGGGGCGGATTTCCTGCTCTATTGTGACAGCGACCGTTTGCTGCATTGGGCGGAGTATTACCCCCAGGAACTGGCTGAAGTGGCTGCTGCCCTGCCCGCCCACGATCTGACGGTCCTGGGGCGCACTCCCCGCGCCTATGACAGTCACCCGCGCGTCCAGCGTGAGACCGAACTGCTTTTCAACCGCGTCTTTGCCCTCGTCAGCGGGCTGGATTGGGATATCGGTGCGGCTGCCCGCGGGCTTTCCCGCCCCGCCGCCCAGGAATTGTTGGCACACTGCCCCGACCGGCGCATCAGCAACGATGCCAGCTGGCTGCTGCACCTGCTGGGCTGCGGGAATTTAACCTGCGCCTACCTGCTAACCGAAGGGCTGGAATATGAGACCGCCGACCGCTTCCCGCAAGAAGTACAGGCCGCCGGCGGGCATACTGTCTGGATGGAGCGCATTGACCGCGACCCACAGGAATGGCTTTCCCGCCTGGAGTTGGCCCACATTGAGGTCCAGGCGATATTAAAGTATTCAAAGAAAAATCGTTAGAACACAAATACCACCGATAAACACGGATCTGCAATTCATTGATCCGTATTTATCCGTTCAATCCGTT
The DNA here is from genome assembly GCA_964424115.1 of uncultured Anaerolineaceae bacterium. Classification (GTDB taxonomy): domain Bacteria; phylum Chloroflexota; class Anaerolineae; order Anaerolineales; family Anaerolineaceae; genus CAYRHN01. The sequence continues at coordinate 129,676 of CAYRHN010000007.1, forward strand.
ACATCCGTGTTCCGTTCCTTCTCCTCATGGTTCTCTCTATCGCGATTTGTAATGCTTTCCATCCAGACCGCGCAGCCGTTCCGCCGCTTGCTCCGCTGTCAGGTCGCGCTGCGCCATCGCCAGCATCTCGAACCCAACCATGAACTTACGTACCGTGGCCGAGCGCAACAGGGGCGGGTAATAATGTGCATGGAAATGCCAGCCCGGATATTCTCCTCCGTCGCACGGGGTCTGGTGAAATCCCATTGAATAGGGAAATGACACCTCAAACAGGTTGTCGTATCGGATTGTCACCTGGCGCATGATATCTGCCAGCCCACTCACTTCGTCTGCGCTTAACTCATCCAAGCGCCCCAAATGTCGGCGTGAAAGCAGCAGCACCTCGAACGGCCAGACCGCCCAGAACGGCACCACCGCCAGGAAATGTCGGTTGGCAGCCACCACCCGTCGCCCGTCCTGCTCCTCAGCCTCTACCGTTTCGCATAGCAGGCAGCGCCCGTGCTCGTGAAGGTAAGCCTCCTGGCGCGCCGCTTCGGTAGCAGGCTCATTCGGGATCTGCCCCGTTGCCCAGATTTGGCTGTGCGGGTGCGGGTTAGAGCAGCCCATTGCCGCGCCTTTGTTTTCGAATACCTGCACATAACGGATAAAGTCCAGTCGCCCCAGTTCCACGCTTTGCGCCGTCCAGGTGCGCACCACCTCCTCCACCCCCGCCTGATCCATCTCCGGCAAGGTTAGATCGTGGCGAGGTGAGAAGCACACCACCCGGCACACCCCACTCTCCGCTTCAGCCCGGAAGATCCCCCCCTCAGCGGGTTCCGGTGTTCCTTTCGGTGCCAGTAAGGCCGGAAAATCGTTATTGAACACATAGGTTCCCGGGTAACCTGGGTTTTTCTGACCGGTGTTGCGCTGGTTCCCCGGACACAGGTAACAGGTCGGATCATAGGACGGCTGGTTCTCGCCGGACGCTTTTTCCACCTGCCCCTGCCAGGGGCGGCGCGCGCGGTGCGGTGAGACCAACACCCACTCCCCCTTCAGCGGGTTAAAACGGCGGTGCGGGGCATCAAAATTCATGATCGTTTCTCCTCTCTAAGTATTCTACCGCATGACACCTGATAAATTCAGCTCAAAAAAACTTTGTGCCTTTTCGTCTTCGTGGTGAGGTTTTCAATTTTGCATCAAACATAATTTTACTTCCCAATTCCGTGTTATGATAAATGAAACCAATCCCAGATTTTTACGTATATAGTAGTGAAGGTGATCAGGAGACTGCGTGAACGACCTCAGTGAATGGTTGCGGCTTGCCCGCCAGGGAAACGATGAGGCATACGGAATGCTGGTGGAAAGCTGCCAGACGCCGGTCTATAACCTTTGCTACCGCATGCTCAACGATCCCATGGAGGCCGAAGACGCCGCCCAGGAGACCTTTTGGCGGGCTTACCAGGCGCTCAACCGCTACGATCCTTCCCGGCCTTTCCTCACCTGGCTGCTGTCCATTGCTGCCCACTACTGCATTGATCTCCAGCGCCGCCGCCGGCTTCCAATTGTTGATATTGAACTGCTCAGCGAAGACGGCCTCCCCGACGGCGCTCCCACCCCGGAGAAGATCAGCACCATGAACGAGCAGCAGCGCCTGCTGCACGGCATGATCGCCGAGCTGGGCCCGCAAGACCGGGCCGCTATTATTTTACGTTACTGGTATGATTTTTCGGAGGAGGAGATTGCGCAAAACCTTTCTCTCACTGTCAGCGCTGTAAAAAGCCGGTTGCACCGCGCCCGGCTTGCCCTGGCCCAGCGCTGGCCTGCGCAATTTCCAGCGGAGAACGAAGGACTCAACTTCCTCCCAAGATCCGAAGAAGAAAGGAGAAAACATGCTTCACCAGCCTTTTGAAAATTGGATCTTAGATCCGCATGAAATGTCTTCCCAGGAGCGCCAGGAACTGCGCGCTCACCTGGAAAACTGCCCGCACTGCCGTACTCTGGCCGGGCAGTGGCGCGCCGCCGAGTACCAGCTTCTGCAGCGTGTCCAGGTTGGCCCAGCCCCGGGTTTCCTGCAGCGCTGGCAAGCGCGCCTGGCTGCCAGCAAGGCCCGCAACCTGCTCACGGTGCACCGTGTGGCTCCCGCACTTGCAATCGGTTTACTGATCGTTGCCTTCGCCCTGGCTGTCTCTTATTTCAGCGCCCATTCAATGATTGACCTGCTCAACAGCCTCAGCCGCGCCTTTATCTGGATCTCTGCCCAGGTGCAGGGTATTCTTCGCACCATTGGCGACTGGCTCGGTAACCCGCTGGCTTATTTGCCCCTCGCCCTGATCGTTTTTGTCGCCCTGGTGATCGCGTTGGTTTGGCTGACTGCCCTGTGGCGCATTTCCCGAAGAGGAGAGGTAAAAGAGAAATGAACAACAAACTTCGCTATCTGCTCATCTTGCTTGTATTAAGCCTCGGCGTTCTGACCCTTGCCGCTTGCGGTACCGGTGACAACGATACCCAGATGATTTTCGGGGGGAATTTCAACCTTCCCACCGGCAAAACCCTGAACGGCAGCCTGGTCCTCTTTGGCGGGAATGCCCGCCTGGAACCCGATTCGACCGTGACCGGGGATGTGATCATCTTTGGCGGCACGTTGTTCGCTGCCGGCACCATCCAGGGCGACCTCACCTCGGTGGGAGGAACGCTCAACATCCAATCCGGCGCGGTGATTGAACAAGACCTAAACACCATGGGCGGCTCGCTGGTCAACAGCGGCACCGTGCGCGGCACGGTCTATGAAGGCGCCGGGAACATTTCCTTCGACTTCATGCGCGGGAACATTCCCATGGTCACTGCCGATCCGGCTACCCAGGCCATGTGGGTGCTGTTGCGCTCTCTCATCCTGGCCGGGTTGGCCTTGCTGGTCATCCTCCTCCTGCCTGCGCCCACCGACCGCGTGGCTCAATCCATCAGCCGTTCTCCGCTGGTTGCGGGCGGCGCGGGATGTCTGACCCTCTTGCTTTACCCGGCTGTGCTGGTTGTCCTGGCTGTCACGATTATCCTCATCCCCATCAGCGTATTGGGCTTGCTGCTCCTGGGCGTGGTGCTGGTCTTTGGCTGGATTGGCCTTGGCCTGGCGGTTGGCAAAGCGCTGGCAAACGCTTTCCACCTTGAATTGTCCGCCCCCATCTGCGGAGCCCTGGGTACTTTGTTGATCAGCCTGGTGGTTGACTTCGCTATGTTCGGCCTGGGCTTCCTCTGGATCCTGCTTTGCTGCCTGGGATTGCCCTTCCTGCTCGCTGTCTTCAGTGTGGCCATTGGCGGCGTGCTGCTCAGCCAGTTTGGCACGCGCATCTACACCTATTCCCCCATCCGCCAGAACCGGCCTACCCCACCCGCCGGAACCTCCGCCTGGCAATTCCCCACCCAGCCTCCGGCCCAGCCCCCCGCAGAGCCCCCCGCCCCAGCGGAGCCGATTCCCGGCCCCGCCGAGCCCCCGCCGGCCGGAGAATCCCGCCCTGCGCCCTGGACGAATGAGGAACCAAAACCTTAAAATGCGAGGACATACGATGAAGAAACAATTCCTCTCCGCTATACTTGCCTCTCTCCTGTTGCTCAGCGCCTGCGTTGTCTCCTTTGATAATCCGCAGATCATCGATGCCACCACCCTGCAGGTCGCTGAACCAGCTCCAGGCGGAACCCCACCCTTGCAGGTCAAGATCGGTATGGGCCCCGGCAAACTTGAGCTGACTGGCGGCGCACAGATGCTCCTGGAAGGCGATATCCGCTACAACATTGCCGAACTAAAGCCTGATATCACCCGAGCAGAGGGCTCTCTGCAGGTCATCCAAACCACCAAGGTTTTCAATATCCTCTCTGGAAACCAGGTCATCAACGAGTGGAAGCTCAAACTGGGCAGCACTCCCATGAACCTGGTGCTGGAGGGTGGCGCTTCAACGTCAAACCTTGACCTGAGCGGCGTGCCGCTGGCCAGCCTGAAGATCACCGACGGCGCCAGCACCTCTCGGATCATCTTCACCTCGCCCAATCCGCAGCGCATGAGCCTCTTTGATTACACCTCCGGCGCCTCTGGCATTGATTTGGTCGGCCTCGGCTATGCAAATTTCGACCAGCTTCGCTTCGCGGCAGGGGCGGGCTCCTACAATCTCGACTTCTCCGGCCCCCTCACCGCCGATTCCTCCGCCCTGGTCGACTCGGACGCTTCCAGTGTCACCATCACTGTCCCCGCCGGCACCCACACCCGCGTCACCATCACTGGCGAATTGACCGCCATTAACATCACGGGCGCCTGGAATGCCCAGGATAAGATATACGAGAACAACGGCTCCGGCTATCTGCTCAACATCACCGTGGACATGAACGTCGGCTCGTTGAACCTTGTCAGCAAGTAGAGTTATAAAGGCTTGCGATAGATCGTTTCGTACTTAACTACCTGAAAGCCGCAACTCTGATATAGCTGAATCACATTACTGGTGCTGTCGCTATCCGCAACCAGGGCTGATTCGCTCATCCCGGCGGCTTTTTGAGCCTGCAAGCTGCGGCTGATCAAAGCGCGGGCCACTCCCTTTCGCCGCCAGGCGCTGTCAACACCAATGCCTTCTGTGTATCCGCGTTTCCGTCCAGATTGTTCGTTCTCGTCCTGATCAATATAGGTCAGGACATGACCGATCACCCGGTTTTCGACTAGATCCCAGGCTACCTGCCAGAGATGCGGTTGGAAATGCTCGCTCTGCAGCCATTCCTGGTAATCCTCTTCGCTGGGCGCTTTGTATCCCCACTCTTCCATGCTGGTCTCATCGACCGAGTTCCAGATGGCACGATAATGGTCGACTTCCACCGGACGGATTTCCAAACCTTCCGGCAAAGGAAACTCAACGATCTCGTTTAGCGATGGGCGTACCATTTCATAAAAAATTCGCACAGGATGGTAGCCCTCGCTTCCCATCAAAGCATTTGCTCCAGCCTGGAACTGGGTTGCAGTGGTCTGAAGGAACCTCCTGACTTCCGAGGGAAGCAAAACGCTATCTTCGCGACAATGGTCTTCGATCCAGGATACCATAGCCCGGCCAATCCCTTTCCTTCGCCATTCCGGGACCAGAAACCCATTATGATGGTAGATGCGGCCCACAGCTGGATCATCCTCCCACCACACACGCGCATACCCAACAACCTTGCCCGCAACTTCAACAAACAAGACATCCCGTAACGGCTGACAATTGGTCAAGTTTTGGTAAGCCTCGGCGATGGCTTTCGTATTGACTTGCCGGGGAGAGTGATCCACGGCCTCGCTCGCGGAGAGCACGGCAGCCAAATGGGAATAATCCCCCTCACCTCGAAAATTACGGAAGGTCAGGCCTGTGAGCAGAGGTGTGTTCCTGACTTCGATCAAATCCACTCCAGCCTCGAATTTAATTGCGTCTTTTTCATCGCGGCAGGCTGAAACAGATCCGCGTACCTTTATCCACCGGTTCCAGCCAGATCTTCCCCCCGTGTGCCTCCACCAAGGCCCGCGTCAGGTAAAGTCCCAGGCCGGCACCCTTCGTTTTGCGCGCAGCTTCCGGTGCGCGGTAGAAGCGGTCGAACACATGCGGCATATCCTCGGCGGCAATTCCCGGTCCTTCGTCCCGCACGCACACCACCACCGCATCCGCCCGCACCGACCCGCTCACGCGAATCTCCCCTTCCAGAGCATACTTCATCGCGTTGGAAATCAGATTCGTCAACACCTGTTCCATGCGCATTTCATCCGCCAGTATGATTGGAAAATCCTTTGGAAAATCCACGATGATCTTGTGACGGCTGGTTTGGGTTTGCAAGCGGGTCGCGATCCGCTTTGCCAGGTCTGGCAGCAGCACATCTGCGCGCTTCACCGTCAGCCCACCCGCCTGCAGCCGCGAAGCCTCCAACAGGTTCTCGATCAAGTGCGTCAGCCGGTCGGCTTCCTCTTCAATCACCTGCAGGCTGTCCTGCACCACTTCCTTGTCCCAATCGGCATCCTCCCGGCGCAGGGTGGAAACATAACCTTTGATCAATGCCACCGGCGTTTTCAGCTCATGACTGATGATCGAAACAAAGGTGCTTTTCAGCTCATCCGCCTGGCGAAAGCGGGTGATATCCCGCAGTGTGGCGATAATATTGAGCAGCTTGCCTTCTGGGGAAAGCAGCGGCGCATAAGTGATACCCACCGGCAAAGACGGCTGGTCATCCGCGCGCTTTAGATCTCCCTCCACATACAACATGGCATTCGGCGTCAAAGGCCATCCATCCGCTTCAGCCTGTTCCAGCGAAGCCCCCTGCGTGATCGTTCCCCAGTGGATGATCTCCTCATGCCGCGCCCCCACCACCTTATCCTGTTCCACCCCCAGCATACGGGTAAAAGCCAGATTGCAGCGCACCACCCGTTTCATCGGGTCAAGAATCAAAATGCCATCCCCAGCCGAATTCAGCAGCGCATCCATGCGCTGGTTGTCGCGGCTCAATTCAGTGTAAAGCTTGGCATTTTGCACTGCAATTGCTGCCTGGCTCGCAAAGCTGGACAGCAGCAGTCGGTCGTCCACCGAGAACAGGTTCGGCTCCGGGCGAAAGATAAAAATGAAACCGATCACTTGCTGGCGGGCGACTAGCGGCAGACCTACCCCGGTCAACATCCCCATGCTTACCTGGCGGGTCAGCGCCGAAAGCATGCGGTTGATCTCTGGCAGTTCGCCCTCGGCGGCCTTTTCCTCCCCCGAAGCCGGTTCAATATCCCTCAACCCGGCTTCAATCGAATTCAGGAAGGCTGGCGGCAGCCCGTGCCACACGCTCACCCGCCAGCCTTCCGATTCGGAACGTAAAGCGATCAACCCCGCTTGCCCTTCCAGGATCGCAATGGAAGTCTCCAGGATCCGCTCCAACAACCGGTCCAGGTCAAGCTCCTGGGTCAGTGCCCGGGCAATATCCAGCAGCACTTCCCGTTGTCGGATGCGAAAATCAGGCTGAGTGAGGTTGCTCATACGCACTCGCTTCGGTTATTTGCCTTCTTCCGCTAACGTGATGGCATGTTCAAAGATTTGCAGACCCTCTTCCATCTCTGCCCGGCTGATCATAAGCGGCGGTGAGATGCGGATGGTGCTCTTGGCGCAACCCAGGGTCAGCAATCCATATTCAAAGGCCAGGTCCACCACGCGGTCTCGCATTTTTTCATCATATTCTTTGGTGGTGCGGTCTTTGACAAATTCCACGCCGATCATCAAACCAATTCCACGCACATCCCCAATACACGGATGGCGCTGCATGATCTCCTTCAAGCGTCCCAGGGCATAAGCCCCCTGTTCAGCGGCATTGGCCAGGTAACCGTGTTCAATCAGATCAAGGGTTGCCAGGGCAGCCACGCAGGCCAGCGGGTTCCCGCCGTAAGTATTGCCGTGCGACCCGCGCGGCCACTTGACTACGCTCTTGCGCGCCACAATCGCTCCCAACGGCATGCCGGAGGCAATTCCCTTGGCCACACAAATAATATCCGGCTCCACCCCAAAGTTCTCGATTGACCACCACTTGCCCGTGCGTCCGGTTCCAGCCTGCACTTCATCGGCCACCAGCAGGATACCGTGTTTATCGCACAACCGGCGCAAGGCCGGGAAGAAAGAAGGACAGGGCACCACATATCCGCCCTCTCCTTGAATAGGCTCAATCACAAAGGCCGCCACTTCGTCCGCTGGGACCAGGCGGCCCATAATTTCCTCTTCAATATAACGCACCACCGTTTCCCCATAAGCCTCCCCCGGATTGCTGATCAGCATGGGCCGGTAAGGGTTGGGGAATGGCGCATGTACTACCCCGTTCATCAACGGAGCGAAACCCTTGTGGTAGGTGTACTTACTGGCGGTCAGGGTCACAGCCCCCATTGTGCGCCCGTGGAAACCGCCCAGGAAACCGATGATCTGGCTGCGTTTCGTAGCATAGCGAGCCAGCTTGATCGCTGATTCAACCGCTTCTGCGCCTGAATTGGCCATAAAGCTCACTGCGTCCTCTTGGAACGGCGCGAGGCGGTCCAAATACTCGGCTAACTCCACCCAAACGGAGTGATAAAAATCCGAGGAGATATGAATGAATTTTTCTGCCTGATCTTGAATCGCTTTAACCACGTTCGGATGAGCATGGCCTGTGGAAAGCACCGCGATCCCTGCGGCAAAATCCAGGAAACGGTTATTATCCACATCCCAGACTTCCACCCCCCGCCCATGATCCATGACAAACGGATACCCGCGCGGATAGGATGGTGAAATCACAGCCCCATCCCGGGCAATGATGCTGGCGGCCTTTGGCCCTGGTAACTTCAATGGCTGCATATACTCCTCCTTAATCGAGAGATAAAAATTGATCGGCAGCGAACCTTTATTCGCCACTTCTCCTCATTATAATCTGCCCTCCCCCCTGCCTGGAATTGCATTATGTCACCAGTTCATCCACTCCGTGTCACGTAACTGGCCCGGAAAACCTCACTCCGTGCCTTGTGCCAATGCCAATGCACCCATCAAGCCCACATCATCCCCCAATGCTGCAAAACTGATCTGCAGGTCTTTGACATACGCCGGTGACATCACATGGGAATACATCTCCCGCCGTAGAGGATCCAGGAAAAGATGCCCGGAGCGGGAAACTCCGCCGCCCAACACTACAATGGTTGGGTTGAAGATATGCAGGAAATCGGCCACCGCCACCCCCATGAATGAGGCCGCGCGGGTCATCGCTTCGATTGCCAGTTCATCCCCCGCCTCCGCGGCCTGCGACACCTGGCGGGAATTGGGGTGGCATATTCCTGAAAGGCTGGAAGGCCGCCCATTATTCAACTGCTCCTGTACATAGCGGGCAATCGCAGTGCCTGAAGAAACCGCCTCCAGGTGGCCGCGCTGTCCACAACCGCACAGCGGTCCATCCGGAATGACCGTCACATGCCCCAATTCAGTCGCCAGGCCGCTAGAGCCTTGCAGCAAACGATCATCCATGATCACTCCCCCGCCGATCCCGGTGCTGATCGTGAGATAGACCACATCATGGTGCCCCTTGGCCGCGCCAAATCCCCACTCTCCCAGCGCCGCCAGGTTGGCATCGTTGCCCAGCTTGGTGGGGATACCAAAGCGTTCCTGCACCATGTCGCGCAACAGGAGATTTTCCCAGCCAGGAATGTTCGGCGCAGAAAAAATAATTCCGCGGCGAGGGTCGATCGGTCCAGGCGCCGCCATGGCGATCCCGCGCACATGCCCGGCCTGCGGCAAAACAGCAGCTATCGCATTCAACAGGCGCTCTTCCGGTCGCCCTTCTCCCTGGGTGGGTGTGCGCGTGTTCACCAGAGGTTCAATACTGCCCACCGGGAACACCGCCACGCGAATTTGAGTGCCGCCAATATCGACTGCGATGTAACTTTCCATCCTCAACAACTCCTTAACCGGAATGGCCTGATTCTACCACGGCCAGTCTAATTAATCTAAATCATCGGACGCGCATGCAGACAGATGAACCAGGCTGCCCGATCTTGCCAGATGATCCTCTTAATTGTCAGCTCTGCTACCACGGAAGTGTTCGGCAGCGGATAGACAACCACTTCCAGCCGTCCTGCATCTCCTTTGAGAGGCTGGATCTCGAGTGCGTGCATCAGGCTGACCATTTCTCCATCCAAGACGAATGCCGGGAAGGGACTGCCAGTTTGCACCCCAAAACGATCCACGGCTGCCGGGTTGGCATAAGCCACATCGCCGTCCAACCAGACCACCGACACGCCTTCCGGAACAATATTCACCAGAGATTGAAAACGTGCATTCTCCTCGGCTTTCAACCGGTAGTGGTTCAGGCGCAGCAAGGCTCGCACGCGCGTGCGCAATTCGATCGGATCGAACGGCTTAGAAATGAAATCGTCTGCCCCGGCCTCGATGCACTTCGCCCGCGTCGGCTGATCGCACAGGGTCGTCACCATCACCACCGGCACCTCCGCCAATGCCGGGATGGTGCGGAACAACCGGCAGACCTCAATCCCGTCCATTTCCGGCAGAATGATATCCAACAACACCAGGTCAGGCAGTTCTTCTTCCGCGATCTTCACCGCACTCTGCCCGTCTTTTGCATAAAAAAGCGCCAGGTCTTCCTGCTTTAAAAGTGTCCCAATGTAATGCTGTTCGAATTGATCATCTTCCACTACCAGGATCCTATACACCGCCGACCTCCCGCCGGATGGCGAGCATTTCCTCCCGCACCCGGTCAAATTCATCTTTGATCTGTTGTACTGCAGTTGTCCAAAATTCCAATTCCTGCAAGTCCGATTCCGCCTCCATCGCCGGGCGCAGGCGGTATTCTGCCTGTTCGCACATCGCCGAAAGTCGCCTTGCGCCCAGCGTGGCCGCCGAAGAACGCAGGGTATGAACCGGATGATACAGCTCGCGTACGCTGCGATTATTTAATCCGCTTTCCATGTTCTTGACCAATTTTCCCGCGCTGTCCAGGAAGATATCCACCAGTTCGCCCACAGTTTGCGGCCCCTCCTCCCCCAACAGTTCCAGGATCCGCTGCAAGGCGCTGCGGTCCACGCTGACCTCGTTGGCCAGGTCGACCGCCGCCTGCTCATCCACCGCCGGCTCCTGTGTGGCTTCCGGAGATTCGATTGGCTCGATCCGGCTCAACGCGCGCAGCAGTTCTTCCCGTTTGACCGGCTTGCTGATGTAATCGTCCATGCCGGCCTCCAGGCAGCGCTCGCGGTCGCCCGCCAGCACATTTGCCGTCATTGCCACAATGAATGGCTGGCGGTTGGCGGAAATTTCCTTGCGAATACGTCGGGTGGCTTCCAACCCATCCATCTCCGGCATGTGCATATCCATCAGAATCACATCATATAGGTGGTCGCGCACAGCTTGCACCGCTACCACACCGTCCGCGGCGATATCCGACTTGAACCCCATCCGCCGCAACATCAGGCTGGTCACCTGTTGGTTGGTTGGATTATCCTCCGCGATCAGGATTCGCAGAGCGGAGGGCTCGATCTGCGGCGGCATAGACGGCATCGGCGCCGATATCTCATTCCTACGCACCAACGGTCCGCTGAAGGCATGGTCCAACGCCGAGATCAGCCGCTCCGGCGAAACCGGCTTGTTCAAGCGGTCCGCAAACAAATCCCGTTCCTCGTCGCTTTCCAGGTCTGTGTTCCAGGCCATCAACACCAGCGGCAATTTTTTACAGGTTTTGATCTTTCGCACCGCATGCGCCCACACCAGACCGTCATCCAGCCCGGGCATATGCAAATCTACCAGTGCGGCGTTGAATTCCTGACCCTTTTCCAGCCATTGCAGGCTCTCCTCCGCAGACGTGCACAGGGTGCACTTCACCCCCAATGATGCTGCCAGTTGACCCAGTTGGTTGCGGCTGGCTTCGTTGTCATCCACGATCAGGACATGTTTCCCATGCAGGATTTTCAGGCGCGGATCGGGTAATTCTTCTTCATACGGCATGCTTTCAGTCACAAAAGTGAAGTGGAAGGTGGAACCCTTTCCCGGCTGGCTGTCGACCCAGATCTGCCCGCCCAGCATTTCCACCAGCCGCCGCGAAATGGCCAATCCCAAACCCGTGCCGCCAAACTTGCGCGTTGTGGAAGCATCTATCTGGCTGAAGGATTGGAACAATCGCTCCAGCTTATCCGGCGGGATTCCCACTCCCGTATCGCTCACCGCAAAATGCACCCGAAAATCTCCTGCCGGACGATTTTCGGCATCGACAGCCAATTTTACCTCGCCGCGCGCAGTGAATTTTACGGCATTGTTCAGCAAATTTAGCAGGATCTGGCGCAGGCGGGTGACATCCCCCATCGCGCGCAGCGGAACAGAAGGATCGATCCAATACATCAGCTCCAGGTTCTTTGCCGCCGCCTGCAAGGTCAACAGCTCCACCGATTCCTCGATGCAGCGGTGCAGATCGAAAGCCTGGTGCTCCAGTTCCAGCCGCCCTGACTCGATCTTTGAAAAATCCAAAATGTCGTTGATGATTGTCAGCAGCGCATCTCCGCTCGAACGGATCATCTCCAGCCATTCAAATTGTTCGCTGTTCAGCGGTGTATCTTTCAACAAGTCCGTCATGCCCACGATCGCATTCATCGGCGTGCGGATCTCGTGACTCATATTCGCCAGGAATTCGCTCTTGGCGCGGTTAGCCGCCTCGGCTGCGGAACGAGCTTCCTCTGCCAGCTGGTTGGCATGCTCCAGGCGGGTGGCACTTTGCAAGGTCTCGCTATACAGGCGCGCATTCTCCAGGGCAACCGTTGCCTGGGTAGCGATCGTCTCCAGCAGATGGATCTGGTCGGAGGTGTAAGCGTTTGGCCGGTAAGATTGGATCGAAAGCACTCCAATCACCCGGTCGCGCAGCAGCAGCGGCACCCCCAGGTAGGAACGCGAGGGTTCCCCGCCTGCCCGGATGATCCACCCCGCAAAAGCCTTCCCGGGGTGCAGAGTATCCGGCAGATACAGCGGGCGGCGCGCCTGGATCACATACGCCGTCAGGCTCTTCGTATCGCGCACATTGTAATTCGGGAATGCCCGCGGTTCGCCGCAATCCAGGAAGAGCGGGAAAGACACATCCCCGCTTTTTTCGTCAAACAATGCCAGGGAAAACACATCCGTGTCCCCCACCAGCGTCACCTGTTCGTAGAGAGTGTTCATCACCTGGTTCATATTCAAGTCGCCGCTGATCGCCAGGCCGATCCGATAAATTGTGGCCATCTGTTCCGCGCTGCGGTTGGCTTCCGCATACAGACGCGCATTTTGGATGGCAATGGCCGCTTGCGTCCCCAACATTTCCAAAAGATGAATCTGGTTGCTGGTATAGGCATTGGCGCGGTACGCCTGCATGGAGATCACCCCCACCACCTGGTCGCTCAAGATCAGCGGCACCCCCACGTAAGCGCGTGGATATTCGTTATTCGAACGGATGATCGGGGTGGGAAATTCCGAACTGGCTTGCAGTGTATCCGGCAGGTAAAGCGTCTGCCGGGATTGGATCACCTGCCCGGAAAGGCCCGGCTGCAGGCGGATGTCGCGCGGTTTTCCGCTGGTATAAGTACCGCGTTCATAGAACAGCGGCAAATCGATCTGTCCGGTCTCTTCATCATATAGTGCCACATAGAATACATCCACCGGCGCCAGTTGGCGCACTTGTTCGTGAAGGTTACGCAGCACGCTCTGCATATCCAGGCCGGCGGTGATCACCTGGCCCACCTGATTTAACACCGCCAACTGTTCCGCCTGGCGCTGCGTCTCCGAGAACAGGCGCGCATTTTCAATCGCGATCGCCGCCTGGTTGGCAAACGCCCGCAGCCGGTCAGCGTTCTCGGCTGTGAAGAATCCCGGGGTGGAGCTGTCCAAGTTCAAGAAGCCTACCAGGCGCTCTTTGCTACGGATTGGCACACCCGCATAGGAGCGCAGCCATTCCATTCCCGGCACCTCGATCCAATCTGGATCCAGATGGGTATCCGGAACGATCACCGGCTGGTCCAGGTCTTCCATACGCTTAAAATAATTGACCTTTGCCACCGGCAGGTTAAGGTTAAGGAAATAGGTATTCAAGCCGTACTGGTTATAGCCGTGCTTGCGCGCTATATAATACTGCCCGGCCTCGTCGATCATGGTGATGTTGGCTGTATCGTGCGGAACTACCCGCCCCACATTCTCCAGAATCCGGTCCAGCAGCTCCTCAAAATTGATCGTACTGTTCAAGGCTGCTGCCACATCGCGCAGCGCTTCTGCCAGGTCGCGTTGCGTACGTTCTGCTTCCTCCATCTGGTGCCGGTCGGTGATGTCCCGCACTACTGTGATTCCGGAAACCGCCCCCTTTCCATCCTCAAGCAGGAAAGTAGTGTTGAACTCAGCCGTTCTTTCCTGTCCATCCATGCCCCGTACATGCGCCTGGATCGTATGGGATGATGTTCCGCCCTCAGCAGCCTGGGCAAAGGCGCGCTGTAATTCCCGGCTGAATTTCTCTCTTTCCTCCTCGTGGATCAAATTCTCTACCGGATGTTGCAATAAATCCTCTGGTAGTAAGCCAAAGACCATCTTCACTGAGGGCGTCACATAAGAGATCGTCCCGCTCGAGTTGATCTCCAGGATCACATCCATCATGTTTTCCGTCAACCGTCGCAGATGAGCCTCATTATCAATCAATGCCGTCTCGATACGGCGTGTCTCGGTTGTATCCCGGAGCACATACAGGCGCCCATTCACCCGTCCGCCCCGATCATATAACACATTCATGCTCAGGTCAAAGATCTTACCGGCCATATGAAAAGGCGTCAGGATCCCCTGCTGCATTTCTGCCATCTGTTTGGCAGCCTCAGGCCAATCGCCAAACAGGCGCTCCAACGGCACACCAATGCATTCCTTTTCGCGCACATCCAGCAATCGCAGCGATGCCGGATTAATATCTACGACGCGCTGTTCAGGATCCACCACCAGCATGGCATCCGGAATGATCTCCACCAACGATTCCCGCGCCACCGGAACCACATCAAACAACCGCGTCCGCGTGATCGCGAATCCCAGGAAGATCCCGGTGATGATAAATCCCACCGGCGTGAGGTCAAAATTGGCAGTCGGGCCAATGCGCAACACATATACCAGGTTAGCAAACCACGGAGCCAGGATCGAGGGCAGCAGCAGCGCGATCTGGCGGCGGTAGAGCGAATGCGAGCGCATGAATCCCCGCACCAGGATTACGGTGGCTGCGATCAAGAAAATGTATCCGGTCGCAACAGTGATAATAAACCATGGCCCGTACTTGTACAGCAGGATGTTTTGCGCCGCGTCGTACGTAACCTCGCGCCATTGGAATTTAAAGATGTCGTTAAGCAGGGCGCAGCTCCAGGTTACCAACGGCAGGATGGAAAGTATCAGCATCCGCGAGCGGGTCAACCACTCCTTCCGCTGCGTGTAGTCCAGCACAAAGACGAGGAACATCAATGGAGTAAAACCGACCGTCCAATACCCCAATTTCGCGATCGTCAGCTTAATCCCGGGGTCTGTTGCAGCGGCTTCCAGCGCATTGGTCACCGCCCAGGCGCCGGCGGTAAAAGATAACAAGATCAGCGGCATTCCGCCTGGCAGCCTGCGGCGAGGCCAAATCCACAGCACCATTACGATCGCAAAGGCCGTGGTGACCAGCAAGATATGGGCGTAAGAATTAAATTGCCAGCTCATGGTTTTTGTTCACTTGTTAATACTATACCATGAGATGAAAAAATCACTCTTTTATTCAGAGCATCTCTTTCCCTGTTTGTATTATTTTTATGAATTCTTGAACGATCTGCGCATCAAACAGGATCCCGGCATTGGCCTTCAAATAATCGTACACTTCTTGTGACGACCAGGCTGAGCGATAAGGCCGGTCGGAACTGAGTGCATCCCATACATCCACCACCGCAAAGATGCGTGCCGCAAGCGGGATTGCTTCGCCTTTCAACCCCAACGGGTAGCCGGATCCATCCCAGCGCTCATGGTGTCCATACGGCACCTGCAAAGCCTGTTCCAGGTAGGAAATACCGGTCAAGAGCTGATAAGCGTAGGTCGGATGCTGGCGCATGATCTCCCATTCCTCCGCAGTCAACGGTCCTGGCTTGAGCAATACATGATCCGGAATGCCCATCTTGCCGATATCATGCAGCAAGGCGCCGCGCCGTAGATGTAAAAGCTCGTTCCGATCCATCCCCAATTGTTTTCCCAGACGCAAGGCCAGATCCACCACCCGGCGGCTGTGACCGGCGGTTTCACGCTCGCGCAATTCCAATGCACGCGACCAGCCTTCCAGCGTCGCATCATAGGCCCGTTCCAGTTCCACCGCCGAACGCTTCAGCAATTCGTTGGCGCGCCGGTTGTCAGCCCGCACCCGCAGCGCATGGATTCCATAGGAGAGATCATCCGCCAATTCTTTCAACAACACGATCTCGTCCGGGTCAAAGGCATCCTGCTCACTTGTATAGATCCCCAGCGTGCCAAACACTTCCTGATCATAGAACAACGGCAACGCCAGGATGGCCGCACAGCCTCGTTTGTGAGCTTCCACAGCCCAATCCGCTTTTTCCAGCTCGGTTGCGCCGAGATCGGGAACCATCACCTGTTCCACAGTATGAATTGCCTTTGCCATCGGATTGGAAATATCTTCCTTGTTGCCCCATAAGAAACGCGTCTTTTTCAAATACCCGGCTTCGTAACCCGCGTAACTGGCTGGGCGGATGGTGTGATCCGGCGTTGCATACCCCACCCACACAAAGCGGTATCCGCTGTTCTGATGGATCATCGCACAGATCTTATCCAACAGATCGTTCTCATCCACGGCACGCACCAGGATCTGGTTGCATTCGCTGATCGTGCGCAGCGACCGGTTCAACTTGCGTAACAATTCCTCGTTATGCTTGCGTTCGGTGATATCTCGCACGATCGAAATTGCCAGGTTCTCATTGATCAATGTAGTTGAGACCTCAACCGGGATGTGCTTGCCGCTCTTATGCCGATCTACGCCTTCAAATACCCTCCCCTGATACATCTTCAGCTCTTCCAGTACCACCGGGAATGGATGATCCGGCAACAACAATTCCTTCACATCCATCTTCTTTAATTCCTCCAGCGTATATCCCACCAACTCACAGGCGCGCTGATTTGCATCCACAATTTTGTCGTCAAGGGTCTCAAGGAAGATGGCATCGTACGCCTTTTCAAACAACGCCCGGTAACGTTGTTCGCTGTTGCGCAATTCCTCTTCTGCTATTTGCCGATCAGTGATATCCACATCCATGCAAAAGGCTTCGCTGATCTCACCCTGTTCAAAGATGGGGAAGACTGTCGAATACACCCAGCGCTCCTCCCCTTTGTCATTTGTCACCTGCCACTCGCGCGGCTGCGTGGGCTTCCCGCTTTGCCAGATCTCTTCCAAGATCTTATCAAACGCACCACGCGTTTCCGGGGTGAACATCAGATCTTGAATATGTTTTCCCAGTGCATCTTGCTCGGAAAATCCGTAAATACGCTGGCTGGCACGGTTCCAATGACGAATCACCCCCTCCCGGTCAAATCCCTGGATCGCCACCGCCGGCGTATTATTGATCACCGATTCGAACCGTTCCATCCCATCCCTGACCGCCTGTGCCGCGCGGATGCGGTCAGTGATCTCCAGGAACATCCCCGCCGAGACGCCCTCACCCACCTGGAAAACATGCACATCAAAAGCCCCGGAGATCCTTTTATCCCGGTAGTTGATCTGCTCCTCGTGCCAATACCCCCCGTCTCGGGCAATCCTGAGATAGACTTCCGGCATGGGAGTTTCATTGATACCAGGGAAGGCCTCCTGGATGGTCTTTCCTACCAATTTCCGGTGATCGATCCCCAGGATATTGTCCGCTGCCGGATTGGCGCCCGCAAATACCAACCGGTCTTCCCCTTCCAATTGATAGATGTGCATCCCGATCGGATTCGCTTCAATGATATTGCGGAAGCGCTGTTCGCTGCTGCGCAGTTGCTCTTCAGTTTCTTTTTGGTTGGTCAGGTCGATCACTACCCCGCGCAGTCCAATCGTTCTCCCGTCCTGCTCGCGGGTCGTCACCCGCACCTGCACCGGGAACGTGCCCCCATCCTGGCGTTGCGCGGTGAAATTTCCTTCCCAATTCCCATCTTTTAAGGCCAGTGCAATGCTCTCCCGGACTCGCTCCCGGTCTTGGGGAGCTGTCATTTCCTCCACATTAATACCCAGTTCCAGTTGATTCTCCGGGTAGCCAAATATCTGAAACGCGCGCTGATTGGCAAACACCAGAGAGCCCCGCTCATCGCTCTCGAACACTGCCAGAGGCAGCAGATTGGCCATTTCCTGGTAACGCTGCCGGCTGGCGCGCAGATCTCGTCTCGCTCTGCGCAGCCGGATGGAATAGACACCCAGCAAGATAATGATGATTCCAAGGCTTGCCCCCACCGCCAACACCAACAACAGCAAGTCGTGATATGGATCCGTCTCATGCTGATCAAGGGAGCGAAAATAGACCCCGTTCTGCGTCAAATGAAACGAACGTCCTATAATTTTCTCCCCCGCTGGGCATTCTTCTACCGCAGACTCGAGATCTTCGAAGAAATTCCGGTTAGAGCTTTGAGCAGCCTCTGGTGAGTATCCAGGAATAATCCCAATTGGAAAGATGCAAAAACCAAATGCCACCAGCGAGATCAAGCGTGCAATCCAGCTGCTCCACGTATTCTTTTGTGGACGCATGAACGAACTCCTGGTACCATTATATAAAATAATTCCCTTCCGTACAACAAATAATCGGCGATTAATGATGATAAAATATCAGCCGTATGTCACTTGTTATCATTCACGACCTGGCAAAATCCTTTGGCGCCGAAGATATCTTCAGCCATATTGACGCCTCTATTCCTCACCGTGCGCGCATCGGCCTGGTGGGGCCGAATGGGGTGGGTAAGACCACCCTCCTGCGCATTTTGCTCGGACAGGAAGAACCCTCCTTTGGCGTGGTACGCCTGTCGCGCGGTTTGCGGCTGGGTTACCTGCCCCAGGAAGTAGGCCTGGGCGAAATCGCCCGCCAGGGCGAGAACCCCTCGCTGACGCTTTGGGAAGCCTGCCGTTCTGTCTTTGACGATTTAATCGACCGCCAGGCCGAACTGACCCGCCTGGAAACCGCCATGCGCAACCCCCAGCCCGCTGCGGAGGTCCTGGAAACCTACGGCCGCCTGCAGCACGAATTTGAGCATCTGGGCGGCTACACCTACGAAGTACGCATCCGCCAAACCCTGGACGGCCTGGGATTTTCCTGCGCCGATGAACGCCGCCCTGTGCAGCAGCTCTCTGGCGGTCAGCGCACCCGCGCCCAGCTTGCGCGGCTCCTGCTCACCCAGCCCGATCTGCTCCTCCTTGACGAACCCACCAACCACCTGGATATCGCCGCCATTGAATGGCTGGAAAATTACCTCAAAGACTGGCCGGGAGCGGTCTTAATCGTCTCGCACGACCGCTACTTTCTCGATCAAACGGTCAACACCATCTGGGAAATGACCCCCGCTTTTGAAGTATATTCCGGCAACTATTCCGTTTATCTCCAGCAGCGCGGCGCGCGTTACCTGACCCAATTACAAGAATATGAAACCCAGCAGGCATTTATCGAAAAAGAGACCGACTATATCCGCCGAAACATCGCCGGGCAGAACACCCGCCAGGCCCAGGGCCGCCGCAAGCGTCTGGAACGGCTCCTGGAAGAGGACCGCCTTGCGCCGCCTGTGCGCGAGCCGCGCCGCCTGCATCTCAAGTTGGAGCCGGTCAATCGCTCCGGCGAGCTGGTCATCCGCACCAGCGCCCTGAGCGTCGGCTATGCTGACGAAGGCCGCCCCCTCTTTCAGGTCCCCGACCTGGTGCTCCAGCGCCAGGAATGCGCTGCCGTGATCGGTCCCAACGGTGCTGGCAAGACCACCCTTCTCAAGACCTTGCTGGAACAGATTCCCCCCTATTTCGGAGAAGCCGTCCTTGGCGCCAGTTTGCAGGTGGGTTACTTTGCCCAGGCCCACGAAGGGCTGCGCAAAAGCAGCACCCTGCTGGAAGAGATCCAAAAGGTGGCCCCAAAAATGCTGCCCGGCGAGATTCGCAGCTACCTGGCAAAATTCCTCTTCACCGGCGATGATGTATTCAAAACAGTCGGTCAGCTTTCTGGTGGAGAGCGCGGCCGTCTTGCCCTCGCCTGCCTGGCCTTGCAGGGCGCCAACCTGCTCCTCCTGGATGAGCCTACCAACCATCTCGACCTGCCCTCGCAGGAAGTGCTGCAATCCATTTTGGCCGAATTTCAGGGCACCATCCTGCTCGTTTCCCACGACCGCTACCTGATCGACGCCCTGGCTACCCAGATCTGGGAAGTGCTCCCCACCCAACGGACCCTGCGCGTCTTCAAAGGCACCTATAGCGAATACAAACAGGCCCTCAACGGACAAATTCCCTTCAGCAGCGGGGATATCCTGCTCAATTCCACCATTTCCTCTCCTGCTTCTGCACCCCCCCGCGTTCAGGTTGAAGCCAACCCCTCCGCCGCTCCTGCTTCTCCGCGCCCCCTCAGCAAAGATCAACAGCGCCGCCGCCAGATGAAAGTGGAAGCATTGGAAACCCAGATCTCCGAATTGGAAACACGTCTGAAAGTGGTAGAACGCCAGTTGGAAAATCCCGGTCAGGACCCAGTAAAAGTCCAGCGCCTGGGTCAGGAGTATGTCACCCTGAACCAGACGCTGGAGAAGTTAATGGAAGATTGGGCCGCGCTGGCCGAATAAATTATGGCCGGGGCGCGTAATCGTAGCTGGAGGCTTCCACCGAAATATTAACAAAAGATCCATCCTGCGAATACAAGCGCAGCGCAGGGGAGGAACCCAGGCCAAACTCGGCAGTGAAACGGTTCGGGTCCACCCACTTTACCTTGCGCAGGTCGTTGGTGATCGAATACGGGAATGGAGCGCTGCCCAGGCTGCCCAGGTTCAGGTTCTCCATGCTATTCGACCAGAACAAATACGCGTTCGAGTCTGGTGACCAACCCGCGAAGTCCAGGTTGGCGCCGGTCATCACGTTGTTGTCCGAGCTCATATCCAGGGTAGCGATATGCAGTTCGTACACCCCCGAGGAAGGTGCCGTTTCCTTTACATAGGCAAAAAACTGGCCGTTCGGGATGATTCCCGGGAAGGAAATGAACACCGGCACGCCCAAATACTGCCCCAGTTCCATCACGCTTCCATCCGTCCGCGCCTCATAGGTTCGGCTCAGGCCGGTAGGATCGCCCAAGGGATCCTGGAAGGGCACCGCCACCCGAAAACTGCTGCTATCCATGTTCCACACCACTTCCGGATAATAAGCCCATTCGCTGTACGTGTACACAAAAGGATAAGTGAACAAGGTACGGCGTCCGCTGCCATCCGCAGCCATCAAGTCGATCTTATCTCCGTCCACCAGCGCCACCCACTGCCCATCGGGCGAATAATTGAAAGCGCCTGTCGCAGTGCCGGGGGGCAGCAGCACCGTATTCGTTCCGCTGTTGTAATCCAGAACATTCAGATCCATGTTGCGCGGCTGCCCGGGACCTTCCCAAGTATACCCCGTGTTAAAGGCGATTGAGGTGGTGCCGGGAATGAACTCCACCGCGTTCAGGTAATTCTGCTGCCCTGGTACCAACGCGTCAAAACTGGTATCGTTGAACAGCATGCGCATTCCACTTCCGTCCGCCTGGATCGCCCACAGGTCGCTGTTAAAGCAATCTGCCCCGCGGCTGAAGAGCACCACGCTCGCATCCGGTGCGATCATAACCCGGCACACATCCCCGGTAGCTGTCAGCCGGGTCACCAGCCCTCCATCCCGCCACAAATAGGCGTCCCCGCTTTCCAGGTAGGCGATGCTCAACGGCGTGGTTGGAGTCGGTTCCGTGGTGGGGGTAGAAGTCGGCGTCGGCGGTACCGGGGTAGGGGGCACCGGCGTGTTCGTCGGCGGAAGTGCCCCAACCGTTGCAGTAGGCGGCGTGCTGCCGGCCGGGGTGGTTCCGCCCGTCGCCGGCAGGTTGCATCCCAGGCTACCCAGAATCAGCACAAACATTACAAAAATCGCCAATTTCTTCATCTTTACTCCTCACTTCTTCTAAGAGATTTTCAAAAAAACTACGATCGCGGACAGGTCCAGAGGATTGTTTCCGGCTCAATCCGGCAAGTCGCGGTATTTGGCAAGATCAATCTTCAAGAAGGCATCCACCACCCGCGGGTCAAAGGATATCCCCGCCTGCTCGCGGATGTAATCCAGGGCTTGCTTTTCCGGCCAGGCGGCGCGGTACGGACGGGCTGAGGTCAGCGCATCCCATACATCGATCACCGCAAAGATGCGTGCAGCTATGGGAATCTGTTCGCCTTTCAGTCCCCGCGGGTAGCCGGAGCCGTCCCAGCGCTCATGATGGTTATAGGGGATCTCCAACGCTTGCTGCAAATAAGTAATATCCTTCAACAGCTGATAGGCGTAATTCGGATGCTGGCGCATGATCACCCATTCATCCGCTGAAAGCGGACCGGGTTTCAACAGCACCGCATCCGGAATGGCCATTTTGCCAATATCATGCAGCAGTGCGCCCCTGCGGACATGGATGCAGTTGCCATCGCATGCCCCCAATGCCAGCGACATATCCACTGTCATTTGCACCACCCGCTTGCTGTGCCCGGCGGTTTCCCGTTCGCGCAGTTCCAGCGCCCGCGACCAACCTTCCAGGGTAGCGTCATAGGCCTTTTCCAGATCGCTCTTGGATTGTTCCAACAAATTCCACGCCACGCGCCGGTCGGTGCGCACTTGCAAGGTATGTATACCGTATGAAAGGTCAGCAGCCATCTCGTTCAACAAGGACATTTCATTATCATCAAATGCCCCCGGCTCATTGCCGTAGATCAACAGCGCCCCGTAAGCAAAGCCCTCGTAATGAAGCGGCAACGCTGCCATAGAAGCCAGTTCGGATTCCCGCAGGCTGGCTACCCAGGTCTGGTTATAACTGGCCAGGGCAACATTCTCCACCACCACCGGTTGGCGCATGGCAATCGCTGCCGAGAGCGGCCCACCGTACTCGTGGTTCTCCGCCCGGCACAGCATTTCAGCCAGCCGGCTGTTCTCCTTCTTATACCATGCCACCGGCAGCAACACTTCCTGGGCATCTACAAATAAGGCCACCCAGGCAAACTTGTATTCCCCCTCCACCACAATCGTATTACAGATCTCGTTAAAAAGCTCTAATTCATCCGCGGCGCGCACCAACGCCTGGTTGCATGCGCTGGTCGCCCGCAAGGCGCGGTTCAGACGCCGTAATTCCTGCTCGTTGTGTTTGCGCGCGGTGATATCCCGGACAATGCCCATTATAAAGCGCGGTTCCCCGTTGGCGTCCCGCACCAGGTTGGTGCTCACCTCGCCGATCATCTCCCGTCCATCCCGGCGCGCCAGTGGAAATTCCACATCCCGGATCCCGCCTTCTACCAACACTTTATTGTAATTCTCCAACGCTCGCCGGCGTTCGCCCGGAGCGATCAACCTCAAGATATTCTTCCCAATCAGTTCCGCAGGATGATCGTATCCCAGGATATCAGCCGCGCGCTGATTGCACGAAAGCATCGCTCCGCTCATGTCGGTTAACATGATCCCATCCGGCGAGGTTTCAACCAGCGAGCGGTAACGTTCCTCGTTCTCCTGGATGGCATTAATGAATTGCCTGGTCTGGGTGACATCGCGTGTGATGGCGCCCACCCGTAAGCCCTCTCCGGTTTGGATCGGGAAAATGGTCTGCTCCATATTCCGCAAGCTGCCGTCGCTGGTCATGATCGAATACTCGATCGGATGGTCAAAGAGAATTCCCCGGCCCGTTTTCAAGCGTGCATTGATCATTTCCGAAATATCATCCATTCGCTCCGGCACATTGCCTTCCGGAAAGCTCAATCCTAACATGATCGAGCGCAAAGATTTACCAATCGCCTCGGTCGCCGGAATGCCGGTGATCTTCTCCTCGGCCTGGTTCCACTCCATCACGATCCCGTTTTCATCCACCAACAGAAAGCCCTCGGAAAGTTGTTCGATCACCGTCCGGAACTTGGCTTCTTTGACCACCAGCTGATTTTCCATCAATTTCCGTTCGGTGATATCCGTGCAAATGGCGATCGAGCCAATGAATTTATTCATCCGGTCGTAAAGGGGCGAGGCAGAGACGATCAAGTACAGCCGGCTGCCATCCTTGCGCAGGAAGCAGCATTCATAGCGTTCTATCTGTCCGGTCGTTCGGTTGGCAATCCGTTGGCGTTGCTTCTCCAGCTCGTCGGGGTGCATAAAATCAACCGCTGCCCGGCCCATCATCTCGTCCAGGCTGTACCCGAGCATTTCCCCCATGCGGTTGTTAATGAAGATTGTACCCTGATTCACATCCAGCGCCCAAATGCCCTCGTTGCTGACCTCAGCCAGTAACTTGTAGCGCTCGTCATTGAGCAGAGAGGTGCCTTCCATGGCGCGGTATCCCCGTCTCTGCCCGCGGGATAATGTTCGATCCAACGCCTGTACCAACTCCTGCGGTTCAACGGGCAGTGCCAGACAGTCGACTGCTCCAGCGCGCATGCAGGCCACAGCCGTTTCGTAGGTTGTACAGCCGCTCAGCGCGATCAGAGCAGCGGTAGGGTAAAGCCGTCGGATCATCTCGATCGGTTTCACATCTGGATCGCAATCGCCCTCCAGATTGACCAACACCGCAGCCGGGCGCAGCAATCCTGCCAGGCTCCCGGTCGGCATTTCTGCCGACAGGATCACTTCATGCCCGGCCCGTCTCAACGTCTGATTGATCCAGGGGGCTTGTTCACCGACCTTGTCGATCACCAAAACCAGCGACATTCACTTCCCTTTCTTGCCCAACTGGTGAGAACGATCACATATTAAAAAAGATTATAGCATGTTTGATATACAAAGCAAATCGGACACGCACGGTAATATTATTCTGCGCGATCTAAAGAGATCCCAGTTGTTCTTTCGCCCGCTGCCAAACCTGGTCGAACATTTCCGCGCTCAGCCGGCCGGTCTGCGTATTTTGCCGGCTGGGATGGTAGGATCCCATCAGCCACGGTCTGCCCTCCCCCAGAGAGTACAGCACATTATGTCCGAACTCCAGCGCCGGCACCTGCCACCCTTTTTGCCGTACTGCCGCCAGGAATGCGTCGAATGCAATCTTGCCCAGCGCCACCACTCCCTGCAGGTTCGTCAGCAGCTCCAGCTCTGCCAGCAGGTACGGCCGGCATGCCAACAATTCCTCTGGCAGCGGCTTATTGTCTGGCGGTGCGCAGCGGCACACGGCTGCGATGTAAGCATCCCGCAATTCCAACCCATCCCCTCGTCGTATTGCCTGCGGCCGGTTGGCAAATCCCGCCCGATACAGCGCCGGGTACAGAAAATCTCCCGAAGCGTCCCCAGTAAAATTTCTCCCCGTACGGTTGGATCCGTGCGCTCCCGGCGCCAACCCGACAATGAATAATCGCGCCTGCGGATCACCAAACCCCGGCACTGCTTTTCCCCAATATTCCCAATCCCGAAAGGCGCGCCGTTTTTCGCGCGACACCTGCTCGCGCCACCCCACCAACCGCGGACATTTGCGGCAGGCGATGATCGTTTCGTTTAGAGATTCAATTTCGGTCATTTTGGCGGTGAAAGCGGAGAGTGGATCCTGGAAAGATGAGATGGATAAAATTTTATCACATTCCCCCTTCCAATCCCAACTCTCCATTCTCCACTCTCTATTCTTTATTGTTAGATCGCAATTCCCTTCAAAAAAACTGCCAGCAGGTCGTCCAATGGCGGTTGTAAATTTTGCACTGAGGCTGGCGGCAGGAAGAACGGGTACATGATTCCCAGGAACATCCACACCGCCTGGTGTGGCGACATCCGGCGCAGCTCGCCCGCCTCCATCCCGGCCTCAAAGACCTCTGCCAGCGGACCGATGAACTTCTTCAAGTACATCTGCCCAAATGCCGCCCGCCCTTCTACTGAGAACTGCGGCAATTCCTGTCCTCCCATCCGGATCAGCGCCCGCTGGTCTGGAGGTTGGGCAAAGATTCCACGCAGGATTCCCTCCAGGCGTTTGCGGCTGTCGGGAGTGCGAGCGCACGTCTCCTCCACCAGCCCCTTCACCTGATCCAGGTAACCCTCCAGCACAGCCAGCGCCAGGCTTTCCTTATCTTTGAAATGATAATACAAGGCTGGTTTGGAGATTCCGCATGCCTCAGCGATCTCACGCATGGAGATGCACTCATAACCGTGCAGAGCCATCAGGCTGGCTGCTTCCTGTAATACCTTTTCTCGCATTCCGCCGGGTTCCATTGAAAACGCCTATTTCCTTCCCGTTTTGGCGGGTTTGGCGAGTTGGACTTGCACAGGGGCGGCTTGCACAGGGGCACCGCTGTTGGCGCGCACCGTGGCCAATTCCGCGGCCCGATTCTTCAAGAAAAAGGCCAATCCGATCAACACCAGCGTGACCAGTCCGATAACCAGGAAGGCTGTGGTATATCCTGCCACGCGGCTCTCCGCACTTTGCAGAGCATCGATGCGCGAGGCCGCCACCGCTCCCACCAGCGCCGAACCGACCAACTGCCCAATCGAGGTGAACAGAGAGGCCACCCCCTGCGCAGTGGAACGTTCCTCTGCAGTGGATTCGTTCAGCATAATGTAGCGGATCGGCGCGCCGAGCAGCGCCGAAAGGCCCAGGCCGATCAACACACCCGCCAGGATGAACAAGAATAGATTCTGCGCCTCAAAGCTGAGCAGGAAAAGGCCCGCTGCCTCCACGACCGTTCCAAATAAGATCACCTGCCGCGAACCGATCTTGTCCAGCATACGCCCCACCAACGGTGAACCAACCGACATTGCCAGCACCACAGGCATCAACATGAAGCTGGCTGATTTTTCGTTCACCCCATAGCTGGAACCCAGGGCAGCCACTGCCAACAGGGTCATAAAGACCAGCCCGGATTCGCCGACACCCGCCCCCGCGGAAAGTATATAGGCCAGGTTCATCTGGCGGCGCTTGAAAAGTATCGGGGGCAGAATGGGAGATGCAGCCCGCTTCTCAACCAACCCCAGCAGCCCGCCCAACACCAACACGCCTGCCAGGAACGGCCATACCTGCATGCTTCCCAGGCTGGCAAAGAAATGAGTCGTGTCGATCTGGTTGATCCCGTAAGCCAACCCTGCCAGCGCGCCGGCCAACAGCAGCATACCCAGCCAGTCAAAGGCGGGCAACTTGCCTGGACGCTGGTTGGGCAGTATGCGCAGTGCCGCGACGGCCAAAATGGCCGCGATCGGTAGATTGATCAGGAACAGCCACTGCCACGGGGCGATCGCCAGGATGATGCCACCCAAGATTGGGCCAAGGATGAAGGCGATCCCAAACACCGCGCCGATCAATCCCAGAGCCGACCCGCGCTTTTCGGGCGGGAATGTGTCGCCGATCACTGCGCTTGCCACCGGGAAAATACCCCCCGCGCCAAAGCCCTGGATTGCACGCCCCACCAGCACCATCGCAAAGCTTTGCGAAAGCGCCACCACCAACGAACCGGCCGCAAAGAGCGCCACGTCCAGCACATAGATCATCCGCCGTCCGAACATGTCCGAGAGCTTGGCCATCAGCGGCGTTCCAATCAGATTGAACAGCACATAGATGCTGAAGATCCAGCTGATCGAGCGTTCTGCCACCTCTGCAGTAAAGTACTTGCGGATGGACGGCAGCGCCGGACCAACGATAGCAATATCCAGCGCGCCCATCAGCACGCCGAAGAACAAGACCAACATGATTTTTGTACGCTTCTTTGAATCCATCACATGCTCCAAATTAATCGAATTACTTACCTACCGGTAAGTAATTCTATTGTACTCTTTTTTTGAGTTTTGTCAAGCACATCTTCAGGTCCTTTTGCGTGGAACAGCCGCGCAAAAATACCCGTTCTTATCTAGAACATCACCCCGCACTCATACTTCACCAAATTTTCCGAACTGGAATCCAATAATTTATGCGGACTGGAGCGGTCGAACTTCAAGGTCAGGCGGTAGAACCCTCCCCAATTGGTGAACATCACCATCGAGACCGTTGCGTCTTTCTCGCCCATCGTCACCACCGGGTTCAAGTCCAGCTTACGCGCCGCGTCCGCCACATCTTGCGGGATCTCCAGGCCAAATGGCCGCGATGCCAGCACGCTTTCCAGCTTCTCCGGCGTGGACACTATCGTCGAGTCAAAATAATTGGCATGCCAGCCCAGATAGAACTGCCCGCTCAAAATATGGAACACCGCCAGATCCAGGTATCCCTGCGGAGTATCTTCTACCTCGATAAAATCGGTATAATCTCCTTCGACCAATGTCCCTGCGGTCTTGGCCGCCTCATAGGCTGCCTCATCCGTAAAAGACATATCCCCCACCTTACGCACATAGATCATAGGGTAGGATCCCATCCCATCCTGGTGCATGTAATAATCTAAGGCGTACCCTTCCCGTATCGAAAGGCGCGGCAGAATCGTGAAATACTGGTTAATATCCAGCCCGTGGCAAGGATCCACCATGCTGTTGCATTCCGGCGCGCTGGCATGAAAATTGTCCAGCGCCTGGGCTGACTGCTGCGCCTGCTCTGCCAGCTGTGTGGCGCTTGGCGCGGGGACTAAATGGGAGATCAATAATCCAACCCCGATCAGGGCTGCCAATCCCACCACCACAATGACTGCCAAAAACCAAGGCTTCATCTGCCACCTCCGCAACCGTTCTTTTACTCGTCCGGTCATCTCAATGGATTCCCGATCGCCAGTATCACTGTCGATAAGACGCTGCCATGCCTTTCCGGGTTCCAAATCCGCGCTCGGCGATCTCGGTTACCTCGCAAGGGGTCACTGATTGTAAATCAAAGATCTACATTCGTAGATTTTCGATCCTTAGCCTCCCGTGAGCCGCTGGATCGCCAGCACCAGGCACACGCAGCATCCAGCTGTCAACGCCAGCATGCCGATCACCGCCATGATCAGGAAATTCTTGCCTTTGGCTGCAATCGTGCCGTACATATTCTGGGCCGTCTGCCGGGCGGTGTCGTATGTCTGGCGCGGGAAAGAGGAAGATTGTGTGGGCCTGGGGGAGGATGTGGATGAATAGGGCGACTGGTAGCTGCTGGAAGGCGTACCGATGGGAGGATTGTACAACGGATCGGTGTCTATCTGAGGGGGTTCCGCACTCGGCGGCTCGTAGGAGCTTTGGCTCGCGCCGGACATTGCCGAATCAAGCGATTCCAGATCAATCGCATTGGGTTGGGGTTTTGGCTTGGCGCTGGCTGCCGGGCTTAATCCCGGCTGGACGCTTTCGTTATCAACCTGAAACGCATTCCCGCAGAATGGGCAGGTCGTCTGGGTGGTCTTGCCATCCAGGTTCAAAGGCGCACCGCAAGCAGGACAATTCGAGACCATTCAAGCACCTCCATGAATCTGTAGTTGGATCAAGCAAGCCGAATATACTGGTGAAATCCTACCCTTATATTATAGTACAGCCACTAAATAATCAGCATTGCATCGCCGAACGAAAAAAAGCGGTATTTCATCTGCACCGCTTCCTGGTATGCCGCCATGATCGTCTCGCGCCCGGCAAATGCGCTCACCAGCATCAGCAGGGTCGAGCGCGGCAGGTGGAAATTGGTCACCAACATATCTACCGCGCGGAACTTGAAACCGGGCAAGATGAAAAGATTCGTCGGCCCGCTGAAAGGCGCTACTGCTTCCCCCTCCTGCGCCAGTTTTGCTGCCGTTTCCAGCGTGCGCACGCTGGTTGTGCCTACCGCCACAATCCGCCCGCCGGAGCGCCGCGCCCGGTTGATCGCCTCTGCCGTCTCCGGGGTCACCTCGCACCATTCGGTATGGATCTTGTGTTCGCTCGGATCGTCCTCGTTCACCGGCGCAAAGGTATCCAGCCCCACGTGCAGGGTTACCTGCGCAAAGTGCACCCCCATCCCTTCCAGGCGCTGCATCAATTCGGGAGTGAAATGCAGCCCGGCAGTTGGCGCTGCCGCGGAACCAGGGCGCACCGCATACACTGTCTGGTAACGCTTGGGGTCGCGCAGCGGTTCGTGAATATATGGCGGCAGAGGCATTTGCCCGATCCTGTCCAGGAAGGGTTCCACCGGCTCGCTGAAGCGCACCAGGCGGCGCGAACCCTCCAGCATCTCCACGATCTCTGCTGTTAACCCGCCTTCCAGGGTCACCTGTTTTCCAGGGGCCAGCTTACCCCCGATCAGCGCTTCCCAGGTGGTGCCGTCCCGTCGATTGAGCAGCAAGAATTCGATCTGCCCGCCGGTGCTTTTGCGCGCGTAAATGCGCGCCGGGATCACCTTGGTCTGGTTGATCACCAGTACATCCCCTTCTCGCAGGTAAGAAGAGATATTATAAAAGAAGGAATGTTCCAACTCTGGCGCACCGCGCCGCAACACCAACAGGCGCGAGGAATGGCGCGGTTCCACCGGTGTCTGGGCGATCAAGCCCTCCGGCAGATGATAATCAAAATCATCGGTCCGCATCTCAGATCAGCCTTGGCTGAGCATCTTCAGCGGCCGGCCCACGCAGCGGCAAGCCCAAATGCTCATATGCCAGCCGGGTTGCTACCCGCCCTTGCGGAGTGCGGTCCAGGAATCCCAGTTGTAGCAGGTACGGCTCAACCACATCCATGATCGTATCCGGTTCCTCACTGATGGCCGCCCCGATCGTGCTCAATCCCACCGGTCCGCCGTTATATTTTTCAATGATCGTGGTCAACACGCGTCGATCCACATCATCTAAACCCAATGGATCGATGTTCAACAGGTTCAGTGCCTCGCGTGCCACTTCACGGGTGATCTCCCCGGTTGCTCGCACCTGGGCAAAATCACGCACCCTTCGCAGCAGGCGCAGCGCCACGCGCGGAGTGCCTCTGGCCCGGCGCGCCACCTCTTCGATCCCCCCCTCATCACTGCGCACATTAAGCATGACGGTGGCCCGCCTCACGATCTGCTGCATCGCCTTCATATCGTAATAATCCAGGCGGTAGACTGCTCCAAAACGCGCCCGCAGCGGTGCGCTGACCAGCGCCAGGCGGGTGGTTGCCCCGATCACAGTGAAGCGCGGCAATTTCAGGCGCAGCGAACGCGCCGAAGGCCCCTTGCCGATGATGATGTCCAACGCAAAATCTTCCATCGCCGGGTAAAGCACTTCTTCGATTGCCCGACCCAGGCGGTGAATTTCATCGATGAACAGGATATCTCCCTGGTGCAGATTGGTCAGGATTGCCGCCAGGTCGCCGGAACGCTCGATAGCCGGGCCGGCAGTGATCTTGATGTTCACCCCCATTTCATTGGCCAGCACGTGCGCCAGGGTGGTCTTGCCCAATCCCGGCGGCCCGTAGAACAGCGTATGGTCCATTGGCTCACCACGCCCGCGCGCCGCGGCGATCAAAATGGAGAGATTCTCCTTCACCTGGTCCTGGCCGATCACATCCGCCAGTTTGCGCGGGCGCAGGGCCTGATCGACGCGGTCGTCGCGTCCTTCTGGGCTGACCAATCGGGAGGGTTCGTTGCTCATGGCTTTGATTATATATGATAAAAGGAGAATAGAGAATAGAGCGGCACGGGAGGCAGTTCTATTCCCGTTTCAAAAGCTTGAGCATTGAAAATAGACCTATTCACTTTCCTGTCAGAGAATCCGCGCAGCGAATACCATTGCTGCTGGTGGTCTCGGTAGGATAGTAACTGCGGCGGTACGGTACGCGCAAGCTGCTATTATCATAGCTACTCCAACTGCCCCCGCGGATAACCCGCTCGCTGCCGGTGGCTGGTCCCGTCGGGTTGTTTTGGATGAGTAAGCTGTAATACGTACTGGAATACCAATCGTTGACCCATTCCCAGACATTGCCGGACATATCGTACACCCCGTATGGACTGACACCTAACGAATAGCTTCCCACTGCCACCGTGTCGCCGGCGCAGCCATCAGGACGGTAATAAAAATTACCCAGTTCGCAGGTTGCAGTCTGGTTGCCCCATGCAAAAACGCGGGTATCGGCGGATCCGCGGGCGGCTTTTTCCCACTCGGCCTCTGTCGGCAATCGTTTGCCAGCCCAGGCACAGTAAGCGTTGGCTTGATTCCAATTCACCCAGATCACTGGAAAACTGGCGTAGGTAGGATTGTCATAATAAGAGGAGTGCGAATAAGAAGAATAAGCTTGAGGCACTGTGCAAACGCCCGCTGCGACGCATCGAGCATATTGCGCATTGGTAACTTCAAACTTATCAATATAATAAGCATTTAGCGTGACAAGGTGTAAGGGCAATTCATCGTCCCGGTTGCATGTATCGGCCAGATTTGTGCTGTCGCATCCCATCAGGAAATTTCCTTGAGGGATCTGGATCATATTTGGCACGTCAAAATTTTGATTGCCGGTTGTGAACGAATCAACAAATCGCTGGAGTGGAGCAAATTCGAATCCATCTCTGGATGGAACCAGGTTGTAACTGCCTTCGGATAAAGCGCTGAAAACGTAAAATCCATTGGCATCTGTGACCGCTGTGGGGTAAGATTGGGTTTCTTGAAAAATAAGGGTGGCGGTTCCAAGGACATCCGTTTTACTGCTGCCGAACTTCATCGTGATCGGCAGAAAGATCTTCCAGCCTGGTTCGGCGGTCACGGTAACATTCGGAACGCCGACGCCGTTGCTGTCTGTCACATATCCGTAAACTAAAAAAGTGGAATTCACCTTCTCGGCCTGGGTTGGATGAAAGAATGAAAGTGCTGGCAGAAAAGAAAAGATCAACAAAACAGACGTAATGCTCTTAAGAATGTGTTTAACGCTCAGAATCATGGTGATCCCCTTTCATAATAATGTTTTTAAAGCCATTGAGAATCGGAATGCTAGAGCGAATTGGAACACCGCAGTCATTATAATATCGACTATCCGGGATATCAAGGAAAATTGGATAAGATCGGAGCAGGTCCAAACAACTGACTAAATCGCTGAATTGTCTGACAATACTTGCCATATTGCTCACATTAAGGTAATATCATATTTAATCCTTCCGATCCGAGGTTTCTCCATGAGCGATACAACTGTCAAACTTTGGAACATGACCCTGGCCCATCCGGTTATGCCTGCCGCCGGGCCTAACGTGAAAGACGCGGCTGCGCTGCGCGCCTGTGCCGAAGGCGGTGCCGCTGCCCTGGTGGCCAAGACCATCTCCTCCACCGCCGCCACCATTCCCCACCCCAACATGGCCGACCTGAAAACCTATTTCCTCAACTGCGAGCTGTGGTCGGAATACACCGCCGATGAATGGGTGGAGCGCGAACTGCCCGCTGCCCGCCAGATCGGCCTGCCCCTCATCGTCAGCCTCGGCTATAACGCCCAGGATATCGCCGCCCTGGCTCCGCGCGTCCGCCCCTTTGCCGATGCGCTCGAACTCAGCACCCACTACACCGGTAACGACCCCAAACCCATGCAGGATGCCATCCGCGCAGCCAAAGATGCCGTGGATGTGCCGGTTATGGTCAAGCTCAGTCCCTTCCGCGATGTGCATGCCACCGCCATCGCCGCCCAGGAAGCCGGCGCAGATGGGATCATCTGCGTCAACTCCTTCGGTCCGGCCCTTGGCATCGATATCGAACGCGGCGGGCGCCTGTGGATGGGCGGCAAGGGTTATGGCTGGATCTCCGGCCCAGCCCTCAAGCCGATCGCCCTGCGCGCAGTTTATGATGTGGCCCACAGTGTGGATATCCCCATCATCGGCGTTGGCGGGATCACCCGCGGCACCGATGTGGTTGAATACCTCATGGCCGGCGCCAGCGCTGTGCAGGTCTGCACCGCTGCCATCACCCGCGGCCCTTCCATTTACGGCAAGATCGCCAAAGAGCTGGGCGCCTGGCTGGACGCGCACGGCTACGCTTCCATCGACGAGATTCGCGGCATGGCTCTGCGCCGATCCGCCCCCCTCATGGAAACCCCGCCTACCATCCTGCTCGATAAATGCACCGGCTGCGGCGTATGCGTCACCAGCTGCGTCTACGATGCCCTCTACCTGGAGGACAAGAATATCCGCCTGCACCCCGAGCTTTGCACCCAGTGTGGCCTGTGCATCTCCCGCTGCCCCACCGGCGCCCTGGCGGCATAAACCAAAACAACGACATAAAAAAACAACGCGAAGGCTCTAAAGGTTTTATAAAACCTTTAGAGCCTTTTATTTGAATCCTTTATGCCCCTTCGTGACTTTGTTTCTTTGTGGTGAAGGGTTTTGTTAGAATATCACCGCTTTGCTTGCCAGATCGAACAGCGGCCCGGGTATCAGGCTCAACAGCAACACCGCTGCCGCCAGCACCGCCACCACCAGATGCAGCCACGGTTCGCGGTGCACTTCCGGTTCGCCCGGCTTCATGTACATCAACACCACCACCCGCAGATAGTAGAAAGCCGACAGGATCGAGGTCAGCAGGCCGATGATCGCCAGCGCTATTTGCCCGCCCAACACTGCCGTGCGGAACAGGTAGAACTTGCCCCAGAAGCCGATCGTCAGCGGGATTCCTGCAAAGGAGAGCATGAAGATCAGCATCGCCGCTGCCAGCCAGGGATATTTCTTCGCCAGCCCGGCATAATCGTTCAATTCCAGCCCCTTGCCCTCTGCACCTTCCAGCAGGATCACCACTGCCCAGGCCCCAAAGGTCGTCAGCGCGTAGGCCGCCAGGTAATACAGCATTGAGGCCACCGATTGCTCCGCCATCCCGCTTTGCCCGTAGGGCACAAACGCGATCAGCATGTATCCGGCATTGGCGATCGAGGAATACGCCAACAGGCGTTTGATGTTCGTCTGCGCCAGTGCCAGCACATTCCCGGCCAGCATCGTCAGCGCAGCGATCGCCCACAGGATAGGCATCATTTGTTCGGCGATGCTGGGGAAGATGGTCATAAATACCCGCAGCAGTGCCGCGAAACCGGCTGCCTTGGTCGCCACCGCCATGAACCCGGTTACCGAGGTCGGCGCGCCCTGGTACACATCCGGCAGCCACATATGGAACGGCACCGCAGCGATCTTGAAGCCAAAACCCACCAGCACCAGCCCTGCCCCTGCCAGGAACAACGCCGGAACGGTTGGGTGACCGGCTGCGGCGATGCCGCTCGACAGCGCTTCAGCCACGCCGGTGAAATCAGTGTGCGCCGTCGCTCCGTAGATCAACGCGATCCCATACAGTACAAAACCGGAGGAGAACGTCCCCAGCAGGAAGTACTTTAGCGCAGATTCTTCCGATT
Organism: uncultured Anaerolineaceae bacterium; assembly: GCA_964424115.1. Taxonomy (GTDB): domain Bacteria; phylum Chloroflexota; class Anaerolineae; order Anaerolineales; family Anaerolineaceae; genus CAYRHN01. The sequence goes on from CAYRHN010000007.1 coordinate 164,506, forward strand.
CCAGCCTCGGGCGGGCTAACCCGGCCAACACGTACAGCGGCAGGGAGAGCAGCTCCAACGCCAGGAAGACCACGATCAGGTCTTGTGCGTAGGTGATCAGCAGCATACCCGACACAATGAACATCAAAAGCGGGTAATACTCGCCGTGTTCAATGTTCTGCCGTTTCAAGTAATCGTATGCCAGCGCAATCCCCACCAGCCCAGAGCCGATGAAGATCACATCCAGGAATGCCGCAAAAGGATCCACGATCACCATGCCGTTGAAGGCTGTCGCGCTGCCTGCGCTGCGCCCCAGCACCAATCCCAGTGAGAGTGCCAGTCCGGCGCAGGCTATCAGGGCTGTGATGCCTTTACGGTTCTTCGGGACCCACAGGTCGATCAAGAGCGTCGCCAGCGCCCAGACTACCATCACCACCAGCGGAAGGATTACTACCAAATCTTTTTCCATAGTCTCCGTTTTCCTCCGCTTTTAGGGAATTACCAGCCCGCCCAACAGGGACGTCACGGCAGGTTGGATCATATCAAAGAAGAATTTTGGATACAGGCCGATCCAGAAGATCACCACCAGCAGCGGGATCATCATGGCGATCTCGCGCCAGTTTAGATCCTTCAACTTTTGGTTTTCTTCGTTATCCAGCGGGCCAAGGAAGACTTTCTCGAACATGTGCAGCAGGTACACCGCCGCCAGGATCACGCCCAATGCTGCGATGATCGCGTACAGCGAGCTGCCCAACGTCTTCGAGGCGTAGGCGCCCTGCAGGATGGTGAACTCGCCCACAAAGCCGTTCAGCCCTGGCAGGCCCATGGAAGAAAGCGTCACCACCAGCGCGATCGCGCCCAGCACCGGCACCGCCTTCCAGATCCCGCCGAAAGCCGCCATCTCGCGGGTATGCCGCCGCTCGTACAGGAAACCAACGATCAGGAACAGCGCGCCCGTGCTCAATCCATGGTTGACCATTTGCAGCACCGCGCCGGAGACGCCCTGCACGCTGAGCGAGAAAATGCCCAGCACCACGAACCCCAGGTGGCTGACCGAGGAGTACGCCACCAATTTCTTCACGTCCTTTTGGGCAAATGCCACCGCCGCGCCGTAGATGATGCCGATCACCGCCAGCAGCGCCATGTAAGGTGCCAGTTGCAGGGTGGCTTGCGGGAAGAGCGGCAGGTTGAAACGCAGGAAGCCGTAGGCGCCCATCTTCAGCAGCACGCCCGCCAGGATCACAGAACCGGCTGTAGGAGCTTCCACATGCGCATCCGGCAGCCAGGTATGCAGCGGGAACATCGGCACCTTGATGGCAAAGGCCAACCCAAAGGCCAGGAAGAGCAGCACCTGCGCCCCTGCAAAGACTGCGCGCTGCTCCACCAGCTTCGCCAGCGAGAAAGTTCCCGCCGTGTTGCCGATGTAGAGGATTGCCACCAGCATCAGCACCGAGCCAACCATGGTGAAAAGGAAAAACTTGACCGCCGCATAAATGCGCCGCTCGCCGCCCCACACGCCGATCAGGAAGTACATCGGGATAAGGGTGAACTCCCAGAAAACGTAGAACAGGATCAGGTCCACTGCCAGGAAAACGCCCAGCATGCCCGTCTCCAGCAGCAGGAAGAACATCATAAAGCCCTTCACCCGCTCCTGCACTGCATTCCAGGTCGATGCGATCGCAATGGGGGTCAGGAAGGTGGTCAGCAGTACCATCAACATGCTGATGCCGTCCACGTGCATCTGCAGGCGGATTTCCAGGCCGCCGATCGCGAACCAGGGTTGGTCAAAGTCCAGCGTGTACGGGGCATTGGGATTGAACTGCGCCAGCACCCACAGGGATATGCCAAACGTGATCAGGCTGGTTGCCAACGCGATCCAGCGGATCAGGTTCTTCGCTTCGGACTTGACGAAGATCAAGACCAGGAAACCCACCAGCGGGAATAAGGTGACTAAAACCAGGGGAGGAATTGGAAAACTCATATGCGTCACCTCAGCACCAAATAGATCAGGATACCGGCCACGCCCAACGCCACCCATGCGGCGTAGGAACGCACGTAGCCGTTCTGCAGTTTAGACCACAGCCCCGCCAACCCGCGCGAGAGAGCGCCAAACCCATTCACAATACCGTCGATCACTCCCTGGTCCAGCCATCCGGCGAAGAAGCCCGCCAGCGCTTGATAAGGCTTGACGAACAGGAAGCCGTAAAGCTCATCCACCCACCACTTGTTCTGCATGCCCTTGAAAACCGGGCCGAGCGTCCGTGCCAGCGGATCGCCTTCCTCGGGGTGGATGAACAGCTTGCGCCGTCCGTACACTCCCCAGGCCAGCACCAATCCGGTCAGCGCCAGCACCAGCGAGATCGTTGCCACCGGCCACTCGAACGGCACTGCCAGGTTTTTGGTCAGGCTCGCCTCCAGCCAATGTTCCAGGAAATACTGCCCCGGCAAGTTCAAGGCCCCGCCTGCGATTGAAAGGATCGCCAGCAGCAGCAGCGGGATGCTGATGATCATTGGACTTTCCAGCGCGTGCGCCGCAGCTTTGCTGCGCGGCTGACCGAAGAAGATCATCAAGACCTGCCGCCCCATGTAGAAGGCGGTCAGGAAGGCTGTCACCACCAGGATGATATAGACTGCCAGGTGGGTTTGTGCTGCAGCGCCCAGGATCTCATCCTTGGAGAAGAAACCCGCAAATGGAACAATACCGGCCAACGCCAGCGCGCCTGCCAGGTACACCCAGAAGGTGCGCGGCATGCGGTTATACAGCCCGCCCATGTTCCGCATATCCTGCGGATCGATATGGTCTCCACCGTGTTCCTCATGCCCGTGGCCCGCCTCTGCGCCTCGCTCCATGCCCAGGATCACCGACCCCGCGCTAAGGAAGAGCAGTGCCTTGAAGAAGGCGTGCGTCGCCAGGTGGAACATGCCCGCCGTGAAGGCTCCCATGCCCACCGCCGCGACCATGAAACCCAGCTGGCTGATGGTCGAATAAGCCAGCACTTTCTTGATGTCAAACTGCGCCACCGCAATCGTCGCCGCGAAAATGGCCGTCAGTGCGCCTACCCAGGTCGCCACTTCCGCCGAGACCGGCGCGGCACTGAACAACGGCTGCGAGCGCACGATCAGGTACACACCTGCGGTCACCATCGTTGCCGCATGGATCAGCGCCGAGACCGGTGTGGGGCCGGCCATCGCGTCCGGCAGCCACACGTACATCGGCAGCTGCGCCGACTTACCCGCCACCCCCAGCAGCATCAGCAGAGTGATCACCACCACCACGCCCGATTGCAGGATCTCCGGCTGCCCAGCCCCGGCGAACACTCCGTCGAAGCTCACCGTGCCGAACACCACCAACATCAAGAACAGGGCGATCAGCAGGCCAAAGTCGCCGATCCGATTGACAACGAAGGCTTTCTTGGCGGCCTGTGCATTGGCGATCCCATCCTTGCCTTTCTCATACCAGAAGCCGATCAAGAGGTAAGAGCACAACCCCACCCCTTCCCAGCCTACGAAGAGCATCAGATAGTTGTCGGCCGTCACCAGCAGCATCATCGAAGCGATAAAGAGGTTCAAATAAACGAAGAAGCGGCTGAACCGGTTGGGGTCGCCGTTGTGGCGCACATCCGCATGCATGTAACCGATCGAATAGATGTGGATCAACGCACCAACGCCGGATACCACCAGCATCATCACCGCTGAGAGCGTATCCAGCCGAAAGCCCCAGGAGATATTCAATGCACCGATCTTGATCCAGTCCGCCAGGTTCACCACCTGCGCCTGCGGTTCGCCGCTGCTGCCCAGCCGGATTGCCAGGTAGAGCGAGAGCGCAAAGGTCAAAATGGTCGCCAGGCTGCCTACCCAGCCGCTGAATTTCTCTCCCAGACGGCGTCCAAATGCCATATTGAGCAGCAGCCCGATCAGGGGGATGAAAACCACCCACGGGAGCAAGTTAAAGGTCACATCTTGAAGGGTCAAATTTGGTTCCATGGTTCCTAGCCCTTCATCATATTCATCTGGTCGATATCAATGCTCTGCTTGACGCGGAAGATCGCCACCATCAGCGCCAAACCCACCGCCACCTCTGCCGCCGCCACCGCCATGACAAAGACCACGTATAACTGGCCGCTCATCAACTGGTAGTAAGAAGCAAAGGCAACAAACAGCAGGTTGGCTGCATTGAACATCAATTCCAGGGACATAAAGACCACAATGGCGTTGCGGCGGATCAAAACTCCCACCAGTCCCACCACGAACATGAACGCCGATAAACCCAGGTAAAAAGCCAGTGGCATAGCTCCTCCTTATCCTTGCCGCTTCTCGCGGCGGGTGAGCAAGATGGCCCCGATCATTGCCACCAACAAAATGGCCGAGGTGACTTCAAACGGCAGGGGATATTTCTGGTAAAGCTGTCGCGCTACCTCTTGCGGGGAGGAGAAATCTGCCCCCGGTGAGACCAGCGGCGAGGTATCTGTAAAGCGGATGAAGAACAGCACCCCCACCGCCACCAACACCACCAGGGCAATGATTGCCGCGATGACCCGCTGCCCGCGCAAATGCTCATCGGTGCTCAACTTCTCACGTCCCAGCAGCATGATCACAAACAAGAACAACACCATGATCGCGCCTGCATAAACCGAGATTTGCGTCAGGGCCACAAAAGGCGCGCCCAGCAGCAGGTAAAGCACGCCCACCGCCGAGAAGTTCAACACCAGGAACAGCGCCGAATAGACCGTATTTCGGCTGAACAACATGATCAACGCCGAAACGACGATCACCAGTGCCAGGGAACCATACAAGAGAATATCCACAGGCGCCTCCTCCCTAATCCGTAGGATCTTTCATTTCAGGCACCGAGCGGAAGAATTGGCCCGGTTCTGTCTTACGCGGCGTGGTTTGGCTGCCCGCCGGTACAGCTTCCAGCAAGCGTTCCTTCGTGTAGATTGCATCATGCCGGTCAGTAAAGGTCAGCTCATAGTTATCACCCAGCACGATCGCCTCGGTCGGGCAGGCATCCTCGCAAAAACCGCAGAAGATGCAGCGCAGGTAATTGATCTCGTAAGTGCTGGCGTAACGTTCTCCCGGCGAGTAGCGCACCTCGTCGGTGTTCTCCGAGGCTTCCACGAAGATCGCATCCGCCGGGCAGGCCGCTGCGCACAACGAACATCCAATGCACTTCTCCAGCCCGTTGTCGTAGCGCTTCAGCACGTGCCGGCCTTTGAACCGCTCGCGTACCGGGCGCTTCTGCTCCGGGTATTGGATCGTTACCGGTTTGGTGAACAAAGTCTTCAGGGTAGTAAAGAGACCTTTAAACATCCTAGCCTCCTGTCAGCACAACGATAATACCGGTGACCAACACATTCAGCAGCGCCAGCGGAAGCATGATCTTCCACTCCAGCGCCATCAGGCGGTCATAGCGGATGCGCGGCAGCGTGGCGCGAATCCATACAATCAAGAAGACCCACAACCCGGTCTTCAGCAGCAAATAGATCGGCCCCAGGATCGGATACTGGTCCACGCCCGGTCCCTGGAACCCGCCCAGGAAGAGCGTTGCCCCGATCACCGAGACCGCCACCATCTTGATGTATTCCGCCATGAAGAACAAGGCGAACTTCATCCCCGAATATTCAGTATGGTAGCCAGCGGTCAATTCCTGTTCAGCTTCCGGCATATCAAAAGGCGCGCGGTTCACCTCTGCCAGGCTTGCAAAGATGTAGATCAGGAACGCTACCGGCTGTTTGAACACAAACCAGACATCCTTTTGCGCCGTGACAATATCCACCATGCTCAACGAACCCGCCAGCAGGATCGGCCCCAGGTAGGCCAGGCCCAGCGAAAGTTCGTAGCTGATCATCTGCGCTGTGGCGCGCAGGCCGCCCAGCATGGCATACTTATTGTTCGATGACCAACCTGCCAGGGTGATCCCGTAAACCGAGATCGAGGTGACCGCCAGAATATACAGCACCGCCACGTTCACATCGGCGATATAAAGGGTGATCTCCCGCCCGAACAGGTTGATGGAAGTGCCCCACGGCACCACCCCCAGCACCACCAGGGCCGGGATGACCGTGATGATCGGCGCCATGAAGAAAATGAACTTGTCGGCATTGGTGGGGGTCAGCTCCTCTTTGAAGATCAGCTTGACCGCATCCGCGATCGGCTGCAAGAGACCCGCCGGCCCGGCGCGGTTCGGCCCCACGCGCACCTGCATGCGCGCCAGCACTTTGCGCTCGAACAGCGTGGTGTAGGCAAACCCAACGGTCAGCGCCAGCACCAGCACGAGAGACTTAAGTATCCATTCCAAAATCATCCCAAAGTCCATACCATCTCTCCGTCTCAGGATTCCAACACGGTCAGACCGTCCACCGGCAGCCCTACGCTGCGCGGAATGAACACCACGCCCTCAGGCAAATCTGCGTCCAGCCGCACCAGCGCTTCGAATGCCGTGCCCTTCAGGGTCAGGCTCACCTTTGCCCCATCCTCCCAGCCTTTTGCTCCGGCGGTCTCAGGGTGCACGAACACCAAAGGCTGCGCCAGTCGCTTTTCCAGCAGTCCAGCCGGCATCAAGGTTTGCCCGCGGTCCAGCAGGCGCGTATAAGGCGCCGCCAGCAAAGCAGCACGCTTGCGCAAACCGGTCTCACTCACAGGTGTAGCCGGGAATTCGGGAGTGAAGCGCTGCGGTACCGTCAGGTGCACTCCGAGCCCCTGCTGGTTGTCATACGAAGTGCCGCCGTAATAAAGATCGCTGCGCCCAATTAACGGCCACTGCTCGACTGTCTCCGCCAGGCGCGGGTAATCCACCTGGGCGTACTCGCGCACGCTCTCGGCAATGCGCGCCATCACTGCGGCAGCCGAACGGCCTTCCAGGTCCAAACCCAGCTGCTTGGCCAGTTGTGCCGCAATAGCAAAATCGGGACGCGCCTCTCCCACAGGCAGGATCGCCGGGTAGAAGCGCTGCACGCGCCGCTCGCCGGAGGTATAGGTGCCTTCGCGCTCTTGGGGTGCCAGGGCCGGCAGCACTACATCTGCGCGGCGGGCCGTCTCAGTCAGGAACAGCTCCTGCACTACCACAAATCCGGCCTGGTCCAGCGCCGCGGCCAATTCCGGGTCATCCCCGGCCGGGTCAGCCGCAGCAATGTAGGCCACTGCAGCGCCGGAGAGCAGTTCTCGCAGGTTGGTCAACGGGCGGAAACCCATATCCCAGGCGCCCTGCGTGTTGCCGTTCGGCCATACTCCCACCAGGCCGTTGTTCGGGCGGCCAAAGTGCTGCGTCTTCACCAACAGCTCTGCGCACACATGCGCCAGTTCGGTCGAGCCTTCCAACCCCAATCCCTCGCTCCCGAACAAGATCACCGCGTTTTCCGCAGCGGCAAATGCCTCACCAGCAGCCCGCAGCGGCATGGCCGCTCCAGCCTGGTTGGCCGGTAAAAGTTCCGATACCACGCGGGCTTCATCGCCCGGGCTGTAACGCACCTGGTGCGCCGCATATGGATCCAGCCGGGTTGCCCGCGGAGCAAGCACGATCAAGGTCGCTCCGCGTTTGACGGCCTGCTTCACACGCAGCCACCACAGCGGAGCTTCCTCGTGCAGGTCGCTCGCCACCACCAAGATGACCGAGCCTTTGCCCATCTCGCCGAAATTGCTGCCCGGTGCCAGTCCCAGTTGAGCAGTCAGGTCGCCGCCCGCCATATAAGAATACAGGGCTGCCCGTCCGCCGCGCGCTGCGGCAAGCTGGCGCAGGTTGAACAGGTCTTCATTTGCCAGCCGCCCGCCTGCCAGGGTCACCGTATTTTCCCCGGCTGATTGCAGCTTCTCAGCCACCAGGGCCAGCGCCTCGTCCCAACTCGCCGGCCCCAACTTGTCGTTCTTACGCACCAGCGGCTGGGTCAGGCGTTCCGGGCTTTCCGCATAATGATACCCAAAGCGCCCGCGGTCGCAGATCCAGATCTCATTCACAACTTCGTTTTGGCGCGGCATGGCACGCTTGATCATCGTCTTACCGCCGGACTTGGCTTCCGTGCGCACGTTATAGGTCAGGTTGCATCCCACCGGGCAGTGATTGCAGATCGAAGCAGCCGAATTCAACTCCCAGGCCCGCGCCCCAAAGCGGAAATCGGCTGTGGTCAGCGCCCCCACCGGGCAAATATCGGTTGTGTTGCCCGACCAGATCGAGTCAAAACCTGGCTCCGAGCAAGTAACGATCTCCAACGAGCGCCCGCGGTGGTGAAAGCCGATCACCGGATCATCTACCACCTCGTGTTGGAAGCGCACGCACCGCCCGCACTGAATACAGCGCTCGCGGTCCAGGAAGATCAGCTCGCCCAAGGGAACGTGTTTTCCCAGGTGAATCTTCTCATCAAACAGGAAGCGGCTTTCTCCACTGCCGTAGGCCATGGTGAGATTCTGCAGCGGGCACTCGCCGCCCTTATCGCACACCGGGCAATCCAGTGGATGCGAGGTGAGAATGAATTCCACTACCTCTTTACGCGCGGCTTTCACCTTATCGCTCTGGGTGACCACCACCATCCCTTCCGAGACCGGCGTGGTGCAGCCGGTTTCCAGCTTGGGGGCAAACTGGATCTTGGGCGAGCCGTCCTCGTTCAACACTGGTTGGCCGGTAGCCCGGTCGATCACCGGGCGGCCGATGTCCACCAGGCACATGCGGCACATCCCCACCGGTTCCATCTTGGGATGATAGCAAAACACCGGAATATCCACACCCACTTTCTTGGCAGCATCCACCACCAGCATCCCTTCCGGCACGCTGAGCTGCTTTCCATCTATTGTCAAGGTGATCATTTTACTCATACCATCTCACCATCCGTTGTAAAAGATTTAACCACGAAGACGCAAAGTCGCGCAGGATTTAATATACTAATTCCATGGTTTGCGGTTTACATTTGTTTCACATGCTGGTCAAAGTCGGCCCGGAACTTCTCGATCCCCGACATGACCGCCATGATCGAAAACTCGCCCAACGCGCACAGGCATTTATTCTGGATCTGGTGGGCAACAAAGTTCAGCAAATCCACATCCCCGGTTGCGGCAGTGCCGTTTACCAACCGGTCGGCAATGTGCGCCATCCAATACGTGCCTTCCCGGCACGGGGTGCACTTTCCGCACGACTCATGCTTGAAGAAATGAGTTGTCTTGTTCACCAGCCAGGCGATATCGACCGAATCATCGATAATGATCACCGAGGCCGATCCCAACGGAGCATTTACCCGCGCCATGGTCGACTCATAATCCATCGGTGTATCCAGTGCGTTGTCATCTGCCACAATTAGTGAAGAAGACGCCCCTGCCGCCATGATCGCCTTGATCTTGCACCCCTCGGGGATTCCTCCGCCGTGCGTATAGATCAGCTCGCGAAAAGTAGTCCCCAGCGGCAGCTCATAGTTGCCCGGCTTGTTAATACACCCGGAGAGGGAGAAGATCTTCACCCCCGGGCTTTTCTCCGTGCCGGTCTGGCGGAACCAGGCCGAACCGTTCTGCACGATCCCCGGCACATTGCTAAGCGTCTCCACGTTGTTGATCACGGTCGGCTTGCCGAACAACCCATACACCGCCGGGAAAGGCGGGCGCAGGCGTGGCTGGCCCAATTTGCCTTCGATCGACTCGAGCAGCGCAGTTTCCTCGCCGCACACATACGCTCCCGCCCCCAGGTGGGTGTATAGATGCAGGGAGTAATCCGTGCCCAGCACCTTGTCGCCCAGGAAACCGGCTTTCTCCAGTTCGGCGATCTTCTCATCCAGCTTTTGCGCAATCTGCCAGAATTCGCCGCGTAGATAAATATAAGCATCGTTGGCCTGCACGGCGAAGGAGGCCAGCATCAAACCCTCCAGGAACTGGAACGGGTTGCTCTCCAAGATCTCGCGGTCTTTGAACGTGCCCGGTTCGGACTCATCCGCATTGGCCACCACGTAATGCGGCCACAAATGATTGGGAATGAAACTCCATTTCATCCCGGTTGGGAAGCCCGCCCCGCCGCGCCCGCGCAGGCCGGAATTCTTCACCTCGTTCAATACATCCGCGGGCTTCAGGCTGGTCAGCGCCTTATGATAGGCGTCAAAACCGCCGTTGGCGCGGTAAACATCCAGTTGGTCCAGGTTGGGAATATCCCGATGGCGAAGGAGCAAATAAGGGCTCATTTGGCCTCCTCGTGGCGTTTGCGCAGCGTCTCAACCACCTGCAGGGCTTTTTCCACCGTCAGGTGTTCGTGATAGGCAATATCGCCGCCGCCCTGCACCTGCATCATCGGGGCGCGGTGGCAGGCCGCCAGGCAGGTCACCTCTTCCACCAGGAACATTCCATCCGGGGTGGTTTCGCCTGGTTTGACGTTCAGCGCAGCGCACAGATCGCGGAAGAATTTCTCTGCTCCGCGTAGCGCGCATGGCAGATCGGTGCATACCTGCAGGCGGTATCGCCCGCCCGGCTCCTCATGGAAGAGCGTATAAAAACCTGCCACCGAGTCCACGTCCGTTGCTGAAAGGCCGGTGATCTCCGCCACATCCTGGATAGCCTGTGTGCTGAGATAATTCTCCTCGCGCTGCGCCAGGTACAGCAACGGCATCACCGCTGCCTTCCGTCCGATGTCTCCAGCCGGGTATTTGGCCAGAATGCGTTCGATCTCTTGGGGATACTTCTTGAGCAGCTCGTTCATCGGTCGCAATCTCCCAGAACAATATCAATACTGCCGATGATCCCAACCACATCGGCCACAAAGTGCCCGCGGGTCAGCAGCGGCATGATCTGCAGGTTGGGGAAAGAGGTGGAACGGTAATGCACACGGAACGGGCGAGGGCTGCCGTCGCTTTCCAGGTACACGCCCAGCTCTCCGCGCGGCGCCTCGGTCGCTGCATACACCGACCCAACCGGCGGGGTGAATCCCTCCGTCCACAGCTTGAAGTGGTGGATCAGCGCTTCCATGCTCACCCCGATCTCGGAGCGGGGCGGCGGCACATACTTGCGATTGTTGCTGCGCACCGGCCCCATCGGCAGGTTGTCCATCGCCTGCTGGATGATCCGCACCGATTGGCGCATCTCTTCCACCCGCACACGGTAACGCGCATAGATATCGCCGCCGGTTTCGGTTGGAATGTCAAATTCATACTGCTCATAGCCGGAATACGGGCGCGCCTTCCGCAGATCGTAAGCCATCCCCGATCCGCGCAGCACCGGGCCGGTAATGCCCCAGCGCAGACAGTCCTCCGCGCTGATCACACCGATCCCGCGTGTACGCTCCAGGAAGAGCAGGTTGGTGGTCAGCAGCGATTCGTATTCGTCGATGCGGGCGGGCAAGATCTTGATGAAATTACGCACCGCATCTTCAAACTCCGCCGGGACATCCCGCCACAGCCCGCCCGGGCGCACGTAGGTGGTCATCATACGCTGACCGGAGCACATCTCGAAGATATCCAAGATCATCTCGCGCTCGCGGAAAGCATACAAGAAGACCGACATCGCTGCCAGGTCCAGCGCAGATGTGCCAATCCACACCAGGTGCGAATTTAAGCGAGTCAACTCCGCCAGGATCACGCGCAACGCCTGCGCGCGAGGCGGCACATCCAGGTCCAGCAACTTTTCCACCGCCAGGCAGTAGGTCAGGTTGTTGCCGATCGGGTTCAGGTAATCCAACCGGTCGGTCATCACCTCGGCCTGCTGGTAGGTTTTGGATTCCATGTTCTTCTCCACCCCGGTGTGCAAAAAGCCAATATCCGGGATGCAGGAGACCACCTTTTCGCCGTCCAGCTCCAACAGCAAACGCAGCACGCCGTGCGTGGAAGGATGCTGCGGTCCCATGTTCAGCAGCATCGTCTCGCCTTTCATCGCGCGCTCAGAGACCAGGTGGCGCAGTTCGTCAACCGTCACTTCACGATAATCGCTCATTTTGTCTTCCCCTTTGCGCGTTTGCGTTCCACCTTCACGCTCGCCAGGTCAGCTTCCGCCGCGCGTACGCGGGCATAAGGTTTCTTCTTGTCGATCTCTCTGGCATTGAAACTGAACTGAACTTCTTCATAGCCCAGCGGATAATCCTTGCGCAGCGGGTGGCCTTCCCAATCGGCCGGCATGATGATGCGCCGCATATCGGAATGCCCATCGAAGAGGATCCCAAACATATCGTACACCTCACGCTCATACCAGTTGGCGTTGGGATAGATCTTCTCTGCCGTCGGCACATTCGGCGAACTGCTGTTGACCGGCACCCGCAAGCAGATCATCTGGTTGTGCTTGAGCGAATAAACGTGATAGATCACATGGAAGCGCGGCTTGTCGGCCGGATAATAATCCACCGCGGTGATGTCGATCAACATCTCGAAGCCAAATTCATCCCGCAGCGCCAGCAGGGCCGGGAGAATATGCTCGCAATCTAAGACCATGCTCACTTCCCCGCGGAATTCTTGCTTGGTGGCCTGGTAGTGAGCCTGGATCGCCTGGATCACAGTCTGCATAGTATCACTCATCTCCCACCTGCCTATTTCCAATCCTTGAAGGATTCCTGGTGGATTTTTTCGTGCAGGGTGATGATGCCGTGGATCAGCGCTTCCGGACGAGGTGGGCAACCGGCAATGAACACATCCACCGGCACCACTTCATCCACGCCCTGCACCACAGCGTAATTATTGAATACACCTCCACACGAAGCACAGTCGCCCATCGCAATCACCCACTTTGGATCAGGCATTTGGTCGTACAGCTTGCGCAGCACCGGCGCCATCTTGCGCGAAACGCGCCCCGCCACGATCATCAGATCGGACTGGCGCGGGCTGGGACGCATCAGTTCCATCCCAAAGCGGCTCATATCATAATTGGCTGCCTGCGCGCCCATCATCTCGATCGCGCAGCAGGCCAGACCAAACAACATCGGCCACATGGAATTGGTGCGCGACCAGTTGACCATCTTTTCCAGGCTGGTGGTCACCACCCCCATGTTGCCCAGTTTTTGCTCTACTCCCATTCCAGCGCTCCTTTCTTCCAGGCATAAATGTACCCGATGATCAACACCCCAATGAAAATAAACATCTGGATCAGACCGGGAACACCAAGTTCGCGCAAGATTAAAACCCAGGGCAGGAAGAATACCAGCTCTATATCGAACAGGATGAACAAAACGGCCACCAGGTAATAGCGAACCGAAACTCGCTGTACGCCGGGGCCGTAAGGGATCATACCCGATTCGTATGGTTGGCCTTTGCGCTGGGTGGGGCGGTGCGGACCGAACAAGTATCCCAATCCTACCGCAATCAATGCTACCAAGACAGCTACAATGATCAAGATCAACAAGGGAAGGAAATCTTGTGCCATATTCAATCCTTACTAGGATGGTCTAATTTACCCTATTAGTATATCATAGGTTAATATTTTCACAAACTGGACATAATTATTGTACATCATTAATCTTGCAATATGACCGGCCAGACGGGTCCCTTTTTGTGGCCTGCTTGACGGTTTTTTTGCATTCCCAAACAACTTTTCTCTTTCCCAGTTCTTCCTGGCATATTTTGTGCTAAGATAAATCCAACCGTGATTGGAAAGGATCCGCGTATGAAACGACTGATTGCCGTCCTCCTGGTTGCCTCCCTGCTGCTCAGCGCCTGCCAGCACGCCGCCGAAGTCACCCAGCCTCCGGCTGCCACCCCCACCCTTCCCGCAGCAGCGACCGTTCTCCCCTCCAGCGAATACGGTATTTCTAATAACACCATCCTCGGAATGAAAAACGGCTTCTACCTGGATGCCATCCAGCGCTTCCTCGAAAGCCGCGTCAGCCCGCTGGCGACCTACGAAGAAAAAGTAGACCAGCAAACCTACACCGCTGCCGAGATCATCTGGATGGTCAGCCAGAGCGATGAATACAACCTGGATCCGAAAGCCCTGTTGATCAATTTGTATGTAGAGACCAGCCTCACCTGGCCGGAAGGCCAGGGCGGCTTTTACGATCACATGCAGGCCATGGCCCTGCGACTTGTCGCCGCCCAAAAAAGCTACAATGACGGCCAACGTGTCATCACCCTTGCCAACGGCGATGTCCTGGCTGTGGAAGGCAACAGCGCCCTGGGCATATTCATGGTCGCCAGCTATTTCAGCCTCTCCACCCTCAGCATCGAATCGATGAAACAGCTTCTTGGCGAATGGCGGGACGCCTACGAGGATATGTTTGCCGAGAAGGCCCAAAAAAGCCTCTTCGCCGGAATCAGTGCCGTCCCCGCCCCCCTGGAACCGTTCATGCGCCTGCCATTCGACCAGCCGGAGAACCAGTTCTTCTACATCAATTCCTTTTTTGATCACGACAGCCCGCGTAATTTCAACAACACCCTCGTGACGCGTTTCGACGGCCGCCGACTGGACATCGGCTCCTTCAGTTCCTGTGCCCTGGCCTTCAACTGCTACAGCGGCCACAATGCCCTGGACTACTCCACCCCCATGTACACTCCCCTCTATGCCGTGGCAGACGGCAAGGTCATCTACCGTAACGATCCCAACGGCGGCTTGATGATCCAGCATCCCAACGGCTATATTACCATCTACTGGCATATGGAACGCATCGATGTCACCATCAACCAGGTTGTCACCGAAGGCCAGCAGTTGGGCGTCAGCGGCAACCGCGGTCAATCCACCGGCCCGCACCTGCATTTCGGCCTGCGCCGTGCTTCCGACTCGGTCGATATCGATCCCTACGGCTGGTATGGCGATTACGACGACCCCTGGATCGGCATGTGGGCCTGGAAGGGCGACTTGATCGCCGACAACCGCGAAGCTCAGGCCCAGCTCTTTTATAACCGCTACTGGTATCGCGACACTAACGGCTACGAGGGCGAATCCTGGTACACTATGACCGTTACCACCCCCGGCAGCAGCACCAATTGGGCCATCTGGGGCACCTATATCTATCAACCCGGTACCTACACGGTCTCGGCCTATTGGCCCAAAACAGAGTACAACACCGTCGAAGCTGATTATCAGGTCTGGAGCAACCGCACCGTCTATACCAGCACCGTCAGCCAGGCCAACGACGGCGACCGCTTTGTCCCCCTCGGCACTTTTTACCTTGACCGGGGTCCGTCGGTGGTCATTCTCAAAGATCTGACTCACATCAAGAGCCAGCGCATCTACTTTGATGCCGTCATGTGGACCCCTGCACCATCCGCCTCCAAATATCCCTTCCAATACACTTTCCCGCTTGTTTTCTTTGGCGATCAACCCTGGCATTAAAAAAAACCACCTCCATGGAATATCAAGCTGTCATTGGTCTGGAAGTGCACGCCGAGCTGCGCACCCGCTCAAAGATGTTCTGCGCCTGCCCGGTGGTTGATTCCACCCTTGTCGCTCCCAACACAGCGGTCTGCCCGGTTTGCGCTGGGCTGCCCGGCGCGCTGCCGGTGGTCAACCGACAGGCCGTGGAATTTAGCCTGCGCGTGGCGTTGGCCCTGGAATGTCAGGTGGCTCCCATCAGCCTATTTGCCCGCAAGAACTATTTTTACCCCGACCTGCCCAAGGGTTACCAGATCACGCAATACGAGTACCCGCTGGCCGAACACGGCCGCCTGGTGGTGGACACCTCCCAGGGCGAGCGTGCCATCCGCGTCCGGCGCATCCACCTGGAAGAGGATGCCGGCAAACTGACCCATGTGTCTCGCGGGGCGGAATCCTGCTCTCTGGTCGACCTCAACCGCGCCGGGGTGCCTCTGCTGGAGATCGTCTCCGAGCCGGATATGCATACCCTCGAAGAAGTGCGCGCCTATGCCGCTGGCCTGCGCGACATCCTGCGCTACCTGGGGGTCAACTCCGGCGATATGGAAAAAGGCGTCCTACGTTTCGAGGCCAACATATCTGTCCGTCCGATTGGCAGCACGGTGCTGGGCACCCGCACCGAGATCAAGAATCTGAACAGCTTCCGCGCCCTGGAGCGCTCTGCTGCCTTCGAGATCGCACGCCAGAGCTCCCTGCTCGACCGCGGCGAAAAAGTGCGTCAGGAGACCCTTGGCTGGGACGAAGCTGAAGGACGTACCCGCACGCAGCGCAGCAAAGAGGATGTTCACGATTATCGCTATTTTCCTGAACCTGACCTGCCGCCCCTGGTGGTGGAGACAGAATGGGTGCAGCGCGTCGCGGCCGGGATGCCTGAACTGCCGCGCGCCCGAATCGAGCGCTTTGTTCGGCAGATGGGGCTCTCTCCTGCCAACGCGCGCCTGATCGCCGCTGAACCGGACGTGGCCGCCTACTTTGAGGAGTGCGTGCGCCTGGCGCCCGACCTGCCTGTAAGTGCCCTGGGCAACTGGATCACCGGCGAATTGTTCGGATGGATGAAGCAATCCGGCCAAACCGTGGACGAACTGCGCGTCCGCCCGGCTGGATTGGTGGAACTGGCCCGCGCCTGTGCCGGGGGGGAGATCAACCTGCCGTCCGCCAAACTGGTCCTGGCCGGGATGCTGGCTTCTGGACAGACTGCCGCGCAGATCATCGACGCACGCGGCCTGCGCCAGGTCTCCGATCACCGCGCAACGGAAACCTGGGTGCGCGAAACACTCGCCGAATTTCCCCAGGAAGTAGCCGCCTACCGCGCCGGGAAAGAAGCCCTGCTCCACTGGTTCTTTGGCCAGGTGATGCGCCGCGCCGCGGGCAAGGCCAATCCGCAAGTGGTGCGTAAAGAACTGGAAAAACAGCTCAGGGTGTGAAATATTTCCTTGCTGCCCCTCCGCAAAGTCGGCATAATATCCATGCACGGCACACTTTTGCAGGAGGCGCAGTATGGATCCCACAATTTCATCCGCTTTCACCGTCCGCTTTTGGGGCGTGCGCGGCAGCTACCCCACCCCTGGCCCGGGTACCTTGCGCTACGGCGGCAACACGCCCTGCGTGCAGGTGCAGGTCAACGGCCTGACCATCATCCTGGACAGCGGCACCGGCATCATTCCCCTCGGGCGCAGCCTGGTGCAGCGCGCCCGACAGACTGGCCAGCCGGTGGAAGCCCTCATTCTGCTCAGCCATCTGCACCACGACCATAACCAGGGTTTCCCCTTCTTCGTGCCTGCCTTCCTGCCTACCACTCGCCTGCACCTCTACGGCCCCGACCTGGGCGACCTGACCCCGCGCACCGCCCTCGAGTCTGTCATGCGCCCGCCCCTATTTCCCTTGCGCCTCAGCGAGACCGCCGCCGAACTGCGCTTCAACTCCCTTCGCGAGGGCGACACGCTCCTGATCGGCTCCAGCCTGGAAGATATGTGCCTCTCCCGCGCCGGGCAGGAATGCCCATCCGTCTCGCCCAATGCCGTCCAGGTGCGCGCCCTGCGCTCCCACGCCCACCCGCAGGGGGTGATGCACTACCGCATCACCTGGCGGGGGCGCTCGCTGGTCTATGCCACCGACACCGAGGGCTACCTCAACGGTGACCAGCGCCTGGCGGCTTTCGCCCGCGGGGCTGACCTGCTCATCCACGACGCGCAGTATACCGACGAGCATTACCTGGGCCTGCTGCCGGGCATTAACACCACCCAGGGCTACGGCCACTCCACGGTCGGCATGGCCTGCGCCGTTGCCAGGGCCGCCGGGGTGCGCAGCCTGGCCCTCTTCCACTACGCTCCCGAATACGACGACCGCCGCCTGGACCAGATCGCTGCCCAGGCGCGCAGCCTCTTTTCCTCCGCCTTCCCCGCCGTCGAGGGCCTGGAAGTGGACCTGTGCCACGATGAAGTGATCGTCACCCGCGGCGCAGAGCTTAAATAGCCCCAAAGATATATCCGATTTGATCGGTTAGACCCGTGCGCGCAGTATCCGTGTTTTCGATATTTCCCAGTCAGATGTGTATAATAATTGGAGGGAACCATGTACCCCACCCTGACCGTTTCCACTCTTTTCAAGCGAGCTGTCCTTGTGATCGATTCTTTGGAACGCATGCCTGAGATCCCCCTCTTTGCCGGGTTGAGCGACGCACAGTGCGCCTGGATGCGCCAGCGCATGCACGCCCATTCCTACCCGGCCGGGGTGGATATCATCACCGCCGGCTCCGAAGCCGAGACCATCTACCTGGTCCTCTCCGGCACGGTTCGGGTCTACAACATCAACCTGGACGGCAGCGAGGTGACCCTGGCCCTGCTTGGCCCCGGCGACCCGGTCGGCGAGATGAGCATGGTGGACGGCATCGGCCGCTCGGCCAGCGTGATCACCCTTGAAGAGACCACCCTGCTGTGGATGACCCGCGAGGACTTCAACGCCGCCCTCAGCGCCTCTCCCCGCCTGGCCCAGAACCTGCTCGGCATCCTCACCAGGCGCCTGCGCGATTCCAGCGACACCGTGCGCGCCCTGGCCTCCCTCAACGTCCACCAGCGCGTGGCGCGCCAGCTGCTCATCTTTGCCGGGCGCTACGGCCTGCGCAGCGACCAGGGTCAGGTGCTGCTGCCCATGCGTCTCACCCAGGGCGACCTGGCCGAACTGGTCGGCGCCTCGCGCAAGCGCGTCAACCAGGTCGTCGGCGAACTGAAGCAGCTTGGCCTGATCCAGATCGATGAGGCCCTGCACATCACTCTCCCCGATCCCCAGGCCCTCTCCGCCTGGGCCGAGGAATAACCCCTCCTCCTCCCTTGGAACCAACCCCATGCCCACCGCCCTGGTCCTGCCTCGGCTGGGGCATCTACACCTCCCTCACCTGGAAAAACGCATCGTCGGATTGAAGCAGGCCATCAAGCAGTTGAGAGCGAACAAAGACGAACAATACTACAAAACCCTGCCCTGATATTCTTCTTTCACCCCCTGCAATAATTCCAGGTCAACAAGTACTTAATTTGGATTGATCCGTGTTTATCCGTTCGATCCGTTTGATCCGCGTTTAAAATTCCCCGTTATTCCACGGCTTCAGCCGCAGGATCCAGCGCGGCACATTCCGCTTCTACGCCGCATACTCCTCCCCGAAGCGCTTCATTAGCCCCGGCAGCAACAGGATCGAGAGCAAGTGACGGAAGAAATAGCGGTTCGTTACAAAATGGTCAAATTCGCCATCGAGGCCAGCAATTTCTTGAACCCCGCCCCGTCGAAGAACACATCCACCAGTTCCTCCCCGTCCTGCACGCGCACATTCACCACCAGTCCCTCCCCCCAGACCGAATGGCGGACGCGCATATTGACCGCATAGCGCGGTTGGACCGGTTGGGCTGGTTTCCGAGGCGGCTCCGGCTCGGCGCGCGGCGAAACGATCCGCGGCGCGGGCGCGTCGCCTGACGTGGTCTGCCAGCGCATGCTCGACGACGGCGAGCTGACAGCAGTCCCTCGATCCCAGCGGGTATCTTCTTCCCGGTAGCGCCGGGAACTTGCGCTGGCGCTGCCGCTGTAAGTAGAACGGCTGCCCTGCTGAGTGACCAGTTCGGCCGGGATATCTTCCAAGAAGCGCGAGGGCTCCTGATAATCGATTCCCCCGTACGACGCCCGCGAGCGCGCCCGCAGCAGGTACAGGCGGTCTTTGGCGCGCGTCAGCCCCACGTAGAACAGGCGCCGCTCCTCTTCCATCTCCTCCGGGTCGTCCTTCGAGCGCGAGTGCGGCAGCAGTCCCTCGTCCAGCCCGGTGATGAACACCTGCTTGAACTCCAACCCCTTGGCCGCGTGCAGCGTCAACAGCGTCGGAGCGCTGACCTGGTCGGGCAGCGTATCCTGGTCGGAGATCAACGCCAGGCTCTCCAGGAAGGCGGTCAGCCCGCGTTCCTGGTACTCGTAGGCCAGCTTGCGCAGCTCCTGTACGTTGCCCCAGCGGTCGCTGCCCTCTTCCGTGCCGTCCTCGATGTACGGCTGGTAGACAATATCCGCCACGATCCGGTCGAAAAGCGTCGGCAGGCTGCCCTGTTCGCGCACCTCCAGCCAGTTGACCATCATCGCGCCGAAATCTGCCAGCACGGCCGCGCCGCGCCCGCCCAGCGATTTATAGTAGGTCGAGTTTTGCCCCTCGCGGCCCAGGTCGAGCAGGATATCCCCTGCCGCTACCTCGGCCTGGCGCGCGGTGAGCTGCAGGGCCAGGATGGTCTTGTCGCCGATCCCGCGCGGCGGGGTGTTAATCGCCCGCAGCAGGCTCAGTTCATCCGCCGGGTTCTCCACCAGGCGCAGGTAGGCGATGATATCCTTCACCTCGCGCCGCCCGTAGAAGCGCTGCGCCCCCACCAGGCGGTAGGGCATCCCCGCGTGCAGGAAAGCCTCTTCCAGCAGGCGCGACTGGGCATTCGTGCGGTACATCACCGCGAAATCGCCGCCCCTGGCCTTGCCCCCCGAAAGCCACTGGCGCACCGTGTCCACCACATAGGCGGCTTCGGCGCGGTCGTCCACTGCGTCGTACACCACCACCCGGTCGCCATGCCCGCGGTCGGAGAACAAATGCTTGGGCGTGCGGTGAAGGTTGCGGTCGATCACCGCCCGCGCCACGTCCAGCACGGTCTGGGTGGAGCGGTAATTCTGCTCCAGCAGGATCTTCTCCGCCTCCGGGTAATCTTCCTCGAAGCGCAGCACGTTGCGGTAATCCGCCCCGCGCCAGCGATAAATGGACTGGTCTTCATCGCCCACCACGAACAGGCTGTTGCTCGGCAGCGCCGCCAGCAGCTTGAGCAGCGTGTACTGCACCGCGTTGGTGTCCTGGAACTCGTCCACCAGCAGGTGGTCGAAACGGCGCGCATAGCGTTCGCGTACCGCCGGATTCTCGTCCAGCAGGCGCACCGTCCACAACAGCAGGTCGTCGAAATCGAACGAATTGTTGGTCTGCAGCAGTTCGTTATAGCGCGTGTACACCCGCCGGATCACCTCATCGCGGTAACTGCGCGGCGCGAATTCCTCCGGCCAGATCATCGCGTTCTTGGAATTGGAAATGGCGGCATGGATCGGCTGCGGACGGTACTGCTTTTCATCCAGGTTCAATTCCTTCAGCACCCGCCGCACTAGGGCCAGCTGGTCGTCCGCGTCCATGATCACGAAATTGGAGGCCACCGGCAGCAAATTCGCCTCGCGGCGCAGGATACGCGCGCAGATGGCGTGGAAGGTGCCCAGCCAGACCCCTTCGGCCTGCCCGCCCAGCAGCCCTTCCAGGCGCGCGCCCATCTCCTTGGCGGCCTTGTTGGTGAAGGTCACTGCGATGATCGAGAACGGCTGCACCCCGCGTTCCTGGATCAAATACGCGATCCGGCGGGTCAGCACGCGCGTCTTGCCGGAGCCGGGTCCCGCAAGCACCAGCGCATGCTGGGCCTCGCTGGTCACTGCCCGGCGCTGCGGCTCGTTCAGGTCTTTAAGCAGGTCAATGGATGTCATCGGGGGTGATTATACCTCATAGCGAACAGCTCATAGCTCACAGCATACAGTAAAAACAGGTCATTCTGAGGGAGTGAAGCATCTCCGATCCTGTTCGCTCGATGCGGTCTCCTTTTTTCCTGTCAACTGTCCGCTGTTAACTGTAGGCTGTTTCCTGCCAGCTCTTTTCTCAACTGCACACACGTCGTCCCGTCCGCCAGCAATTCCGGCTCGCTGATAATGCGGTACCCGCGCGCCTGCCAGAAACGCACCGCGTTGGGGTTGTTCACCTGCACCCCCGAGAAGATCACCTTCACCTGCGGGTCCTGGCGGATATGCGTCTCCACCTGCTCCACGATCCAGTATCCCAGCCCCTGCCCTCGGTACGGTGCGGCGATCATCAACAGCGAGAGAAAGGCCGCCGCCGGGTTCCCTTCCCATCCGTGCAATACATAGTCCACCACCGCCAGCATCCGCCCATCCGCCGCGAACACCCCGCAGAACGATCCCCCCGCTTCACGGGAATGGGCGATGTCCGCGTCCACCATTTCCATCGAAGCTGTCGCCACCGGCCCCAGCGCCAGGAAATCCTCGCACTGCCGGTAGACCTCCAGCACGGCCTCCCGTTCAGCCGGTGTGACCGGACGGATCGTGAAATTTACATCGCATACCATGATGGATTGATTATACCCAATGCTGAATTTACGATCTTATGGAAATCATCCGCGTTTATCTATATTCATCTGCGGTTAAATTAATATATAATGAATTATCGCCTGTCCATACATATTCATATCGGAGGGAAGATGTCCAAGAAAAGCAAAGATTCCCCCAAGAAGACCCACGTCCAACCCGCGCAGGAGAAGGTCCAGCCCGCGCCGGCTGCTGCAACCCAACCCAAGGTGGATCAGATCAAGCTCACCAAAAAGTCCTACGAGAAGGAGCTGAGCCGCCTGCAATCCGAGCTGGTCAAGCTGCAGGAATGGATCCGCGTCAAGGGATTGAAGGTGGTGGTCATCTTTGAAGGCCGCGATGCCGCCGGCAAGGGAGGCGCGATCAAGCGCATCACCGAAAGCCTCAACCCGCGCGTCTGCCGCGTGGCTGCCCTTCCCACCCCCACCGACCGCGAGAAGACTCAATGGTATTTCCAGCGCTACGTGGCCCACCTGCCCGCCGGGGGCGAGATGGTCCTCTTCGACCGCTCCTGGTACAACCGCGCCGGCGTGGAACGCGTGATGGGCTTCTGCACCGAGGAGGAATACCGCGAATTCCTGCGCTCGGTGCCGGAATTCGAGCGCATGCTGGTGCGTTCCGGCATCATCCTGATCAAATACTGGTTCTCGGTCAGCGACAAGGAGCAGGAACGTCGCTTCCAGGCGCGCATCCACGACCCCGCCAAGCGTTGGAAGCTCAGCCCGATGGACCTGCAATCCCGCGCCCGCTGGGTGGAATATTCCAAGGCCAAGGATGACAATTTCGCCGCCACCGATATCAAGCAGGCGCCCTGGTACGTGGTCAATGCCGACAACAAGATGTGCGCCCGTCTGAACTGCATCCGCCACCTGCTCAGCATGATCCCCTACCAGGACCTGACCCCCGAACCGCTGGAACTGCCCCCCCGCCAGGTGGACGGCGGCTATGTCCGCCCGCCCATCACCGACCAGACCTTCGTGCCGGAGGTCTACGCCCCCGCCGATTCTTCGGTCGAGGAGGATTGACCGCCTTCCCTGTCATTCTGAGCCCCCGCAGGGGGCGAAGAATCTATCTTAAAGGCACAACATCCCTTCCCTGTAGGGGCGGGACGCCATGGTGATATAGAGGCTGACCGGTAAACAAAGTCCCGCCCGCCCCCTCCTGCGTCTCACACTTCCACTACTCTCCCACTCCTCGCCGATTCCAGCAGCGCCAGGATGGTGGCCACGTTCTCGCGGCTCTCCTCCAGGCTGACCAGCGGCGCGGCCCCATCCAGCACCGCCCGCTCCATGTCCTCCACCTCGCCCAGGTACAGGTCCACCTTCGGGAAGGTGAAGCGCTCCTCTTTCTCCTCGCGGATCAGCAGCACCGGAGCGGTCTTCTCGCGCGGGGAGAACGGCGATGGGATGACCAGGCTGCCCTTCGTCCCGCGCACTTCCATGCGCGTGGCGTACGGCAGGCCAAAACTGCAATAGAACTGCCCCATCACCCCGCCCGGGTAGCGCATCTCGCCCGCCAGGGTCAGGTCGATCCCCGTCGGCGCGCTGATCTGGCTGGCAGACACCTGCTCCGGCTGGCTTCCGGTTAACATGCGCATGTAGCTGATCGGGTAGCAGCCCACGTCCCAGCAGGCCCCGCCGCCCTGCTCGGGCAGCCAGCGGAAATCGTCCGGCTTGCTCAGCGTGAAGCTGAACGCTCCCAGCATCAACTTCACCTCGCCGATCGCCCCCTCCCGCACCAGTTCCTGCACTTTGCGCGTCTGGGGATGGTGGCGATACATGAACGCCTCCGCTGCCACCCTGCCCGTCCGGCGCGTCGCCTCGGCCACTGCGTCCACCTCCGCCGCTGTCAGCGCAAAGGGTTTTTCCACCAGCACATGCTTGCCCGCCTCCAACGCGCGGATGGTCCACTCCGCGTGCAGGTGGTTGGGCAGTGGATTATAGACCACATCGATCTGCGGGTCGTCCAGCATCTCCTGATAACTGCCGTACGCCCGCGGGATGTGGTGCTCGCAGACATATTCAGCGGCCTTCTTCAAATCGCGCGAGGCCACCCCGCGCAGTTCGCTGCGCTTCGCCCCCCGCAGGGGGGCGAACAGCGCCCGGTTGATGCGCGCCGTGCTCAGCAAACCCCAGCGCAGCACCTTCTTCGTATCTTTCCGGCTGTTATCCGTCATCTTTTATCTGTGTCGATCCGTTTGATCTGGCCAATCCGTGTTTCTGCGTTTCTATTTCTCCGGCAGGTTCCCCGCGATCTGCTCGATCCGGTCTAAGAGGTCATCGGTTAATAATTCCACCGCTTCCGCCGCGCCCAGGTTCTCATCCAACTGCTCGGCGCGCGTCGCCCCGGTGATCACGCTGCTCACCTCTTTGCGTCGCAGGATCCAGGCGATCGCCAGCTGGGCCGTCGTCCAACCCAGTTCGCGCGAAAGCGCCGTCAACTGGCGCACGATGGCGATCTTTTCCGGCGTGATCTGGTCGCGGATCCAGCCCATCTCCGGCCGGGAGGCGCGCGACCCTTCCGGGATACCTTCGTTGTACTTCCCTGAAAGGATGCCAAAAGCCAGCGGGCTCCAGGTGGTCAATCCCAGCCCGAACTCCTTGCACAGCGGCGCCAGTTCCACTTCCACGCGTTGGCGGCGGAACAGGTTGTACTGTGGCTGCTCCATCGTCGGCGGCACCAGCCCGTACTGGCGCGCCACGCCGATCGCTTGCGCCACCTGCGAAGCATCCCATTCCGAGGTGCCCCAGTAGAGGATCTTACCCTGCGTCATCAGGTCGTTCATGATCCGCACCACCTCTTCCACCGGGGAATCCGGATCGTAGCGGTGGCAGAAATACAGGTCCAGGTAATCCGTCCCCAGCCGGCGCAGCGAAGCGTGCACCGACTCGAAGATATGCTTGCGCGAGAGCCCGCGCCCGTTGGGGCCGGGCATGGTCGGCCAGAAGACCTTGCTGGAAATCACCAAAGCCTCACGCGGCAGGGTCTTGATCGCCTTGCCCATCACGGTCTCCGCCTGCCCATTGGCGTACATATCGGCATTATCGAAGAAATTTACCCCCTGGTCATACGCGGCATGGATCAATTCCTCCGCGGCCTCTTCCGTGATCTGGTTACCAAAGGTGACCCACGCGCCCAGCGAGATCTCGCTGACCTTCAAACCCGAACGACCCAAACGGCGGTAATGCATCTTATTTACCTTTCTGTGTTCTGCCTGGAGGCTTTACCTCCAGGCAGAACGCAACCAACTAATCTTCTTCCGCTCCGATTCCAAGCGGCTTCCATTTGTTCTGGTTATCGCGCAGGCGGTGCGTCCCGCCGCCGCGGTTGTGCAGTTCGTCGAAACCTTCTGGCTTGATGAACATTCCTTCGCCGTCCAGCAGGCCAAACACGCCCTCCTGCCCCGGCTCGCAGCGCTTGGCCTGGCATTCCGGGCAGGTCTTTGGATCGTGCGGGGTGTATTGCACCGGCTCTTCATAGGTGGTGATATAGCCCTCGTAGTTGCGCAGGATGATCTTGTGGTCGGACATGCTCACCATGTAATTGGGCATCACCGGGATCTTCCCACCGCCGCCGGGCGCATCCACCACGAAGGTCGGCACCGCATAGCCAGAGGTGTGCCCGCGCAGCCCTTCGATGATCTCCACCCCCTTCGCTACCGGGGTGCGGAAATGCCCGGCGCCTTCCACCAGGTCACACTGGTAGAGATAATAGGGGCGCACGCGCATGCGCACCAGGTCGTGCACCAGCTTGCGCTGGATATGCACGCAGTCGTTCACCCCCGCCAGCAGCACCGACTGGTTGCCCAGCGGGATGCCCGCCCGGGTCAGCTTGTCACAGGCCGCGTCCAGCTCGGCCGAGATCTCGTTGGGGTGGTTGACGTGAATGTTCATCCACAGCGGGTGGTACTTTTGCAGCATGTTGCATAGCTCATCCGTCACGCGCTGCGGCATGAAGACCGGGATGCGGCTGCCGATGCGGATGATCTCGATGTGCGGGATCTCGCGCAGGCGGCTCAGCAGTTCC
Organism: uncultured Anaerolineaceae bacterium; assembly: GCA_964424115.1. Taxonomy (GTDB): domain Bacteria; phylum Chloroflexota; class Anaerolineae; order Anaerolineales; family Anaerolineaceae; genus CAYRHN01. Next base: position 190,444 of record CAYRHN010000007.1, read on the forward strand.
TCCAGGATCTTGGGCGCCAGCGCCAGCGGGTCGCCGCCGGAGAGCAGCACATCCCGCACCTGGGGGGTTTTTTTCAAATATTCGATCTGCATCTCGAACTCGGCCCGCGAGAAGGTCGCGGTCGGGTCGCCGACGATGCGCGAGCGGGTGCAGTAGCGGCAGTACGAGGCGCACTGAGTGGTCACCAGCATCAGCACCCGGTCGGGGTAACGGTGCACCAGCCCCGGCACCGGCGAGTGGCGGTCTTCCGCCAGCGAATCTTCCATCATCCCGGTGAAGGGCAGGATCTCGTTCGCCTGCGGGACGACCTGCCGGCGGATCGGGTCGTTGGGATCGTCCGGGTCGATCAACGAGACGAAGTAGGGGGTGATATCCACCCGGAACAAGCCCTGCGAGCCGAGCGCCTTGCGCTCGCTATCGGTCAGGGTAAGCACTTTTTCAAAATCTTCCACGCTGTTCAGACGATTGCTCATCTGCCAGCGCCAGTCATTCCATTTTTCATCCGGCACTTCCCGGTAGATCGGCGCGCGCTTGGACGGGAAAGGCGAGGGGTAAGTGATTTTACAAGGGGACATTCTAAACTCCAATTTTCGATTGACCAATTACGATTGACGGTAAACAGGAACCACGAAGCTATAAAGAAACAAAGAGACGCAAAGACGGAAAATCTTGTTTTCTTAGCGCCTGAGCGCCTCGAAAGGATATCGCGCCTTTAAGGTTAATCACCTGGCGGGTCGTGGTCGGTACGAAAGAATCCGGTCAGCAGCAATTTCATGAGTCTATTTTATAGGAAATATAAGCCGGGGTCAACCAGACATTCGGTAGTGTATCTTTAACACATGAAATGTTTGGCAAGGGACAAATCAAATTCA